>JBIOXD010000086.1:0-40529 GCA_044869265.1 Gemmatimonadales bacterium
CCCCCCCCCCACGACCGTTGCCGCGGTTCATCATCTGAGATCGGCGAGTAACTCGTCGACGGCTTTGGGCACGTTCTCCAGTCTCACGCGCTCGGTATTCGTGACTTCCTTCTTGTAGAGCCCTTCCCACGCGATGTTGCCCGTGCCCCGGTCGCGCACGATGACGAGCAGCCCTCCGGTCGTATAGTCTACCGGCCTCATGGTCGTCGAGGAGTACGTCGGCGCTCCGTACACGCCCCACCCGTAGCCGCCCCACCACCCGCCGCCGGTCGTTGTCGTCGTGCCCTGCATCTCGGTCGTCCGCTTGATGCCGACGTGATAAGTCACGATCACCTGCGCCTGTGAAGGGTCGTCGGCCTTTTTCCATCCCTTGCTTGTCAGGCTGCTCTCGATGGACTCCCGCACCTTTTGATGGAGCATGCCATTCTGGGCGACGGGATCGAGCTCGTAATGGCTCACGGTATCGCGCGCGCCCCAAGCCCAGGTCGCCGGTTTGGGAATTGGCACGTTGGAATCACGCCTGACGGTGATGTCCGGCCCGCCGCACGCGACAGCGAGCACGGCGGTGAGCGCGGTGAGTTGTCGAATCACGGGGACTTCCTCCTGTGGATGTCGGAGTGGCACTTTGGGACAACCTGCCCTGAGTACGCTCAGTACAGCCATGAGACCTTGGGGAAGGCGGGGCCTGGGGCCACGGGCCTTGGGGCTGGGGGCTGGGGGCTATCTGACCACTACACTCCCGGTCATCGTGGGGTGAATGGTGCAGTCGAAATCGAAGGTGCCGGCGGTCGAGAATGTGACGCTATGCGTCCCCTGCGTCTGGGTGGGGCTGGTCCGTGACGAGTCTGCGAACGTGACGTTGTGCTGTTCGGTGACGCCCGGTCCCCACACCCAGGCGACGATGCCGCCAATCCGCACAACCACGAGACTCGGTTGGTATTCGTTGTCGACAATCAGCACGGTCGCGAGGGCTGGTGGCGGGTTGCCGGCGCCGACTAGCGAGGAGTCGCTCACGACCCCAATGATCGGTCGCGCGCGTCCCTCACAGGCCAGGGCCACGAGGGCAGCGATGAAAGCGGGACCTGCCGCCTTCCGCAGAATCACGGTACCTCTCCCCTTGCGACAGGCCCCGGAAGTTTCGATGAGATCCATGCTATCGTCGATACGGCAGGTAAGCTAGGGGGCGGAATTGGCTCTTCTGGCAAGCGCCCGACACTACTGGCCGAAGGCGAACGAGAGCCCGAAGAGCACGTTCAGAGTCTTTATGTTGAGCCGCGTCTCGCCTGTCGCGGGCCCCAGGAACTCGCGGGTGCCGCTCCCAACCGAATACCCGAGACCGAGCGACCCGGATAGGCGCTGTCCCGTGAGAGAAAGACCGGCCGTGAAGCGCGATAAATCCACTTTGCGAAAGATCGACTGCGCCTCATCGTCCACGGGCGAAAGGTCGCTCGCAAACCCGGCATGAACACGGAGCGACTGCGACAGGCGGTAATGGCCGCCGACCGCAACGTTGGTCACGGTGCGCGCGCTATTCACCGTCGCGATGAACGGCGGGTTCGTGACGGTCGGCGTCCCGGTGTTGTCGACCGTCGTCAGCGTCGCAGTGCTGTCGCTCGAATACAGCTCATACGAGTTGATTGCACCGTAGTAGTGAACGTCCAGTTCCAGCTCGATGCTGCTCGTGTGGTAGGCTGCACCGACCGACGCCTCGAGCGGGCGCTTGTAGTCGAACGTGGCCTCGTTGTCGCGGAAGACCAGATCGGTCGAAGTGGGTGAGGTGAATTGTGAAGTCTCGAGCGTCATGCGTGTACTGCCGAGGATACGGATGGCCGGCGCGACCACGCGCGCGCCCAGAATGATGCTCGATGTTGCATCCCACTGCACGCCGCCGGAAGGTTGCAGCTGCCAGGTTGACCCCTCCGCGGAAAAACTCTGCTCGGTGAGCGAGGCGCTGGTTGGCGTCGTCACGCGAGACGAGATCGATTGGTTCTGACTGAGCGACGTAATGGCCATCCCGAGGCCCGCTCCAATCCGGAATCGACCCGTGCTGACCCCCCCGGGAGCGTACGCTATCGCGACGCCAGGGATCATGACGTTGAAATCGGCATTGGAGGCATAGGCCACCACTTGGTCGGCGCTGGGTGAGAACGCAAAATCAATGCTGCTGGGCCGCCATACGATCGGGCGCGCCAAAGAGAATCCCAGACGCCATTCATCCGACTTGATCGTTCCCTTACCGATCGCGACGCTGATCAGCGTGCCGATGGTGTTGATGCGCGAGCGCCCCTGTGTGGTGCCGAAGCCTTCGAGGCCCATCTTGGTCCACTCGTACGCGTTGGCGCCCGCGTTCAACGAGGTTTCAACGCTGTTCCCGAGTCCGGCTGGATTGTACCAGTTAGCCCCTGCGTCGTTAGTCCTGGCAAGGAAGGCTCCCGCCTCGATGCCTTCGCGTTGGCCGACCGGAAGGCGATCGTAGTTGGTCAGGATCAAATTGGGCGGGACCGCGACGGATTGCGCGACGATCGCCGCGACCGGGAGCAGGAGCACGAGGGCCAGGCTACGAGGGCTGCGGAAAAGCGACTATTGACCCTTAGTGCAGTAAACAACCCGGGCGCAAGGCAACATTCTTTACTTCATGGCGCCCGCCCGCTCGGTCAGAAAATCGACTGTCTTGTTGGGTCTCGGCGCCCTGTTCATTCTGATGGGACTCATTATCGGCGCCACTGCGCGCGGCATCGTCCGTCCCGATCCCTTCGCGCGCCGGGTGGCGGCGACACTCTCGGACCCGCGCGTCGCCGGCTTCGTCGCTGCTCGCATCACGGACGCGATCGTGGCCCAGCGCCCCAACCTTGTCAGCGTGCGTTCCGTCATTCAACCGGCGGTGACTGGTGTCGTGGGTTCTGGCCCGTTCCGCGCAGTCGTGCGCACGTCGGCGCGCGCGGCGCACCGCTCGCTGTTCGAGTCCGCCGGGCGCAACATCGTAATGTCGCTGCCCGATGTGTCCGTCTTGGTACGCGGCGCGCTCGCGAACGTGAACCCCGACCTCGCGGCCAAGCTTCCACCCGCCATCGAGACGAAGCTCGCGTCACCACAAGCCGAGCGCGCGTTTACGCGATTCATTAACGCGTGGGCACTCGTCGGTCGTATTCTCTGGGGCGCCTGGGCGCTGCTGCTGGTGGGGCTCGCTGCTGTCGTTGCGTCGATCTGGGTTGCGCCGGACCGCCAGACGGCGCTGGTGCGCGCTGGCGGGGGACTATTTGGCGTAGCGCTCGTACTCATCGCCGTTCTCCCCGCCGGCCGGCTCGTCGCCGCCGCCGTGACCCCCAACCCGGAGCTGCGGGGCGTCGTGCACGGGCTGTGGGCGGCGTTTTTCGGCGTGCTCAAACAGGTGGCCGTAATCGTCGGGTGCGTCGCCGTCGTGCTCGCGGCCGCCGGTTCGACGATGCTTGAGGCGATGGATCCGTTTGCCCGCGCCAAGGCCCTCCTGGCCTGGCTGACCGCGCCGCTCCGTCCTCGCGCCCGGCTCGGCCGGGCGGTCTTGTTCCTCTCGGCAGGCGCATATGCCGCGGTCAGTCCTGCCACAGCCGCGGCCGGGCTGGTCGCGGTCGTCGGCCTCGTCCTCATCTACCTCGGCCTGCGGGAAGTCTTCCGCCTCGTCATCACAAATGCGCAGGCCGTGAGCGCGGCACCGACCGCGCGGACCGAGGCGCGGGCCTGGAGGGCGGTGGCCGTCGTGGCGGCGACGCTGGTTCTGGCGCTCGGCGGCACGGCGTTGCTCGTCTTCCGGGCACCAGCGGCGACCCCAGAAGCGACGGGCGTCGTCACCGTATGCAATGGTTCCGCACGGCTCTGCAACCGCCGAATCAACCAGGTTGTCTTTGCCGGCGCACACAACGCCATGTCGAATGCCGAGGTGCCCGGCTGGTTGTTCCCACACCAGAGCCGCGCCATTCCCGGGCAGCTCGAAGACGGCATTCGTGCCTTGCTCATCGACGTGCACTACGGCCTTCCGGCCGGTGAGTATGTGCTCACCGATTTCGACCGGGAGGGGAGCTCGAAAGACAAGATTCAGGGAGCGCTCGGACCGGAAGCCACCGCCGCCGCCCTGCGCATTCGCGAGCGGTTCCTCGGTCAGGTGAGCGGTTCGTCGGGGATCTACTTCTGCCACGGGTTCTGCGAGCTGGGTGCGTATCCCGTCGGACCGACATTCGACGGAATACGCGAGTTCATGTTGGCGAATCCTGGTGAGGTCGTGGTGATGGTAATCGAGGATTACATCCCGCCGGAGGATATCGCGAAGCTGTTCCAGGAGGCCGGGCTGCTGGACATGATCTACACGGGCTCACTCACGCAATCGGTCCCGACCTTGCGCGAGATGATCGACGCGGGGCAGCGCCTAGTGGTGTTCATAGAGACGGGTAAGCCGGGCGTTCCGTGGCTGCATCCGGCCTGGGAGTCGATGCAGGAAACGCCGTACACCTTCCACACGCCGGCGGATTTTTCATGCCGGCCGAATCGCGGCGGCGCCACCGCGCCGTTCTTCCAGATCAACCACTGGATCGAGACCACACCCGCGCCGCGTCCATCGAATGCCGCAATCGTCAACGCGTACGATTTCCTGCTCAAGCGGGCCCGCGCGTGTCGTGACCAGCGGAACCGCCCCCCAAATATCGTGGCGGTCGACTTCTACAGTGTGGGCGACCTGTTCCGCGCCGTTCGAACACTGAACGGAGTTGCCGAGCCCGCCACGGTCGCCCGCACACAGTAAAGCCCTCCCCAAACTCGGCGCGGTCCCGTGAGCCCCTCCGATGTCCTGAACGCGACCGTGACGGCCGATCTGAAGCCGCGCGACGAGGACCTCGACCTCTTTGGGTTGACCCACCAGGGGTTGGTTCGCTCGGAGAATCAGGATCACTTTCTCATCGGCACGCTGCACCGCGAACTCGCGGTGCACGGGACCAGCCTCCCGATGTCGCAGCTCCTGCTGCGCGGGGAGCGGTTGGCGACGTTCGGCGTCGTG
This sequence comes from Gemmatimonadales bacterium, assembly GCA_044869265.1. Classification (GTDB taxonomy): domain Bacteria; phylum Gemmatimonadota; class Gemmatimonadetes; order Gemmatimonadales; family GWC2-71-9; genus 20CM-2-65-7. The sequence continues at coordinate 5,021 of JBIOXD010000086.1, forward strand.
GCGGACGGTGTTGGCGGGACCGCGGGCGGAGCCGCGGCCAGCCAGCGGGCGGTCGAGACGATCGCGCAGTATGTCCAGTCCACGCTGCGCTGTTTTTCAGTTGCCGATCCCAATCACGAACCTGCCTTCGTCGACGCACTCCGCGCGGCAGCCCTGGAGGCGCACACGGCCGTGCGCGCCATCGGCAGCGACGCAGAGGATTACGGTCCCGCGACCACGCTGACGATGGCGATTGGTGTCTGGCCGCGCGCCTATGTGCTGCAGGTCGGCGATAGCCGCTGTTACGTGTATGGCGACGGCGCGCTGCGGCGCCTCACGCGCGACCAGACGGTGGCGCAGGACTTCGTCGACAGCGGCACGTTGAAAGCCGAGGAAGTCGCGCGCTCACCCTATCGCAATGTGCTGTCGAGCGCGATCGGCGGGCGCAACGCCGATCCCGTGGTATCGGCATTGAACCAGCGGCGGGACAACGTCGTGCTGCTCTGCTCCGATGGACTCACCCGGCATGTCACCGACGAGGAGCTCGGCGTGGCCCTCGCGTCGATCCGCTCGGCGGAGCAGGTGTGTCAGGACTTGCTGCGGCTGGCGTTGGAACGCGGCGGCACCGATAACATCACGATCATCGTGGGCCGCGCGCGGCACCCGATGTCTTGACCCTACCGGCGAGGCTCAAATTCGTAGATCCCGCCGTCGGCCATCAAGGAGAGGAATAGATGACCGTCCTTGATGATGTATGACCGCACATACGGCAGGTGCTTCACGATCTTATCGTGCAACGACTCTGGAGGACACAACGCGCGCGTGAGCGCCATCGGTCCGAGCTCCAGCTGGCTCGGCGCCGCTGATTTCCACGTGCCGCTGCCGCGGTTGCAGTCGATCCGCGCAGCGAATGAGCCGTCGGGGTTGAACGTCAGCGTGTATTTGCTCCCGTCGTCAGGCGTGAGGACTGTGCCGTCGCCCCCCTCGAAATGCACGAGCTGCCACGAGGTCTTGCCGAGCGTGCCGCGCAGATCGACCGTCTCGCATCCTGCAGTGACGGCCACGATCGTCACCAACACACACGGCGTCCGGAACATCAGAACGAGCCCGCGCCGATCTCGAACACGTAGGTCAGCTTGTTGATGGAAGGGAAACCGCGGTTCTTGATGCCGAGGCGCACGCCCCAGTAGTCGGTGAGGTGATGCAGCACCTTCACCGGCGTCTCATTGATGTTGACACGAAACTTGATTCCCGTCTCGAATACGAACGCCCACTTGCCGTCGATCGCCCCCGTCGAGTCGACGGTATGCGCATTCTCGGCCCCGGCGGACAGATAGGTGTCGAGCCAGCGCGAGGCGGAGGGCGTGTAGAGCGCGGCCCAGCCGAAGTCGCGCAGGTTCTCGCCCTGCACGTACATCCGCTGCAGGATGTATCCTCCGCTCATGGGATCTTCGAGGTGTTTGACGATGAAAAACGGAAATGACCACACGAATCCTCTTGCGCCATCATTGCGGTAGGCGATCGACAGCGATTTGATCACCGCCCCCTCGCCCGCCGTCGATCGCCACTTGTTGACGTCAGTGAAACCCTGCTCCTTCGGCCAGTTCACCACCACCTTATCCTGCATGAGGTGCACCAGGCCGTGGTCCTCGCCGGCGCTCGAAAGCGGAGGGAACGGACGCAGCTCGTAAATGGCATTCTGCATCCCCCTCACACGCCGGCGCAGCTCACCGCGCAGCGGGCTGTCGTCGGGCAGCGGCGGCAGGACGCGGTACTCTGGACGTCGCAGCTTGGTCATCCAGGACTCATAGCCGCCAGAGAACACCTTGCCCGTCCGAATGATGTCGCGGGCTCCCCATGCGTCGTTGATGCGAACGTTGACATCGTAGCCGCGCGTAAACACGCCATCGCCATTCTTATCGGTGGCGAACGCGTGCTTGCCTTCCTCCACCAGGAGGTGCATGGGGAATTGCGTGTAGTCGTCGGTGTCGAGCACGTTCCAGAACCAGACCAGCCCGTGTGCCTGCGCACTCACCCGCGTCACCGCAATCACGTAGGTGGGTGCCGCGCATTTGACGCCGCGCGGATACCATTTCTTGAACCCGGCCCAGGTGTGTGGCACAACAACGACGCGGAACTCGGCAGGCTCGATGTCGTGGGGGTGAGCGCCCAGTCCCTCTTCGGTGGGGAAATACGCGAAATACTTCAGGAAGACCATCGCCGTGGTCGTGAGATCGAGACTGTTACTTGTGCCGCCCTCGGCCGTCCGTAGCACCGCCGCGCTTTTCGCGTCAGGTCGCTTGAACACAAGGTTGAGCTGGTAGTACATCACCGGCCGGTCAGGCTTCGATTCCTGTGGGAGTGCCTCAGGGACGCGGACGTTCAATCCGTTCATCTCGAGCAGCGACGGTTCGTCCGGGGAAAACCAGAGAATGGGCGCCATATAGGCTGCGAAGCGCGCCACCGGCATGCGGGTTTCTGTGCCCCACCAGACAACGCCGTTCACCTTGCTGAAGTCACAGGTCTGCGCGGAGGCCCGCTCGACGGCGGGGCATGCCAGGAGCGCGAGAATCAACATCCGGGACATGACGCCTCTCATTCCTCGAAGGTCGATTTGTTGAAAGACAGCGCGGTGGCCGAGCCGTCCCCGCGTGTCTGGCCAAGGGTGCCAGAATCACCGCGAGCATGAGCGACCCGCGCCACCGCTTCACGCAATCTTCCGGTCTTGGCACGGGAGCGCCTATTGAACCTTGGGGTACTCCTTCATGCTCTCACGCAGTTGGATCAGTGGGGTCTGATCGACGCGAATCACGCCGCGACGCGGCCGGTCGAAATCGAGGACGACAAAGGCGACCGTCAGGATCAGCAGATTGAGCCCCAACGATAGCCCCACGTGCCTGCGTCCTGCTTCGCCCAGCGCATGGCCGGTCATGGCCCCGCACAGGATGATGGACATTGCCAGCAGCCAGACCACCGATGGGGGCATGTGATAACTCCGCATCCATTCGCGGGTGGCGGAGAGGTCGATCACCTCGTTCGCGGCAGGTACGATGGCGCTAGTGAGCGCCAGCTGGCGGTCCGCACTGACCGCATGCGCCACCCCGGTCCACAGCTCGTCGAGCGCCCCGCTCATGGCGGTAGCGAGCCTCTCAAATTCCCGGCGAACGAGGCCTCGCTCGAAGCTTTCTATGCGCAAATCGGTGTACCGGCGCACCGCGGTTCGGATCTCGCTGCGGGCGGGTTCCGCAACGAGACCGGCCCGCAAATAGCAGGTGCCGATCGCGTTGGCCTCGTCCATGACGAGTCGCGAGCGATCATTGTGACGACTGCTGGTGATGGCGAAGGAAAACCCCAGCAGCAGGGCGACCAGCCCGAGCGTGCTCGTCCTCAGCGTGTTGATAATGTCGCGCTCGGCGTCCGAAAGCTGCCGCGAACGGGCGTACCGGAAGGCGAGCTCACCGGCGCCGAGGGAGAGCAGGAGGATCGTGAGAATCGGGATCCAGATCGGCCAGTCGTAAATGACGCGCACAGCTAGAGCCCGATTCGGTAGTTCGCCATCATCAGGAAGGATCGTCGCCCGATGAATCCGACTTCGGCGCGCAATCCCCAGTGCCGGCCGACGTCGTAGGTGCCGCCGAGTATCATGTTCCAGGGATCGCCTAGTTTCTTGTTCAAGCTGTAATTTACGACGGTCGTGTCGAGCCCCCCCTGCAGGCGCTGCACGAACTCATCGACCAGCGCCTGCTGCGGCGGCGTGAGCCCCTGGTACCAGGCCGAGCTCTGGTAGCCTTGGAAGAGCGAATCCACGCCGGGGGGGAGGACTTCAGACAGCTTGATCGATCCCGAGGTGCCGCTCTTCAATGATTGAAACATTGTACCGATCCAAAAGGTCGTGCGCATCCGTTTCTGGCGTGCGCCGACCCGAAACGCCTTCCCATAACGCATGCTCAACACATTCACGGGCACCGGGGCGTCGAGCAGACTCGAGAAGGCCCACTGATGGTTGTAATCCACCACGATAAAATTGCGACGGAACCCGAATGCTCCCGTGAACCCGAGGCCGAAGTTGCTGCCTTTGAACTTCGCGACGGACGTGAACGCCACCGGAGTCGCGATGTGAACCGTGGTTTGCGCGGGTCCCGTGCCGAGCATGGTGTAGACATTGAGGAAGGGGAACACCCACAGATCCACTCGCGTGTTCCAGTTCGTGATCTTCGCTTCGGCACCTGAGAACGTGATGAAATCCACGGGCTGCGGCGGGGCATTGAACCCGAGTCCGAGATTCGAAATAAGCAGGTCCTGATTGGCCGTGAAGGCGCCGATGTTGAAGCCCAGCGGATTCGGGAGATCGAAACCGCGCTCGATCGCCTTGCGGCCCCAGATGGGGAAAATCTGGTCATACGTCGCGAGGATGCTGTCACGTTCGGCTTGCGTGAGTGCAAGATCGGGATTCTGCGCAGTGACGCGCAACGGCAGGAGCACCGCGCCCACCACCGAGCCAATCAGGATACGGTTCATGGTTTGGTGTTTGATGGGGTCGTTTGTGAAGGTCCGCCGATCGGCAACCCGAACCCGATGCTGAGGCCGTCGTTCGTCCCCGGTGAGTCAGACAGTGCGTCACCGAACGCGTGGTACCAAGCCAGGCGAATCCGCATGCTGTGCAGCCCCAGGCCGGGTGCCAGCGCGAATTCGCCTAGGACATTCACGCCGGCGTCCCAGCGGTTGACACGCGACCAGAGGCTTTGCGTGTACGACAGATCGTCGCTTCGGGCGAGGGTGGCGATGTAGTGGTCCTCGGCCTTGACCACATAACCGAGCTGAGGTCCAACTCCCAGGTTGAACCGACCGGCTTTGACCTTGAGCAGCAAGGGAACGGTGATGTAGCCGAGGGTCCTCGTCACCGATACATCGCTCGCTCCGGCGAATGCGCTGTCCACGTCGGGCTGGCCCGTGGGCACGAACGGCAATGATCGCGCGCCGGCGGGCGATTTGAACGTGAATTCTGGCTGGATCGACAACCGGCTGTTGAGCTTGACCTCGAGAAACCCGCCGAGGTCCCACGACCTCAGTCGCTCAGCGCCGGACAGGCCGGAGAGTGTCGACCAGACCACGTCGAACTTGATCCCCCCTTGCACGTTTTCGGAGGCGAACTTGTCGCCGAACAGGAGCACCAGCAGAGCTTGGCCCCGGCCGGCCTCGAACGGCAACACAAACAGGACCGCCAGCAGCCAGGCCGCGCGATGTGGGCGGCGAACCATTACAGGCTGGGCGGGTTCAGTCGAACGGCCCGATGTGGAACACCATGCTGGCGATGGCGCCGAGCCCGATCAGGAACAGCAGAAGCGCGCTAATCAGACCGAGCGACGGTGGAAATCCGCTTTGTCCGTGGATCAAACCATCGGCGGTCATTTCGCTGCGCGTCGTGCGCAGATTCACCAAGAAGCGAACGTGCGAAAACGTGCCGAGGGCCAGCATCACGATGCCCACCAGCACCAGCATCGTTCCGAAGGTTCGCGCCGCGTGCTGGCCTCCCAGGAGCGTCCCAGACTGCGTGAGCTTGGTGAAGAGCTGGTGAATCGTGAACCCGAAGACGATCAGCGAGAGCGCCGCGCGGATCACGGACATCAGCGTGCGATCTGCGCTCATCCGCGTCCGCTGGAACGACATTCCGGTCCGGCGGGAGGCGAGCTCGGTGGAAATACGCGTCGAATCTGACGTTGCGGTGACCCGAGGCTGCGAAATGTCTGGTCTCATGGGGCGGGTTAGCGCTGCGGGCGATTTGCTGCCATGACGCGGTTGATCGCTTCGAGCAGCGCGCTCTCCTCGAACGGCTTGCGCAGGAAGGCGTATCCCTTGGCTTCGACGCGCTCGCGCGTCGCTGCATCGTCGTGCGCGGTGATGAAGACGATCGGAAAGCGTACACCCGCGTCGGCCAGGTATGCTTCGAGATCGAACCCGCTCATCCCCTCGAAGTGGACATCGAGGACGAGGCAGTTGAGCGACCAGGACGGATGGGTCTCGAGAAACTGTTCCGTGGACGGGAAGGAGACGACGCGCAACCCCGAGGCGCGGAGCAGCCGTCCCAACGACTTCAGGACGGACGGATCGTCGTCGATGACGCCGATCAAGGGCGCTGTTGAGGGCGTCGTTTGCAGATGACGGTCCTGGATGAAGGCCCCATCCACGCGGAGGCGCGTGAATGGGGCCCACATTACCGCCCCGGCCACCGGCTGCGTATGTGACCTTAGGTCAACGCCATTCCGCGCGCTTCGCTTGATCGGCCGGCAGTGGGCGGCACACCCAGCCGGTCCGCCATCCGAACGAGATCGGCAACCGAGCCAGCCTCCATCTTTTTCATGATGCGCGCGCGGTGCACCTTGATTGTCCGCTCGCATGTGCCCAGCCGACCCGCGATCTGCTTATTCAGCATGCCGGTGACAACGAGCGAGAAGACCTGGTTTTCGCGCGGTGTCAGCCGACACTGGCGGGTCTTGAGGACCCCCATCAGCGCGTCCACCCGCGCCATCTCGGCATCGAGCGTGAGTCCGCGCTCCACGGCGGCCAGCAACTCCTCTTCATCGATCGGCTTCGTGAGAAAGTCGATCGCGCCGATCTTCATCGCGCGGACACTGGAAGCGACATCCCCAAATCCCGTCGAGAAGATGATCGGGATGTTCACGCCGGAGCTGCGTAACGACATCTGGAGATCCAATCCGCTGACGCCGGGCATGCGAATGTCGAGGATCAGACACTGCGGGCCGTCGGCCGGCGCGGCGGGGCGCGCCAAAAACTCCCGCGCGGACTCGAAGGTCTGGACCCGGTACCCGACCGAGCTCAGCAGGCGGTCGAGTGACTTCCGCACGGACGCGTCGTCGTCCACGACAAAGACATGCGCGCCGGGGAACGCCGGAGAGGGTGGCTCCTCTTTACGGCGCGCCACGAGAGGCGCCGTCAGGGATCGCGGAATCGACCGGACAGTGCTGCTCTGCCTCATGACGTCTCCTTTCCCGGGGCGATAGGAAGTGCGACGTGGAACGTCGCCCCGGCGTCGGAATTGTTGGTCGCCCAGATGCGACCGCCGTGACTCTCGATGATCGACCGCGCGATCGAGAGACCCATCCCCAGCCCATCGTGCTTGGTGGTAAAAAACTGCTCGAACAAATGTTCGAAGTTCTCCGGGCGGATGCCTTTGCCGGCGTCCCGCACTGAGATGACGCAGCGTCCGTCGTCGCCTGCCCGCGTGCGAATGATCATTCGGCGATCGAGCGTCGTCGTTTCGGCCATCGCCTCAGAGGCATTCATGATCAGGTTGAGCAGGACTTGTTGCAGCTGCACGAGATCGCACCGCACCTTGGGCAGCTGCGCGTCGAGGTCCAGAACCAGCGTCACACGCCGCAACAGGAAGTCCCCGTGGAGCATGCGGGTGACGTCACGTACGACCTCATTGAGATCGAGCAGCACGAGCTGGACTTCGTGATGGTGGAGCAACGCGCGCATCGCGTGAATCAGTTCCCCGGCGCGCCGGTCGTCGGCATCGATATCGTCGATGATCGAGCGGACCTCGTCGATCTGCGGGTTCGGGTCCGCGAGAAAGCGCCGCGCCGCCTGGGCGTTCGCGAGAATCGCCGAAAGCGGCTGATTGAGCTCATGCGCCAGCGAGAGGGCGAACCCCCCCAGCGTGCGCACGCGGGCAAACCGTGCGATCTCGTTCTCATGGTGTGGATCGAACACCAGAGGAGGATGGCCGCCGGGTTTCGCGGCACCACCGTTTGTCGGGTGGGAGACGGTGGCCGCAGCCTCGCGCGCCCCTGCGCCGCTCCCCCCGCCCCCTGACACCGCGCGCGCGAGTATCGCCCCTACGAACTCGAGTCGCTCGACCAACGTGATGGGCCAGGACCGTTCCCGACTGGTCCCCAGCGCCAGCGCGCCCAGCACGGCGCCGTTATGCCGCAGGGGAACCAGCACGGCCGATTCGACACCGTTGCGCCGAAACGCCGGACCGTCGCTCGCCAGCGCGGGAGGCAGCACCTCGAGGCTGCCGAATCGGACGACTTCGCCATGCGCGACGAGCGCCGTCAACGCCGGAAAGTCGGTTGTGGGATAAACGGACGCGCTGCCCCACGCGGTGCCCAGCCCGAGCGGCACCGCGCCGTGCCGGCCGTTCGCTGCGGGAAGCAGGCTGACGCGATCGACCTCGAGGCAGGCGCCGAGACGCTGCAGCCAACGCGTGACGAACGGCCACCGCTCGGCTGCGCCGAGCATGTTGAGACTCGACGAGAGCTCGGTGACGAGGATCTCGAAATCCAGCCGCTGCTGCAACGCCCGCTCGGTGCGGCGCTGGCGCCGCCGCTCGAGCACGAGCCAGGCGATCAACAGCGCCTGCGCCGCTACGACAATGGCTTCGAGGATGGTGGTACGACTGGGAGACGCGGTTGCCTGTGTGAACGCACGATGACCTTCACTACTGGAGGTGGTGAGCATCCATACCGCAGTTCGAACCAACCAATGCGTCGGTGGCATAGGCGCAGATTCTACGGGTGCCTGTATAGTCTGTGAGATGGAGCCTATTTCCCTTTAGGTCAATAGGGAGTTTCCCGCAGGAAACTGGGGGTTATGTATGACGTTTGGTTGTTCAGATTTGGCAAGCTTTTCGGTTGGCCAAAGGTCTAATAGCTCGCCCCCACGAAGCGGTCGATCATACCCAATCAAACCCGGGAGAGGATTGGTATGCGGATGAACTCTGGTGCTCTGCGTCTCTGTGCCGGTGCGCTGTTTGTCTTCCTGTGGACGGGGTGCTACCCCGGCGAAATCGATTCAGCCTCGCAGACCGACGTTGTACTCACTTTCCACGCCCCGAACGTCGACTTCGCGGCCACGAACACATTGGCAATGCCAGATTCGATCGTCGATATCGGCGTCATTGGTGGGAGCGGCGGCACGTTCGATCATCAATACGACGCCCAGATCCTCGCCAGAATCCAGACGAACTTCGAGTCCATGGGCTACACGTTCGTCGATACCGCCGTCGCCCAACCGGATGCGGTCGTTCTGGTCTCCGGGATCACGATCGACAATTACCAGGCATGGGCGGGCTATCCGTGGTGGCCATACTGGGGCTGGTGGGGGTATTGGGGCACGTGGGGCTACAGTGCAGCGTCGGATCCGCAGTGGTACTACCCGTGGTCGCCGGTCGTCGTCACGAGCTACAAGTCGGGAACGATCTTCATTTCCCTGGTCGACCCCGATGTTGCGGTATCGGGAGACCCCACCACGACTTGGGCGGCTGCCCTCAATGGCATGCTCGAAGGCACGAACACCGAGATTCTCACGCGCATCAACAACAATATCACCCAAGCGTTCGTCCAGTCTCCTTATCTCCGGACGTCCCCATGAGGCCGACCATGCGTACGCGGATCGTCATCGCTGCACTGGCATTGCTGCTCCTGCCCGGCGTCGTGGTCGCGCAGGGGCGGAGCAAGTGGTTTGGTTTGACGTGGAGCATGGCGTCGCCGCTGCAGAACAGCAAAGAGTTTGTGAGCGACTATAGCTTCCGGGGCCTCGGACTGGAGTGGCGGCAGCTGCGCGGCACCACTTCATTCGGGCTGCACCTCGGATGGAATGCCATGAATCAGGAAGGGTTCACCACTCAAAGCGCGGATCAAGCCGACCTGACCGGGTATCAGTTCCGCTACATCAACGCCTACTCCATTTTGCTGAGCGGCCACAAGTATCTGGGTGAGGCAGGCAGTGCGCGTCCCTTCATCGGCGTCAAGGCCGGGACCTACTACATCGACCGGCGGATAGACGTCGGTCTATGGCGGATCACCGACAACAACTGGCACGTCGGCGTCGCTCCCGAGCTGGGCTTCGCGATTCCAATGGCCGGCAACCTGCAGTACGAGTCGTTCTACACCGCGGTCCGTTACAACTACGCTCTTGCGGCCGGTGATGCACCGTATCAGAGCTGGCTGAGCGTGGACGTCGGGTTCGCGGTTCGCAGATAACCAGACGCACGCCGTGGCGGCGCTCCCTACCTGCGGACTTCAGGGAGCGCCGACACCACCTTCAGCTCGATCACACGATTCAAGAACCCGTCCACCTGGAAGAAGTGCGCCACGGTTTTTCCGGGGAGCTTCTTGGACATCGCCTTGTACGTGGAGCGATTCAACTTCACGCGCCGCTCGTCGATGTCGAAGGCGCGTTGCACGAACTCGCGCGCCCTGGCGTCGCTGAGCGTGTCGTAGGCGGCGACGTAATCGCGCACGAGCTTCAGCCGCTCATCCCATAGCTTTGCCGTTTCGGCCTCGAATTCCCGATACAGCGGCCAGAACACCTGCGATTCGGAATCGGGGAGCGCGAGCGCGCGGCCGATGATCGCCGCCTTGTTCGCGCGCACGTCCGTCCGCACCAGTGCGATCGCGTTCTCGAGCGAGGTATCAGGCGCCTGTGCTTGCAGCGCGGCGACGACGAGGAGGCTGGCCAGCATGGAGTGCTCCTTCTGTGAGCGTTAGTACGCTTCGGTAAAGTTGAAGTAGACGCCAGTCGAGTGGCGCCCGACGCCGATGTCGATCCGCACGTTCGAGCGTGGCTGCAGCTCGAAGCGGTATCCCACACCACCGTTGGGGATAATGCCGCGGAGATGCCGGACGTCCGCGCCCAGCCACCCGGCTCCGGTCCAGACGACGAACCCGTGGCGGGCAAGCTTGCCGTTGCTGCGCACGAACATCTGCCTGTATTCGACGAGCCCGATCAACGTCGCCCGGTCTCGAAATCGCCCTTCGACGTAACCACGCAGGTCATAGCCAGTCCCCACGAGCGACAGCTCGGTCCAGGGGATGTCGTGCGCGCCGATGCGGGATTTGACCTGCCAGGCCAGTGTGCGGCCATCGCGGCCGAGCGGGCGGTAGTGTCGATAATCGAGCAGGTACGTCTGATAGGAGTGCTCCCCGCCCATGAAGCCGCCGAACGACATCGCCGTGAGTGCCGCATACGTCCCCTTCCAGGCGTTGGCAGCGACATCGCGGCTGTCGTACTGCACCACGCCGCCGATACCGTTGTTCTTGATGTCGTTCCCATGCAGCTGGTAGTCGGGGTCCGCGGCCATCGTGGAATTCACGTCCGTCGCAATGGTGCGATTCCATTCCACCGCGCCGCCGATGAGAAGGTTCTTCGCGACGCCCCAGACGACGCGCGGGGCGAGCTTGAACCATTGGCGGTGGTAGTGCGTCGTCCCGTCGCCGTTCCACGGATCGATCCCGGCGTCGTAACCCACGCCCCAGTAGTTGTCGTCCATGTCCTTATACGCGACGTCCGCATTGATGCGCAGCTTGTCCTCTTTCCAGAACGACGAGAGCGACGTGCTAAAGTTGATCGCTCCGATCGTCGAGTACGAGATCGTCGACGACAAGGTCGAGCGCTGCACGCGGAGGGGATTCCGCCCTGTTTTCCACGACACCAGGACCCCGCCCGCGATCAGAAACTCCATCTCGGGGTTGTAGGCCGGGGCGAGCAACGGCGTGAAGCGAAACCGGCCGCTGTCGGGTGGCGAAACGGACGGCGGACTGCTGTCGACTCGGAACGGCTCTTGGATAGCCGTGAGCGCGACGAGGGGAACGAGGAGAAAAAGCACTGAGAAGTCTCGCGCTCCTCAGCTCAGCCCGTCATTCCCGTTGCGACGCAAGACCAGGTGGAATGTGGCCCCGCGCTCGGCGTTGTTGACGGCCCACAACCGGCCGCCGTGGGCCGCGACGATCGTGCGGCAGATGGCGAGTCCGAGTCCCAGGCCATGGCGCTTCGAGGTGAAGAACGGCTCGAAGACCCGCTCTTCGTTGCCCTCCGCAATGCCCGTGCCCTGATCGGCGACCGAGATGCGTACGGCGCCGAGCGTGCCGCTGGTCGCGATGGAAACGCTGCGGCCGTCGCGCGATTGGTCGGCCATCGCGTCGCAGGCGTTGAATAGCAGGTTCATCAGGACCTGCTGGATCTGGATCCGGTCGCCGGGGACCCGCGGCAGCGCGGGCGCCAGCGTCGTGTGGACCAGCACCTCGCGCCGAATCAGCTCGCTGTGGAGCAGCTGGAGGACCTCGTGGACCACCTCGTTCACGTCGAGCGGATGGAGCTGGAGCTCCCCGCGCTTGAGCAGCGCCTGCATGCGGCGGATCACTTCCCCCGCGCGCCGGTCGTCGGCCACGATGTCCTCGAGAATGGCGCGCACTTCGGCCACGTCGGGCGGTTTGCGCGCCATCAATCGCTGGCCCGCCCGGGCGTTCGACATGATCGCGGCCAGCGGCTGGTTCAGCTCGTGCGCGAACGTCGCCGACAGCTCGCCCAGCAACGCGACGCGGCTGAGATGTGCCAGCTCGGTGCGCTGCGTTTGCAGCTCCATTTCCGCCCGCCGCCGTTCGGTGATATCGCGAACGACGACCAGCACGCAGGGCTCATCCATCATGACGACCGTCTGCGAGGTCACCACCGCCCGGAACACTTTCCCGCGGCGGCTGCGGAGCAGCACTTCGGTCTCATCAGTGCTTTGTGACGACAGCCGCGCACTGAAGCGCTCCGCCTCGGCGCCGTGGAGAAAGAGGCGCAGCTCGGCGGCCGAATGCCCCACGGCCTCGCCATGCGCGTACCCGAACATTTTCTCCCACTGCGCGTTCACGTCGACGATGCGGCCGTCGCTGCGATGCGCGATCAACAATGCGTCGGGACTCGAGCGAAATGCCACGGCGAACCGCTCCTCCGAACGGCGCAGCGCGCGCTCGCCGTGACGCCGTTCGGCGATCACGCCGCCGAGCGTCAACAGCGGAACCGACGTCACGATCAAGAACAACTGCACGGCCACCGCGTTGGCGGCCTCCGTGCCGGTGTCGAAGGGCCGATTGACATGCACCGCCGCCCAGACAGCGAAGAGCGACAGGACCAGGACGCCGGCGCTCGCGCCGCCCGGCCCGAACCGCACCGCGGCCCACAGCAGGAACGGAAGCGGTGCATACAACACCGCAATCGACGCATTGGACGTCGTGATGAGACCGGTGAAGATGATCATGCAGACGGCGAGCAGGCCGACGCTCAGCAGCCCGGCCTCAACGTAGCGGCGCGGCGGCCACCCCCCGTCCCGTCGGAAGCCGGCGGTGCTCGACTCGACGATGATGGGCACCAGCGCGATCGTGGCCAGGGCATTCGACAGGAACCGGGTGCGGAAGACTTCCCAGTAGCCCGCCGACACAAAGCGGTTCCAAACCACGAACGCCGCGTCGATGAACGAAGACAGGAACGGACCGAGAAAGACGCCGATGCCGAGAAAGACGACCACGCGGCGGAAGGTGTCGAGGCGGGGATTGCGCTCGAAAACACGCATCACGCCCGCGCCAATGAGCGCCTCCGCGCAATTGCTGATGAACCAGCTCAACGCCATCGGGAGCGGAATGCCGTGCGACAACTCCCCAACCAGGTGGGCCGGTAGCGCCGCCAACAGCACGAGCCACCACGCCCGCGTCGGGGTGAGCAACAAGGCGGCGAGGAGGATGGCGTTGGGAGGCCACAGGGTCGACACTCCGTAGGTCGGCATCGTCAACGCCAGACCCACGCGCGCGCCGACGTAGTAGGCGACCGCGACAATCGCCATTACCCGCAGCGTACGCGCGCGCGTCCACCCGGGCACGTCGAACGCGAAAGCCATCGATCCTAGCATGGAGAGAGCCGTTCGGTTTGGCCAGTACTCATAGCACCTTAGGACAACGGTCGCCGCCGTCGGGCGCGCGTGCGATGGAACGAAGGGACAACTTGCTGGTCCTCGCGCGGCGTTCGATTCTCACGCATCGTACTACGCTCTCTCTCACAAAGGACGGCCGCCGTGCTTCGGACTTGCCCCCGTGTTGCCGCAGTCGCTGTCGTCGCCACGTTAGCAGTGAGCGCTGCCGGTACCGCGGTTGCGCAAAAGAAAGTCTCGTTGTTTGCCATTGGCGGCTACTACATCGCGAGCGACCTGTACGTCGGAGTCGGCGCCAACGCGGGCAGCAAGGTGAAGGTCGATGATTCTCCCACATTCGGCGGACGCCTCGTGATCATGCCGCAACCGCGCTTTGGCTTCGAGATCGGTTACGCGCGCGCCGACTCCAAAATCCATGGCGGAACTCTCGCGCTGCCCAGGGAGGGCAATGTCACGCTGGACCAGATCGACGTCAGCGGTCTCTACTACGGATACGAGGGAGCCGGCCGCGGCTATGTGAGCCTCGGCTTGGGCACAACGGCCTTCACGCCGCACATCGAGAGCAGTGATGGATCGTCGCAGTGGCGCTTTGCGTGGAATGTAGGCGCCGGGTTCATGTTCGATGTCGGTCAGTCGATGATCGGACGGATCGATGGCCGTTATCGCATGACGAACACGAATCGTCAGACGGGATCGTCTTCGTACTGTGACGCGTTCGGCAACTGCTACGGTTATGCCTCGATGATCTATTCCAGCGGCGAGGTGACGGCGGGTCTCGGCATCCGCTTTTGAACCGAGGGCCTGGGGCCTGGGGCCTCAGGCCTGGGCCAAGGGCCTGGGGCTATATTGCTCGGGTGACCGGACACACCCGTAGACAGACCGTCGTGATCGATGTCGGTGGCGTAATGGTCGGTGGCCTCCACCCGATCGTCGTCCAATCCATGACCAACACCGACACCGCGGATGCGGCGGCGACGGCGGCCCAGGTGCGCGCTCTCCATGCCGCGGGCAGCGAGCTGGTTCGAGTCACGGTCAACACGGACGACGCGGCACGCGCGGTCCCCGACATCGTGGCTGCAGTCGATGTTCCGGTCATCGGTGACTTCCACTATAACGGTCACCTGCTGCTCACGAAGTATCCCGCATGCGCGCGCGCCCTCGCGAAATACCGCATCAATCCCGGCAACGTCGGCACCAAGCGTCGCGACGACAACTTCCGGACCATCATCCAGGTGGCGATCGACCAGGGCAAGCCGGTTCGCATCGGCGTAAACTGGGGCAGCCTCGACCAGCAGTTGCTGACCGACATGATGGATGCGAATGCCAGGCGCGACGAGCCGCGTGACGCACGCGATGTTACGATGGATGCCATGGTCGAAAGCGCTATGCGTTCAGCGGCACTGGCGGAAGAGGCGGGATTGCCTCACGATCGCATCATCCTCTCGGCCAAGGTCTCAGGCGTTCAAGATCTGGTCGCTGTGTATCGGATGCTCGCGGCGCGGTCCGACTATCCGCTCCACCTCGGTCTCACCGAGGCCGGCATGGGAACAAAGGGCGTCATCGCGAGCACCGCCGGCTTGTCAATTCTGCTGCTCGAAGGGATCGGCGATACGATTCGCGTCTCGCTCACGCCTCGACCGGGCGGTGACCGTACCGAGGAGGTGCAGGTCGCACAGCAAGTTCTGCAGTCGCTTGGCCTGCGGAGCTTCACGCCCCAGGTGACGGCATGTCCAGGATGTGGCCGAACCACGTCGACGTTCTTCCAGCAGATGGCTGAGGAGATCCAGAGCTATTTGCGCGAGCGCCGGACGGCGTGGCAGGCACGGTATCCCGGATCGGAAGAGCTGCGGGTTGCGGTGATGGGCTGTGTGGTTAACGGGCCGGGCGAGTCCAAACACGCTGATATAGGGATCTCACTGCCGGGGACCGCGGAGGAGCCGAAGGCGCCCGTGTACGTCGATGGCGCGCTCAAGACCACCCTCAAAGGCGAGAGTATCGTCGCCGACTTCCTGCGTATTCTGGACGACTACGTGGAAGCGCGGTTCGGGTCAGCGAATCGGACTGCCGAGCGGCACGTCACGGTCGGGATGCACGAGACAGATATCTCCCTCCCCAAGAATCACCCCTAGCGTCAACACTTCCGAAAAAAACGTTGCGATCTGACGCGGGGGAAAATTCACCACCGCGAGCACCAGTTTGCCCACCAGGTCTCCGGGGTCGTAGTACTTCTTGATCTGGGCGCTCGAGCTCTTTACGCCGAGGGCGGGACCGAAGTCGATGCGCAGCCGGTAGGCCGGCTTTCTGGCCTGGGGGAAATCTTCGGCGGAAACCACGCGGCCGACGCGGATGTCCACCTTCGCAAAATCTTCGTAGCGGATCGTGTCCATAACGTGCGCGAGATGTCCCACTTTTAGGTCAGAGGGTTGGGGAAAGTGTGGGGCGAAAGCTTGGCATGTGCATTGCCTTTCCGCCACCGCGTAGGCGACTCCCCCTCTCACAGGATGGGCATATGCGGCGGATCGGCATGGCGGTGCTGGGCCTGGCGGTTATCACGTCTGCTCCCCTCTTTGGCCAACGCTCAGCACTTCGCGAGGTGAACGAACGCGAGCGTGCCCACTTCGGCTTCGATTTCACCGTAGGTCAACCGCAGGGTGCGTTCCGCCGCACCGGAAACGTCGCGCCGGGCTTCTCCGGCTTTGGCGTGTTGGGTACGCCCCTCGGGCTGCGGATCGATGGGGGGTGGATGTCCTATGAGAACCGCTATCAGGGGGCCGGCATATCGACCACCTCCCAGATCGCAACGTTAGGGGCCGGTCCGCAGCTCACGCTGGGCTCGGGCGCGCTCCGGATTTATGGGTTTGCGACGGTAGGGGGCGCGTGGTTCTTCACCGGCATCAGCTCCGGCGACTGCGGGTGCAGCACTGGAGACATCAACATCACCGGTGACTTGACCACCAGCACGTCGGCCGGTGGCGGCATTCTTCTCTTCCTGGCGACGGGCCGCACGCCGGTCGCCATCGACATTGGTGCTCGGGGCGCGCGCCACGACAACGTCAGGTACATACCGGTGGACGGTTTCACGACAAATGCCGATGGGTCGGTTTCAGCCAGTTACGTGGAGACATCGGTGATCATGCGGGTGCTACAGATCGGAGTTTCGATCGGAATCCGTTGATGAGGGCGAGGCGGGGCCGAGAATTCGATTCAAGTACCGTCCCGGAGCGGTCAAAAAGTCCCGCGTGATCCGCACATGGTCCAGCTCTTCGTACGCCACCGCCTGAATTGGGGTGGCGTCGAAGTTATAGATCCGCGCATTTGGGAACGCGAGCAGAATCGGGGAGTGCGTCGCGATAACAAACTGTGCGTCCTTCCCGATCATCTCGGCCATCATCGCCAGCAGGGCGAGCTGGCTCTGCGGTGACAGGGGCGCTTCGGGCTCGTCCAGCAGGTACAGACCTCCCGGCACAAACCGCGATTGAAACAGCTTGAGAAAACTCTGACCATGCGAGTTGGCATCGAGATCGACGCCATACCGGCGTTCGATGTCCGCGAGCGAGCCAAGCAGCGGACCGAGCGCGAGCCCCGTCGCGTAGGTTGAGCGACGCTCCGCCGCGTACTGTTTGGTTATCTCTGTGGCGTGCTGTTGCAGCTCGACCCGTTGCTGCGCGAGCTGCTTCGTGAAACCAAAGAAGTCCTCTGCGCGCAGGAAGAAGCCGCGCGTTGCTTTCTTGGTCCAGGTGAGCCGGAGCGTTTTGCCGAAGCGCTGTTGGGCGGCCAGTGTCTCATCGCGCTGCACATCGACGCTCCCGATTGCCGGCAGGCGCACTGCGGCGGCGATTCCCTCGAGCAGCGTGGATTTTCCCGAGCCGTTCTCCCCGACAAAGAACGTGACCGGCGTGTTGAGAGCGAGCTCGTCGAGCGTTCGGATCGCTGGAACGTCAAACGGGAATGAGTCGTCGTCGGCCCTGCGGCGCTTGATCGAGCGGAGATGCACCGAACTCACGGCTCCAAGATACCAACGGATACCTGCTGCGGAAAATGTATCAGTTTGCTTACAACTGGTGACGGCAAAAAGTGCAATTTACGACACGACACCAGTTAGAACTGTTGCAGTCGGGTATGAAATTTGCCGCACCCGGCCAGTCGGAAAGAGGTTGCAGTCGTGTCCGATCCAGGCTCAACAACTGGGATCCGGCAGGTGACCGCGCCAAGCTCAAAACCCAATCATCCGATCTTGCTGCCCGACGCGGACGGCGACGACGACGCGCTCGATCTTCCCGTAGCTCTCTCTTCCGCGGCCGCACCGCGCGTAGCGCCGCGCTCGATCCGTCAGCGGAACTGGACTGCGGCGCTCCGGCGCCCCGCAACCTACCTCGCATCTGGTCTTGTGGGAGCCGTCCTTGTGACGACCCTCTTCGTTCTGCTCGGATCGCGAAGCGATACACCCGCTGAACGGGCGGACGTCGCTCCCGCAACCGCGGCGCCGGATGTTGCGACGTTGGATCGTCGCGCCGACACGCTCGCCGCCGCCATCGCCGCGTTCACGTTGCGCGGGCGCATGTACGAGTCGCGTCGTATGGGTTGCGACGGTTTGTCACGCGGCTTGCAACAAGTGGAGGATGCCTGGCTGGCGTATAACCTCACGCGCAAGGAAACGCTGGCCGCGACTGACGGTACGCGAGACCAGCGCGATCAGGCGCTGTTCGCCGAGGTGCGTGCCGTCGAGCAGCGCTTTGAACGTTCATCCTGCACCCGGCCCTAGCCTGCGACTTCGTCCTCCGGTTCTTGCCCTGGCGATTCTCGCCGCTCCCGTTCCCGGAATACACGCAGGCGCGGCCGCTCAGGCGCCGCCACCTCTCGACAAAGCCGAGCTGGTACGGTTGCTCACGAATCCAATGTTCGCGCAGGCCGAAGTGGCCGACGTGGTACGGCGCAGTTGCCTGACCTTCCGGCCGACGGAGCGTGATTGGGCCGATCTGCGCACCGCCGGAGCAGGCCGTGAGGTGCTGGCAAGCGCCGCCGCTTGTGAGAATCGCCGTACGGGGTCACCCCGGCCGGCGAGCGGCGCGGGCACGGAGCTGGTGGGATTCGTTCCGATGACCGCGGTGGCGATGCCATCCGAGCTCGTCACCAGCGTCGGCACTCCGACGCTGGTCCGCGTTCGCCTCAATCGCGGCCGGACGCCGATGGGACGCATCAGCCTCGTGCTCACCGGGACGACGGCGCTCGGCTTTTCGCGGGATGTGGCCGCGGTGACCGATGATAGCGGCATCGCCGTGTTTCGGCTGCCGCCGGTCGCGCGGGCAGGAACCTACCAGTTCGAGATTCGCACGAGCACGGGCAACGGCTTCCCGGGCCAGCCGGGCGTGTTTCTCTCCGTCAGAGCGGCGAGACCGTCCCGTCTTCGGCTGAACCCGGAGACAGTCGACTTCGGGCGCGTAGGCGACTCCGCCACGGTGGTGGCCACGGTGACAGACTCGATCGGCAATGCGATCTCCGGAGAGCTGGTGGAGCTAAGTGGCGGCAGCGGCGCACCGTTGTCGTCTCTGACCGACTCCGACGGACGAGCCACGTTCGTGGTCGCGGCGAATGCGGTGAACCGCGGCAGCGTCGCCTACGTTCGCGTCCGCGGCCTGGCGCCGGCGGACCTCGAGATCGCGGCGCACGCCGGACTGTCCGGGGTCAACACCGGGTTTCTGCCGGTGAGCTCAAATCGCGCCGCCGTCGGCAGCGCGCTCGCGGAGCCTCTGATCTTCAAGGCGCGCACGGTGCAGGGCACCGCCGCGAGGGGCCGCAGCGTACGCTTCCGCGGGCTCAACGCCCTCGTGAATCCTGAATCGGCAGTGCTCGACTCGACGGGACGAGTCGTTGTCCAGGTGGTGCTCGGCATCCGCGCGGGTGAAGCCGCCGTCTTCGCGACCATCGACTCGGTCGAGCGAATCCTGGTGCTGCGCGCCGATCCGGGGCCGATCGACACTTTGATCCTCGAGCGCAACGGTGAATCGGTGAACGGCAGGTCGATCGTTGTTCAGGTCGGGACGCCCTTCGCGCTTCGCTTGCGCGCGCACGATTTGCACGGGAACGAGACGTCGATGGATGCGCTCAGCGCGGCCCTCCGCGCGAGCCAGCAGCGGCTGAGCGCCCAGGGTCAGAGCCTTCAGCTCGTGAGCCTCGAATCGTCGGATTCCTCCGCGGTCTTTACGCTGCGGGCGCAGAAGCCGGGGACCTACAACTTCTCCATCGGCAGCGGAATCAAGGCCCACGTCCGAGTCGAGGTGATTCCCTAGCCGCTCGCAATAATTCACACCCTTCGGCGTTTTCTGCGTACCAGCTCTCCGTGTTTGCGTCGTACTGTTCCTCCATGCTGGCTCGCATCCGCTCGGCGGCGGTTCTCGGGATCGACGCGTACCTGGTCGAGGTCGAAACCGACATCGCGAACGGGTTGCCAACGTTCGTCACCGTCGGTCTGCCACAGGGCGCGGTGAAGGAAGGACGCGACCGCGTTTCGGCCGCCCTCGCGAACACGGGCTTCAAATTCCCGCTGCGACGCGTGACGATCAATCTTGCGCCTGCGGATGTCCCGAAGACCGGCTCCGCCTTCGATCTGCCCATCGCATTGGGCATTCTCGCGGCGACCGAGCAGATCGTCGCCGAGCGACTGCCGAAGATTGCCGTCCTGGGTGAGCTCGGGCTCGAGGGAGCGATTCGGCCCGTCCGCGGCGCGCTGCCGGTCGCGCTCGCGGCCCGGGCGGCCGGCGTCGAAGCGCTCATCCTGCCGCGCGAGAACCTGCCGGAGGCCGGTGTGGTGGCCGGGCTCCAAGTCCTCGGGGCCGGTTGCCTCGCTGAGATCGCGGACTATCTAGAAGGAAGGGCGGAGCTCCCGGGCGCGGCCGTGGATGTCGCGAGCCTATTCGCCGAGCGTGCCAGAGACGACGTGGACTTCGCGGAGGTGAAGGGGCAGGCGCGCGCCAAGCGAGCGCTCGAGGTTGCGGCGGCGGGCGGTCATAACATCCTCCTAGTCGGTGCTCCAGGCTCCGGTAAGACGATGCTCGCGCGGCGGCTCCCGACGATTCTGCCAAGAATGAGCCTCGACGAGGCGCTCGAGACCACCAAGATCCATTCAGTCGCGGGCACCCTGCCGTTAGGCGAGTCGCTGGTCGCGCGGCGACCGTTTCGCGCACCGCATCACACCATATCCGATGCGGGCCTGATTGGCGGCGGTTCGTATCCACGACCGGGCGAAGTCAGCCTGGCGCACGGAGGGGTGCTGTTCCTCGACGAGCTCCCGGAGTTTCGGAAGAACGTCCTCGAAGTCCTGCGCCAGCCCATGGAGGACGGAGTCGTGACGATCGCCCGCGCGGCGATGAGTTTGACATACCCCGCGCGCTTCATGCTGGCCGCGGCGATGAATCCCTGTCCCTGCGGATGGTTCGGCGATCCGCATCACACATGCGCCTGTGGGGCACTGGTGGTGCAACGCTATTTGGCGCGGGTGTCGGGGCCGCTGCTCGACCGGATCGACCTCCACCTCGAGGTGCCGGCCGTCAAGTACAAAGCTCTCACCAGCGAGAGCGGCGGGGAATCGAGCGAGGCGATGCGAGAACGGGTCGATCGGGCGCGCACCGTGCAACGCGAGCGGTTCGCCAATCGGCCCGGCATCTACGCCAACGCGCACATGGCGCCGCGCGACATCCGCGCGCACTGCAAGGTCTCGGACGGCGCCGACGCGCTCCTCAAGACGGCGATCACCCGGCTGGGTCTCTCGGCACGCGCCTATCACCGCATTCTGAAGATTGCGCGCACAATCGCTGATCTCGACGTGGCCGCGGGGCTCGAGCCCAAGCATGTGAGTGAGGCGATTCAGTATCGGAGTTTTGATCGGCGGGGGCTGTAAAACCCGTTGTTCTGTCTTGATCAGGCTGCGGCGCGAGCCGAAGCATGTCAGCGAAGCGATTCGCATACAGAGGCCTCGATCGGCAGAAGATCTGACCGTGGAGCTTTCACCGGCGACGGGTTAGAAGCATGCAGGCCTCTGATGTCGGAGAGTTTTCCATGACCACCCGCATGCTGCTCATCAGCTCCATCCTCGCGCTGCTCCCGGCCATTGCCGTCGCTCAGGGTCGAGCGCAAACGCGGGATGGTTTCTGGTTCAACCGCGGTCTCGGGTTCGGCAGTGCCGGCTGCGATGGCTGTAACGGTCGCGACGGCGCGCTTACGGTCGCCCTGGCTGTCGGTGGAACCTTGAGCCGCAAAGTCTCGCGCTAGTGTCGACGCCTGGAACCAGGTTGAAGCCGGCTCGCGCACCGTGGCGACGCTGCTTGCGAGGCTTCGGTTCTATCCGTCCGCGACGAGTGGCTTCTTCCTGACCGGCGGCCTCGGGCTGGGTATGGTCAGAGCCGATGCCACCGATACGTCCGCAAGGATACTGGAACGGCCGCCCTGATCGGGTTGGGATACGACCTCCGCGTGGGCAGCAACATCAGTCTCACGCCGTTCTGGAACGGGTTCTCCACGGGTGAGCTCGAGACCAATTACAACGTAGGGCAGCTCGGCTTGAGTCTGACCGTCCACTGAGGCGCGCGGGGAGCCGCCTGGAGACAGGCCACTTCGAGAGCCAGGGTCTCCCCGTCGAGGTGCAACGCTCACAGAACCGTCACCGCTGAGCACCAGGGCTCCCAAGCCGTCCCACTGGGAGCGCGTTTCGAAACGGTGGCACGCGGCGTGCCGCAGTTCAGTAGGTGAGAATCTATGGCAGCGCCAGAAACTCCATCCGATTCGGACGCCCCTCTTTCCAAGCTGGAGGAATGGGAGGAGTTCCTTCAAGTCCGCTATCCTGAAGAGACAGCCCCCAGCTCAAAACCCAAAGTACAGTTTCGAAATTATGAAGCCGGCGCACGGCCCAGCGTGCGCGAGTTCTACCGGCTCAATCACCGCCATCAAACGTACGATTTCGTGCAGGCCAAGAAGAGAGAATTTCTCTCGCTGTCGCGGCGCAGAATGGGGATCTGGGAAGCGATGGAGTTCTTGAACACGCTGGTCGACGACAGCGACCCCGATACCGATCTATCGCAGCTCGAGCATCTGCTGCAAACGGCCGAACAGATCCGCCGGGATGGCCATCCGCACTGGTTCATCCTGACGGGCCTTATTCACGATCTGGGAAAAATCCTCTGTCTTTTCGGAGAGCCACAGTGGGCCGTGGTGGGCGATACGTTTCCCGTAGGCTGCGCCTATTCGGACAAGATCGTCTTTCATCAGTTCTTCGCCGACAATCCGGACAGCCGCGAGCCGACCTACCAGACTCGAACCGGCATCTACCTTGACGGCTGCGGCTTGGAAAACGTCCATCTCTCCTGGGGCCATGACGAATACCTGTATCACGTCGTCAAAGATTACTTGCCGCCAGCCGCCCTTTACATGATTCGCTATCACTCCTTCTATCCGGCGCACCGCGAAGGGGAATATCAGCACCTCATGAACGAGCAGGACAAGGAAATGTTCGAGTGGGTTCGAGCTTTCAATCCTTACGACCTTTATACCAAGAGCCACGAGCGCCCGAATGTCGAGCAATTGCGGCCCTTCTACCAGGAATTGATTTCGAAGTATTTCCCGACCGAGCTCCGCTGGTAGCGGCCTCGCTCAACGCTCCAGCCGCGGCTCTCCAATCATCCCCATCGGTTCGCCTTGCGACATCGCCGGTGTGCCCACCACATAGAGGACGATGCCGCCGAACGGCGCGCGGATCTCGGCTTGCGTTACCCCGAAGAAATCTGTGAGCACGCCGATCAGCATTCCCTTCTGCACACTTTGGCCGCGCTCGACTCTGGGGTGCCACACGCCCGTCGCTGGGCTGCGCAGAACTTCCGTGCGCTCGAAAAACAGCGGCTGGCGGACCGGCTCGACATTACCCGGAATCATCCGGAAGTAGCGCAACAGACGGAACACGCCGTCGACGTTGCGTTGCACCATGTCCTCGGCGGCAATGCCCAGGTAGCCGGCTTCGGTGGTCAGCGCGGGCTTCCCGCGAATCTGCGCCGTGTTCTGCGTGTACACCGAGGCCTGCCGGTCGCGTGGCCGTACGGTGTCGATCACGATGTGATCGTTACCCCACGCGAGCGCCATCTCGCGCGCAATAGAATCGGCGCGCGCATCGAGCCGCAGAGGACTCCAGTAGGTGTAGGGCCGGAGTAACTCATTGCCATCGCCCGCGTGGATATCCACGAGATAGTCGGCGCGCTCGATGATCTGATTCGTGATTGCGTAGGCGATGCGCTCGGAGACCGTCCCGTCGGCCTTTCCCGGATAGACGCGGTTCAGATTCTTGCCATCGATCGGGCTGTAGTAAACGGTGCGGCCGAGGAACGACGGCATGTTCGCGACGTGGACGATGAGTATCGTGCCGCGCAGCTGCGCGGGGTCGAGCGTCGCCCGGACGCGCTGCAACGCCACGATCGGCGCCACTTCTGACCCGTGCGTTCCCGCGATCAGCGCGAGCGTCGGTCCGGCCTGGGCCCCCTGTACGATCGTGATGGGAATCCGCGTCGCCGCATCGACGCCGGCTGGGACCTCGATGAATCCAGTGCCCGCCTGGCCCGGCCTGGCGGTCGCTGAGCCGATGGTGAGTGGCGCCGGTTGCTGCGTGGCGACGAGCAGGGCGATGAGCGTGATCATCCGATGTTCCTCGGTCGAGACCGGTTGATTCTATCGCGTTCGAGGCTATCCTGCCGCTCATGCACGACATGCACGAATTCCTGCGCTCGCTGACCGTCGTTCTCGCGGTCGCCGCGATCACGACCGTCCTGTTTCAGCGGCTGCGCCAGCCCGTCGTGCTGGGATACATCATCGCCGGCCTGATCGTCGGGCCGCACGTGCCCGTCCCCATCGTCGCCGATCCCGGCGTCATCCAGACACTCTCCGAGCTTGGCGTCATCCTGCTGATGTTCTCGCTGGGGCTCGAGTTCCATTTCGCCAAGCTGGTGCGTGTCGGACCGGCCGCCGGTTTCACGGCGCTGGTTCAGTCGAGTTTCGCCGCGTGGCTGGGATTCCTGGCCGGCCGGCTGCTCGGCTGGACCGTCCTGGAAAGCGTCTTTGCGGCAGCGATCGTCGCGATCTCGAGCACTACGATCATCGCCAAGGCGTACGACGAGCAGGGGATTCGCGGGCGCCTGCGCGAGCTGGTCGTCGGAATCCTCTTGATCGAAGACCTGATTGCGATCGTCTTCATGGCCGTGCTCACCGCCGTGGCGACCGGAGCGGGGTTGTCCGCGGGTGGCGTCGCCGGTACGGTCGGCCGGCTCGTGCTGTTCCTGGCTGGCCTCCTCGTGATCGGCATGATCATCGTGCCACGATTCATTCGTTATGTCACGCGCTTTGGCCGCGCCGAAACGACACTGGTGGCGAGCATCGGGATCTGTTTCGTGACGGCGTACGTGGCTCAGCGGTTTGGCTATTCAGTCGCGCTCGGCGCCTTCATCGCGGGGTCGCTGGTGGCGGAATCGGGTCGCGGTGAAGAGATCGAACGGCTCGTGCAACCGGTCCGTGACGTCTTCGCCGCGATCTTCTTCGTGTCGGTCGGCATGCTCATCGATCCGGCGATCGTCGCGGCCCATTGGCGTGCCGTGCTGGTGTTCACCCTGGTCGTCGTCTTTGGGAAGGTCATCGGCGTATCGGTGGGGGCGTTCCTCGCGGGCAGCGGCACGCGGACCGCGGTGCAGGCCGGCATGAGCCTCGCGCAAATCGGCGAGTTTTCCTTCATTATCGCCGGGCTCGGCTTGAGTCTCGGCGCGACGCGCGACTTCCTGTACCCCGTCGCGGTCGCCGTCTCGGCCATCACCACGCTGTCTACCCCGTGGCTGATTCGCGCCGCGGGCCCGGCATCTGTTTTCATCGATCGCAAACTGCCCCGTCCACTGCAGACGTTCGCGGCCCTGTACGGCGCGTGGCTCGAACGCTTGAAAGCCCGGCGCGCAAGTGCCGGAGACCACGGTGGCCGCCGATTTGTCAGCCTGCTGCTCCTCGACACCGCCGTCTTGAGTGCGCTGATCGTTCTGGTATCACTGCAGTTTCGTCAGTTTCACGCTTCCCTGGCGAATGCCCTGCACATCGCGCCCGGTCTCGCAGGCTGGATCGTCGGTGCGACGACGGTCGCCGCCGCACTGCCGCTCGTCCTCGGCATCGGACGGCTGTCGCGCGGGCTCGGCGGGATGCTGGCCGAGACGGCGTTGCCCAAAGCCCCCGGAAAAGCGGACCTCGAGGCCGCGCCCCGTCGCGCGTTGAGCGTTACGCTGCAGCTTGGCATCGCGCTCCTCACCGGGATCCTGGTCGTGGCAGTCACGCAGATCTTCCTCCCCACCTACTCGGGTCCTCTGGTGCTGTTTCTGATTCTGGCGGGATTTGGGGTGGCGATTTGGCGCAGCGTGCGCGACCTGGAGGGACATGTGCGGGCCGGCGCGCAGGCCGTGGTTGCGGGGCTCGCCCGCTACGCGCGCGCCGGAAGCCCGGCTCCGGACGCGCAAGCACTTGCCGAAGTCACACGGTTGCTGCCCGGCTTGGGCGAGCCCGTCGCCGTTCGGCTGGAGACCACGAGCGGCGCGGTCGGTCAAAGCCTGGCCGACCTGAATCTGCGCGGTCGCAGCGGCGCGACCGTGCTCGCCATCTCGCGCAATGGCGAAGCGATCGTCGTACCGACGGCGCGTGAGCGGCTACAGGCGGGGGATGTCTTGGCGCTGACCGGTTCCCACGAAGCGATCGAGACCGCGAAGGAGCTGCTGCACTAGCCCTCGGCGCCGGTGAGGAGCCGATAGGCTCCTTGCAGCTGTTGCCGCAGGCCCACCACGACGAGGACGTCCCCAGCCTCGAGACGGAACGATGCCTCCGGCGTCGCGAGATCGCTTTCGCCTCGCCGTACGGCGAGGACGAGCGCGCCCGTCTTCGAGCGGAGTCCGGTGTCCGCCAACGTCTGACCGACGGCCGGTGCGGTGGGACTGAGCACGATTCGCTCCACATGCATCTGCGGCATCGCGCCGAGCGCCCCCGTGAGGGTGAGCCGGGGCCGCGCGCCGGGCCGCAGGGCCTGGTAATGCGAGGCGCGAATCTCGTTCACCAGCCGTTCGATCTCGTCGCGCTGCACGTCGTAATGCGCGAGCACGCGCGAGAAGATCTCGATGGACGTCTCGAACTCCTCGGGGATCACGACGTTGGCGCCCAGACGTGAAAGCTCCGGAATCTCCACGACGTACCGCGTGCGCGCAATGATATGCAGCCTGGGATTGAGCGCGCGCGCGACCCGGACCATCCGCTGAGTCGCGGCGGGGTCCGAGATCGCGATCACGAACATGCGCGCACGGTCGATGCCGAGCGCATGAAGGATCTCTTCCCGCGTCGCGTCGCCGTAAAACGCCGGCTCTCCGTGGGCGCGCGCGTTCCGGACGGTCTGCGCGTTTAGCTCGATGACCAGATATGGTGCATTGATCGCCCGAAGGGCGGCCGCGAGATTGCGCCCGTTGAGTCCGTAGCCCGCGACGATGACATGATCCTTGATGGGATCCTGAACCGGCGCGAACCCGCGCGGCCGGAATCCGGGCAACACCTTGTCGAGCGGCAATGCCTTCTCGAACGCCTCGAGGATCGCCGGACCACCTTGCAGCAGGAACGGCGTAATCAGCATGGTGATGACTGCGACGCCGAGGAATTGCTGGTACAGCAGCTCGGGCAGCAGACCCGCCGTGCGCCCTTCCTTTGCCAGCACGAACGAGAACTCTCCAATCTGCGAGACCGCGACGCCGGCGAGCAGCGCCACGCGGCCGGAGTAGCCTAGTAGCGCCGGCCCCACCGCCGCGGACAGCGTCTTGCCCACCATGATCACGGCGACGGCAATCAACGTGAGAGTAATGTGGTCGCGGATGGTGTGGAACTGTACGAGCATCCCGACCGCGACGAAGAACAGCGAAATGAACACGTCCCGGAATGGCATCAGCTCCGCGAGCGCCTGGTGGCCGTAATCGGATTCCGAAATGATCAGTCCCGCGAGGAAGGCGCCGAGCGCGAGCGATGCCCCCGCTGCCGCGGTGCCCAGCGCGGTGATCGTTCCGATCAGGATCACCGCGATCAGAAACAGCTCCCGGCTGCGCGTCTTGAGGATTTGCGAGAGCGCCCGCGGCACGATGGTGCGCGCGGCGAGGACCACGCCCGCAACGACGAGCGCGGCTTTGCCGAGCGCCAACAGGAGTCCGCCGAAGCCGCCGTCGGCCTTGCCCGCGAGGAAGGGCAGGACGAGCATGATCGGCACGACGCACAGGTCCTGAAAGATCAGGATGCCGGTCGCGAGGCGGCCGTGCGGGGCGTCGATCTCACCCTTATCGCTGAGCACCTTGAGCACGATCGCAGTGCTCGACAATGCAATCAGAAATCCGAGAAACAACGCGAGGCGCCAGTTTCCCAGGAAGGCGAGTCCCGCACCCAGCGTCGCGAGAATCGTAAATCCCATCTGCGCCGTTCCGCCCGCGAGAACCTGACGCCGCATCTCACGCAGCCGGCTGAGGGAAAACTCGATCCCAATCGTGAACAGGAGTAGGATGACGCCGACTTCGGCGAGGTTCTCGACGTCCTGGGGCTCTGAGACCAGCCCGAGCGCGTTGGGGCCAAGCAGGATCCCCGCCACGATAAACCCCGGCAACGCCGGGAGTTTGAGGCGATGGAAGAGCACGACGACCAGCAGCGAGCCGGAGAAGATGACGGCGAGGTCGCGCAGCACATGGAGCTGTTCCACGGTCGCATAAGATTGGGGCACCTTGAAACGCGCGCCACCTCCCAACTAGATTGCGAACCGGAAGAAGGGGAGTAGCTACGCGGGTCTATTCCCGCGCGTCCGCATCGTCAGGACTGCACCAAACCGGTGCACGGTGCGGCGGGTCGCAGGGACCAGGCGAGACCTTCGCGCAAGCGAGGTCTCGCCTTTTCATTTTGTGAGGAGACTATGAGAAACCTGAAAGTCTTCATCTTGATGGCAGGCCTCACCGCGCTGCTGGCCGCGCTGGGGCAGGCAATTGGCGGGCAGGGCGGGTTCGTGACGGCCTTGGGGATCGCGGGCGTCATGAACTTCTTCGCTTACTTTGCCTCGGCGCAGATCGCGCTGCGGGCGTACGGCGCCCGAATCGTGACCCCGCAGCAGGCGCCGCAGCTGTACGCCATGGTCGATCGGTTGCGCCAGCGGGCCGGGCTGCCGATGCCGACCGTGGCCATCGCGCCGCACGCGCAACCCAACGCATTCGCCACCGGCCGCAATCCCGAGCACGCGGTCGTGTGCGTGACACAGGGTCTGCTGGAGACGGTCAATGAAGCCGAGCTGGAAGGCGTGCTCGCCCACGAGCTCGCGCACATTCAACACCGGGACATGCTCCTCATGACGGTGACGGCGACGCTCGCCGCCGCGATCAGCCACCTGGCCTACGTGGCGATGTTTGTGGGAGGAAGAGGCGACGATGAGGGCGGGAATCCGATCGCCGGTTTGTTGATGGTGATTCTCGCGCCGATCGCGGCAATGATGATCCAGTTCGCGATCGGGCGGCAACGGGAATTCAAGGCGGATGCGGGCGGTGCGCAGATCTCCGGTCAGCCACTCGCCCTGGCGAGCGCCCTGAAGAAGCTGGACGCCGCCGCCCATCGGGTTCCCATGCGTGTCGAGCCCGCGATGGCTCCATTGGCGCAGGTGAATCCGCTCGCGGCGCATGGCAGCGGTCTGTTCAAGCTGTTCTCGACGCATCCGTCCACGGCCGACCGCGTGGCACGGCTCGAGCGGCTGGCGTTTGGAGGATCGCGCTAGACGCGCACTCCTGCGGCGATTTCGACGACGGAGCGCACCAGCAGGTCGAAGTCTTCGCGCCGGCTACGATGATTGCTCACCGCCACGCGGATGGCGAAGCGGCCGTCCAGCATCGTCTGCGAAGGAACCGCAATGCCGCTCTCCTGCAGCCGGAGCAGGATCTCGCGGTTCAACCCGTTCAGCTCGGCGTCGGATTTCCCGGGCAGCTTGACTCGGAAACACACGATATTCAGTGGCGCCGGTGCCAGCAGCTCGAGTAGCGGATGTTTCGTCACCAGGCCCGCCAGATAATGCGCTTGGCGGACGTTCTGATGAATCAGCTGCGCAAATGTGTTGATTCCGTGCGCTTTGAATGACATCCACACCTTCAACGCGCGGAATCCGCGCGACAGCTGCACGCCGCGGTCGGCGAACGATAACCCGCCGGCCGCAATCCCGCGGTCGAATGTCGCGAGGTAGGCGGGTGTCACCGTGAACGTCGCGCGGTGCGCCGTCTGATCTCGCACCAGCGTGCATCCGACTTCGTAGGGCAAGTACAGCCATTTGTGAAGATCGAAGGCGACGGAGTCGGCATGCTCGAGTCCCTGAACCATGTGGCGCAGGTCCGGAACGAGGGCCGCGAGCGCGCCGAACGCGCCATCGACGTGGAACCAGAGCCCTTCATCACGGCAGAGTTTGGCGAGGGCGCGCAGATCATCCGTCGCACCCGTGTTCACCGTCCCCGCGTTCCCGACGATGCAGATCGGCCGGCTTCCCGCCGCCCGGTCGCGCGCGAGCGTGTCGCGGAGCGCCTCCAGGTCGATCGTGTAGTCAGCGTTGATGGCAATCCTCCGCAGGGCTTCGTGACCCAGGCCCAGTAACTCGACCGCTTTGCGCACCGAAGAGTGCGTCTCGCTCGATGCGTAGACGGTGAGTCTCGGCCCCGCGCTCACGCCACGCTCGCGGATGTCGAAGCCCGCGCGTGCGTGTCGCGCCACCGCGAGCCCCACGAAGTTGGCCATCGAGCCGCCGGAGACCAGCAACCCCTGCGTGCCAGCCGGCATGCCGAGCAGCTCGACCAGCCAACCGATAACCTGGCTCTCCACGGCTGCCGGCGCGTCGTCGAATTCGGCGACCTGCGGATTCATCCCCGACGCGAGCATGTCCGCCAGCATGGCGAGCGGCGTACCGGTCCCGATCACCCACCCCCAGAAACGCGGGTGAATGTTGCCCGTGGGGTAGGGTAGGACATCCCGCTTGAATTCTTCGTAGACCGCGGTCGCCGTGGATGGCTCGCGCGGCACCGGCTCCGAGAGGCGCCGCCGCACGTCGGCGGGGACGGAACGCCACACCGGACGTTCACGCACCGTCCGCAGGTACTCGAGCATCTCATCGACCATTTCGTGGCCGAGGAGACGCAGCTCTTCCCAGCCGCGCTCGTCGGCGGGGTCGAGACTAATCTCCGGTGACGACGTCGTAGTGCTCGACGAAAGGCTCGAGCTCGAGGAGGAAGTCGCGGTCTTCCGGGTAGTAATGGGCTTTCTCATAGTCCTCGCCGGCGAACCGCCGGATCGCATCGAGTGATTCCCACAACGAGAGGAAAATGAACTCGGCGCGATCGTTGCGGATGCGCCGCAGGACATGGACACCGCGATTCCCGGGCGTGTCACGACACTCGCGCACGCCGGTCTGATGCAGGTAGGCGGTGTATTCGTCGGCCCGCGCGGCGGGCGTGACCCCGTGCCAGATCCGCGCGATCAAGGCTCCGGCTTTAGAGCCGGTCGAGGCTCGGGACGGTGCGCTCATTGCGAACGTTTCCAGTATTCAGCGTGGAGCCAGGTTCGAACAACAGCACGTGCGTCTCCTCCTCGGCGACCGGCAGATGCTCGACGCCGTGCGGAATGATCGCGAACTCTCCCGGTCCGAGAACGAGGTCCTTCTCGCGCAGCTTGAGCCGCAACTTCCCTTTCACCACGAGAAACAGCTCGTCTTCCTTGTCGTGATGATGCCACACGAACTCGCCCTTGAGCTTGACCAGCTTGACGAGGCTGTCGTTGACCTCGCCGACGACCTTGGGACTCCAGTGGTCCTGAAACCGGCCGAACATCTCGGCCAGATTGACGCGGCGGGGGGACGAGGTTGTCATGACGTGCGCTCCAGAACGGTGTTCGTGTCGACGACCGTGGAGAATTCGCCGTGCAGGTCGGCCAGGGCGACGTTGTGCAGCAGCTCGGAACCGTAGCGTTTGCCGTCCGGCCCCGTGTTATCGAACGTGGCCGTGGCATCCGAGACGACGTACGTCGTGAATCCGAGGTTTCCCGCCATCCGCGCTGTCGTCGACACACACATGTTCGTCTGCATCCCGACCACCACGAGCGTCGTCACGCCGCGGCGACGCAAATCCTTTTCGAGCGTCGTCCCGATAAACGCACTACTTACGGACTTCTGCACCACCGGCTCACCGGACAGCGGCTTCACTTCGTCCTTGATCTCAACTCCCGGTTGCCCTGGACGGAGTGGGGAATTGGGTTCCGTGGACAGATGCTGCACATGGATCACCGGTCGGCCCGACTTGCGCCACGCACTCTGCAAACGCGCGATGTTTTTCTCGAGATCGGGATTGTTGCGGTTGTACTCCTTGGCATAGACATCCATCCCTTTCTGGACGTCTACGATGAGGAGCACGGCATCCCGAGGGAGGGCGCTCGGGGCGGTCATGACGTTGCCTCCTCGGTTTGCGGTGGCAGGGCGGTCGATGATCTGCCATCGTTCTTGACGACCGCCTGACCGCCTGACCGCCCGACCGCCAGCTTGTGCGAGAACTGGATCCAGACGACGGCTACCAGAATCATTCCCATCGCCACAAATGTGCGCGAGCTCACCGGTTCGTGCAGCAGGAGCCAGCCGAGCAGTACCGCGATCACCGGGTTCACGTACGCGTACGTGCCGACGATCGTAGCCGAGGCATGCCGCAGGGCATACGCGTAGGCGCTGTAGCCGAGCACCGAGCCGAACACGACGAGGTATGCGATCGCGCCGAGACCGCGGGGGCTCAGGTGCCACGCGGGCCATTCGCCGAGCAGCGTTCCCACGAGCGCGACGGCCGAGCCGCCCACGATCATCTGGAACGCAGCGCCCATGTATGGGCTCGCCTTGGTTGGATGACGCTTGGCGTAGACTGTGCCGAGCGACCACGATGCACTGGCGATGGTGAGAGCGATCGGTCCACGCTTGTCCGCCGCGGCTATCTCCGCAGGTGTGGCGCCGACGAGCAGAAGAGTTCCGAGAAATCCCAGGATCAATCCCGCGATCACCTTCCAGTGCAGCTCACTCTGCCCACCAGGAATGACGGCGTCGAATAACGCGGTCCACATCGCGACGGTGACCACGAAGATGCTGGCCACACCGGAGCTGATGTACTGCTCGGACCAGACTACGAACGCGTTCCCGCCAGCCAGCAGCATGAGCCCAACGATCGCAAGCGTCCGCCAATCGCTGCGCCGCGGCAGAGGATCGCCGAGCGCGCGTGCGATCGCGAGAAGCAGCAGACCGGCGACCAGAAACCGCAATCCGGCGAACAAGAACGGCGGCAGCTCCATGACGCCGACTTTGATCGCGAGGTATGTGGACCCCCAGAAAATGCAAACGACCAGATACGCGATGAGCGCTTTGCCTTTGAGCGCCGCCATTAATCGGGCTCTGCGGGGATAAACCCTGGCTTCTCGAACACCGTGGAGAGGACAATCGTGGTGCGCGTGTTCATCTGCGAGTTCGGGCCGCGCAGGTCACGCAGGATTTCCTGCACGCCCTCGAGGTCGGGCGCGACGACTTTCAGGATGTAGCAGTCATCACCCGCGATGTGATGGCATTCGAGGACGCCGGGATGTTTTTCCATTTCGCGCATCCGTGGCTCGTCGCCTACGTAGTCGCTCGATCCGTACCGCACCGCGACAAACGCCGTGACCGGGAACCCGACCTTGGCGCGATCGAGCTGCACACGATACCCGCGGATGTACCCCGACTCCTCCAGCCGCTTGACGCGCTCCATGACGGCGGGCCGCGAGAGGCC
Organism: Gemmatimonadales bacterium; assembly: GCA_044869265.1. Taxonomy (GTDB): domain Bacteria; phylum Gemmatimonadota; class Gemmatimonadetes; order Gemmatimonadales; family GWC2-71-9; genus 20CM-2-65-7. Next base: position 38,576 of record JBIOXD010000086.1, read on the forward strand.
GACCTCGTCCGCGACAGCCTGGTAACTGGAGCGGCCGTCCTGCGCGAGAAGGCGCAGAATCCGTCGGTCAGTCGCGTCGAGTTCGGCTTTTGCCGGCATTTGGGAGGCTCCGTAGATGATCGGTGAACGCATCGTAAGCCTAACAGGTTTCCTCCCTACGGAATATCCGTTTTTGGTAAGCAAATTGTCCTTTGATTAGGACACGGGTACTATTCCGCATGCCCTCCGCGTCGCCTTGTTTTCCCGACGCCGCACTTCGCGCCCTCGTACGCAGCTATCCCTCAGTCCTGCTTGGATATTCGGGCGGTGTAGACTCGGCGTTTCTGGCCGTGATCCTGCGGCAGGAGCTGGGGCGCGAGCGCATGCTGGCGGTGATCGGTCGAAGCCCGTCGTACCCTGAGGCGCAGTGGCGCACCGCTCGGTCGGTCGCGGAGCGCTTCGATATCCCGCTGCTCGAGATCGACACGCACGAGCTCGAGAATGCGAACTACCTCGCCAATCCCACGAATCGCTGCTTCTTCTGTAAGCAGGAGCTGTGGGGTCGGCTGATGCCGCTAGCCCGCGAGCACGGCCTCGAGGTCGTTTGCGACGGCACCAATGCGGACGATCTCGGCGAGCACCGGCCCGGGCGCGCCGCCGGCATCGCGGCGGGCATTCGCTCGCCGCTCGCTGAGGCTGGTTGGACCAAGGCGCAGATCCGATCGGCCTCCCGGGAACTGGGGCTACCGACCTGGGATACCCCTGCGGCGCCATGCTTGTCGAGCCGTGTTCAGTACGGTCTGGCGATCACTCGGGAGCGCTTGAAGCAAGTGGAAGAGGGGGAAGCGTATCTGCGGGCGTTGGGCGTCGAGGGAGATGTGCGCGTACGTCACCTGGGGGACGTCGCGCGCGTAGAGGTCGAGGCGCCATGGATCCCGTGGCTCGAAGAGCGACGCGTGGCGATTGCGTCCTCCCTTAGGGCCCTGGGATTTGCGCGGATCGAGATCGATCCGCGTGGCTACCGCAGGGGGAGCCTGTTAGAGCGTTCGTCGCGCTGAATTTTCCGGGGGGACTGCGACAGGAGCTGTGGGACGCGCTCGCGCCGCTGCGCTCCGCCCGGGGTGGCGACGCTCTTCTCGTGAAGTGGGTACGACCCGAGAACATTCATTTGAGTCTCAAATTCCTGGGCGACGTCGACGACTCGCGCGAAAGCGAGCTGCGCACGGCATTGGGGCGCGCCGCCGGAGGCGGCGCCGAGCCACGACCCCTCGCACTCCAGATCGCCGGATTCGGGGTGTTCCCCGATTATCGGCGACCGCACGTGTTCTGGGCCGGCGTGACCCCGGAGCCGGCGCTCGAGCTGTTGCAGCACGGCGTGGAGCAGGCGTTCGAGCCGCTTGGCTTCCCGACGGAGGCGCGCGCGTTTCGTCCGCATGTGACGCTGGGGCGAACGAGCCGCGACGCGAAGCCGCGCGATTTCGCCGGGCTCGAACAGGCGTTGGCCCGGATCTCGTTCGACCGCACCGTGACCGTCAGCGAGATTGATCTTATGCAAAGCACGCTGACTCCGAATGGACCGGTGTATCAGGTGAAACACCATGAACGGCTGTCTTAAAGGGCTCTTCCGTCTCGGGTGCGCGGTCGTCATCCTGGCGGCGATCGCGCTGATCTACTGGTTCCGTGAGCCGATCATGCGCACCGGCGCCCGTTGGTTCGGGAAATCGCAGGCACTGCCACCGGTGGCTGATACGTCCGTAGGTGCGCCGACACCCTCGGCGATCGCATCGGGCAACGCGAAGCTGCGCAGTCTCGGCGCGGGCGGTGGACCGGACTCCGTCATCTTGAACGCGAACGAGATGGCGTCGCTCATTGGCGCGGGGATCGACTGGAACGTGCGGAAAATGTACGACTCACTGCGTGTCGAGCTGCAGGAGGGCAAGCTGGTCGTCCACGCACGGCTGGACACCCGCGCGCT
>JBIOXD010000087.1:0-13038 GCA_044869265.1 Gemmatimonadales bacterium
GGCTTGGTGCGGCGGATTGAAATCGTCGAGACGGGCGGTCAGGCGCGCACGATCATCCTGCGAACCCTCGTGGTGAATCGCCCGATCTCGTCGCGAGAGTTCACGTTCTCCCCGCCGGCCGGAACACACGTGGTAGATCAATGAGGCCGGTGCGCCCGAGTGCAACAAACGCGCGCTCATAATGTCATAGGCAGCGCAGATGTGACCATCATCGCCCTACAAATCATAGTGGAGAGGCACGACCACCCACTTTCGGTGTAATTGGAAGCGACTCGCTTCGTATGGCTCGTCCGACGGGGGCAAATGATGGCTCCTGAGCTGTCGCTTCACGTGGTTGCGCGTGATTGTTCGGTGCTGGCGTCTCTGATCCGCGAGCTTGCGGGTTCCGTGGTTCGCGTCATGCGCTATTCAACTCTCCCGCCAGTTCGCGCGCTGCATCGTGACGATGCTCTCGTGATATGCAACGACGACCTATCCCGCCCATTCGACCGGCTACAGCTCCAAGCCGTGCTCCACGACCACTCAGTCTGGTTCGCCTACACAGACGGGACGGTTCCGGCCCCCTTGCTGGTGGCGGCACGATGTCCCAACGTGCATCTGATGCTTTGCGAGAGCCTAGATCGAGCTGCGGCTATGCGACCGCTGGCAACCGCCGTCGTGCAGCACTTGGCGGGTCCGGGGCCGGATCACATAGAGCGGCTGGTACTCGCAAAGGAACCGGTGCTCGCGTCAGTCCGGGCGCTTGTCCACACTATATGCGAGCGCCCTTGGCAGGTCCGGCACCCGACCGATCTCGCGGCCGCCGGCGGCTGGTCATTGCGCCAGGTGAGACGCATGCTCGAGCCGCTCGGCTTCACCCGAGTCGAGCACTTCATCACCTATGTACGCTGTGTCGCCTGCAAGCAGCTCATAGCTCAGCGAAGCATGAGTAGGCGCGTGGCTGAGCATCTCACCGGGATAGTCGATCGGTCCAATCTGCGGCGACAGCTCGATCGCGCCCGGCATGGGTCCCCCCGTGCCTCGGCATGCGGCCCGACACGCTTGGGCGCACTCGCTTTCGTCACATGCGTGTTGAGCGCTGTGGCGTGTCGCGACAAAGCCGCTAGCCAAGCCGCGGCGTCAGAAACCCCAGCAAGCGGTCCAGACAGCACCATCGCACTGCCGGTCGTCGGAGCCGTCGTCCGGCGTGGCGATCTGGTGCTCTCGATCCGCACGACGGGCCAAGTGCGAGCCGAGCGCCAGGTCAGTCTGAAAGGGGAGACTCAGGGGACGGTGCACGCTGTACTGGTTCGACCCGGGGAACGCGTTGACAGCGGTGAGGTGCTGGTGCGTCTCGACCCGCGGCCCTTCGATCTCGCCGTTCGAGAAGCTGAATCGCAGGTGGCGGACGCCACGGTGCGTTACAGAGACATCCTCATCGGCGAGGATACGACCGCGTCCACGCCCGAAGCCCTCGAGCGACGCGAGAACGCACGGCTCCGCGCCGGCCTGGACGGTGCAGAGGCGCGGTTCGAGCGCGCGCGCCTCGATCGGGAGCTGGCGGTACTGCAGGCGCCCTTCGCGGGCACGATGGACCAGGTCCAAGTCGTTGTCGGGCAGCGCCTCGCCGCGGGAGATCCGATTGTGACGCTGGTCGATCTCGGCTCGCTGATCGTCGAAGCGTCCGTGCTGGAGCACGATCTCCCGCTCTTGCGCCGCGGCGCGACAGCTGCGGTCTCATTGGCCGCGAGTGAGCGGTCCTTCCCCGGCCGCGTGATCGCGGTGTTGCCCCTTGTCGATACGACCACGCGTGCCGGACGGGTTTTGGTGCGCGTGCGGACTTCTGACGGCATCCTGCGGCCTGGGATGTACGCGGATGTCGAACTCGAGGCGACGCGCATCCCGAATCGCGTGCTCGTCCCTGCCGCTGCGGTGATCGAGCGCGACGGCCGGCCGCTCGTCTTTCGCTGTCATGCGGGACGGGCAGAGTGGGTGTACGTGAGGCCGGGGCGCTCCAATGGACACGAGACGGAGGTCCTGCCCGACTCAACGACCGGTCGGCCGGCAGTCGCCGCTGGCGATACCGTACTTGTGGAAGGGCATTTGACCCTGACGCACGACGCGCCGGTACGGCTGCGCTTCCCGGAAGAGGCTAGCCCCATTCCCTGACGGCACGACCGGGGACACATCTCCACCCGCTTTCTGCTTGTTCCCTAAGAACGTGAAGGTCTTCTGCCTCGTGATTGTGACGAATCGACTCTGGGTGCGGCCTCCACCGCGGCTCGGGGACACAACCGTGGAGTGGAACGTGTTCAAGGACCAGCAGCAATACGTGGGGGTCGCGGATCTCTCGGCGAACGAATCTGTGCACGCGATCCTGGGTGATTACGTGTATGCGACCGTCCGGGATGACGTTGGGCGGAGCGGTGAAGGTGTATCGGCCGAGCTCGTTGCGCTTGCCCTCCGTCGACCAGCCATGAAGTTCGCCACCCTCGATGCTCCAACCGCGCTGCACCATTTGTTGCAATTGAACCGCAGTAGCCGGCTGTCACCGCGGTCTCTCTCGCCTCAACGGCGCAGCAAATCCAGGAGGGGGTTGGCAAGTCGATACAACAAGAGATGCTCGATGCCTTCCTCGTCCACGTTACTTCCCAAGACGACATCGAAACCGACTTGGTAAACCGTCAGGCCCTGCGGCAGCGAGACAGCAGCACGTAGTAGTCCATCCGGACCAAAAACATAGTATTGGTTTGCCCGCGGCACTGCACCATCCGCAACCCAAACGTTTCCGGCGTCGTCGACGTAGACTGGGCCGTGATCAGCCGCATGTTCTGGGAACGGTGTGCGCTGAAGCACTTGCTGGATCAACGACTCGAAGATGGTGCCCTCAACCATGCGGAGGCGCCTCTCCTTGTACCATCGTTGGTCCGCATCCGTCAAGCGAACTGGGACATGCTCCTTTCGCACCACCGATCGGAGTGCGTTCGTCGAATCATAGACTCGGACCTCAAAGGCATTGCCCGCTCCGATCATCAAGTAATTCCCGAAGGTTGCTACCGCCGTCCGCTTGCCGAAGGGCGCATCATCTACGAACACTCCACCTCCCGCCATAACCGCTATCTGTTCGGAACCGGGGAAGGTTCCGAAGGCGGCCATCGCTCGTCCTTCGGGTGTCAAGCGAACGAACTTAACCGAGTCCCTGTATAGGCTGTCCCGCCCACCAGCTTGCTCAACGATCGCCTCGCGAGCGAGAAGAGTGCCATCATGAAAAACGCCTGCCAGTATGCGGCGTGTCCGTCCCGAGGGATCTCCGCTTGCAAGACTGTGTCCACGGGCGAAACGAATGTCCGACGTGAACACTGAAATCCGACCTTGCGCCGCGTCGAACGCAATGATCGAGTCGGCCCGATATGCCCCAACCCAGGTAAGCTGGCGGAACTCTCCAGGTCCGTCACCTTCGCGCCCTACGGTCTTTATGAGCCGCCCCGATGCATCAAGAACGACGAGGCGATGGGTGCCCGTACTTGCAACGATGATAGTCCCCCTGTGGAGGATTGCGTGACTCGCTCGATAGAAAGTGAGCCCGCCGTTGTCGCTGTCGCCTCGCAGATCAGCAACCAGCTCGGTATTCGTTTGACCTTCGACCGGCTCCACAGTTGATCGGTTCATGACAATTCGAACGCCGGCGCTGTCCACGATGGAAGGCGATTGGACACTTCCCCTCATTCCACACGCGGTGAGGAGCAAACCTAGTACCGTCGTTTGGGAGCCTCGCACTCGAATCATTTGGCGGGCCACTTCCAGACTACGATAGCCGTCGAAGGATCGAGTACGATACCCGTGAGTCCGTGATCTGTGACAGCGATGCGCACGACGCGTTGCGGAAGGATGAACGAGCCTTGGTAGCGTGCGTCTCGAGCGTCGTAAACGTCGACGGTCCGACTGCCTTCCCGCGACGTGCCGCCGAAAAGGACGTAGACGCGGTTCTTCCGTATGGCCAGAGAAAGCGTCGCTTCACGGGCCTCGGGATGGACGCGTGACATTTGCACGCCGTTGCGAGTCCAGGAAAGGACTGATGGAAAGCTTACAGGTTCGATGCCTCGGCTCATCCGAGCGCCTTCACCGTGATCGTTCAGGATCAAGAGGTGATCAGCGTAATGGAAGGCAATGATAACTCCACCGTCGCTCGAGACCGCTACGCGGGTCTCGCGAGCTAACGGATTTACGTTCTTCAACCAGTCACCGAGTTGAACATGGGACACCGGTTGCCCTGCCAAGTTGAAGTACGTCGCGAGGTCGTCTGTAGACGCGCCGATGCCTAGGAAGCCCCCGTTTCGAGCCGGCGCTATTCTCTGGATCGTGCGGTTGAGGGGAATCGTATCGAGCACTCGACCATCCAGACCGACTATGACAATTCGAGTGGGCCGTGCATCGACTATCCAAAGCGTGCCGGACGGGCCGAGTTGTAGATCTGTGGGGTTGCCGAACTCAATCTCCTCCCGATTGCCACCGAGGCTCCACTCAAGCGTTCCATCCAATGCGATAGCTTTCAGGCGTCGGTCTCCGTAGTCAAACACATAAACACGATCCTGCAGTTGTTGAAGCAGGAGGGGCTGGGACAACGCTAGCATGCCCGACGGTCGGATCGTACTGGAGGGGTCCCACTGACCTCTGAAGAGCCTTCGCGCCGCGGCAATCGCATCCGTGTCCTGTCCGCCCACTGAATGCGGGAGGAGGCACAGGATTGAAGCCGTCAAGGGCGCTAGGGCCTTCATAACACCTGAGCGTCTGGCGACCATGATTCGGAAACGAGTGAACCGGTAAACGGTAGCAAGTCGAGAGATCCGAGCGCAACGAGCCGATGACCCCGGATCACTGCAACGAAGGGCGTATCATAGCCGCCGGCTTGAAGCCATCGCTCCCAAATCCCGCTAGAATCGACCTGGATGGGAAAATGTACGCCAAATGCCGCAAGCACTGCGTTGGTCTCCGCTGGATCGTTAGGTGGCCTGAGCAGCACTCCACCGACCTGGACGCCCGGTTGCAAGCGAATAGCGTTTATCTGGGCCACGGACCTACTTGAAAGGGCGCAGTTGGCTGGATCAAAGGCAAACCACACGTGGATTCCGCTCGGTTGGGTCAGTACATCACGGAATCCTTTGGAGTTGGCATTGGGCGAGGCGGCAACCGAAGCCGCACCACAGCCGAGGATACCCAACCCCGACCCGATCGTAACGCAGTAACACCCAAACCTGCCAATGTTCGTCATCATATGAACCTGAACTCCTGGCTCGATACTCGCCATTAGTGACCAAGTTGTCCGATCGTCCGGAAGCGGCGCGCGCGTCCCACGATATCGAAGCTGAATCAACAGGCTGTGAAGCCGTTCTTGTAACAGGTCACGCTGCCCCCGCCTGGAGGGTTAATAGTGATGCAGTTGTCCGGCCCTCCCGGGCATCCGGTGTTTTGGCAGCACCAATCTGTATCCAGCGCAGTCGTAGCAGCCGGGGCTTCAGAGATGCCAAATGCGGTCAAAGCCATCAAACCGATCCCCAGCGCTAGGAAGAATCCGCGTCCGAGCTTCTTCATTGTTCTCTCCCATGATGTCGGATATACCTTGGATACGCATGAGGACGCACGCGCTCGTCCGAACCTAACGGGGGATCCGATGCTGGGAATGGTACGAACCTGAGCATAACAGGTACGATTCGCGACGACAGGCAAACCTGGCCTGGGGGGGCGCGTCACGAACCTCCACTCAGCAGCACCAAACGCCTGCTGTCGAAGACCTGGTTTCGTACCTCCAGAGGATCGATTCGTACCTTGCCGCTACCTGCTCAACGCTTTGGGGGCCTGAGAGCGTGGCGCGACAGGCCGCGCTCTACGTAGACTCGTGCTTGCGATGTCACTCCCCGCCATGGCGCTCCGCCGCCCGGTCACCACCGTCGCCGCGACCCTGGCGCTGGTGCTCCTCGGCACCGTCAGCCTCGGCCGGCTCCCCGTCTCCCTGCTTCCCGACGTCACGCTTCCCGTCTTGACCATCCGCACCACTTACCAGGGCGCCGCGGCCCCCGAAGTCTCCCGCTTTGTCGCCGAGCCGATCGAGGAAGCGATCGCCGCGACACCAGGCCTCGTCGAGTTGCGCTCAGTGAGCCGTAACGGTCAGGCAACGACGATCGCACGATTTGCGTGGGGCACCGACATGGCCGCCACCGTGCTGAACGTCCGAGAGCGGCTGGACAACGCGCGCGGGCGCCTCCCGGAGCGCACCGAGCGCCCCACCCTGCTCACCAGCGACCCCGGCGAGCGGCCGATCGCGATCCTCGCCGTCACCGAGCCCCCTTCCGGCGATCTGCGGGCACTGGCGCGGACAGTCACGGCCGTGCATGCGCGTCGCCTCGAGCAGCTCGATGGCGTCGCGAGCGTTGCGGTCGTGGGCGCACCGCAGGACGAGATCCGCATCGCGCTCGATCCGGCACGCCTGCGTGCCCTCGGCCTGACGCCCGGCGATATCGCCAAGGCCATCAGCGATGCGAACGTGGGAGCGCCCGGCGGAACTGTCCGGCGCGGGCAATTCCGCTTCTCGGTCCGCGCGCTGACAGAGTTCTCTCAAGCCGACGAGATCGAGGACACCCCTGTCGCCACGGGCATCCGGCTCGCCGATATCGGCTCGGTAGACCTCGGAGCCGCCGACGCCCTCACAATGGTCGAGCTCGATGGCGCACCCGCGCTCGGCCTGGTCGTCTACAAGGATGCGGGATCAAACACCGTCGCCGTCACCCAACGCCTGACCGACGCGCTCGCAACCCTCCGCACGGAGTTCTCCACCGTTCGCGTCAGCATCGTTGCGGCGCAGGCGGGCTTCGTCACGGCGGCGCTTTCGAACCTCGCTCAGGAGATCGTGGCGGGCGGCCTGCTTGCCCTGCTCGTCATCCTGCTACTCATGGGCAGCATCCGAAGCTCGTTCGCCGTCGCGCTCATCGTGCCGCTGTCGGTGCTCATCTCGCTGGTGGTCCTGCAAGCGCTGGCGGTCACGATCAACGTTCTCTCGCTCGGCGGACTCGCCCTGGGCGTCGGTCTGCTCGTGGACAATGCGATCGTCGTCGCGGAAGCGAGCGGCCGCCATCGCGACGCCGGCGCATCTGCTCTGGAAGCGGCTCGCCTGGGCACCGAAGAAGTAACCGGTCCCCTGGTTGCGGGGACCTTGACCACACTGCTCGTTTTCGGTCCCATCGTGTTCGTCCAGGGCCTCGCCGCGGCGCTGTTCCGCGATCTCTCGCTCAGTGTCGTGGCGACGCTCACCGTCTCGCTGCTGCTCGCCCTCACGCTCATGCCGGTACTCACCGTCGGGCCGCGAGGATATCGCGATCCCAGCGCTCCAGAGCCGCCGGCTCCCTCATGGTACGCCAGCATCCGCGGCCGATTCAGTCCTATCGGCAAGCGGCTCACGGATTGGTATGAGCAGGGCATGGTCTGGTCGCTCGCGCGGCCCCGCGCCGTGTTCGCGATCGCCGTCGCGGCGCTGCTCGTCACAGCCGCACTCGCTGCGCGGCTGCCCCGCGAAATCCTGCCCCAGGTCGACGAGGGGCTCGTCGTGGTGGCACTGAGGCTCCCCGAGGGCACCGCGCTTGAGGAGACCGCCCGGCAGGTGCACCGGATCGAAGCCCAGGCGCGGCGGCTCGGCGCGCGCGACCTCTACGCCCGCATTGGCGCAGCGACGGACGAAGAGATCATCGCGGGGGCCGACCCCGGTTCGGCGGCCACGGCACAACTGATCGTACCGGTGCCCGCGGGCCGCGGCGCCACCGACTTCGCGGACGACTTGCGCCGTTCACTCCCCGACCTCGTGACCGGGGGCGCCCTCGCGCTGGATCTCGCCGGCCAATCGGAGTTCGGCAGCCTCATCGGGCGCGAGGGGCGCGTCATCCGCGTGGAGGTGAGCGCCCCGGTCACCGCCGAGGCCGAGCAGTGGGCGGACAGCGCCCGAGCCGTGTTGCGGCAGATCCTCTACCTGGTGGACGTGCGCGACGCTTACAGCGGCAGCCAACCGATCGTCGAAATCGGGCTCGACCGCGGCCCCATCGCGCGGCGCGGCCTGAGCATCGAGCGCGTCGCCGATGCCGTGGCAGGCGGGCTGGGCGGTGTGCCGGCGAGCGAACTGCGGGAGACAGACCGGCGCACACCAATCACGGTGCGGCTGGCCGGGAACGCGAACGAGAATCTCATGGCTGCGCTGGCGACCGTCGTAGACGGTGTCCCCGTCGGACAGCTCGTGACGGTCCGGGAGACCCGCGCTCCCATCGAAGTCGTCCGCGTGAACCAGCGGCCGGTTACGATCGTCGAGGCCGTAGCGGAACGCGGCGGAACGGCCCGGGCATCGCGCGATGCGGCGCGCGCCCTCACGGGTCGCGACTGGCCCGCCGGGGTCGACTGGAGCGTGGGCGGCGCGGAGCTGGAGCGGCGCCGCACGACCTCGGAGCTGACGCTGGTGGCGCTGCTGTCGGTTGCGCTCATGTTCCTCGTCCTGGCCGGCGAGTTTGCGTCGTTCACGACGCCCCTGCTCGTCATGACGACGGTCCCGCTCGCAGCGGCGGGCGGTGTCGTGCTGCTTTGGCTCACGGGCCAGAGTCTCAACGCCGTTTCTCTCATTGGCCTCATCGTCATGATCGGACTCGCCGACAACGAGGCCGTGGTCAAGCTCGACGCCATCCGTCGCTTCCGCGAGCGCGGCCACTCAATCGAGGAAGCCGTGGTGCTTGGCGGCAGGCAGCGCCTGCGCGCCATCGTCATGACCTCTCTCACGACTGTCGTCGGCGTGCTGCCGCTCGTCCTGGGCATCGGGAGCGGCGGCCAGCTGTATCAGCCGCTCGCCGCGGCGGTGATTGGCGGCTCGATTTCGGCCCTGCTGGTCACGTTCTTCCTGCTACCGACGGCATATGCAGTCACAGAACGGTGGAAGGAGCGCCGCAGGTGATCACCTGGCCCACACGCCGGCCCGCCGTCGTTTGGGCCAGCGGAGCCGCGTTACTCCTGGCCGGCGCTGTCGCTTTTTCCCGACTGCCCCTCGCGACCCGACCCCGCGTCGAGCTCCCCCGTCTACGCATCACCGCACAATGGCTGGGCGCATCGGCCGAGCTGGTCGAGGCCTACCTCACTGCGCCGATTGAGTCAGCCGTGCAGTCGGTGCGTGGCGTGCGCAAGGTGTCGAGCCAATCGGACGAGGGGCAGACGAGCCTGACCGTGGAGCTCAAGCCGCTGGTCAACGTGCAGCTCACGCGTCTCGGCATCCTCGAGCGGCTCGAGCTGCTGCGCGCCGGGTTCCCCCCGGGCGCGACGGTGCCTCGTGTAAGCAACTACGTGCCCGACGAGCTCGCCGAGCAGCCACTGCTGCGCTACACGATCTCCGGTCCCTACACCGCGGGAACGCTGGCGCGGCTCGCCCGCGAGCGCATCGTCCCGCGCCTCGCCGCCGTGCCCGGTGTCGCGGGCGTGGACGTGACGGGGGGCGCCGAGCAAGAGATCACCGTCGCCTATGACGCGCTGCGGCTGCGCCAACTCGCCGTCTCGCCGGACGCTCTGCGGCAGGCGCTCGCGACCGCGCAGCTGCGGCGCGGCCTAGGTACCGAGCGAGCGGGCGCAGCCGAGCGCCCCGTCGTGCTCGAGGCCCGGGCTGCCACGCTCGGCGCGGTCGCGGACCTGCCCGTGCAAGTCGCGGATCGCGATCGCACGTTCCGACTCGGAGACGTCGCCGCGATCCGGCTGGAAGAAGACTCGCGCGACGCGTTCTACCGCGTGAACGGCGAGCCCGCCGTAGGGCTCACGATTTCGCGTCTCCCGGGCGCGGACGCGATCCGCACCGCGGCGGCTGTCCGCCGCGCCATGGCCGAGCTGACGCCCGCGCTGCCCCTGGGCATCAAGCATCGGGTGCATGCGGACGAAAGTGCCGAGCTGTGGCGACAGTTGAAGACCCTGGCCGTGCGAGGCGCCATTGCTTGTCTCGCGGTCGTGGTTGTCCTGGCGCTCACGCTCCGCAACTTCAGAGGCGTCCTGCTCGTCCTCGGCAGCGCGCTCGTCGCCGTTGCCGGCACGGCGCTCGGGCTCTACATCCTGAGGATCCCCGCGAATTTGCTTACACTCGCCGGTCTGGGGATGGGCATCGGCATACTCGTGCAGAACGGGGTGGTGGTCGTCGAACGACTGGGCGCGGCACCCGGCACGCCGGCCGGTCGCGCCCAAGCGGGCCGCCGTATCACGCCCGCCGTTCTCGGAGCCACGATGACTACGGTCGTCGTGCTCTTCCCATTCCTTTATCTCCAGGGGAACGCGCGCGCGGCCTTTACGCCATTCGCCGTAGCGTTCGCGCTGGCACTCGCGTGGTCGGTCGTCTCGTCGGTTATCATGATCCCCGCCCTTGGGGCAGGCAGCGACACGGGAGCCAAGCGCGGCCAGTTTGCGCTCCACGTGTATTCCCGAACGATCTTGTTGCTGCTGCGCTGGCGTTGGGCCGCGTTAGCCCTGATCGTGGCCCTGCTCTCCGTAGTCGGATGGGGATTTGTCAGCAAGGTCCCGCGCTTCAACTACGGCGCCTGGTGGGGACAGCGCGCGTCGCTTGCGGCGCGGCTCACGTTCCCGCGCGGTTCGGACCCGGCCAGTCTCGACGCCGGAATTCGTGAGTTCGAGCGAATCGCCGTGCGCCGCGAGGGAGTGGACCACGTCGTCGTCCAAGGATTTCGCGAAGGCGCCTGGCTGCAAGTGACGTTCGAGCGGGGTGCCGATCTCACGCCGATTCCGTACGTCTTACAGGAGGAGCTGACTCAGCGGGCGATCTTGATCGGTGGTGCCGCGGTCAGTGTGCAGTATCAAGGCCCCGGCTACTACTCGGGAGGCGGCGGCTCGATCCCGCAATTCCGGATCAAGCTGCTGGGCTATTCCTACGCCGGTGTAGAAGCCATCGCGCGGGACTTGCAGCGGCGCCTCGAGCGCATCCCGCGGGTGCGCAACGTAGACATCAACGCCGGCCGGTTCTGGGGCCAAGAGAAAGCGTACACCATCGTGCTCGAGCCGGACCGCGCGGCGCTGGCGCGTTTCGGTCTGACGGCTCGCGACCTGGCGGCCGCCGTGTCGCAGCAGGTCAGCGGACCCGCGGGCAGGACCACGTGGCTCGAGGTCGACGGCCAGGAGGTCCCCGTGATGCTCAAGGCCGCGGGCGCGCGCGATCGCTCGCTCGTCGAGCTGCGCACGGCGCTCGTCACCAACGCGCACGGCGCGCCGATTCGCATCGGCGACCTCGCGCGCGTCGATGAACGCCAGACCCTGGCGCGGATCGACCGCGAGGATCAGCAGTACCTCCGAACGATCAGCTATGAGTTTCGCGGCCCCGCCAAGCTCGGCGAGCGCACGCACAAGTCGTTCCTCCAGTCCATCGCGGTCCCGCCAGGGTACAGCGCGGGCGACGATTCGTGGTTCTCCTGGGGAGAGGACGAGAGCAGCAAGGGACTCTGGCTCGTGTTCACGGCCGGCATCGTCCTCGTGATCCTGACGGTCGCGATTGTATTTGACTCGGTGTGGGCGACCACGATGGTCTTTCTCAGCTTGCCCGTGGCGCTCGCCGGATCCGCGGCGGCGTTTTGGATCGCCGGCGCGGCGTTTACGCGAGAAGCGGCCGTCGGCGTGATCCTCGTCGTCGGCCTGGCGGTGAACCAGTCGATTCTGCTCATCGATGGCGCGCTGGAACGACGGCGTGGCCCGCACCGGGGGCTGCGGCCTCTGAGCAGCGCCGATGTCGTCCATGCCTGCCGCGATCGCGCCGGCATGATCGTGCTGGTCACGCTCACGACCCTGGCAAGCTTGTTGCCGCTCGCTGTGGGAACAGATCCCGATGAGTTGTTCGGCGCGATCGCGCTCGCGACCGCCGGGGGAACCGTGGCGGGAACGATCGGCGCATTGTGGGTCCTGCCATTGCTTATCGCCGCTTTACCGCGGTCCCCACGTTCAAGTTCTCGCCGCCGGCCGGAACACAGGTGGTAGATCAGTAGGGCGGACTGGCGGTCGGCAGGTCGGTGAATAATTCCCCCACAGAGATTATCAGCTCCGGCGCCTCGGTCTTCAGACGCCAGCGCAACGTCTCTGTCACGACTACGGGGCGCTCATCGTCCGGCCGCCATACTTCGACCAGGCCGGCAGCAGGGTCGACCACCCAGTACGTGGCCACACCGCGCTCCTGATACAGTCGCCGCTTGGTGACTCGATCGGCCCGCGCCGAGCTCGGTGAGACGACCTCAGCGGCAAGCAACAGTGTCCGGCAATCCCGCCAGCTACCTGTTACCTCGGATGCGGGCACGACGAACAGGTCCGGTTGCACGTACTCGTCTTCACTCCAGATGATGTCTGCGGGGGCGAAGAAGAGCTGGGCGTCCTCGGGAAATGCCTGCAGGTACTCACTCAACCGCCGAAAGAGGTCTCCCAAAACAATCTGATGCGGCTGACTCGGCGACGGGGTCGCCAGCAGCTCCCCGTGCACCACTTCGTACCGGTTCCGATCGGGCGGGAAAGCCAACACTTCGCTGGCCGTGTAACGACGCGCTGTGCTCGGCATGCCCATAGTATGACCACTCGGCGATAGGAGGAGCAAGAGACGACACGACCCATTCGCCCAACATGGCGCGTGAGGTTCCGGTTCTATCATCGTGCGGACGCAGGTGGGGGCGAAACGTCGCGCAGGGGGGCGAATCGATTGTTGAACTCAGATCTTCCCCGCCGGCCGGAACACGGGTGGTAGATCAGTAGCGAGCGCGGCAGCGACCTTCTCCGCCGTCCCCTCGTCCATCCCCTGTTTCTGCGCCAGCTCGAGCGCTGCGCGTCCCAGCGCGCGGTACAGTTTCGCATCATCGATCGTCAACGATTCGAGATGGCGCGCGATGGTCGCGGTGTCACCGCGGACGACGGGGCCGGTGAGCGCTTCACGCGGCTCATAACGGGTCAGGTTTTCGATCGTTCCTTCCACCAGCGGGCGCAGCGCCGCCCACGCGTCGGCATCCGATAACCCGGCGTGGGGGGGGG
>JBIOXD010000088.1:0-2986 GCA_044869265.1 Gemmatimonadales bacterium
AGGAACGCCGTGAGGGCGAGCGCCGCGGTGACGGCGAGGTTGCCGGTAGCCGCCGCGCCCCAGGGGAGCAGGCCGAGGAGGTTGCAATAGAGAATGAAGAAGAAGAGTGTGAGTATGTAGGGCGCGAACTTGGCGCCGCCGTGGCCAATGTTGGCGATCGCCACGTCGTTCCGGACAAACAAGACGAGTGCTTCGACGGCACCCCCGATCCCTCGCGGCGCCCGGCCCTCGTGATGACGCTTCGTGACCTGCCGGGCGCCATACCACATCGTGATGAACACGAGGAATGCCGCGAGGATCATGAAGACGACGTGCTTGGTCGGGGATACGTCGATTTGGGTTCCGGGAATGTACCAAGGGCCAGGCAAATGAAACTCGAAGCCGAACAGCTCGAGCAGATGGCTGTCGCCGGTGTGATGAAAGATCATCGCGCCGATGTCGGGCTTCTGGAAGGTCACCTGAGAAACCTCGTCTCCAGGAACAGGAGCGGCAACAGCACACCGACATAGCCAAGCAGCGCCGGTACTGTGCGCGAGACGATCAGCACGACGCCCAAACCCAGCAAGCGAATTCCCATCCCGCCGAGCCACCGCGCCATGAACTGCGGATTGGGCGCGCGCATTTTTGGCTTGAGGAGCGCAACAGCCCACAGCTGCGCAATCACGGCCACCCCGCCGCCGATCGCGGCCGGCTTACCCCCGAGCAGCGCCGCGACGACTACCAGCCCCACCCCGAGAAGTGCGAGCAGGGCAATGCTTCTCATCCCTCGCCGCCCTTCGCCGCCGCCTTTTTCCCCGCCGCCTCTCTCGCCGCCGCCTTCCCCGCCGCCGTATCTCGCTTCACCCGATAGTAGATACTCATGAACCCCGCGAACCCGCCGACAAACGCGCCGAGGATCGTAAATAGCGGCCGTGAATGCACCCAGCCATCCACGAACCACCCCAGAGCTCCGAACAGGAGGATGGCAATGGTGAAGTTGAGCGCCATCCCGAAGTACTCGTAACCGTGCGCGTAGCCCCGGCCCGGGTCGGATCCGCCGTTTTTTTGTGCGGGAGCCATGTCGCGCCGGAAACCTAGACGCTTGTGAAATTTTTCGCAAGCAAAGTGCTAACACTGCAACGCTATGTGGCGCTTAGGGGTAGGGTATGATTACCTTCGCTGCCATGACCTCCTCCCCCCTCCCCCGTCCCTCGTCCCAGCCGTCAGGCGATGTCGAGCTGCTCGAGCGCCTGGCCGCGGCGCGGACGGATCTGCTGGGTCAAGTCGGGCAGCGCATCGTCGGACAGAAGGACGTCCTGGACGGCATCCTCACCGCGATCTTCTCGGGCGGCCACGCGCTGCTCGTCGGCGTCCCCGGCCTCGCCAAGACCCTGATGATCCAGACGCTCGCCGAGACGCTCGACCTCGGCTTCACACGCATCCAGTTCACGCCCGATCTCATGCCCTCCGACATCACGGGGACGGAGATCATCGAGGAGGACCTCGCGACGGGAAAGCGCGGGTTCCGGTTCGTGCGTGGGCCGGTGTTCGCGAACATCGTCCTCGCGGACGAAGTGAATCGCACACCTCCCAAGACGCAGGCGGCACTGCTTCAGGCGATGCAGGAGCATGAGGTGTCCGCGGCCGGCCAGACCCACACGCTTCCGTCGCCGTTCTTCGTGCTCGCGACGCAAAACCCGATCGAGCAGGAAGGGACTTACCCGCTTCCCGAGGCCCAGCTCGACCGCTTCATGTTCGAGCTGCGCGTGAATTATCCGTCGCAGGCTGAGGAAGAGCAGATCGTCGCGGCGACGACAGGAGACACAGCGGCCGACGTGCGCCCCGTCCTCACCGCCGAGGACGTGCTCGGCATGCAGCATCTGGTGCGGCGGATTCCAGTGTCCCAGGCGCTCGTCAAGGCGGCGGTGACGCTGGTACGGATGACGCGTCCGCCGGAAGCCGCGGCGCCGCCGTTCATCAAGGAGTACATCTCTTGGGGCGCCGGGCCGCGCGCCTCGCAGTACCTGGTGCTCGGCGCCAAGGCACGCGCGGCACTCGATGGCCGGCCGATGGCGGACGAAGACGACCTGCGGACGGTAGCCACTACGGTGTTGACGCACCGGATCGTCATCAATTTTGCCGCTGAAGCGGCGGGACGCACCGCCGCCGACATCGTCGAGCAGTTGATCAAGGAGGCGCGTTGGCAACCCAAGTGAGGCTTTTGCTCGCCGTCGCTCTCGTCGCCGCGGGATGCGGCAAGCAGTCCAGTCCCGCGAATCCAGCTCCGGTGCCGCCCGCGCCGCCCCCGGACGGCGTAGCCCTGCTCAAGCGCATGCATGACGCCTACATCGGGAAATGGTTCAAGACGGTCACGTTCGTCCAGCAGACGATCCAGACGCACGAGAACGGCGTGACCGATACGACGATCTGGTATGAGGCACTGCGCTCACCAGACCGGCTGCGTATTGACTTCGCCGATCCCAAGGCCGGCAACGGCGTTATCTACACCGCCGATTCGGTGTACGTCGTTCGCGCCGGCAAGGTCACCCGCACCGTCCCATCCGGGAATCCGTTCCTGCCGTTCGTGCAGGGTGTTTACGATCAGCCCATCGACACCACACTGAGGCAGATTCAGCCCTACAAGTTCGATCTGTCCAAGATCCGCGCCGCCACGTGGGAAGGCCGGCCGACGTACGTCGTGGGCAGTCAGTCAGCTACGGATACGACTTCGCCGCAGTTCTGGGTCGAGCAGGAGCGGCTGGTTCTTGTGCGTATGATTCTGGGACTGAACCCCACGTCACCAGAGGTGACGGACATCCGTCTCGAGGACTACCGGGCGGTCGGCGGCGGGTGGCTCGCGGTGCGTGTCGATATCATGCAGGGCGGCAAGGTCGTCCAACGGGAGGTCTACAGCAACTGGCGCGGCGACGTCGAGATACCGGCTGACTTTTTTGTCGCCGAGAAGTGGAGCGACGTGCCCCATTGGGCAACGCCCTAGGCAGGCGGG
>JBIOXD010000089.1:0-3548 GCA_044869265.1 Gemmatimonadales bacterium
GAGCCTTCACGCCGCATGCGCTGGAGCTGGCCGCAATCGGCGAGAGCGCGAGCAAGTTGCCGAGTTTGCTCGGCAAGGCGGCCGACATCGAGGATCAGAGGGCCGAGCAGCAACTCAAGACTCTCGTGGCACTCGCAGAGCCGGCGCTTATTCTGATCTTCGCGTCGATCGTGGCATTCGTGGCGGCCGCATTGCTCCAAGCTGTGTACTCACTGCGGCCAGGTGCTTAGTGCGCGGCTTCACGTTGATCGAAATGCTCGTTGTGATCGCGCTACTCGGCATAATGGTCGGTGTCACCACCGTTGCGCTTGCGCCGAGGCGACAGACGCAGGGCCCTTCAAGCGATTTACAGCACGCGCGGATCGATGCCATCAAGTCCGGCGCACCGCGCATGGCGCATGGCGTACTGTTTCTACCGGACGGCCGTGCCATTGGCTCGGGGGTTGATCCCTTGACCGGAGCGGCGCGTGCGCAGTGAGCGCGGTGTGGCGCTGCTCGAGGTCCTTGCCGCCCTCGCGATCGTCGGCGTTGCCGCGCTGGCGCTTGTGGAGCTCGAGGCGGCCGGCCTTCGAGCGACCGGAGTTGCGCGCGATCGCGAGCTGGAGCTGGCGGATGCCGATCGCCTGATGGCGGCCTACACCCTCCTCACGAGAAACGAGCTGGATCAACGCCTGGGTGATCGCTCGGTGGGTCGCTACCTCGTCAACGTTCAGCGCGCGGAACCGGACCTGTATCGCATTGCGATCGCTGGCTTGACCACGGTGGTCTACAAGCCGGAGGCGCGCGATGCGAGGTAGGTGTGGCGGCTTCACCCTGGTCGAGCTCATCGTCGCGCTCGCGATTTCAGGCACCGTGGTCCTCATGGCGTACCGAACGCTGATCGGGGTCGCCGATGGCGCGGCGGCGCTGGCCCGGACGCGGGCGGAGTTCGATCGGAGCATGAACGCGCGCCGCTGGCTGATCGAAGCGTTTGGCTCGCTCGAGGTTGGGACTGGGAGCGGAGGATTCGCGGGCCGGCCGAACCGAGTGGAATTCGCCACGGGTCAGCGCGTTCCGGAGGGGTGGTTCGAGACCGACCATGTTCTGCTGACTCGCGTCGGAGACAGTCTGGCTGCACAGCTGGAAGGTATCGTCTTAACGCTCGCGCGTGACGTTCGTTCGTTCGACTGCGATTACCTGCTCGATCCCGGCGGAGCGACCCCTTGGGTACGTGAGTGGATCAGCCCCGTGAGCGCTCCGCTTGCCGTGCGCCTGCGGATCGGATACCAGGGGCATGCCGATACACTGTTGCTCCTCGTGGGGCCGCGGGGATGAAAGGCGAGCACGGGTTTGCGCTGATCGCCGCCCTGTGGCTGATCGCCGCCGTGTCCGCGATCGTGGGGCTCGGAGTCTCCGTCGCGCGACTGGGCCAGCAGACGACAATCAATCGCATCACGCTCACCCGCGGGCGATGGGCTGCCGAAGCGTGTCTCGCGATCGTGCAGGGACGCTGGCGCGCCCGCGGCGTCGCCGACACCGCCACAATCGACTTGGGCCACAGCACGCGCTGTCACTGGCAGATGGACGATCTCGGGGCACGAATCAATGTGAACACCGCCGACCGCGAAGTGCTCACCCGTGCTCTGGGGGACTCGGGCGCCGCATTCGATCTGCTGGCCACACGCCGCACCTCGGGGGGGGCATTCGCGAGCCTCGCGCAGCTTTCCAGCGAGCACCGGTTCTTGTTCACCGTTCACGGCCCAGGCAGCATCAATCTCAATGCGGCATCCGACACCGTGCTCATGGCCCTTCCGGGCATCACGTCTGAGGCCGTTGAGCGCATCGTGACTCAGCGGAGCCTCGGCCGGCCGATCACGAGCCTCGATGAGCTGGCAGGCATGCTTTCGCCGCCCGCTCGCGCCGCGCTGCTCGAGCGCTACGCGAACCTTGCCCGCATCGTGACGTTCAGTCCAGCGCAGCTTCTCATCACGGCTGAGGGTTGGGTGGATGGTCGTGCACCGCGCGCCATGATCGACGCGGTGGTTGTGCCCCTGCCGGAACGCCTGGCGGTTATACGCCGGAGAGTGTGGTGAGACGCCACCCGCTGCTGGGTTTGAGCGTCGGACAAGGCGCCGTGCGGGCCATCCTCGTGGCGGGGCATCGGATCGAATGGATTGGAAGCACGACGTGGTCAGCTCCGGACGACCTGGTTGAGGCCATCGCGCAGCTGGCCGGAGAACCGAGCCGCGCCGTGCGAGCCGCGCGCGTCGTGTTGGAGCGCGAACTCGTGCAGACTCGCACGATTATTCCTCCCCCGCCTCTGAAGCCACGTGCGGCGCGCCGGTACGTTGCCCTCGAAGCACCGCGGCTGTTCCGCAGAAACGGCGTGCCACTCGTTACCGACGGCGTCATCCTCCACACGAGCCAGTCCGCGCGCGCGCTGTGGTGCGCGGCCGCACCTGAGGACGTGCTACGGGCAATCCTCGAGGGGTGCCGGCAGGCCGGCATCGTCGTCGAACGCGTCGGGCCCGCTGCCGACGTGCTGCCGAAGACGACCGCAGCGCCGACGGTTGGAGAGCTGGTCTTTCCGAACGGCCGAACCGCGGAGGTTATATCGGTCGGTTCAGCCGGGACGTGGCGGAGCCGGCTTGTCCTGAAGGCAGAGGGCGGCGCACCCGAGCTTATGCCCGCGCTCAGGGCCCTGGGACCGGAGGCCATACAGTTTGCCGGCGCGTACGGCGCGACGACCGCCTCCCCGCGACTCTCGCTCCTGCCCCCCGACACGATCGCCGCACGAGCGCGCATCGCTCGACGCCAACTGATTCGAGCAGTCACGCTTGCTGCTGGGCTATGGGTCATCGCCCTCGTGACCTATGCGGCCCGACTGGAGATCACCGCCACAAGCGCCGCGCGCGAGCTGAAGTCGCATCGGGGTGCTCTGGACAGCGCGCTCGCGCTGCGGCGCGACCTCGATGCCGGCACGCAATCGCTCGCCGAGTTCGCGGCGCTCAAGGCGCTCCGCTCTCGACACCTGATGCTCATCGCGGCGGTCACGTCGGCGCTGGACGATTCGGTCTATATCTCGACGTTCCAGGTGCAGTCGGACGGCGTAGTGAGGCTCGCCGGTTACGGGCAATCGGCGCTCCGTGTCGTGGCTTCGCTCGGGCGAGTGTCGATGCTCGATGACGTGCGGCTCGAAGGGCCGGTCACCCGCGAGCGTCCGACCGGAGGACGGGAGTTGGATCGGTTCGCCATCACGGCTCGGGTGGGACCACCGTGACGGCGCGCGACCGGCGGGCGCTGCTGCTCGGTGCGGCGATCGTTGGCGTTGCAGTGCTGGCGCTGCGCGTCATTCCTTGGAGCGCGCGGCAATTCGTCGAGCTGCGCCAGAGTACGAAGGAGCAGCAGGCGACACTGGCACGTGCCCGGTCCGTACTGGCGGACCGTCTCGCCGTCCGCGACTCGTTCGAGCGCGTGGTCGCGGGGATCGTGGGGCTGGCCCCACACCTGCTCGATGGCCGTACCTCTCCTGACGCACAGGCCACCCTAGCGGCGCTCCTTTCCCTTGC
>JBIOXD010000090.1:0-3342 GCA_044869265.1 Gemmatimonadales bacterium
CGCAATGACCGGAATGTCTCCTGCGCCACGTACCGCATCGACGATCGCTGTGATCTGCGGAACCCCGATCCCCGTGACGACCCGCGTCGTGCAGATTGACCCTGGCCCCACGCCGACTTTCACGGCATCGACGCCGCGCTCGACCAGCGCGCGCGCGCCGGCCTCGGTCGCGACATTCCCCGCGATGATCTGCGAGTCGGGGAACGCCTCCCGCAGGCACGCAACGGTGTCGAGCACACCCTGGCTGTGCCCGTGCGCCGAGTCGACGACCACGACGTCGCAGCCGGCATCGAGCAGGGCCTGGGCGCGCGCCCGCGCGTCGGGCGTCCCACCCACCGCCGCCGCCACGCGCAGCCGGCCGTGCCGATCCTTGTTGGCGTCGGGAAACTGGCGGCGCTTGAAGATGTCCTTGATGGTAATGAGGCCCTTGAGCAGTCCCTGCTTGTCGACGACGGGCAGTTTCTCGATGCGGTGCTTCGCGAGGAGGCGCTCGGCTTCGTCGAGCGTCGTGCCGACGGGCGCGGTGACCAGCTTTTCTTTGGTCATCACATCGCGGATCGGCCGCTCCAGCTCGCGCTCGAACTGCAGATCGCGGTTGGTGATGATACCCACCAGCTTGCCGGCTCCGTCGACGATCGGGACGCCGGAAATCTTGAAGCGCATCATGAGCTGGTGCGCTTCGCGCAACGGCCGGTCGGGGCCCAGCGTGATCGGGTTCATGATCATGCCGGACTCGCTCCGTTTCACGCGATCCACTTGGGCCGCCTGGCGGTCGATCGACATGTTCTTGTGGATCACGCCGATCCCGCCCTGGCGCGCCATGGCGATGGCCATTTCCGCTTCCGTCACGGTGTCCATCGCGGCGGAGACCACCGGAATGTTGAGCGGAATTCCCCGCGTAAAGCGACTGGCGACCGAAACGTTGCGAGGATGGACCGTCGAGTGACGCGGCACAAGCAGAACGTCGTCGAACGTGAGGGCGACGTCGGGCCGGAAGGTTCCCATCTCGAAAGTTATTCGGCGGGCTTGGTTTCCTCAACCGGCTTCGTCTCAACGGAGACGGGCTTCGTCTCCACGGACTTCGCCTCGGCGGGCTTCTTCTTCGCCTCCTCGACCGCCGCCCTTCCGGCCGCCGCCAACCCGCCGAGGAACCGCCCCGCTTTGCCGACGGCGTCCATCGTGCCCCGGATGATGTTCACCGGCACGCGACCGGCACGCATCGTGTCCTCCAGGGTTTCGGCGACTTTCTGGAACGCGGGGGCGCCGGCGGCGCGTTGCGAGTACTTCGATTCGAGGAACTCGATATAATCGAGCACCTGGTAGGCCTGCTCGTCCGGCATCACCTCGAGCTTGCGGCGGATGCGCTCGGCCAGCACGTCGTTCACGGGGTCGGTCCTCCCTCCAGCGATATCAGATCCACCACGGGATTGCCTAAATAGCGGCTGCGTCCGTTGCGCACCCGCGCGGTGATTTGCAGCTCGGCGAGCGGCGGCAGAGCGCGAAAGGCCGCCAGCCTGGTCTCCGGCACGACGACGTACACAAAGCCGCGCTCGGGGAGTGGCCCGCGTGCGAGCACGTAGCTCGCGCCACTCGGAATGTCCGGGCGCAGCTCGTCGGCTTTTTGGATCGCGATGAACTCGAGGCGCCAGCGCAGCACCTGCCCCACGTAGCGCTGCGGCTCGGCGCGCAACTCCGCGGCGGTGACGCCCAACAGGACGCCTGCCGGCGCCACCTGGAGATCCCCGCCCTTGACCCATCCCTCGTATTGCACGCGCGTCCATTCGCCGTTGCGGCTCAACACGCGCACCGGCGTGTCGGCGGAAATCGTGCCGGCCTCGGGACCGTCTGGCGCGCGGTACAACATCGTCATGCGCATGGGCTGGGCGCGGCTGCTGTCGACGGCGTGGGTGGCGTCACCCGCGGGGCTGCGCCCCGTGGTTAACCCACCCTGGAGAGTGTCGGTATTGAGCTCCGATGCATTATCGGCCGTTCGCGTTGCGACGACGTCTGGAATAGGCACCAGCGCGCTGCGTTGTACCCAGCCGTCGCGGGTCACGTGAATCCAGCGACTGCTACTCCCCGCGGTGTCCGTCCCAACCCGCTTCAAGCCAAACCCCTGAGCCAGCTCCGCAACGAGCGGACCGGCGGGTGCGGCGCGCAGGTTTTCGTTGGGCGCCTGTGTCACGAGCAGGTCGAAGTCGGGACGGTCGCTGGGACCGACGGACGTCGCGAAGATCCAGCCGTCCAGGGTGATCTGCATCCAGTCGTTGCGCGTCGCCCGAGCGGTGACCACCGAGCCGCTCGCCAGGCGCGCGATCCGGCGCCCGGCGACCTCCTGGTAGAACCAGGCGTTATCGGCGTTGACACGATATCGCATGGCTCCCTGTGCGGGTGCCGAGTGTGGTGTCGCGAGGCTCAGCGCCGCTAGAAGCGCAGGAATGAACCGGCTAACTTGCATCCCCTTCAATATGACAATGAGCGGCAGCGGGCGCACCCCAGTGGTCCTGATTGTGCTCGACGGCTGGGGCTTCCGCCCCGGGCGCGAGGGCAACGCGATCGAGCTCGGCAATACGCCGACGTGGCACCGGTTGTGGGAACGCGCGCCGCGCACCCTGCTCGAAGCATCGGGACTCGCCGTTGGGCTCCCTGAGGGCCAAATCGGCAACAGCGAGGTCGGCCACCTGAACCTGGGGGCCGGTCGCGTCGTGCCGCAGGACCTCGTTCGGATCTCACAATCCATCGAGTCCGGCGAGTTTTTTCGCATTCCTGTCCTGCGACAACTGATCGAGGATACACGCCGGCACAACGGCACGCTGCACATCATTGGATTGATCGGGACGGGTGGAGTACACGCGCTCGACAAGCATCTACTCGCCGCTGTTGAACTCGCTCGGCGCGGTGACGTCCCCGTCGCGATTCACGCGTGGCTGGATGGGCGCGACTCTCCACCGAAGTCCGGGTTGGGGTTTATGGAGACGTTGCTCGATATAATCGGGCCTGGGGCCTCGGGCCTGGGGCCTGGGCAGGGACTAGGGCGTAGTCAGCCCCCAGGCCCCAGGCCCCAGGCCCCAGGCCCCGTTTCCAGCGTCATCGGTCGTTACTACGCGATGGATCGGGACAAGAGGTGGGATCGCACCAAGCTCGCGTACGACGCGATGGTGAAAGGCATCGGCATTCCCGCTTCCGATCCCATCACGGCCATCAGACAGGCATATGCCGCTGGTGAGACGGACGAGTTCGTCAAACCTCGCGTAATTCCCGACGCGCCTCTGATAAAAGAAGGCGACGGCATCTTCTGTTTCAACTATCGCGCCGATCGCATGCGGCAGATCGTCCGGGCGC
>JBIOXD010000091.1:0-22744 GCA_044869265.1 Gemmatimonadales bacterium
CCCTCCCCCGCCCCCCGTCCCGCGTCCCCCCTCCGAAGGCTTCATTCCCACGACGCGCTCCCGGAGCGTGCGCGCGTATCTCGTGAGTGCTTCGTCGAGTTTGCGACAGGGATCCTTCACCCACCACGAGAAGACCGGATCGTATCCGTCGTAGTAACGGAACCAGTTCCCCACGACGGACCGCAGCTCGTCCAGGTCGTCCGCCGCGCGATTGGCAACCGTCTTTGTCACGGTCGGGGCCGCGGCTCGTGAGCGCGATACCGAGTCACCGCGTGCCGCGGGCTCGAACAACGCTCGAAGACTGTCGATCTCTTGAGTGGCCCGCGCCAGCGCGCGAGCGGCGGCCGGTGGATCGATGGTCACGAGACTGCGCCGCGCATCCTGGAGCGCGAGGAGGCGATCGGCAAAAGGAAGCAGCGGCACTTCCTGAGCGCGCATCTTGTCGCGCCGGTCGAGCAGCGCGAGCTGATGTCGGAAGAACCGCGCGAGCAGCACGTGATCGACGCGCCCTTCTTCCGACAGCTTGCCGAAGTCCACGTCTGCCAATCGCGCCTGCCACCCGGTGTACAGCGCGCGCATCCGCCGGCGCTGGTCGGGCGAATCACCCGCGTCGTAGCGGCGGTTCAATACCGTGCGATCGGCGGTGAACCGGTCGACGACCTCAGCGAGCTCGCTGCCCGAGTTACCGATGAGCGGGGCAAGCACCGGCACTGCAGCCATCGAATCGGGGCGCGGACGGGGTGGCGCCTGTGTCAGACCGCTGGACGGCAGCAGCCAGACGGCGGCGGCCGCGGCCGCAACGACGATGAATCGGAGCATGGATGGGTTCAGGAGTTTGCGGCTTGGACGCCATCGGTGCAATAGCGTTCATTCTACATTCAGGCACTTCCCCTTCCCTCTCCTCTTTCACAAGACCGCGTCAGCATGTCATCCTGAGCGCCGAAGGCGCAAAGCGCCTGAGGCGCGAAGGACCTGCTTTTCGTGACGGCTTCCCCAACGCCATGGGAAAGCAGGTCCTTCGCTACGCGCGCGTTCCGCGCGCTCCGCTCAGGATGACATGGCGCGCTCTTTGTAAAGGAATTAGGGAATGGAAGCGTTCTAGCGCCGCCCAATCACGCGCCCCGGAAACACACCGGTCGGAGCCTCCCCCTTCCCTGAGAGCGCGCCCCGAAGACGTGAGCCACGTCACTCTCGACGACTTAAGCAACCCATTACCGTAGAACGCCTCCACTCAACTGCCGTTCACGCGCGCCCTGTTAGAGGTACTGATGACGCCAATCACCCCGGTGGTCATAAAGGGGACCGACACTTCTGCCGCAATCGCCCTCCTGTTGATCGCAGAGGCGACGCTCTTCTTCACCTTCCTGTTCGTCGTAGGGCCGATTGCCACGCTGGCGCGGCTGCTGCCACTGGTCGCGGTGCTCGGGTTGTGTGCGGCTTTCTATTGGGGACAGAACTGGGCTCGCTGGGCGCTCCTGGTCCCAATAGCATTTCGTCTTCACAGACTCGTGCTCCTGACCGCCGCGGCCTCAGGACTGGGCCGGACGGGAACCGCTCTGTTCCTGACGCTGATCATTCTCACCGAGCTGACGGCTGCGTTCATCCTGCTCGATCGGTACTTCAGGTCCTCCACCCTTCCCGAGGGACCTGCTTTTAGTCGAAGAACCCCTTCGGCGTTTCACCTCTCAAGAACGGCTCGATAAACGCGTGCAGTAGATCATGCTGGGTGATGACGGCCGTGTGTGATGTGGCCGGCAGGACGGCGAGCCGCGAGGCCGGCAGCGGCTTACCCATGTCGCCCATCACGCCGCCGCCGAGCAGCCGGAACATCGCGACCGAGTGCTCGAGCGTCGCCACGTCGGCGTCGCCGGTGATGATGAGCACCGGAGTCTTGAGCGCCCGCACGTCCGCTTCCCACGCCATCGGCTCCTTCTCGAGCGCGATCAGCTTCGCCACCAGGGCGGGAAAGCCGTCCGGGTTGGGGGCCAGCTTGCGATACTCCGCGGCGAACGGCATTGCCACGAACATCTCCACCTTCATCTGCGGAATGAACGCCGTGAACTCCGGCTGCCAGCCACGGGCATCGTAGGCTCCGGAGGCTGCAACAAGCTTGTTCACCTTTTGCGGGTGACGAATCGCGAGCTGTAGCCCAGCTGCCGCGCCCATGGAATAACCGAACACGTCGGCCTTCTGTACGCCAACGGCGTCCATGAATGCCGCCACGTCGTCGGCGAGGTTGGCATACGTGATGGGTCGGTCGATGTCGGTCGTGCGGCCGTGCCCCTGAAATTCGACCGCATAAACCTTGTGAGTCGCGGCGAGGTGTGGGATGATCGCGCCCATGCTCGGGATGTTCATGTAGGCACCATGCAGCACGATGCGGTGAGCAAGAGCGGTGTGGCAACCAGAGCAGCACGCAGCATACAGGCTCTCCTTATGATGTCGTGAGTTGGGGCGCGCGCGCGCGCGCGCGCCCTTCGCCCGTCTACCCTGGCGACGATCGACGGCCGTGGAAATCGACACCGGTCGATAACCCCCCTTAAAAAGAAGCTCACGATGGGCTTAGACACACCACCCTACTCTTCGGGATCCCAGGAGGAGCCCATGAAAGGCTTCATCGCAGACATCGAGGACCGTGCCGAGCTTGACAACGATTTCCGGCGAGTGCTCTACACCGGACCGAATCTGCAGCTCGTGGTGATGTCGCTGCAGCCGGGCGAGGAGATTGGCGAGGAGGTCCATGAGCACACAGACCAGTTCTTCCGCGTGGAAGAGGGTAACGGTGAAATCGTGATGGACGGGCGCGCGAGTCGGATCGACAGCGGCATGGCGATGCTCGTACCCGCGGGGATCAAGCACAATATCCGGAACACGGGCCGGAAGGCGCTCAAGCTCTACACGTTATACGCACCGCCCGAGCACGAGGACGGTACGGTGCACCGTACGAGAGCGGCGGCAGAGCAGACCACGGAACACTTCGCGGGCAAGACGACTGAGTAACTAACCCGCGCGTCGGTGGTCAATATGGTTTAGCGTTGGGCATGGCTGGCACCGTCGCGTCCGACGCAACCGCCGTCATCCAGCGCCGCACGCTGCGGCTTCTGTTTGCGACCCAGATCGTGAGCGGGATGGGGGTGGCGATCGGGTCGTCAGTTGGCGCGTTGCTCGCCGCCGATCTGGCCGGCGTCGGACTATCCGGTCTCGCGCAGAGCGTCGTGGTCATTGGCGCGGCGCTGGCAACGATCCCGGCGACCGCGATCGTGCACCGTCACGGCCGGCGGCCGAGCCTCGCCACGGCCTACGGCGTCGCGGCAGTGGGGGCGTTGCTCGTGGTCGTCGCGGCGGTGCGCGGTTCCCTTCCCCTTCTATTCCTTGGCTATTTCCTGTTCGGTGGCGCGTCGGCGGCCAATTTCCAGGCTCGGTACGCCGCGGTCGACTTGGCGCCGGCAGCGCTGCGAGCGCGCCATCTCTCGATCATTGTGTGGGCGACGACGATTGGTGCGGTGGCGGGACCGCATCTCGCGGCGCCGGCCGGCCTTGCGCTGTCGGGGCTCGGCATTCCGACGCTTGCCGCTCCGTACTTCTTTTCTGCGCTGCTCTTCGTGATTACAGGGCTGGCTCTGCTGGCCCTGCTCCGCCCCGACCCCGCGCTGGTCGCCGGAGCTTCGGGCGGCGATGGTGTGCCACGACGACTGCGCGACGGGCTGCGCGCCGTCGCCGAATCCCCACCGGCGATCCTCGGCGTCGCGGCGGTGGCAGTCGGGCAAATGGTGATGAGCGGCATCATGGCGATGACGCCGGTGCACATTCGCGGCGCGGAGCACGACGCGGCGCATACGCTGCGCATTGTCGGCGTCGTCATCAGCCTGCACATCGCGGGGATGTACGCTTTCGCGCCGCTCATCGGTTGGCTGACTGATCGCCTCGGCCGCCGACCTGTGATTGTCGCCGGGATCGTGTTGCTGCTGTCGGCGTGTGCGCTGGCCGGCAGCGCCGGCTACGACACTGCGCGCCTGGGTGCCGCGCTGACGCTCGTGGGGCTTGGTTGGTCATGCACGATGGTGGCAGGCTCCACGCTGCTCAGCGAATCGGTGCCGGTCGAGCTGCGGGCGTCAGCGCAGGGGTTGTCGGACATGATCATGGGGTTGGCGGGCGCGTCCGCAGGCGCGCTCTCGGGCGTGGTGGTGAGCGCGTGGGAATACTCGGGGCTCGCGTGGGTCGCTGCAGTAACGACTGTACCGCTTGCGGTTCTTCTTTTTTCTCTAAGAAAGGCAACAAGCCTGTCATCCTGAGCGCCGCAGGCGCGAAGCGCCTGAGGCGCGAAGGACCTGCTGTTCGCTCCCTAGTCGATATTTCGTCGCTTCACTACGCCAGAGAGTCGCCCTAGCGCGGAGTCCCGAAGCAGTAGAACAAGCCGTTGCCGCCGGAGCTTCGTCGAGATCGCAGCTCCGCGGGCTCTACAGCCCGAAACCCAGTCTGAACGAGATCGCGTTTACGGTCGCCACGTTGTACTCCAATGCCAGCCGGACTACGGAGTACTGAGCCATGGCCCCGATCGTCCCCATCGCGCCCACCGTGCGCTCATCGTTGAGGTCGACCACCGGCGACTTCTCATGAGCGGTCGAACGTATGGTCGAGAGGCCGGCATAAGGTGAGACGCTGATCCGTTTGCCGACCAGATAGGTCCCACTGGCCATCAGGTCCAGGCCGTAGACCATCACGTCGACATCGTCGGGACCGTAGACGCTGACCAGGCTCAACCGCGCCGAACCGGCGAACTTCTTTTTCGCATCGCGGAACAGATTGTACTGGACCTGGCTGCCCCACAGTCCGTAGTTCGACTCGACATTCTTGGTGAAGTACGCACCAACGTCGATCCGGTCGCTGATCCCTGCGCGCAGCATGAGCCCCGGAATGCTCAGCGCTCCACCCTCGGTCAGCCAATGCGTGGAATCGGGATGCACGAACGTGTCGTTCCACGCGGACGACGTTTCATCGACCTTCGTCCCCCATTGCATGAGCGACACTTCAAAGTTGCCGCGGCCCAGCGGGCGGGCGTCCGTGAGCGGACGGAAGTATGCGACGACGCCGACGTCCTGCGTGAATTGATGCCAGGCCGATTGCGACAGGGACGAATCGAGGAGAAGCGCGCACTGCTTCCAGCGGGGATTTACATGCAAGGTGACATCGGGCTGCTGGGCATGCGCGAGCGGTGCGGACATCGCGACTATCACAGCTGCTGTCGTTGGAGCGATCAGAGCGCGTTGCATGAACGCCCTCCCGTGGAGTGTGGGAAGGAACGTACGGTGCGCGGCGCCGGAAGTGACGCGACGCAAGATTCTTTAATACCGATTTCAAAGTTCCTTCATCATTTTCCCCGGCATTCTTGAATCCGTTGCTCCGCCTTCCGCGTCAGACCTCGACGACACGTCACGAGGAGGAGCCGTGAGCAGAGGACT
This sequence comes from Gemmatimonadales bacterium, assembly GCA_044869265.1. Taxonomy (GTDB): domain Bacteria; phylum Gemmatimonadota; class Gemmatimonadetes; order Gemmatimonadales; family GWC2-71-9; genus 20CM-2-65-7. The sequence continues at coordinate 5,460 of JBIOXD010000091.1, forward strand.
GAAGCAGATCGCTGTGGGAATTCTCTTCGTCTTTGCCGCCGCGCAGCTCATTCGCCCCAATCGCGCCAATCCACCCACCGACGCGAGTCACACCATTCACGCGCAGGTGGGAACGGCGAACGCGATGCCGGCTGTCCTCGATCGCGCGTGCGGGGATTGCCACTCCAACAACACCGTGTGGCCCTGGTACACGGAAGTCGCCCCCGTCTCCTGGCTCATGGCGTACGGCGTAAAGGAAGGGCGCAAAGCGGTCAACTTCTCGGAGTGGACCGTGTATCCCGCCGAGCGGCAGCGCCAGCTGCTCGTCGCATCGTGCCAGGACGTTTCCGGGGGCAAGATGCCCGGGAGTGCCTGGACTTGGCTGCATCCTGAAGCGCGGCTCTCGGCTCAGGACATCGAAACCATCTGCGTGGCGGCGCGCCAAACATGAATACCACTACTCTCGAAACCAAGGTCGATGACTTCCTGGCCCAGAAGCGCATCGCGGTCGCGGGGGTCTCACGCGACAACAGCCACCACCCCGCGGGCAATCTCATCTACCGCCGATTGAAGAAGACGGGGCACGAGGTGTTCCCGGTGAATCCGAACATGGAAAGCTTCGAGGGGGATCGCTGTTACCCAGACCTGCAATCAATTCCGGGTGGCGTTGACGGAGTGGTCGTCATCACCCGCCCTCAGACCACCGAGCGGATCGTCCGAGACTGCAGAACGGCTGGGGTCCGCCGCGTGTGGATGCACCAATCGCTCGCGACGGGATCGAGCGTTTCACCCGAAGCGGTCGAGTACTGCCGCCAGCACGATATCAGCGTAATCGCCGGCGCCTGCCCGATGATGTTCGGCCCTGGCGTCGACTTCGGTCACCGCTGCATGCGCTGGATCATGAAGCTCAAACGGGAGCTCCCACAATGAACCGCCGACGCCAGGTCGCCTGGATCCTCATCCTCATCGTCGATGCAGGACTCATCGTCTGGGGCGCGATGGCAGCCGCATTCCTCAATTACCTGCTGGGCCCCGGAGGACAGCCGATCCTGCCGGCCGGGTACGAAGGATTCTCCGGTGGCTCCTGGTCCCAGCTCGTGGCGTCAGATCCGATGACCGCCAGGTACATGGAGGTGCTGTTTCGAATGTACGGCATCTTCAACCTGGCCTTCGGGCTGATGGCGGCCGCCATCACGGTCACCGCGTTCCGTCGCGGCGAACGATGGGCGTGGTGGGCACTGCTCGTTGGCAATACGATCACTCTGGTGTCGGCCATGCGCTACGACTGGATCGTGAACGCGATCGGGCCGTTCGAGCTGACCGAATACCTCGGGCTCGCGATGGTCTTCGGCGCGCTCGCCATCACAGCGCCATTCTTCCAGTCCGCAGCTGCCGTTCCCCCTCTCCGGACGGGAGCGGGGGCGGGGGCGGGGGCGGGGGCGGGGGCGGGGGCGGCGGGGGCCAGAGGGTGAAAGGAGATTCCTAATCCAGAGACTGCAGCTGCTGCTCGAGCTCTCGTGCAGTCTGCACCCGCTCCGCGGGATCCTTGGCGAGTAGGCGCAGCATGAGCGCGGCCAATGCGGGGGGCACGTCCGGGTTCAGCTCCTCCGGCGATCGCGGCGTCTCGGTAAGCAGCTTCTTGATCAGCACCATCACGGACGACGCTTCGAACGGCTTGTGGCCCGTCAGGCATTCATACAGGACGACGCCGGCGGCGTAGAGGTCGCTGCGCGCGTCCACTGCTTCGCCCAGGAGCTGTTCAGGGGGCATATAAGCCGGAGTTCCCACCGCGAGGCCGGCCTCGGTGACCGACGTCGTCCGCTCGGCGAGGCGAGCGACGCCGAAATCCATCACTTTGAGCATGCCTGCCGCGTCCAGCAGCAGGTTCTGCGGCTTGATATCGCGATGAATGACGCCATGCTCGTGCGCGACCGCGAGCGAGTGCGCGAGCTGCGCAGCGATCGCCAGGGTTGACGACACGCCCAGCCGGCCGCGCGTATCGATTACTTCGCGCAGCGTGATCCCTTCGACGTACTCCATGGTGAGAAAGTAAACGCCGCCCGATTCGCCGAGGTCGTGCGTGCGGACGATGTGCTCGTCGGACAGGCGACGCGCGAGCCGGATCTCGTCCTTGAACCGCTCGAGCAGCGTCGCATCGCGCACGAATTCGGGACGTAACGTCTTGACCGCGATTTCCTCATCGAGGTCGACGTCCCGCGCCCGGTACACGGTGCCCATCCCGCCGCGCCCGAGCACCGCCAGAATCTCAAACCGCTGTCCCAGCCGCTCGCCGGTGCGCAGGTTGCCGCCGTCGACGGCGATCGGGAGCTCTTTCGTAGTCCGGCGCGCCGCCTCGATGTCATCTCGCAGATCGCGCACCTGGTTGCGAAGGCGCTCTTCGCGCGCCTTCATCTGCAGCACCATGCTGTCGAACACACGCGCCAGACGGCCCAATTGGTCCGCCCGTCGCGCCACCGGCGCCAGCCCGCCGGGCCGATAAGTCCCCGCTTCGACCGCCGTCGCCGCCTCGATCACGCGCCCGACCTCGCGGAGATACTCGACTTCCTGGTCCCGGAAACGCTTCTTCTCGAGCGAAGCGTTGATGCGGGCGCGAAGCAGCACAGGGTCAAACGGCTTGGAAAGAAAATCCTCGGCGCCGTGCTCGATGCAGCGCACGATGGCGGGCATGTCGTCGAGCGCCGAGATCATGATCACCGGGATGTCGCGGAGTGCGGGATTCCCCTTGATCGCCTCGAGAACCGCAAAGCCGTCGAGCTCCGGCATCAGGACATCGAGCAGCACCAGGTCGAACGGGATCGCGCCAAGCAGCTCGAGCGCGCGCCGTCCGTGTTCGGCGGTTTCCACCATGTGGCCCGAGCGCTCCAAACGCCGGCGCAGCACGTCGCGGTTGTCGGCGCCGTCGTCCACAACCAAGATGCGCGCGCCCCGCGCGCTGGGCGATTCGGACGAGAGTACCGGCGCGGGCTCCGGGCTCGGAATCCCCCGCGCGATCGCGGTGGGCGTCGCTGTTCCGGACGGGACGAGTCGCTCGGCGGCGCCCAGGATGCGACGCAGATCTGCGCTGAACGTGCTCCCCCTGCCCCCCCCGCCCTGCCCATCCTCGGGACCCTGCAGCAGTGCGTTCACCGCCGCCACGATCCGCCCTCGTGGCCCGTGCAACGCCTCGTGCAGTCTCGCAACGTCGTCCGTTCCGGCGTGGGCGCTACCGAGCGACGTGTTGATCAAGTCGAGCGCCTCGCGCGCGGCGCGCAGCGTCTCCCCGAGCCTAGCCTCGCCCGGCGCTTCCTCGAGCAGCATTTCGGTGTAGCCGATGATGTGATTGAGCGGCGTCCGCAAGTCGTGCCGCAGCGCGGCCAGCGCTTCTGGAGTCAGCGTGTGTGTCACGGAGCGCGGCCCAGCAGCGCTTCGATTTTCTCGAGCAGGCGCGGCAGCTCGACCGGCTTCGTGTCGTAGTCGTTGCACCCCGCCGCGAGCGCCTGTTCCCGGTCTCCCGCCATAGCGTGTGCTGTCAGCCCGATGATGGGCACCGCACGGGTCTCGGGCGCCGCTCGGAGCTGGCGGGTCGCCTCCCACCCGTCGATCTCAGGGAGGCTCATGTCCATGAGGACGAGGTCGTACCCGCCGCTGCGAGCCATCTCGACGCCCTGACGTCCGTCCAGCGCGATACTGACTTCATAGCCCTTGCGCTGCAGTCGGCGCGAGAGCATGTCGCGGTTCATTTCGTTGTCTTCGACCAGGAGGATCCTCGGCACTAGCGCCCGTCCGCGACCGTGGCCGGGAGGCGCACCGTGAACGTCGACCCCTTTCCGAGCTCGCTCACGCACGTCACGTCCCCACCCATCATCTGGCTGAAGCGCTTCGTGATCGCGAGCCCCAGCCCGGTGCCGCCATACTTGCTGGTAGTCGACGCCTCGGCTTGGGCGAATGCGACGAACAGCCGGTCCATCTGTTCCGCGGTCATCCCGATGCCGGTGTCGCGCACCGCGAGCAGCACCGCGTCGTGTTCGCGCGCGATCGTGAGCGCGATGGTGCCTCGGTCGGTGAACTTACACGCGTTGGACAGCAGATTGAGCAGGATCTGCCGCACCTTCGTGAGGTCCGCGCGCATCGTTCCGGGGTGTTCCGGAAGCTCCACGACCAGCCGATTACAGTTCTTCTCCACGAGCGGCTGCACCGTCGTGACGACCTCCTCGAGCAGCGTCGCGATCGCGAACGTCTCGAGGTGCAGCTCCATTCGTCCCGCTTCGATTTTCGAGAGGTCGAGGACATCGTTGATCAACGCCAGCAAGTGGTGCCCCGCGGTCCGGATCTTCGTGAGATCCGCCGCCAGCTCGGGCTGTCCGAGGGCTTCCACTTCTTCCTGCACCATTTCACTGTAGCCGATGATCGCGTTGAGCGGGGTTCGGAGCTCGTGGCTCATGCTTGCGAGGAACTGACTCTTGGCACTGCTGGCGGCCTCCGCTTCCCGACGGGCAGCGAGCAGTTCGGAGATGTCGTGGTAGAGTCCCATCAGCCCCACGTGCTCCCCATCGACGATCACGGGAACGCCGAGCAGCTCCACGTCCACCAGGGTGCCGTCCTTGCGCCGACGACGTGCGATGCCGTGGATCGGATGCTCGAGGCCCTGCCGCGTGTACTGGATGGCCTCCGAGCGCGTGGCTTCCGTCGCGATCAGGTCGTCCAGGTTGTGACCAATCGCTTCCGCCTGGGAGTACCCGAAGAGTTTCTCGAACGCCGGATTGCACGACATCACGTCATGGTGCGTGTCCAGCGTGACGATGGCGACGGGGCTATTCGATACCAGCTCCTCGAAGTACTGCTTCTGGCGTCGCGCCGCCGTGTACAGGCGGGCGTTCTCGATCGCGATCGCGGCCTGTGGGGCAAACATCGTCAGCAACCGCAGGTCCTCGGGCCCGAAGACGCGGTGCGGGTCGGAGTGCACGCTGGCCATCGCCCCCACAAGACGCCGGCCGATCAGGAGCGGCGCGGCCATGACCGAATGCACCATGACGTCCGCATACTGCGCGGAGCGTCCCAGCCATTCGTGATACGAGGGAATGATCAGCGGCTCGCGGGTGCGCGCCACGTGGCCCATCGCGCCTTCTCCCAACGCGAGCCGGGTTCCGGTCGACTCCTTCCCGATATTCTGACTCGCCGCGACGACGAGCTGCTGGGTCTCTTCATCGTAGATCGCGACTTCACCCCCGGTGACGCCGAGCAGGGTCACGGCGCGGTTCAGCACGGCCTGTAGCACGCGGGATAACTCGAGGTCGGACGAGAGATCCGCCATCGTATCCAGGAGCGCCTTGTGCTCGTCGACGCGCCGGCGTTCCTCGGCGAGGAGTCGCGCGCGGCCGATCGCGATGCTCGCCTGATTCGCAGCGGCCGTGAGAATCTCGAAGTCCTCGGCACCGAACGCGTTGGGCTCCGCGCTCTCCACCACGAGCACGCCGATCACTTTGCCGTCGACTCGCAGCGGTACGTCGACTTCCGCTCCCCGCGCGGGGCTTGGGAGGTAGCCGGCGGCGCGACTCACGTCCGGCGTGTAGCGGAGTTGCCCGTCCTCCAAGACGCGCTCGCTGAGTCCTTCACCGCGGCGGGCGCGAAAGTTGGGCGGCGCGTCCGGCCAGCCGACGGAGGCCTGCAGCACGCGGTCGCCGGTCCGCCCTTCCAGCAGGAAGGCCCCGAGGAAATTGTATCCGAGCGCCTCATCGTGAAGCCCCTCCACCATCGCTCGATACACGGCGGCCTCATCAGCCGCCGCGGCGATCGCGGTGGTGAGGCGCAGCAGGGCCGCCTGGCGGCGTGCCCCATCGTTCTTGTGCCCGCGCGGAGTGCGACGCGTGCGAGCAGCGCGGGAGCGTTCTGACATGGGCGCTGTCAATATGCAGCCACCAAGAAGGGATTGAGAAGCGGGTGAGCGAGCGACTAGACTCCTCCAGGTAGGGTTCGTCGCGTTGACCAGCCATGAAACCGAAAGGGTTCGCATGCCAAGTTCGCAACCAGCGCCATCTCAGCAGCCGCCGTGGTTGCGCGGCCCGATCTCGGGGATCCCCGCCCTCCTGCAGCCCGTCGCCCACGCCCTGGTGGACGCGGAGGAGGATACGCGAAAAGCGCTGGCGACAATGACCGCTGCGCATCTGAACCGGCGCCCGGGCGCCGCGGCGTCGGCGGCGTATCATGTGAAGCATGCGATGGGGAGTCTCGACAGGTTGTTCACCTATGCGCGCGGCGAGTCGCTGAGCGACGAGCAACTCGGGGTGCTCTCGGCCGAAAGGACGATTCACGAGCGGACGTTCGAGCCAGAGAACTTGGCCGCCGAGTTCAGCGACGCGATCCGGCGCGCGCACGCGCAATTGCGCGCGACGAACGAATCGGAGCTGTTGACGGTGCGTCTGGTCGGGCGCGCGAAGCTGCCCTCGAATACGATCGGATTGCTGGTGCACGCGGCCGAGCACACGGCGCGGCACGTGGGTCAGCTCATGACGACCGCAAAGGTGCTGGCCGCCGTCACGGGGTTACGGTGATCGCGTACTCGGCGAGAGACGCGCGCAACGCATCCTCACGATCTGCTACCTCCAGAACCGTCGCGGTGTAGCGAGCGGCGGCGCCCGCGTCGGGCACATACATCGTGATCACCGCGCCATTGGCGAGCACGCCGACCACCGCTCCAGTGAGCGTCGCTCCATCGCGACGCGTGAACAGCCGCAGCGAGGCATTGACGGCGACCGCGCTGTCGATCGGCCCGCCGCTCACGGTGAACGTCATCGCACCGTCGTCGGCATGCGGTGTCGTGAGACGCAGGGTCAACGTGCCGGCCTGTGCTTTGCCGCCGGTTGCGTCGTTCGCGCAGGCCACATCGAGCAGCAGCACGGCCATCATCGTAAGAATCCAGCGCGCGCTGCTCATGGAGCACTCCTGGCCACTGGTAGGCCGTTGATGGTTCTGAGGTACGCCTGAAAATCGCCGACGTCGAAGCGGCCGTTGCGGTTGCCGACCTCATCGAGAAAGCGCAGCTGCGCCGCGCTCAACCCGGCGTCTCCCAACAGGCTCGCGGCGGCAACTTCGGGCGTGAACGGCGCCGTAAACCCGACGGGAAGTCCGGGATGCTGCACCCCGGCCGGGTTGACTTCGAGCACTCTGCCGACCTGCGGATCGGTGACGACGATCCGCGCCACGGTGGCCCCGGCCCCGTCGCGACCGAACGCGACGACTTGTGGAGCGTCCACCCCGACGATGAACGGATCGGCGAGCGGCGTCCCGGCCGGATCGAACAGCTTGATGCGTCCGATCGTCGGCATTGGCGCGTAGATGTTGCCCGCCACGTCGAACGCGAACGCCCAGATCAGCGCCGAGTCGCTGAACACTGGCTCGAACCGGCCGCCGGTGAGCTTCCACAACTCGGTACCCTGCGAGATGTATGGCTCTCCCGAAGGGGAGATGGCCAGCGGCCCCGGACCGAACCCGCCCACGGAGGTGCCGTCGAACCGCGCCTCGGGCTGACCCGTGGAGCTGTAGCGCCGCAGCGACCCATCGAGTACGTCAGTCAGCCAGATGCGGCCATCCGGCGCCACGGCAATCCAGAATGGCAAGCCGGTATCGATGATGAAGCGCCTGGCCTCACCGTCCGGTGTGACGCGATACACGGCTCCACTCACGGACGCAACGAGCAGCGCGCCGGACGCGTCGAACGCGAGACCGAACGGACCTGGTATCCCGTTCGCGATGGTCGTGACCGTTCCGTCGCCGGAGATCCGCACGACGCGATTGCCCGTCACGTCGCCGACAAACAGGTCGCCCGTGCGGCCGACGGCGAGACCCAGGGGCAGGCCGATGCCCTCGGCACGCACCGTGGTCGGGTCGCCGGGTCCCGGTGTGATCGAGCGAATGTGCAAGACGTAGGGAAACGGGTTGCCGCCCGGATCCGTGATCGTCGCGACGGTCACGAAGTACACCCCCGTCGTCGTGATCGAAAACCGCAGCCGACTGTCCACGCCGTCGCGGTCGTCGTTGAACGCAAGCCGCGTGGTCCCATCCGGTGCGAAGAGCGCGATGGCGGGGTCAACCAGGCGTCCCAGCGACGCGGCATCGACGTCGACTTCGATCGTCGTCCCCGCGTCAGCCTCGAACTTCCAGTAGTCCACGTCGCCGGCGGGATTGTCGTCCGCCGCGCAGATCTCACCGGACGCGTCGAAGCCGACCGCGGTCCGCCCCGCGGTGGCCGGCGTGCCGTTGGGCTCCGGCTCGGTGCCGTCCGCGCCACAGATGACCTTCCCGACGTTGATCGCGTACGTGAACTCCGGACCTCCCCCGACCCGCCCGAAGATGCTGATCACGACGAAGTAGCGACCGCTCACTGGGACGCGATACGAGATGCGGCTGTCCAGGTCGTCGAAATCATCGTTGAAGGCGACCACCGTTCTGCCGTCGGGCGCGAGGAGCACGAGGGTCGGATCGAGCGGTGTTCCGGACTGCGACGCGTCGACGTCGATGCTCACGAATTCGCCGGCCGTGAGATCCACGAACCAGGTGTCCACATCGCCCGCCGGGTTGATGGTCCCGCTGGCTCGGTCGCCGAGGGCCACGCTGTCGGCGGTGCTAACGTCGTTGTTGGGCTCGCCCTCGTCGACGATGGTCTCGAGGTTGACGGGGGTCGCGAGGTTGGCGGCGGCGGTGCTGCGCGCCGGCTTGTGACGAACTGCCGGAGTGTCGCGAAGCCGGCGCACCAGCTCGGGCCACGAGCCAACCGCGGGAGTTTGTGCCGATGCCGGCGTGGCGGACACCAACGCGAGCAGAACCATGACCGACCATCTCATTGCGCTCTCCTTGCTTCGACTCTTGGGCGCAGGAACGACCGCGAATGGAGGCAAGGCTAGCCCGCTCGTGTGGACGGAGGTATCAGACAAGACACGTGTGGTGCGACGGGAACAGCGGAACTCCGCGATCAGCCGGCGGACTACACGAGACTAAGGTCTAACCCGGACGCTCAGCAGCACGCGTTCGGCAGACGGCACCGTCGCCGCCGCAGCTCCGTCCGTTGAGTAATCGACGTCGAACGCCCGCGCGATGCTGTTGCCGGCAACGTCCTCCAGTCGCGTATCGATCTGGATGTGAACGAGAGCGGCGGACCATGGCCGTGTGGGCGTGAACATCCACACGCGGTCGTCGTCCCCGAGTCGAATGCTTCCTTCAATAGCGGTGCCGGAGGCGTCAATCGGACGCAGCAACGCCGCGACGAGGGCATGGTCGAGCGGTTTCTCGAATTGCACGCGCAGGGGGTCGCGCGTCGCGAGGCGCGGGGCGGTGATCGTCCAGTCTTCGGGACGCGGCCGTGTACGATCGACGCTTCCGACGCGGAAACGCTGCTCATATGGTCCCGCGAGCTCGCGCCCTAACGCATCGATCCATGCGCCGTCCACGATCAGCCGGTATTGCCGACCTTCCGCGAGGGCCGCCCCCATCTCCCGGTGGCTTCGCAAACCGCGTTTGATGCGGCCCGGATCGAGCAGCAGCGTGAGGCGCCGGCCAGAAGGGTCCCACAGCTCTTCACGGAGGGCGAGAAATGCGTCGGGAACCGCGCGACCGCTGTCATCCAGCAGCCGAACGTGGTCGAGCGCGACGTCTTCTCGCATCGGTGCGGAGAACTCCACGTAGAACCGCAACAGGTTCGCCGGCACCTCGGCGGCCGACGGATAGACGGCGACGACGCGCGTTGTATCCGTCGGCCGCATCACCGGCCAGGCCAGGGCGATGCCGGCGACAGCGAACGTCCCGAGGACCAGCATTCCGCGCATCGTTACAACCAGCCGAGGCCCTGGGTAGAAACGTCCAAGGAGCCATCGACGGGATCCCGCTGCAGCACGACGACATTCTGCCGGTTCAAGCGATCCAGCTGAAGGACGCCATAGCTCGAGACCGGCAGGTACGCCAGACCGCCGGGCTGGTATGCTCGCTTGACGCTCGTTGTCATCGCCGGTGCGGCGGCAATCTCCTCGACGTCGAAGCGCATCAGCGTCCGGTGGCTGTTCGCGATCAAAACGTACGGCTTGCCATCGCGTGGACTCGAGTAGGTGATCATATCGAGCGGACGGTTCCCGCCCCCCAACTCGGCAATGGTCCGGCCGCGCACCTGTGTCTGCTGACGCAACGCCCGGCGCTCGAAAACCGCCAACGGCGAGCAGGTGTAACTGGCGAGGACGACGGGCTGGCCGCGGAGTGTCAGCGCCGTCATCGCTTCGATGGGCGACGCGGTTTCGAAGCGATCGTGTGATGTGTGGTAGACCTCAACCAGCGTCGTTTTGGAGGTTCCATCAAAGGGCAGCGGAATGCGACGCAGCGCCGAGCGGAATTCTTCGTTCGACAGACCAGCGATGTACAGCTCGCCATCCGTGGGGGCGAGGTCCGTGATGGTGAGCGACCGCGAAACCCGTTCCCACGGCTGTGTGGTGTCCGATGCCGCAGCGTCGGGGATCGCGGCGCGCGCGTGGCGCACATTGGACAGGTCCACAACGCTGAGACGCTTGTCCGCCTTCGTCAGCCGAACGATGAGCGGCTGCGCGGCAGGACCCTGGCCACGCATGACCGAGAAGTAGAGCGACTGCGCCGTCGGGTGCGCCGCCATGTCACGGATGCGGATCTCGGACGCAGCCACGCCCAGGAGCGTCGCGATCTGCTCGTCGATCGCCGACACCGTGATCCCTGAGGAGCTGGTATCGCGGACCTGGTCGCCGACGTCGATAGCATAGATGGCGCCCGCGCGAGAATCGGCGACGTAGAGGATCCCGTCGGACGCAAACTTGATGACGCCGATCGACTGCAGCGTAACCGGCGCTACAGTCATACCGTAATTCGGTCCCAAGAGGGCGGCCGCGCTGCGTGCGGTCGTTGCCCGTGTTCCGGACAACACCAGCGACAGGGCGAGCAGCGGGAAGCACGCAATGGGGCGTCGCAGCTGGTTCATGACTCGACCTCGACGTGTGAGATGACTTGGTAGCGTCACGATCCGTGGCGAGGCTCGCTAGAGTCAAAATGACTTTCTGACTTGACTCTCACAAAGTAGAAAACGGCGCGACGGCGTAAACGACGCGACCCCCGACCACAGTCAGCAAGACCTTTGCATCCTTGATCTGCGCCGGCGGGATGGCGAACAGATCACGATCGATCACTACAAAGTCTGCGAGCATGCCGGCGCGTAGCATTCCTTTGTTGTTCTCTTCCCCTTCCGCCCACGCGTTGTTGACGGTGTAGCTTCGCAGGCTCGTCTCCAGGTCAAGCCGCTGCTCCGGGAACCATCCGCCTTCCGGCTTGCCATCGAGGGTTTGCCTCGTGGCGGCGGCATACAGGATCGTCATCGGATTCGCCGTATACCAGCTCGCATTCGTTCCCGGCCAGTCTGATCCGAACAAGAGCCGCACGCCGGCGTCGTGGAACGTCTTGAACGCGTACGCCCAACGCGCGCGTGCGCCGATGCGCTCTTCCATCCACCGCATGTCGTCGATTGTGTGATACGGCTGCACCTCGGCGGTGATGCCGAGGCGCTTGTAGCGTTGCGCGACCTCGGCGTTGCGGATCACTTGCGAGTGGATAATGCGCCAGCGCCGTTCTCTCGGGCCATTGGTAGTAATCACTTTCTCCATGACATCGAGGAGGGTGTCGATCGCCTCGTCCCCGATCGCATGCACGTTCGCCCACCAGCCCGCCGAGTCGAGTCCGAATAGGAGGCGCTCCATGTTGCCGGGCGGATTCATGCCGGAGCCAGGACCGTCAGTCGCGCCGGTATTCGTGCTATCCCGCCATTCGCCGCGTTTGCCGGAGTGGAGCTGCGGCTCGTAGAAGCGCGAGGTGGAGTTGCCCTGGATACCGTCGACGAAGCCCTTGAGTGCCCGGAGGCGGATCCAGTCGTCGCCAAAGCCGGGCGTGACACCCGCATAGCGCAGCTCGTCATACTTGTCGAGCGTGGGTCGCGCGAAGATCCGCACCGTCAGCTCACCGCGCAGTTTCAGCTCAGTAAACACGGGAAGCTGGGTTGGCGGCGTGATGTCGTGTATCGTCGTGACGCCCAATTCCGCCAGGTGCTGGAGCGCGGCGCGTGCCTCGCGGAGCCGCTGGTCGAATGTCTTCGGGGTGATCGCCCGCCGCACGCGCGCGAGCGCCGAGTCGGACACTCGGCCAGTGGTGCGGCCGTTGACGCATTCGAGGCCGGCAACGGGTTGTGAGCAGCCGAGACCGGCCCGCTCGAGCGCCACGCTGTTCGCTAGCCAGGTGCTGCGGTTCCAGCGACTGACCAGGACCGGCGTGTTGGGAGTAACCGAATCGATGAGTGAGCGATCGGGCCGGAAGCGTGCGCGGCTGGTGTCCTCGTACGCCCCCCAGTCGCCGCCAGTGAGCCAGGCGCCAGGACTCATGCGGCGTGCTGCTTCCTTTATATAGGAGGCGAACGGGCCCGGCGTGTGGACGGCCAGCAGATTCGCCCCGATCAACAGGGCGCCGGCCTGGGCGAAGTGCGTGTGGTCATCGATGAAGCCTGGCGTGACGAATCGCCCCCCGGCATCGATGACGCGGCTTCGCGCCGACCGGTGCGCGTCGATTTGTGCGTTGGTGCCGACGGCGATGAGGCGGTCGCCGCGAGTGGCGAGGGCTTGGGCGCGAGGTTGAGTGGAGTCGCCGGTCCAGATGATCGCGTTGCGGAGGATGAGATCCGCCTTCGCGGGCGCGGCCGGTGCCTGAGCCAATGCCGAGACGGCGAGACCGCCGACGAGGAGAGCAGTATTCATGATGTATCCGAACCTATCGCGGAGCTCAGCGAAACGCGATGCGAAGAGCATCGATTCGGCGTAGCTTTAAGCCTCGCAAGTCGCTGACCGTTCGTGCTGTCTAACCCCCAATCACGAGTGAGCATGACCACCGCGCTACGCGATTTCCTTGAAATTCCCTACGACGAACTCGAAACCCGTAACCTCGCCGCCAAGAAACAGCGGCTCGACCGTGCGGACGTCGGCCAGATCCAGGACGAGCGCCTCAAGTACCTCGCGGACGAGAAGCGCATCAAGGCCGTCACGGTCTGCTTCACGGACCTCGAAGGCCGCTTCCACATGCTGGACTATGACAAGAAGTTCCTGCTCGGCTCGGTGGATAACCTCACGTTCGACGGCTCGTCCATCCGCGGGTTCTCGCGCCAGCAGGAATCCGACCTGCGGCTGCGCGTGGACTGGCCGGCGTTCTACTGGCTGCCCGCTGATGTGTTTGGTCCCGGGAAGGTCCTCGTCATGGCTGAGGTCCTGGAGCGCGACGGCAGGCCGTATAGCGCCGACTCACGCGGTCTCCTGAAACAATACACCGAGCAATTGTTCGCCAAGGACGGCACGACGTGCTTCGCGGCGAACGAGATCGAAGGGTTTCTCTTCAGGGGCCGTGACGCCGAGCGGCGTTATCACGAGACGGGAAAGTTCGAGTTCATCTCAACCGGCGGCTACTACCACTCGCTGCCGGGCGATGCGCTCCGTCTGTTCATCGATACCGCGGCCGAAGTGCAGCGCGCAATGGGCTTCGCCAACGAGAAGGATCACCCCGAAGTGGCGCCGTCGCAGTTCGAGATGAACTACAGCTACGCCGAGGCCGTCATCGCGGCCGACCAGGTGCAGTTGTACAAGCTGCTGTCGCGCCAGGTGGCCGCGCGGATGGACATGACCGCCTGCTTCCTGCCGAAGCCCGTCACGGGCGTCAATGGCAACGGCATGCACACCAACGTCTCGGTGGCGCGCAAAGGCAAGAACCTGTTCTGGGATGAGAAGGGCCAGGACCAGCTCTCCAAGGAAGGCTGGGACTTCATCAAGCGGATCCTTTCCAACGGCGCCGAGATCTGCCTGCTGCTCAACTCCAGCGTGAACAGCTATCGCCGGCTCGACCCGCATTTCGAGGCGCCGAACCAGATCAAGGCGTCGCCCATCGATCGCGGCTCGATGATCCGTATCCCGCTCGGCAACGAGCGCTCCAAGCGCGTCGAGGTCCGCTCGATTGCACCCGACGCCAACCCGTACCTGGCGATCTACACGATCTTCAAAACCGGTCTCGAGGGTCCCATCGACGCCGGCAAAGGCGACGGGGCGAAGTATCTGTCGGACAACATCTATGATGCGATTCGACTGCATCAAGGCAGCCGGTTCCTGAAGGAAGCGCTAGGCGGGGATGTCCACGGCAAGTTCGCGGAGCTGAAACAAATGCAGGCGGACCGCTGCCCCAAGGCGCTCGGCGCGGAGGTGAAGGCCGCCGAGATTCAGTTCCATCATGAGGTGACGAACCAGTATCTGTGGTCGAAGTTTTAGGTCCTCAGCGGCGCGGACGTAGTCCTCCGGCTGACAGACCTGTTCTGCAGCCGCCGATGCCTCCATCGAGAGTCGATCGCTAGCATCCTCTCCAGTTGGCGATCGACTCTTCTCACTGATGGAGACCACCATGAAACCGACGACCTACGCGACGCTCTTTGCTCTGGCGATCGCGGCTGGGTGCAGCGACTACTCTGCACCTGTTGTCCCCCCGCCCCCGCCCCCCCCACCGCCCCCACCTCCGGCCGCGTTCGTGCTGTTCGAGACGCTGGGCGACAGCGTGTCGATCGCAGACAAGCTGACCGAGTTCCGCGCCGCCCTGGGCGGCAGCCTGAACGCGCCCAATTCCCCCCCGGCCGATAGCGGGAGGCGCGAAATCAACTGGGACGGCGTCCCGGCCGCCCTGACCGATGTGGACACATTCCCGGCGAACTTTTTCAACGTCAACTCGAAGCGGGGCGCGCTGTACTCGACGCCCGGAACGGGGCTGCGCGTCGACAGCACCAACTTCGCGGCGGTCAACGCAGGGCTTGCCGCCCAGTTCACGGCCTTCTCGGCCAAGAAGCTGTTCATGGCTGTGGGGAGCAACCAGGTCGACGTCACATTCCGCCTGGCCGGCACCAACACGCCTGGCTTGGTAAAGGGGTTCGGCGCCGTATTCGTCGATGTCGATCGGCCCGGCTCCGCGACGATCGACTACTTCGACGTGGACAGCCAGCGGATCGCCGTCGTCAGCGCACCGAATCACGCCGGCGCGCAGCTGCTCTCGTTCACCGGCGCGGTGTTCGAGGCGCCGATCGTGGCGCGCGTGCGGATCACGAGCGGCAACGCCGCGTTGACGGCGACGATCAACGACTTCAGCGCCGGCGGGACCCAGGACCTCGTGGTCATGGACGACTTCGTCTACGGCGAGCCGCGCCCGCTCGGCCCGGACGCCCACGTTACCGTGGGGAACGACTTCTTCCGCAGCGCGCAAAACGGCAGCCAGAACCCGGCCGTCGACACGATCGCCGCGGGGGCCAGGGTCACCTGGACCTGGAATGCCGCCGGCTCGCACAGCATCCGGTCGACGGGCATTCCCCCTGAGATCTTCCGGAACAGCATCGTCATGAGCGCCGCGGGCAGCACCTACTCCGTGCGGATCTTCAATCCGGGGACCTACGACTACGACTGTGGAGTGCACGGAGCCGCGATGACCGGCCGGATCGTGGTCAAGTAGCGGCGAAAACCGGCGACCTCAGAGGCTCAGCGTCCCACGGTGATGATCACCCGCTCATAACGAGTCAAGCTGGGCGCTCCGTTGTCCGTTGCCTCAAGGATCACATGGAGCGCCTGCCCCGCCGTCGCGTCGGCAGGCAGCTGCACGCTCGTGGTGAGCGCCGTGGGACTCGCAACCGTGACCTGCCCCGGATACGTGCCCGCATCCTTCCATTGCCACCACCGCACCGCCACGGCATCCCCGTCGGGGTCGGACACCACGGCCTCGAGGCGGACCGTCTCGCCCGGGCGCGCTGAAATCCGGGCGCTCCCGCGAAGCGATACGTTGGGCTCATGGTTGGCCGCGGCGTACGTCGGAGTCACCGACCATAGCAGGCGGGCAGCGAACCCGTGCTGTGCGGCCGGCGTGAAGTTCGGGTCGGGCGCTGCCGGCCGTTTGCGCGCCCCAGCCAGCTCCTGCAATCTGAGCAAATCGTCGTACGTGTTGATCGTGATCCGCGGTAGCGGGCGCTGACCCGTGGCCGCGCTCGCTTCCCTTGGTCCACGTCCCCCCCAGCCTCCTTGCAGTCCGTTATCGATCAAGTTGAGGTAGGTGAATGTGTCCCCTTCGCCGAGGAACTCGCCCTTTGGGCGCGGCGGCGTCCAGACGATGTAGCCTTTTGCCTTGAGCTGATCCGCGGTGTAGCCCGACAGCCCGAAGAAGTCGAACCTGTCGCCCTGCACCATTTGCTTGCCGTCGCCCCACACCCGGTACAACGCGCCGAACGCCCCTCGGCTCGAGACGTTCTCCCGCGTCCAATCGGTGGAGTAGTAGACCGAATCCGCCGCGCTCACCGAGACTTGTGCTTCGTAGCCCAGCGCAACGCCGCCCACGCCTGCCGGGAGCGACTTGATGTCAGGCCAGTTCGGGTGGATGTAAGTCGCGTAGGTGTCGTCCTGATCGCCAGACGCGGAGAGAATCGCCTTGTGCGACACCTTCTGGTGGATGGCGGGCCACTCGGGCGTCCCCGCATACTGCAGCTCGATCGACTTGAGTGCTCGCGCGATCGTACTCTGGCCACCCCACGCAAGCAGATAGACCGGGCCCGGCTCGTCGTCCAGCAGCAGCGCCTTGATCAGGTCCGATCCGGGCGTGTCCTTCGAGATGTCCCCGTCGAACCCCACGTTCCCCCACCGGATCTTCGATTTCAGCTCGGCGGGCGTGGGATAGCTCGGATTGTGTACCCGGAGGTTCGGATACACCTGCTCGTAGGTTTCCACTGCGAGATCGATGAACCGCTCGTCGGGCGCCCAGCGCCACGACGCGCAGGGGCAAAGGTTGAGCCCCCAGCGGGAGTACTCGCGGTTCGGGACGGACGCCTTCTTCCCGGTGCCGTCGCCCTTCCAGTGGAACTGGCTCGAAGCGTAAATGAGCCCTTCGGTTCGGAAATCGGTGCTGTAGAGCAGATAGCGGATGAGGGAGTTCGCGTCGTCGAGCTCGGGATCGGTCGTGACCACGACGCGGGGCCTGTGAGGCGGAGCCGCGCTCGGCGCCGCGCAGCTCATTATGAGGAGGACGAGCGCCAGCGGAAACCGGCGCAGGCTGGTGCCAAGCATGTGAGTCAGACATATGAGCAACGCGGATCCTTCGCTACAACTGTTCGGGGGTCCTCACCCCCTGTCCTCCCTTTCCCTTTTGTCCTCACCCCCTGTCCTCGCTTTCCCGTTTGTCCTCACCCCCTGTCCTCCCTTTCCCGTTTGTCCTCA
>JBIOXD010000092.1:0-4733 GCA_044869265.1 Gemmatimonadales bacterium
GATTTCTACGTCCATCAGTATCTGAATGCGTTCCGGCCCGGCTCGCGCTGGGCTGCCGCGGACGCCGCCGAAGGGCGGGTGCGCTTTCAGAACATGAAGGACCCCGACTACGCCTTTGAGCGAATCACGGCGTCGACGGTGATGGGGCGGTCCGCAAAGCCGGAGTATCCGTACGCTCCCGACTCGACCATCGCGCATTGGACCCTGCCGCGCCCGCTCGCGCCCGGCGATTCCATGGTCGCGGAGATCGACTGGCAGGCCAGGCCGTCGACGTTACCCCGACGCCAGGGGCGCCGGGGCCGGCGGTTTGACTTCGCGCAGTGGTATCCCAAGGTCGTCGTTTACGACGGGTACGGTTGGCAGGACCACCCGCTATATCCGGGGGGCGAGTTCTACGGGGAGTTTGCGAGCTACGACGTTTCGTTGGACCTGGCTGCCGATCAGGTGGTGGGTGCCACTGGTGTCCCGGTCGAAGGTGATCCTGGGTGGCAAAAGGCGGCGGTCGGGGCGGTCGCATCCGGTGGAATCGACTATCAACGGAGTTATTACGGGCGGTCAGGCGGTCAAAACCGGTGTGGTGCAATCCCGGCCGCGCGCAAATGCGTGCGGTTCTTTGCAGACTCGGTACATCACTTCGCGTTCTCGCTCAATCCTGACTATCGATACGAGGAAGGGCGCTACAAGAACGTGGTGGTGCGCGTGCTGTACCAGCCCGGCGACAGCGCGACATGGGGGAAGGGCATCGCCGTCCAGCGCACTGAAACCGCGCTCGCCTGGCTGGACACGCTGTTCGGGAAATACCCCTGGCCGCAGATCACCAACCTGCACCGCATCGAAGGTGGCGGGACCGAGTTCCCCATGGTGATCATGGACGGCAGCGCGGGGCAAGGCCTGATCGTCCACGAGTTAGGCCACAATTACACGATGGGCATCCTGGCCAACAACGAGTGGCGCGAAGGATGGCTCGACGAAGGATTCACCAGCTTCCAGACCGATTGGTTCTTCGAAGCGCACGGGCAAGCCTCCCAGTACGCAGACATCGAGGCGTACATACTGTTGTCGGACATCGATCGCTGGAGTGAGCCGACGTCGATGGTGAGCGATCGCTATCGCGACTTCGACACCTACAACGACATGGCGTACTACAAGGGAGCGCTGTTCTTGCGGCAGATTCGCTACATCGTCGGCGACGATGTAATGCGCAAGATTCTGCGCACCTATTACCAACGGTGGCGGCTGAAGCACGTCGATGAGACGGCGTTTCGCGAGGTTGTCGAAGAAGTCTCACAGATGGACTTGCAGTGGCTATTCGGCCAGTGGCTCCATGGGACGCCGCTCATCGACTACCGCCTCGATAAGGTGAAGCGGCAGCGCCTGGGGGACGGTCGCTGGCAGACGACGGTCAGCATCAGTCGTAAAGGAGACGGCTGGATGCCGATCGAGGTCGGCGAAGACTCTACGGTTCATGCGCGCACGTCGGGTCAGGCCGAGCACGAAGAGGTGAAGTTCGTCACGAATCACAAGCCCGGTCGAATCGTGCTCGATCCTCGTGTACTCGCCCATGATTGGAACGCTTTGAACAACCGCGAACGCCGGGCTTTCTCAGGTCGCGGAGGACGCACCCTCAAGATCGACAATCCCACAAAGAATCCGGTGCGGCGCGATCGCATCCTGAGCCAGCTGCTGCCGCTCGCCTGGTTCAACGACTACGGCGGCGTTACGGCGGCCCTCCGCTCACGCGAGAACTACCTGGGACGCTTCGAGAAGAATCTCATGCTGATGTCGTACGGGTTCGAGCCCAACGCGACGAACCCGTTTGGATTCTACGCCCGTTTCGGGAACCCCGTCAGCAATCCGATGCCGCGCACCGACGCGAGCCTCGCGGGCTGGTACGTCGAAGGGCGCGCCGGCATCGCACTCCGCGCTGACCGCTCGCTCCGGGAGCATCAAAGCAGTGGCCCCGACAAGCACGCGGGCCTCGACGTGATCTGGATGGCCGTGAGCGACGTCGGCTACGTCGATCGCAACCTGTGGGACAACGCCGGCACGGTCGAAGCGGGACCCTGGTGGTCCGTGACGCATCGGCGCGGCCAGACGACGTGGCGCGCTCGGACCGGAGTCCGCGGCGGCGTCGTTTACAGCAATCCGAGCGCGGGTGTCGTGTCGTCCAAACGCTACGACCTCGAACTGTTTGGCCGTGCGACTGTCGAGGGGAGTGTACGGACCCCGTTCATTCTTAAGAGCACGGCCGGGGTGCGCGTATTCGGAGGCGGCTACCTTGCCTCCAGCGACCCGCCGCTCCAGCGTCGCATCATGGTTTCCGGCGCCGATCCCTACGAGACATTCACCAATCCGCTGCTCCGCAGCCGTGGTGCGCTCTTCGTACGTCCCGATTTCCACTACCACGCCCCCGGCAACGCCAACCTCCGCGGGTTCCGTCCGGACTTAGGCGGCCGTTGGGCGGTGGCGGCAAACCTCGAAGCTGCCAAGACCCTCGGCCTTCCCGAGCGCGCTGCACTGGAGTTGTTTTTCGATGCCGGCGTTGTCGATGCGCAGGCTGTTCCATCATCGACGGGGACGTCCTCGACTATGCTTTATGATGGAGGCGTGGGACTCGTGACCCGCCACCGCATCAACGAGCTCGAGAGGACGATGCGCTTCGAAATGCCGCTGCTCGTCAGCCACCAGGATCGTGCGACCATGGGCACGACGGAGCGGTTCGCGTTTCGGTGGCAGTTCAGCCTCGAGCCGTCATTTTGAACTGGTGCGTGGTGCGTGGTGCGCGGTGCGTGGGAAGGCGTCATGCCTGATCGTCGAGGGTTCTTCCAAGACACCATCGGCAAGGTCTTGCACGAGGTGGTCGAGCGCGCGGAGCGGCGTGTCGCGCCGAAGCGGTGGTTTCGGCCGCCCGGCGCCGCGCCGGAAGTCGCGTTCGTGGCGGCGTGTACCCGCTGCGGTGACTGCATCGATGTCTGTCCTGTGCACGCCATCCTGAAGGTGTCGGCGAACGACGGGGGGCTCGCGGCGGGGACGCCGTACATCGACCCCGCTACGCGGGCGTGTATCGTGTGCCACGATATGCCCTGCGCCAATGCCTGTGAAACCGGGGCCCTCATCCCGAGGCCCTGGCCCGAGATTCACATGGGTGTGCTGGAGCTCGACCCGCAGCGCTGCATCACGTTTCAGGGCGCAGCGTGCGGAGTTTGCGCGCGAGCATGCCCGGTCGGTGAGCGCGCACTCGCGCTGGATGACCGCGGCCGTCCGGTACTCAAGCCGGAAGGATGCGTCGGCTGTGGAGTCTGCGTGACCGCGTGCGTCACGTTGCCCTCGTCCCTCAAGCTGAGCCTGGCGTGAGCGACGTCCCGTACCGCGTCGAGAAGCCGTGGGGCCACGAAGTCATCTGGGCCAAAGCCGACCGCTACGTCGGGAAGATTCTGCATATCGAGCCAGGCCACGTGTTGTCGCTGCAGTATCACAACAAGAAGGACGAATCGATTTACGTGCTGTCGGGCGAAATCATCCTGCGCATCCAGCAGGGCGACACGCTGATTGAGCGGCGCGTGAGTCAGGGCGAAGCATTTCACATTCCACCCAAACAGATCCATCAGTTCGAAGCCGTCATCGTGACCGACCTGCTCGAGGCCTCTACGCCTGAGCTGGACGACGTCGTACGGCTCAAGGATCGCTACGGACGGGTTCCTCCCAAATGAAAGTGATCATGCCGATGGCCGGGAAAGGCACCCGGCTCTTGCCGTTGACCAAGCGCGTTCCCAAACCGCTGGTGAACGTGGCCGGCCGTCCCGTGATGGACTACGTGATGGACGCGCTGAAGCGCGCCGGCCAGCTCGAGGAGCTGATCATCATCACCGGACATTTGAAGGAAAAGGTCGAGGAGTACGTCCGGAAGAACTATGACATTCCGTCGCGCTTCATCGAGCAGAAGGTGCTCGACGGCACCGCCGGCGCCGTAAACCTGGCCCGTCCGTTCGTCGACGGGCCCGTCATCGTCATCTTCGTCGACACGCTGTTCGACGCCGATCTGTCGATCGTCAAGACGAGTAAGGACGACGGCATTATCTGGACGAAAGAAGTCGAGGATTATCAGCGCTTCGGCGTCGTCGTGACGGACAAGAACGGCCACATGACGAAGATCGTGGAGAAGCCCAGCACGCCCATCTCCCGACGAGCCAACATCGGCCTTCAGTACGTGAGGGACTGGCGTACGCTGTTCGACGGCATCGAGCACGTGTTAAAGAGCCCGCCGGGGAAGGGCGGGGAGTTCTATCTCACCGACGCGTTCCAATACATGGTGGACAAGGGCAAGAAGCTTTACGTGAGCGAAGTCGGAGGGTGGTACGACTGCGGAAAAGTCGATACGCTGCTCGAGACCAATGAGCATCTGCTGAAAACCGGGCGAGCGAGGAAGCCCGCCAAAGTGGAGTCGGGAGTCAGGATTCAGGATCCGGTCTACATCGAAGATGGCGTGACGCTCGAAAACGCGACGATCGGACCGAACGTTGTGATCGAAACGGGGAGCAAGATCGTCGGCAGCACCGTCACGAACAGCATTTTGGGTCGCGGCGTTCAACTAAGGAAAGCGACGGTCCGGGGTTCGGTTATCGGCGACAAGCAAGAGATCAGCGGTAAAGAGGTGACCGATTCGGTGATGGATGCCGGGGAAATCGCCGCGGCGCGCTGAATGCGATCCCGACCCCCGACCCCCGACCCCCCCC
>JBIOXD010000093.1:0-40703 GCA_044869265.1 Gemmatimonadales bacterium
CGGGCGTGGTCACGGGTTTGGCTGTGGGATCCGCCACGATTACCGCCACGAGCGAGGGGCAGAGTGGCACGGCGACCGTGAACGTCACGGCGGTGCCGGTTGCGACCGTGACGGTGACTCCCAACCCCGGGAGTGTGAACGTGGGGGCGACTCTGTCGCTCACGGCGACCCTGAAGGATGCGAACGGCAATACGTTGACCGGGCGCGTCGTGACGTGGAGCAGCAGCAATACGAGCCTCGCGACAGTGGGTGCGACGACGGGTGTGGTCACGGGCGTGGCCGCGGGCGGACCTGTGACGATTACGGCGACGAGCGAGGGGCAGCCTGGTACGGCGGCGGTGACGGTGATCGGCACGCAGGTGCCGGTGGCCGCCGTCGACGTTACACCGGCCACCCCCGTTATTGCGTGGGGAAGCATTGCGGCGCTCACGGCGACTCCGAAAGACGCGTCCGGCAATCCCTTGACCGGGCGCATCGTGACGTGGGTCAGCAGCGCTCCCTCGATTGCCTCGGTGAACGCGACGGGCGTGGTCGGGGGCGTGGCTCCAGGATCCGCCACGATTACCGCCACCAGCGAGGGAATCGTGGGAACGGCGAGCGTGACGGTGAGCGACTTCGTGCTAATGGTCGGCGCGGGGGACATCGCGGACTGCGGCAGGCAAAACGACGAAAAGACCGCCCTGCTGCTCGACGGGTACCCGGGGGACCCGGTGTATACCGTCGGCGACAACGTGTATCCGGACGGGCGGGCGAGCAACTTTGCGAACTGCTACAATCCGTCGTGGGGGCGCCACAAGGCACGCACCTTCCCCGTGCCCGGCAATCACGACTACGACGACCCGAACGCGGCCGGCTACTACGCCTATTTCGGCGCGGCGGCGGGCGACCCCACCAAAGGGTATTACAGCTTCGACCAAGGCGACTGGCACGTCGTGGTGTTGAACAGCGAGATCTCGATGAGCGTCGGGTCGGCGCAGGAGCAGTGGCTGCGGGCGGATCTGGCGGCGAGCGCGAAGCAGTGCCAGCTGGCGATCTGGCACAAACCGCTGTGGACCAACATGATCACCCGAGTCACCAACAACAGCATCAGGCCCTTGTGGAACGCGCTGTGGACCGCCGGGGCCGAGCTCGTCATCAACGGCCACGATCACCACTATGTGCGATTCGCGCCGCAGACACCGAAGGGGGGACTCGACGCCACGGGCATTCGCCAGATCACGGTAGGCACGGGCGGTGCGTCCTTCTACGATTTTAGTCCGGTGGGATCGAATGCCGAAGTGCGGAACAACGTCACCAACGGTGTGCTCGAGCTCAAGCTACGAAGTGGCAGCTATGACTGGCGGTTTGTGCCGATCGCCGGACAGACGTTCACGGATCAGGGCACGGGGACGTGCGTCGGGCAGCGGCCACCGCCGCCGAACCAGTTGCCGATTGCGCAGCCCGGCGGGCCGTATGCATCCGAGGCGGCGGTGGCGTTTGACGGGCGCGCGTCGAGCGACCCCGACAACGACATCCCCCTGACCTATGCCTGGGACTTCGGCGACGGGACCATCGGCACGGGCGCCCAGCCAACCCACACGTACGCATCCAATAATGTGTACACGGTGTCGCTCAGGGTGACCGATGCACTGGGTGGACAGAGCACGCCGGTTACGACCACAGCGACGATCGCCAACATCGCACCGACGGTGAACGCCGGACCCGATGTCGCCATCGGGCTTGGGCAACAATTCAACCTGCAGGCGGGGATCAGCGACCCCGGGCTGAACGATGGGCCGTGGACGTACGTGATCAATTGGGGAGACGGGACACCAAACACAAGCGGTACCGCCCTGACTCAGGGCGCCGCGGTGATCTCGGCTGCGCACGTCTATGCGGCGGCGGGGCAGCATAACGTCACCGTGACGGTGACCGACAAAGACGGCGGCACGGGATCGGATGCCGTGACGGCGATTGTGACGGACATAGCGCCCGGCGCGATCGTGCACACGCTGCTCACGGCCGGCCACAACCCGGCTAACCAAAAGATATACTCCACGGCGGCGTTCGCCCCCGGCACCAACGCCCTCATCACGGTGGCCGTGCTGGAGTACAGCACACTAACGGGGGGGCCAACGGTCCCGGCGCTCTCGGGCGGCGGGATGGCTGCGTGGGACGTGGTCAGGACGGTCACATTCGACGGCGTCACGCGTCGCCTCACGATCTTCCGGGCGATGAGCGCGTCTCCCGGGAACGGGCCGCTCACGATCACGTCGAGCCAGACGCTGTCCAACATGCAGTGGATCGTGTCGCAATGGGACGGTGTGGACGTGAGCGGAGTAAACGGAGCCGGGGCTGTGGTGCAGGCCGGCTCGGCGAGCGGCACGGGGGTGAACACGCTGAGCGTCCCGCTGGCCGCCTTCGGGCACCCCAACAACGTGGCGTACGGGGTGTTCGGGGTGAACAAGGGCACCATTGCGGTGACGCCCGGAGCGGGGTTCACGGAGATCACCGAGGTGCCGTCGGGGGAGACAGCCGATCTCCAGGCGGAGTGGGCGAAGAACCTTTCCACGATTGCGGCGACGTGGACCAACCTCACGGGCGGTGCGATCGGGATTGAAATCAAGGTGAGGCCGTAGGGCAAGACGAAGTTGCCAACTCGTTGTGGACACGGCCCTGGTAAAACCAGGGCCGTGTCCGTTTACGGTCAGCGGGGAACGAGGATTACGCTGGCGACCCGCAAGTCCGGCGGCAGCGGCTCTTCAGAGAGTCCTCCGCACTGGCGCTGCTGGCGTTGGGGGAACGCCATCCGGAACGCCACGCCGGGCAGCGCCGCAAACCAGACACGAAGCACGCAGTCCGGCTCCGAGGCTCCTGCCGCGCCGTACGCACGCTGCAGGTCGCGGAATGTCGACCCGACCCCCAGTCCTTCCGCCGTCTTCGGCCCGCCGCGCTCCACACTCACCTCGCGGACGGTGGCACTGGGGAGTGTATCGGTGAACCACGCGGTGACGGTCACGCCACCCATGCGCGCGGCGGCGGCGGGCACAGGATAGCCGTCGGGATCGGTCGACCAGCTATACCGGAGCCCCGGGCACGCGCGCTGCAGGTCGGACAACGACGCGTCGAGGCGGAACGGTCCGATAGAATCCGAAGTGATCCGGGGTGGATCAGTGCGGCACTGGGGAACCGCTGAAGCGGTCACCGGAGCGCTGGCGTTAACGGCCTGTGTTTTACCACTGCGGTCGGGTACGGCCGGCCAGGGCGAAGGACCGGCGACGAGCGTGCTGTCCTGACCCGCGTCGCCGAACGCCGCCACTGACATCCGGATGTTGTCGTGCACCAGATGCTGGTTCGGCTCGCCCGCCGTGGCGGTGGACGGATCGATGAGCGCGGTCTTGTCCGCATTCAAGAACCACGTCGCGACCGCGAACCGCAGCGTCACGTTGTTGGTCGAGTCGGGTGAAATCTCGATGGGTGGTTCCAGCGCCGTCTCATGCTGCTCCGTGAACCCGGACGTGTACACGAAGTCGCGGCGCTTGCCCGCTCGACTATACGTGCCCTGAACACGGATGGAGGTGCCCGCGAACTCTGGGTGAGTCGCGAGAAACGCGGCGTCCCGACTCGAGTCGGGCCGATAGAGTGCGAAGTGGAAGACGATAAACGTGTCCACCGGAGCCCGCACCGTGGCGATTGTTGTTTTCGGCGTGTCGAGCGGCAGCGTCAGCAGCACGGGGCCCATTTCGAGCGGGGTGCACGCCTCCTCATCCTTCTCCTCGGGATCACACTCGCCCGATCCCTTCGGCGCCAGTTGAACCTCGCTCAGTACCAGCTCCGCGCGCCGCACGAGGATCGAGTCGCGACCCCGCGTCACGAGGGCACCTTGGCGGGCCGTCCCGGCCGCCAGATGCAACGCCACCTCGCCGGTGCGAGGGCGCTCCGCGCAGGCGAGCAGGCCGAGCGCGAGCAGCGCGGCCGGAACGGAGCGAGTGAGGGGTGCGGTCATTGAGTTACGGGAATGTATCGTGAAACCTCCGAGTCGGCTAGGCAACCCACGCAAATTCAACGAGTTGGCGAGGCCCGATTGTTGCTATCAGGATCACAGAATAGCCCCCCTAAGCCCTAGGAACCGCTATGCGATCGGTCGTGCGGCGCCTGCTGAGTCGATCCGCTCCGTTGAGTCTCGCAGTCATCTTCGCGGCTTGTAGCGATCTCAGTAACCCCACCCAGGCACCCCTACAGGAGCTGTATACCACACCGACCGGCCTGGTGACGGCGAACCCTCCCGAAATCTTCTCGGGAGCGGGAGACATGGGTACGTGCAACAACAACAACGACGAGGCTACGGCGAAGCTGCTGGATAACCTTCCGGGCAAGGTGTTCGTCCTGGGCGACAATGTGTACGAAAACGGCACGACGTCCGAGTACAACAACTGTTACGCCCCCACGTGGGGCCGCCACAAGTCGCGCACCCATCCCTCGGCCGGCAATCACGACTATAACACCAGCGGCGCAAGCGGCTACTACGCCTATTTCGGTGCCGCGGCGGGTGACCCCAGCAAGGGCTATTACAGCTTCAACCTCGGCGCGTGGCACGTCGTCGTGCTCAACAGCAACATCTCCAAGGGCACCTCATCGGCCCAGTATAAGTGGCTCCAGGCCGACCTCGGGGCGAACCAGAACCTGTGCACAGTCGCGTACTTCCACCACCCGCTGTACTCCTCCAGCGGCGGCAGCGGGAGCGGGGGCGTCACCTATAGCTCGGTTCGCCCCTTGTATGATGCGCTGTACGCGGGCGGGGCCGACCTGGTCCTCGCCGGCCACCGCCATTTCTATGAGCGGCTGGGACGGATGAAGCCTGACGGCACGCGCGACAACGTATACGGGACGCGGCACATCATCGCGGGCATGGGCGGCAAAGGCGGGGGAAGCGTGGACAACAAGTTCCCCACGAGCGAAGTGGCCAACGGCAATACCTTCGGCGTGCTCAAGCTTTACCTGTACGAGGACAGCTACGCCTGGAAGTTCCTCCCGGTGGCGGGCAAGACGTTCACCGATTCCGGCAGCACCGCGTGCCACCCCGTGCCGGGCTCACCCCCGCCGCCGCCTGGTGTGTCCGCCTCGCTGTCGACGGTCAGCGCCGAGCCGGCGACAGTCACGGCAGGGTCCGGCACAGCGACGATCACCGTCACCGCCAGGAACGCGAACGGGCAACCCGTCAGCGGCGCGACCGTCACGCTTGCCTCCACGGGATCCCTCAACACGTTGACCCAGCCTGGGCTGACCGATGCCAACGGCGTAGCGACCGGTACGATCAGGTCGACCGTCGCGCAGCCGAAGATCGTCTCCGCCGTCATCAACAGCGTCGCGATCACACAGACCGACACTGTCACCATCGAGCCGGACGTGCCCGCGGCGCTCTTTTTCACAGGGCAGCCGTCAACGACGGGAGCGGGGGCCACGATCACGCCGGCCGTTCAGGTGGCGGTGCACGATCAGTTCGGCAATCTGGTCACCAACGCCACCAACGACGTCGCGATGACAATCGGCGTCAACCCGGGTAGCGGTGTGCTGTCGGGGACCACTCCGGTCGCCGCTGTTGGCGGCCTGGCGACGTTCAGTAACCTGAGCATCAACGCCGCGGGGACGGGCTACAAACTCAGAGCCGATGCGACCGGGCTGACCGGAGTCAACTCCGCTGCCTTCGACGTCACCGGGTCCCCACCAATCGGCGTCTCGCCGGCCCTGTCCACCGTGACTGCCGCTCCTGCGACGATCACGGCCGGTGCGGGTAACGTCGCGACGATTACGGTCACCGCGAAGGACGCCAACGGAAACCCGATCAGCGACGCGACCGTCACGCTTGCCGCCTCGGGATCCCTCAACACGTTGACCCAGCCAGGGCTGACCGACGCCAACGGCGTAGCGACCGGTACTATCAGCTCGAGCGTCGCGGAGCCGAAGGTCGTCTCCGCGACGATCAACAGCGTCGCGATCACCCAGACCGCGACTGTCACGGTCGTGCCGGACGTACCGGCGGCGCTCGCGTTCACAGTACAGCCGTCGACGACGGGAACGGGGGCCACGATCGCGCCCGCCGTTCAGGTGGCGGTGCACGATCAGTTCGGGAATCTGGCCAGCAACGCCACCAACAACGTCACCATGGCGATCGGCGTCAACCCTGGTGGGGGTACGCTGTCGGGGACCACGTCGGTCGCCGCCGTAGGCGGCGTGGCGACGTTCGGTAACCTGAGCATCGACGCCGCCGGGACCGGCTACAAACTCAGCGCCGCGGCGACCGGGTTGACTGGGATCACGTCCACCGCTTTCGATATAGCGAGCGGGTCGGCCGGGCCGATCACCCAGACGCTGCTTACCTCGGGCACCGACGTAAACAACGTGAGGATCTACACCACTGCTTCGATCGCGCCGGCGCCCAACGCCCTCGTCACGGTCGCTGTGCTGACGCACCAATCCTCCGCCGCCGCCCCCGCGCCGACGCTCACGGGTGGCGGCATGGGCTCCTGGGTTCTCGTCGCTACGGTCGCCTACAACGGGGCCACGCCGCTCGATCGGGTCTCAATCTTCCGCGCCATGAGCGCGTCGCCCGGGAGCGGTCCGATCACCATCACGTCCAGCGTCACGGTCTCCAACTGTCAATGGATCGTGTCGCAGTGGGGGGGAGTGGAGACGTCGGGCACGAATGGGGCGGGAGCCATCGTCCAAACGGGCTCGAGCACCGGCGCGGCCGTGACCGGTCTGACGGTATCGCTCGCGAGCTTCGGGGCCGCCGCCAACGCGGCCTACGGGGTATTCGGCATCGCCAACGCGACGCCGATCGCGACGGCGGGCAGCGGCTTTACCGCGATCGGCCAGCAGGGCTCCGGCGAGAGCACGATCGGCGACCTGTTTGCCGAGTGGGCCTTCAACGACAACACGATCGATGCGACGTGGCCAAGCAAGGCTGCGGGAGCATTGGGCGTCGAGATCAAGGCGAAGACTCAGCCCTGAGCGCAACCCGGTGAGGGAGGGACCAGGGTCCGGCAAACACAGTCGGTGGGCGGCGGTCTTTGGCTTCGCGTTCGTGGGAGCCGTCGTCGGCTTTGCCTGCAAGCCGACGCAAGTTGATCAACCGTCCCTCGTAAACCGCGTCGAGCTGTCGCCCGTGGCCGTTGCCGTATCCCCAAATCAAGTCGCTGATTTCACCGCTGTTGCCTTTGATGCTGCCGATGACACGGCATCGGCAACCGTTTCGTGGTCGGCGACGGGTGGTGTGGTGACCGTGGCGGGCACCACCGGCGGAAAGCACCTCGCTCAGTTCTCGAGCTCGAGCTGCGGCGATTTCCAGATCACTGTCACAGCCAATCCCGGCAACAAGTCCGACCATTCAGCCGTGACGGTATCGTGCGGACCACCGCCACCACCGCCACCACCGCCTAGCGGGGCAGTGCTCGTGGGTGCGGGAGACATCGCAGGGTGCTCATCCGCCGGCGACGAAGCGACCGCGGCGCTCCTCGATACGCTGCCTGGCGCCGTGTTCACGGCCGGCGACAACGCGTATGAGGACGGGACGGCGACCAACTTTGCGAGCTGCTACGGGCCGTCATGGGGCCGCCACAAGGCGCGTACGCGTCCGTCGCCGGGGAACCACGAGTACCACACGAGCGGCGCGAGCGGTTATTACAACTACTTCGGCGCGGCGGCGGGCGATTCCGGCAAGGGATACTACAGCTACGACCTCGGCGACTGGCACATCATCTCGCTCAACAGCAATGTCTCGATGAGTGCCGGGTCACCGCAGGAGCAGTGGCTGCGCGCGGACTTGGCGGCCCACACCAAGAAGTGCACGCTGGCATACTGGCACCATCCGCGGTTCAGCTCGGGGAGCCACGGGAGCTCGACCGCGCCGCGGCCGCTCTGGCAGGCGCTGTACGATTTCGATGCCGACGTGATCATCTCGGGTCACGACCACAATTATCAGCGCTTTGCCCCACAAACACCGGCCGGGGTCGCCGATCCAACCCGGGGGATCCGTCAGTTCGTCGTGGGCACCGGCGGCATCAGCCACTACAACTTCTCGACGCCCATCGCCAACACGGAAGCGTACAACACCGACACCTGGGGCGTGTTGAAGTTGACGCTGTACGCCCAGTCGTATACGTGGGAATTCGTGCCCGTGGCGGGGATGACGTACACTGACAGTGGCAATGGCGACTGCCACTGAGCACTTGCCCTACAACCAGACTTCGATATTGAACGACGCGCGCAACCGACGACCGGTTAGAGCATCCGCCTACCCGCGGCACGCAGCTCCTGGGCATGCTGGCGGGTCGGGAACTTGAAGTAGCGCTGCTGGGCGGCGTTCATCGGGCGTGCCGGCACGGCCTCGGTCTGCAGGCGACTCAAGAGACGCGCGACGGCGCGGCCGGCTACCTCTTTGGCCCGGACGGCGAGATCGAATGCCGTGTCTTCGGCACGAACGTAAACCGGATATTCGGCGAGCACGTCGCCCCGATCGATCTGCGCGGCCATCGTGTGCACGGTGATCGTGATCTCCCGCTCACCGCGATGGAGGGCCCAGAAGGTGGGCATCATCCCGCGATACTGCGGCAGTTTCCCACAGTGCACGTTCAACACCAAGGGTGCGGCGGTCAGCGCGGTCGATCGAAAGATCTCCGGCGCGGCGACCGACAAGAGCACATCGACACCGCGCAGCGAGAGCGTGCGCAGATACGCTGGATCGTTGATCGTCGCCAGCGAACGGGTGGGGACTGCGTGCTTCGCGGCCACTGCCTCGACACTGCGCGGGATGCCGAAGCTCTCTTCAACGCGGGAGTACGCGTAGCGGCCCAGCAGCCGCATCATGTCGAGAGTGCCGTACAGCTTCCACAGCCTGGTGGCGAGGGCCGTCCGCGATTCGTTGAAGTTGCGGAGCAACACGACCTCGATCGTCTCGACGCCCAATGACCTGCATTCCGGCAGGAACGTCTCAAAAAAGCGACCCGTAAAGAACGGGTCACTCTGGGTTACGGCGACGATGCGGAAGGGTGTCACCAACCGCCCTTGTTCAGCACCACGGGGACCGTGCGAACGAGAATGCGAAGATCCTCGAACAGGGACCGGTGGGCGACATACTCGAGGTCGAAGGACACCTTGCGACGGACGTCATCGATCGAGGTGTCGTACTTTTGATTGACTTGCGCCCACCCGGTGATCCCGGGACGCACCAGCTGCCGGGTCTGGTACCCGGGCACCTGCTCGCGCAGCTCGGCGAAGATCTTCGGCTGCTCGGGGCGGGGACCGACCACGTTCATGTCGCCGCGCAGCACATTGATAAACTGCGGCAGCTCATCGAGACGATACTTGCGCAGAATCCGGCCGACCGGGGTCACGCGGGGATCGTTCCTGGTCGCCCAGACTTGCGGCGCTGTCCGCGTGTCTCCCGCATACATCGTGCGGAACTTGTAGATCGTGAACGGCTTCCCGCCCTGATCCTGCGTGCGGCGGTGATTGGTGGACCCAAGCGCCAGGCGGCGATCAACGCCTACGCGGGTTTGCGTATACAGAATCGGGCCGCGCGATGTCAGTTTGATCAGAGCCGCGATGACGAACAACATGGGCGCGGTGAGCAGCAAGCCGACGCATGCCACCGCCAGATTCAAAGCCCGACAAGCGGCGTTGGAGCGCTCGACGCGCATTCCCGATGCCACTGCTTGTCGCAGTTCCCCGCTGGTCACAATTATCCTTGGGAAGTGATGTGCTCTGCGTATGCATACGCCATGCGCGAGACGGGTGAGACGGTTTCTGCTGTGGTGAAAGGACTTATGCGTTCGTGTCACCACGGCGTCACAAGCGCATGACACGCGCGATACACAAGTCCGCAGGCGAGTTGCCACAGCGGGATGTGCGGAGGCCGCTCCGCGAATTTGTCGCAGTTCTGTTACATCTCGGGGCACGCCTGCGGGTAACGACCGTGGCCACATACACTTCCGGCGGTATCGGGATTGCACTGAATCCGGCATCATGGACCACGAACCACAGCAACTGTTGTCCCCGGGCGATACCCGTGATTTGCCGGCTCTCGCATCGTCAGTCATCGCACACGCCGCAATCCCGCATACCGTAATCCCGCATCCCGACTCGTGGCGCCAGCTGCTGGCGACCATCACTCGCGCCAAGTGGCTCGTCCTCAGTGTGACCATCCTGGGCACGGCTGCAACCTTCGTCGCGACGCGGTATCTGCGCACGACCTATGTTGCCCGCGCGGTGCTGTGGGTTGAGCTGACCGACCCACGCAGCGTGAACCCGATCAACGCCGGGATGCTCGGCGTGAGCGGGTGGGTGGACTTGCTGCGCTCGCATTCGGTGCTGGATGACGTGGTGCACGAACAGCGACTCAACGTCTCGGTGCAAACCAAGGACCGCGAAGCGGTGGTGAGTACGCTGACCCTGGGCCCGACCTTCGAGCCGGGGACATACAAGCTGTCGGTCGCTCGGGACCGGTCCTGGAAGCTGCACACGATTGACGGCGCGCTGATCGAAGAAGGGAAGCGTGACGATCCCATCGGTCGAGCGGTCGGTTTCGTATGGGCGCCGCCGCCCGACGGGCCTGCGGCACTCCGCCCCGGGGAAACGATCGAGTTTACCGTTGAGTCCTACTATGAGGCTGCGCGCGGGCTCGGAAGCGACCTACGGGTCAAGGCGGAGCTCGGCAGCAACTTCATTCAGCTGGAGCTCAGAGGTACCGATCCCAGACATGTCGCGGCAACGGTGAATGCGGTGGCGCAGCGGTTCGTCGTCGTCGCGACCGATTTGAAGCGCCGCAAGCAGGCGGAGTTGGCGAAGATCCTCAGCGAGCAATTACAACATGCCCGCAGCACACTCACCGAAGCCGAAGACGCGTTGCGTTCGTTCCGGGCGCGTTCGGCGCCGCTCCTCACTGAAGGGTCCGCCGGTCTGACGCGCCATCCCGCTCCGACCGATCCGTCCGTCAGCGGGTATCTGGGTCTCCGGTCGGAGCTCATGACCGTGCGGCGTGATCGCCAGGCCATCCAGCGAATCCTGGACGGCGCGGGGACCGCGGGTGTGTCGTTGGACATGCTCGGCTTTATCGAGCCCGTACAGAAATCCGCCCAGTTGAACGGGGCTCTCCAGGAGCTGACGGCCCGGCAAGCGGATATCCGGGGACTGCGCTATCGGTACACCGACGAAAACCCGGAAGTCCGGCGCGTCGCGAGTCAGATCGCCGAGCTCGAGCAGTCGATCATTCCCGGGCTCGCGCGCACGGTGATCGGCGAGCTCTCCACTCGAGAGGCGGAGCTGAACCGGCTCGTCGGGACCGCGTCGGGGAATCTGCAAGGACTGCCCACGCTGCTGCTCGAGGACGCGCGGCTCAGCCGCAACGCGCAGTCCGCTGAAGCGGTGTTCTCACGCATCGACCAGCGGTTCGGCGAGGCGCGACTCGCCGAAGTGAGCAGCCTCGCGGACGTGCGGATTCTCGATGCGGCCGAGCCTCCCGAAGTGCCGCTCGGAAACGTCGCGCGCATCCTCATCGTCCTTGCGATGCTCGGAAGCTTCGGGCTCGGCATCGGTGGCGCCGTCCTCCGCGAGCACATCGATCCCACGGTGCACAACGTGGGTCAAGTGACGCAAGGGTTCGGTCTGAATATTCTGGGCGCATTGCCCCATTTGTCGCGCGAAGGCGGGAAAGGTTCGGCCCAGGCCGTCGACGCGTTCCGCGGAATCCGCTTGAACGTGATGCATGCCTACGGCAAGGCCGCACCGATCGTGGTGACCGTCTCGAGTCCGGGGATGGGCGACGGGAAGTCGTTCGTTTCCATCAATCTGGCCCTGGCGTTTGCCGATGCGGGGTTCAAGACCCTGCTCATCGACGGCGACATTCGTCGCGGGCGGTTGCATCGCGTACTCGGCGTGCACCGCAAGTCGGGGCTGACTGATGTTCTCAATGATGCCACGCCGTTCATGAGCTCGCTCCAATCGACGGGACGCGATAACCTGACGTTCCTCGCCTGCGGCTCCCGTACGCGCACCGGTCCAGAATTGCTCAGCTCCTCCGCCATGGCGCAACTGCTCGTGCGCCTGCGGCAACAGTACTCAGTCATTCTGATCGACAGTCCACCTTTGGCCGCGGGCATCGAGCCCTATGTGCTCGGAACGCTCACGGGCAATCTGATGCTCGTGGTGCGGCTGGGCACCACCGACCGGACTCTCGCAGAAGGCAAGCTCGACGCCCTCAGCCGGCTGCCAATACGGGTACTCGGGGCGGTGTTGAATGGCGTGCGCTCGCCCGACGTCTATCGCCGCTATTCCTATTCACTCGAAGGCTACGAATTGCACGATGAGGAGACCACGTGGGCCGAAGCCAAGATTCTCCGCGACCGCTCGTGATGTTGCTGCGCCTTGGGATCCTGTTCAGCGTCCTTGCCGTTGCGACGCCACGGACGCTGTTGGGGCAAGCCGCCGTCGATGATCGTGATGCGCGCCGGACCTCCGCCACGCGAGCCGAGCTCGTCGCGATGCAGGAACGCCTGGCAGCTGCATCGACTCCCGATACGGGTGCCACCGCCGTTCTATACCGCCGTCTCTCGAACGGCGACTTTCAGCCGGGCGATGGCGTAGCGATCAGTGTGGAAGGCGAGCAGGTGTTCAGCGATACGTTTGTGGTTTCGAGCACGCGCGATATCGAGCTGCCCATGGTCGGTCCGGTGTCACTCCGCGGCGTCCTGTACAGTGAGATCGAGTCATATCTCACGCAGCAGCTCAGCCGTGTCTTGCGCAATCCGGTCGTGCACGCGCGTGGCCTCGTCCGCATAGCGGTAACGGGCGCCGTGCCGCGCCCCGGCTATTACCTCGTTCCCGGCGATGCCCCGCTCTCGGCAACGTTCCAGGTCGCCGGCGGCTTGGTGGCAAATGCCAAGTTGAAGGATGCGCGCGCGCTCCGCGGCGGCTCGACTGTCTTGGACGAATCCGCAATGCGTTCCGCACTGGCCGCGGGACGGACGCTGGATCAGCTGAGCCTGGGCTCTGGAGATGAGGTAAGTGTGCCTGTCAAAAGCGGCCCAAGCGTGTATGAGGTGATTCGCGGAGTCAGCCTACTGCTCACGATTCCGCTGACAATCTACGCGCTGACGCAGCTCGGAAACTAGCCGGAGCTCATCCAGGGATGCGGCCGGCACGCAGCGTCCGCCGGACCGTCATGAACACCTCCGCCGCATCCATGCAGCACTGATTGCCCCACGCGCGGCCCCGATGGCGCAGCGCGTCCAGCGAGCGCGGGTGGGGATAGGGGCGCACCTCCCGCTCGTAGCACGACATCGCGCTCAGCTTTTGCTCGAGTGTTTCGGAGATGTCGACCCACGTGTCCGGAACGAAGGCGCGCGGATAGCCCCATTCCGTAGTGCTCGCGGTATCGAACATGTATACGCCTTCGATGCACGCCTCGAGCGGCCGCGTCGCAACCAGTGCGGCCCGGAAGAGCAGCTCGTGATCGCGGTTGCCATCGCTCCCGAATTGGCAATACACGACGCTCGGCCGAACCTCACGGACTGCGTGCTCGAGCGGCCGGATGAGCTCGAGGACCGAGAGCGTGTCCAGCCGCTGCTCGGGGAAGCCGAGCTGCCGGCATTCGGCCAGGCCGAGCACCGTGGCGGCGCGACGGGAGGGATCGGGCTCGGGCTGCCCAACGCCACCCGGCGCGTACCGCGTTGCATCCCCTTCACAGGCGATGATGACCGTGACTTCGTCGCCCGCGCGCGCGTGGAGAGCGAGGGTACCGCCACAGCCCAGGACCTCGTCGTCTGGGTGAGCGGCGATGGCCAGGACGCGTCGTGGCACCGACTGCGCCAGGAGTGGCGCGAAGGAGGCGGTTTCGAGGAACGGAGCCGTTGCCATGCTCTCTTCGCTGGGCAGGACCCGTGCACCGGTACCGGAGTGGCTGTCGCGTTGCGGCCGAAGGGTTTACGCGATCAGTGCCCGGTGCGAGACGGCGGGAATGAGGCGGCCGGCTTACAACTACGGGGGGGGTCTGCGACGGCCCGTCCAGGCCGCCCGAGTCTATTTTTCCTTGTCCGAGCCGCCTAGCAGGTCCCGTTGCAATCCGTGACGCTCCATCAGTCGATAGAACGTCGTCCGATCCACCTTCGCCAGGCGCGCGGCCTTGGACAGGTTGCCGCCGGCGCGAATCACCACGCGCGTGAGGTACTGCTTGTCGAACTGGCCGAGCAGTCGGTCGCGCGCGGCATAATAGCCGTCATCGGCGTTTTCCTGCTCGGAAGCCTGGATCAACTGGGCGTCAGTGCGCTGCTCGGAGATGAACGGGATGTCCTCGACGCCGATCTCGGAACCCGGCTCGAGCAGCACCACCGCGTGCTCGATGACGTTTTGAAGCTCACGCACGTTGCCGGGCCAGGGATGTGAACGCAGCGCCCACAACGCCGCTTTCGTGAACGAGGGTGCTTTTTCGTCGGCGTTCCGGTGACGCTTCCAATAGTGGTCCAGGAAATGTTTGGCGAGTACGGGGACGTCGTCCGCCCGGTCCCGCAAAGTCGGCACTCGAATCGGGACGACGCGTAAGCGATAGT
Organism: Gemmatimonadales bacterium; assembly: GCA_044869265.1. Classification (GTDB taxonomy): domain Bacteria; phylum Gemmatimonadota; class Gemmatimonadetes; order Gemmatimonadales; family GWC2-71-9; genus 20CM-2-65-7. Next base: position 14,580 of record JBIOXD010000093.1, read on the forward strand.
ACAGATCGTCGCGGAGCAGCCCCGATCGTACAGCCGCCTCCGGATCCCGGTTGGTCGCGGCGATAAAGCGGACGTTGACGACCGCGTCCGTCTCTTCACTCCCGACGCGCCGCACCACGCCGTCCTGGATGACGCGCAGCAGCTTTGCCTGGATGGATTTGGGCATTTCAATCAGCTCGTCCAGGAACATCGTGCCGCCGTTTGCGGCCTCCAGCAGTCCAGGCTTATCGCGCACCGCGCCGGTAAAGGCGCCCTTGACGTGCCCGAACATTTCAGATTCGAGGAGCGTCTCGGGAAGTGCGGCACAGTTCACCGCGACGAGCGGTCTGCTGGCGCGGCGACTGTTGCGATGGATGAACTGCGCAATCATTTCTTTGCCGCTGCCGCTCTCGCCGGTGATGAACACCGATGCGTCGGTCGTCGCGACGCGGCGAGCCAGCGTAATCGCGTCGCGGAAGGCGCGTGCCGACCCCATGCCCACGGCATCGTCCGCGCCCACCTCGGCGCCGGCACGCAGCGCCTGCGTCTCGCGCCCGACGTGAACGGTGTGGGCAGCGCGGCCCACCAGCACCTGTAACTGGCTGCCTGTGAAGGGCTTCGGCAGGTAGTCCCACGCGCCCGCGCGCAGTGTTTCCAGCGCGGTCTCAACCGTGGGCTTACCGGTAATGACGATAACGATCGCGTCGGGATTGGCATTGAGGGCGGCACCGATCAACTGTGTCCCGGCGGTCCCATTCATGTACAGGTCCACCAGGACGATATCGAATGCGTGTCGCTGCAGCGCCTCTAGCGCTTCCTCGCCCCGCCCGCAGACCTCGACCTGATAACCTTCGAATCGCAATGCGGTCGCGCAGCTGTCCCGCAACACACGCTCGTCGTCAATGACGAGAATGCGCACGCTTGCCTTCATGGTGTTATTCAGCGGCAGAAGGTGCGACATGTCGCGCCCTTCGAAAGGCGCGGCAAGTCGTCGGGACGCTGATCCCGGTCCGAGCGTGCTGGGTGGGTGCATTGGCGGAAGCAACGATAGTCCTTTCGGTGTTAGTTCGTCCAGTGTCTGCGACACGCTGTGTCGCGCATCACCAACGAAAATGCAACCTCTGCACCTGCAGGTGCCGTTCGCAACTCGTTGCACTCACAACGATTTGCGCAAAACGCGCGCGAGTTCCCCACGGCGAAACGCAGGAGACTGCTGACAAGCTTGTAGCAATGTTGTTGCGGATCCGTGCTGCGCGGTTATCGGATGGTAAGTGGAATGCCTACACTCGTTGTCATATAGATCACAGTTGACGCTTCAACGGCAACGGCGCCGGCGAGAAACCAGCGGCGCGCGCGCTGGGGCAGAATTGCGGCGATGCCCAGTGTCGCGACAGCCGCCGCTGCAGTGTACGTGTTAATTTGCCCGACGCTTGGCTGGCGACCCAAGATCGGATTGACCTCGTAAAAGCCTTTCCACCCTTGCCGTGCGATCGAGCGGGTCTGCGCGGCGTCCACCCACAACAACGCCAGGAACCCACCGGCAAGCCCGATGTCTGTAGCGCTCCACGACGGCACACGGCGCGTCACGTGGTTCATGGGCATGGACCAACTCATGGTCAGCGGCGCGGGGGAAACTCGAGCGGAATGTGAAAGGTGCCCGGACGCTACCTGAGCGGCTGCGGCACGAGGCGCGAGCGCAGCGACCGCGACCGTAACGAGGGGCAAGGCAAAGGCGCGAGGTGTCATGCCTCACAGCCCGTGCAAGGGCAGTGCCAAAGCGTGCGCCGTGTGCGGTACGCCGTGCACCGTGCCTGTAGTCCGGCGTACGGCTCACGGCTCACGGCTCACGGCTCACGGCGCACGTCTATGGTGCGACGTCTATAAAGGAAGGGTTAGGAGACGTACCCCTGGAGCCAGCCGTGGCTGGAGTCGGCACGGGCGCGTTGCAGGGCTAGATCCGCCTGCCGCATGAGGGCGGCGGCGTCCACCGAACGCTTCGCGTCGCCGGAAATGCCATGGTAGCCCCCGAGCACATGGAGACGTGGCAGGGGGGGAACGCTCGGGCTGGTGGGCTTAGCCACGATCGCCGCGCCGAGTCGCTCGGCGAGCTGCCGGGCCTGCGCCGCGTTCGTATCGAGCGCTACGACTGCGAAGGCACTTGTTTCGAGCAGCCCGATTGCGTCTGAATGCCGGGTGGACGACCGAAGCGCAGCGGCGATATTGCGCAGCACCCACAATGGGGGCGAGAGGTTACTCTGGGCACCGGCGGGCGGGCCGTCCGCCGCCCCCCCCCTTCCAGATTCCGTTCCATGTGTCGTTTCAATTTCCGGCGCCAGGAGAACGCAGCCCATGGCCACATGGCGGCGTGTCGCGCTCGCTGCCAACTCCTCTGCCCGGCGCACCAGCCCGCGCATGTTATAAACGCCGGTTGCTTCATCGATTAGCCCTTGGGAACGGGCCTGATCGGCATCGAGCTTCGCCGGCACGAAGACGTCGAGCATGGCCGTCAGTTCCTCGGCATCGACCGGTTCACCCAGGCACGCCCAGGCACCCGCCTGCAAAGCGGCAATCCGATCCCGGCGCGTTGGCGACCGCGAGAAGGCCAGGAAGACCGGCGTGCTGGGGACAATCAGATTCTCCTCCGCGAGCTCGCGGCATAGGGCATAGCCATCCGCGTCGGGAAGATGTTCGTCGATGATCAATGCATCGGGGGGGTTGGTGCGAACGCGCTTCAGCGTTTGGGCGCGATTGTACGACTTAGTTACGACATAGCCACGTGGTGCCAGGATCGACGCGAGCGACTGGCTGGTCCATTCATGGGTACTGGCAATTAGTAGATCGACAAGTCGTGCCGCCGGTCCCTGAGGGGGCATTACCAATCCTTTTACAGGCGGTGCCGGAACCATGCCCACGCTCCAAACGTCATATGCATGTTACGTGCGCGTGACGCTATTGCTAAGGTGGCCCGCCGCGCAAACATGGTCAGGCGACTTTCCTTCGTCCTTCTCAAACTGTGCATTCCTGACACACCGCTGTCGGACATTTGAATCGTCGTAGCCACTGCGGCGATGTAAGAAGAGGTCATGTTCGTTGCACGGACGCAAGCCCCCGGGAAAGTATGGGTTTCCCCTGTTTTGGGAGACTAGCAAGTTCCCTAGGAAAGTGTAGTTTGTACGTGCCCTATCAACTGGCCTCCATGCCTGTCGAACGCTCGTCTCAACAAGCCAGCAGCGAGCCTGCGCCATCCGGTGAGCGCAGCCAATCGATGGGATTTCCACACGAGATTTCGCAGTTCGCCGTCCAATACGTCCTTAGCCAGTGCGGTGACGAGCTCGGTCACATGACGCCGGCAGACGTCTCCGAGGTAGCGGACAGAGTCGTGGCCGGAGTGCTGGCGATGCAGGTCACACCAACAGCGGTCATCGACCCGCGCGCGCACTCGCCCCTGGGGCGCGGGCTGCTCGATGCGATGCGCGAGGAGATCTTGTCGCGCTGGAAGGCGCACGGGATTGGGGAGGCGCAGTTGCCGCGGTTGTTGTTGGCCATGGAACGCACCCGCGAAGCGATCCACAATCCCGCCGCCCACGCGCTCGTGACTCAGCTCGGCGGCACCGCCGGACTGGAGCTGCTCGCCGAAGTTGCCCACGACATGCATTCGCCCCTGGCGTCGATTCTGGTTCTCGCCGACACGTTGCTACGCGAGGGGAGTGGGCCGTTGACCGACAGGCAGCGTCACCAAGTCGGTCTGATCGCAATGGCCGCGATGGGACTCAGCTCGGTTGGCAGCGACATCATCGACCTCACGCGCAGTCATTTGCTGCTCGAACCCCAGCCTATCCCGTTCTCCGTCACGAGCGTGCTGGAATCGGTCCGCGACATTGTCCGACCCGTCGCTGAGGTGAAGCACCTTGCGATTCGACTCAAACCTCCGGCTGTCGACGAGCGGAGGGGCCATCCGGTTGCGCTCCGGCGGGTCCTCCTCAATCTCACGACGAACGCGCTGAAGTTCACGGAGACCGGATTTGTCGAGATCAGCACGCGGGAAAGCCGGCCTGGCAGGGTGGAGTTCGCTGTGCGGGACAGCGGCAGAGGCATCGATCCTGCGATGATGCCGACGTTGTTCGATTCCGTGCGGGATGCGCCCCGTGGCGATCACCGCGGCGGCAAGCTGTTTTCCACCACTGGATTGGGTCTTGCGATCTGCCGCAAGCTGGCCGAGGGAATGGGCTCCCGGCTGCAGGTGGAAACCCAGCCGGGACGCGGCACGCGGTTCTTCTTCGAGCTGGACCTGCCCGAATGTTCCTCTGAGCGTGAGCCGAGCCGCACGAGCGAACCCGGCCGGAGAGAGGCGACACCCGCCGCGTAGGATAGCGACTAAACTGTTGATCCATTGCCACATCGCCCCGTTGTGGCGCCGCTGCCCGAAATCCGCCCGACTTCCCATCTCATTCTTTTACGGTGAGTTACCGCACATTCCGTACAGACCGTAGGACACGCGCGTGACGGCGCTGGCCTTGCATTCGAGATCGGCGTGCGCCCTGAAGAACACCAAGAGCCCCGCCGCTGCCTGGTGACAGGCGGAGCCGGGTTCATTGGCTCGCACGTCACAGCTCGGCTGGTTGAGCGCGGTCACTCCGTTCGAGTCGTCGATGATCTGAGCACCGGGAAGGAGTCAAATCTCCGCTCGGTCGCCACGGACATCGAGCTCGTCCGTGGAGACTTGTGTGATCCCCACGTCTCCCGCGCTGCGGTCGAGGGCGTCGATGTCGTGTTTCACCTCGCGGCGCTGGCGAGCGTGCCGGCATCGCTGGTCGATCCCTGGGCATGTCACGCTGCCAACGTCAACGGGACTATGCGGCTCTTGGAGGCGTGCGCGCGCGCGAAAGTGCGGCGCGTCGTCTATTCGAGCTCGAGCGCGGTGTACGGCGATACTCCTGTTGCGGCCAAGACCGAAGCCGCCGAGCCCGAGCCGCGATCGCCATACGCGGCATCGAAGCTCGCCGGCGAACAGTACGTTCTCGCCTTTGCGCGGGCCGGTGTCCTCGAGGGCATCGCGCTGCGTTACTTCAACGTCTTCGGACCGCGCCAGACGCCGGGATCAGCGTACGCCGCCGTCGTTCCCAATTTCCTTCAGGCGGCGCTGGACCAACGCCCAGCCGAAGTCTATGGCGATGGACGCCAGACGCGTGATTTCATCTACGTCGACAATGTGGTCGATGCGAATCTGCTCGCCGCGTCGGCGCCTGCGTCCGCGGTGAATGGCTGGGTGGTAAATGTCGGCGCGGGACGGCGCACGTCGTTGCTCGATTTGATCGACGCGATCAGCGGCGTGGTGGGGCGCCCCTTGGACTACGATCTGCAGGTGACGCGAGCCGGTGATGTGCGCGATTCGCTCGCCTCCATGGAGCGCGCTCGCCGCGTGTTGGGGTTCGAAGCGCGCGTGTCGTTGGAAGACGGACTCCGCGACACATGGAACTGGTTTTCGAGCGGGGCAGCGTACTCGGCGCGGCGTCAGGCGCTGCCCGCGGAGCAACCAGCAGCCTGACGCCCGGCGCCCTGCCGGAACGCGTCGACTACCAGCCGCCGAACCCTCCGGCAACGACCGGAAGCGTACGCAACATGATACGCAGGTCCTCCGTCAGCGAGCGGCGGCTGATGTATTCGAGATCGAACGCCAGCTTCTTCCTCACATCCTCGATCGTGCTGTCGTAGTGAAGATTGATCTGTGCCCACCCCGTGATGCCCGGTCGGACACGCTGGCGCTCCTGGTAGCCCGGGATCTCTTCACGCAAACGGGCAAAGATCGCAGGCTGCTCCGGGCGCGGGCCGACGATGTCCATGTCGCCGAGCAGCACGTTCACGAGCTGCGGCAGCTCATCTAGCCGATACAGTCGGAGAATCCTGCCGACACGTGTAATGCGCGGGTCATCCGGGGTAGCCCAGACCTGCGCGCCATGCTGCGGCGTCCCGTCAGTGACCCGCATCGTGCGGAATTTGAAAATGCGAAAAGGTTTTCCGCCGCAATCGGTCTCACCGTAACGGGCACCGAACGGCAAGAGTCGGCGACGATTGAGACCGACCCGGACCTGGGTGTAGAAGACCGGCCCGGGCGAGCTGAGCTTGATGGCGAGCGCGATGAGCGCAACCAACGGCAACGCCGCGACGAGCGCGATCAATGCGATCGCGATGTTCAGCAGGCGCCGCAGCGCTTCGGTTCCCGAAAGCGCCATGGAGCGCTGCGCGTACCGGCGCTGCGGTCGGTGCGGCTCGAGAGCCATCGGAATTGTTGTCATCGGACATTGCTCGGGGTTCGGTCACTGCACGCAAAAGCAGGCGCCGTGCCGGATTCCGGTGTGCTGGAATCAGGCGCAAAACGTCAGTTTTTGTCGTGAGCACTCGACAGGCTGTTGTGTACCGCTGCAACAGTTGCGGGTGTGGCGCGGCGGCTACACCTGGTTCTGGGGCTGAATCCCGTTGCCGCTCGGTGGCTCGGTGCCGTTGACGGCCTGGGGCGGAATCCCGTTGTCGATCGGTGAGCCGTTGCCGGGCTGCGTCTGCGGCTGAGCGCTGGTGAGCACGCGCCGGTCGAGCCCGTGCCGTTCCATCAACCGGTACAGCGTCGTGCGATCGACGCCGGCGACGCGGGCGGCGTGTGACATGTTCCCGCGCGAGTGGGTCAGGAGCTGAGTGAGATAGTGAAGCTCGAACTCGGTCACCAGCCGGTCGCGCGCGGCGTAGTACGGTTCTTCCGTCGACACGGTGGTTGGGGTCCAGGTCCTCACATCCTCGACCTGCCGCTCGCCCAGCGCCGGAATACTCTCCGTCCCTATCTCGGCTCCGGGCTCGAGCAGGACGACCATGTGCTCGATCACGTTCTGCAGCTCGCGCACGTTGCCTTTCCAGGGCCGGCCGCGGAGCGCGCGGGCGGCGGCATCGGAGAACCTGGGGAGCGGCGTCGACGGCCCCCGGTGGCGCGCCCAATACCGCGAAAGGAAGAAGTCCGCGAGCAGTGGAATGTCCGACGGACGCTCGCGCAACGGCGGCACATGAATCGGTACGACGCGCAGCCGGTAGTACAGATCTTCCCGCAACACGTGCTGCTCGACCGCTTCTTCGGGATTGCGGTTCGTACAAGCGAGGAAACGCACGTTCACGACCGCATCGGTGTTCTCGCTCCCGACGCGGCGCACGACGCCGTCCTGAATCACGCGCAGCAGCTTGGCCTGAATCGATTTGGGCATGTCGACCAGCTCGTCGAGCAGCAGCGTGCCGCCGTTGGCCGCTTCCAGCAGGCCGGGCTTGTCGCGGACGGCGCCCGTGAACGCGCCCTTGACGTGACCAAACATCTCCGATTCGAGCAGCGGCTCGGGAAGCGCGGCGCAATTGACCGCGATGAGCGAGCGGCTGCTGCGGCGGCTGTGGTGGTGGATGAACTGCGCGATGAGCTCTTTGCCGCAGCCGCTCTCCCCGGTGATGAACACGGATGCATCAGTCGGCGCGACGCGTTGTGCGAGCTCCACCACGCGCCGGAAAACCGGGGCCGCCCCCAAGACGCTCACGAGCTCGCTGTTGCCGTGCTCGCGCGCGAAGGACTGCTGCATCGTCTGCGATTCGCGCGCGACCATAACGGCATGTGCGGCGCGGCCGATCAGCACCTGCAGGTGCGTCGCTGAGAACGGCTTTGGCAAGTAATCCCACGCACCGGCCCGCAGCGCTTCCAGACTCGTTTCGATGCTCGGGTTGCCGGTGATCATGATGGCGATCGTGCCCGGATGCGCGTCGAGACATGTGCGCAGCAACTTCATGCCTGGCACGTCGCTCATGTACAGGTCGAGCAACACGACATCGAATGAGGTGCGCTTGAGGAGGTCCTTCGCCTCCTCGCCGCGGCTGCACAGGCTGACCTGGTAGCCCTCGTACTGCAGCACGCTGGAGCAACTCTCACGCAGGGTGCGCTCGTCGTCGACGATGAGGATGCGAATCGATGCCTTGACTTCGGGTGTGAGCTGCGCGATTGCGGGGACGGCATTGCGACTCGATCGGCTGCTGCGCGACGATCGGTCGCTAGCGGACGTGGCGGCCATGGTTCTCTCCGAGTGATCTGCCCAGCTAGGTGGCACGGATCAGGCCCGCGCTTTTCAGGCACGGGCCTGAACCGGAAGTGCCGCTCTGACAACCAATTGCATTTTGGCGCCAGAGTGACAATGGCACACGTGCAACAGTGGGGCTCTTATTGAACCCGCGACTGTTGTTTTGGTGCCACACCCGCCGGACCGCGACCGCTAGGGACTCGCGGCAGGGTTCAGCGCCAGTGTGGTAGCCAGCCAGGTGCCCGGTGCCGGGAAGTACCAGTCCCACCACGGAGCGCTGACGCCGCCGCTCGGCGAAACGGTGAACTGCGCGTCGTAAATGCCGTCCCCCCGCATGAGTAGGTCGCTGGGGCTGCCGATGGGGGACCAGCCGGGTGTCCCTTCTGCGTTCGCCGCGGGGCTCGACAGGCTCACGGCGTATGCCAGGGCGCCGGGGTTGACCGCGATGTCGCCCGTGGACGCCGTCGTGGGGCCGCCGCTCAGGAGGTACGAGGAGCCCGCCCCAGAAGCGGAGCGGTGGTCTCCCACCGCAGCGGTCGAGTCGCCGGCGACGCCCGTCCACGCCGAGATCAGGATCCCCCCGTCGGCAACGGGCACCTTGAGGTTCGCTTTGACCGCCAGGATCTGGTCGACCTCGGTCCCGGCGTCCGGGAAGCCCTGCACGGTCGTCGCGACGTAGGTCGCCATCGAGACCTGACCGTTGGTGACGAACTCGACCAGGCGATACTCATTGCCTACCGGGGTGTACGGATTGCTCGTGAGTACGTCGGTCACCGATTCGATGACGTTGCCGGTCACACCCCCCGGCGCGCCGAACCAGAAGAACGTCGCAACGATCGCATCACCGAGGTGCGGGTTCGTGGGGTTGAACCCCTTGATGATGATCTCCGGGTTGGTCTGGCTTCCCATGGCGGCGTTCCATTGGTCGAGCTGGATCCCGCCGTTTGCGGCCGTGAGCTCTGCCTGCGGGCGGGGTGCGACGCCATCACGACACTTCCAACTGAGCAGTGACGCAACCGCGAGCACTGACATTCGAACGAGTCTCCGTCCCTGCAACATCGGTCATTACTCCTTTCCAAGTTTTAGACTGCAACCCGCAAACGTTCGCGGGCCTGCATTCGCTCTCTGTAGTACGCGATCGTGCGTCGCAATCCTTCGTCGAGCTCCACGCCGGGGAAGTATCCCAGCTGCGCGCGCGCGAGCGCGATCGAGGCGAACGAGTGGCGCACGTCGCCGGCGCGCGGCGTGTCGTACAGCGGCTCGGTGCTGACGCCCACCAGATCGGCGATCCGGCTCCAGAGCTCGTTGATGCTCGTGCCACTCCCACATCCGATGTTGAACACCTCACTTACAGCCTGCGCGGCCGGCGCATGACAGGCGAGGAGGTTGGCGTCCACGACATTGTTGACGAATGTGAAATCGCGCGTTTGCAGGCCGTCTCCGTAGATCATCGGTGGATCGCCGCGCAGCGCGGCCGCGACGAACAGCGGGACCACCGCGCCGTACTGCGAGTTGAGGTTCTGGCGCGGGCCGAAGATGTTGAAGTAGCGCAACACGACGGTTTCGAGCCCGTGGGTGCGGCAGAAGGCCTGGCAGTAGGCTTCGCCGGCGAGCTTCGACGCCGCGTACACCGACAACGGCCGGGGCACGAGGCCCTCGTGCGTCGGCTGCTCGGCCGCATCGCCGTAAGCGGCCGTCGATCCGGCGAATACCACGCGGCGGACTTCTGCTTCACGCGCCGCCACGAGAATGTTCAGTGTCCCGGTTGCATTGATCTGATGAGCGGAGACGGGGGCGCGTGTCGATTGCGGCACCGACGTGAGCGCGGCATGATGCAGCACGTAGTCCACACCCTGCAGGGCGCGGCGGCAGACGTCGAGTCGCGCCACGCTGCCGCGGATGAAACGGATGCGCTCGCGCACGGCGCGCAGGTTTTCGCGCCGGCCGGTGGACAGATCGTCCAGCACGGTAACGGTCGCGCCTTCGCGAACGAGCCGCTCGACCAGATGCGAGCCGATGAATCCGGCGCCGCCAGTGACGAGGTATCGCATGCCGGCCGCTGAGGCACGAACCGGGCCACAACCCGGCGCACTTTTTGCCCGGAGGGAGACGCCCGCGTTGTAGCGCGGCAACGACAGGATGGGTGACTTGCGAAGCTTACTCGGTCGTGTTCGCCACACACCGGATCGTCTGCTCCAACCACTGCGGCGTCGGAAAGCAATCGACGCGCTGCGCGCGCACCCGCGTCCGAAGCTGGTGTTGGTCGTCTGCTACGGCAACATTTGCCGCAGTCCCGTGGCGGGCGCGCTGCTCGCGCGCGAGCTCGCGCCGCTCGGGATCGAGGTCCAGACGGCCGGATTCATCGGCTTCAACCGGGAAGCGCCGGCCGAAGCCGTTGCCGCCGCGCAACGCCACGCCGTCAATCTCGCCGATCATCGCTCGCGACTGGTGACCTCGACACTGGCGCGCACCGCCGATCTCATCGTGGTGATGGACCCGTCGCAGGCGCGGCTGTTGCGCGAGCGCTACGGCCGGCAGTCGACCGGCATACTCGTGCTCGGCGATTTGGATCCGGGTAAGGCGGAGACGCGCACCATACGCGATCCCGTGGACCAGAAGGTCGACGTCTTCGAAGAAGTCTACGAGCGCATCGCGCGCTGTGTGCGCGAGCTCGGCGCGATCCTCAGCGCGCGGAGGTAGTCACTCGACGCGTGTGGCGCGGCGGCCATAACCGTTGCGCTCGAAGTCCGGCAGTTCCGCTTCAGTTCTCGTTCAAAAACTGGCCCGAACCTTGCCCCCCATCGCGGCGGCGATTCTCGAATTGGTCGCCCTCGACATCGATCATCCGAACGTGTGGCGCCCCGTCAACAGTGAGGGAGTTCCATGAGATGGACATCAAGAGTTTGTGTTTTGCTTGCCGGCGTACTGCTCGTGGCGAGTTGCACCGACACATCGGGACCCGCGCCCGAACGTCGCTTGCCCGCGCCGTCGTTCTCGTTTTCGGCAACCGGCATCATTCTCAATCGGCACATCATGGCCTTCGGGCAGAGTGGAACGCTCCTGATCAAGGGATTCAATCCCGTCAGTCCTGATACCGGTGACGCCGTCATCGCGACGTTCGCGTGGGTGGGTCCGCCGGGCATCATCGACTCGGTGGTCGACGTCATGACCACCTGGCCTTACACGCACATAGAGGGCAACCCGTACACGCTGGTGAAAGAGGTCAGCGCCGGCGGCATCACGATGGCGACATACGTCGCGACCAACATCCAGAACTTTCCTTCGGGTCAGCCGGACCCGGTGGTCTATGGGGTGGCCGCGTTTCTGCGGGCATCGGTTCCCGATGCAGGCGTCAGACTCTCATCGTGGAAGGGTGTCGAGAATGATTTCGCGCTGGCGGTGGGCAGCGGAGCGAGCGCGCCGCGCTCGGCATCGGGCAACGGAACGTCACCCACCGCGGCGAGCGCCGGGTCGCTTGCTGTCAACGCCGGTGGTCTCGTCTATGGCATCACGGTCGCGACGCCGCTCAGGGCGGTGGAACACGATCCCACCTACAGTAGCGTCAGTAGTTCGGGCGGGAACAACAACCTGAATAGCGACGAGATCTACGCTGTCTTGGCGAACGGCGGAACCGGGAATCCCAATTATACCTGGTACTTCGATCAAGCAGGCGGGACGTGGCTCGCGACGTCGCTCACACTGAATCCGGCGAGCTCGCAGGCTCCGCCGCCGCCGCCACCGCCGCCGCCGCCGCCGCCGCCGCCACCGCCACCGCCACCGCCGCCGCCGCCACCGCCACCGCCACCGCCACCACCGCCGGAGAACACGGCGCCGGTCGTGAACGCCGGACCGGATCAAACAGCGCTGACCGGGTTGCTCTTCTCCTTGAACTGGACCTTCAGCGATGCCACGCCGAATGGACCGTGGTCGTACACGATCAACTGGGGCGATGGCTCGAGTTCGAGCGGTTCGGCATCAGCGCCGGGCTCGTTCAGTTCGGGCCACACCTACATCACCATTCTGCCGAGGACGTACACGATCACGGTGACGGTCCGAGATGCGGCGGGTGCGTCCGCATCCGACACGAAGCGCGTGACTGTGTTGTTACTCTAGTGATTACGCACTACTTCACCGTCGATCTCGAGGAGTACTTCCAGGTCGGCGCGTTCACGGGGTTCGTGTCCCCGTCGGACTGGGACCGGTTCGAGTCGCGGGTGGCGGGGCAGGTGGAGCAGTTGCTCGACCTGCTCGCGCAGCACGAGGCGCGCGCCACGTTCTTTGTCGTCGGCTGGGTCGCTGACCGGCAGCGCCAGCTGATTCGGACGATCGCACGCGCCGGTCACGAGATCGCGTCCCACAGCTGGGATCATGCACGCGTCACCGATCAGACGCCGGCGCAGTTCAGATCATCGATCCGGCGGACGAAGCAATTGCTGGAGTCGATCAACGGGGCGCGGGTGCTGGGTTTTCGCGCGCCGAATTATTCGATCGTCCCCGGCACCGAATGGGCGCTCGATCTACTGATCGAAGAAGGCTACGAATACGATTCCAGCCTGTTTCCTATTCGCCGGCCTGGGGGCTACGGATACGCGTCGGCCGCGTCCGATCCGCATTGGCTCACCCGTGCCGGCGGCAGGCTGCGGGAGTTCCCGCCGGCCACGCTCCGGGCGGCCGGCTTGCGCCTGCCGGCGGGCGGGGGTGCGTACTTCCGGTTGCTGCCATATGCGCTCGTCCAGAGCGCGTTGCGTCAATGCGAGCGGCGGGGCGTGCCGGGAACGTTTTACATCCATCCCTGGGAGATCGATCCCGATCAGCCCCGCTTCACGGTTCCCCGGCTCACGCGACTGCGGCACTACGGCGGACTGCGACGCGCGGCGCCACGACTGCGACGACTGCTCACCGAGTTTCGCTTCACCTCGATTCGCGACGGCGCCGGTCTGTGGGCACGGACCGCGCCGGCGATCCCCCAACGCGTGGTGGCCTGATGCGCGCGCGCGTCGAGCTGTTCGCCGGTTCCGGATCGGAATGGGACAGCTGCGTGCGCAGCGCGGCGGGATGGACGCCATTTCACCAGTGGGGCTGGAAAGGCGTCATCGAACAGATCTTTCATCACGAGTGCTTCTACCTCGCGGCGCGCGACGGCTGGGGCACGATCACCGGCGTACTGCCGCTGGTCCATCCGCGGAGTTTCCTGTTCGGCAAGTATCTGGTTTCGATGCCGTTCGTGAATTACGGCGGCCCGCTCGGCGATGCCGCGTCCGTTCGGGCGCTCGTGCACCATGCCACCGAGATCGCGCGGGATCGCGCCGTCGATCTCCTCGAGCTGCGGAGCCGGGAGGCGCTGCCCCTGGCCGTGCCGGTCTCGCATCGGAAAATCACGTGTGTGCTCGATCTGTCACCGGGCGACGCGGGCGCCGTATGGAATGGTCTGACGTCCAACGTGCGGCGCAAGGTGCGCCGGGCGCAGAAGGAAGGCTTCACGGTGGCGTTTGGGCTCGAGCACGTGGACGCCTTCTATGACGTCTTCTCCCGCCACATGCGCGACCTTGGCACACCGACATTGCCGCGACGGTTCTTCCACGCGTTGGTCGATCGCTTTGAGAGCGACATCTGGATTACCTGCGCGTACGCCGGAGACAAACCGGTGGCGGGCGGTTTTGGATTTCGGTGGGGCGGGGAGCTCGAGCTGACGTGGGTGTCGGCTCTCCAGGAGTCTCATCGCACCTACGCCAACATGCTGTTGTACTGGAGCCTGATCGAGCGCGCAGCGAACGAGAACCTTCGGGTCTTCAACTTCGGCCGGTGCACGCCAGGCGGCGGCACGCATCGTTTCAAGCAACAGTGGGGGGCGCGAGACGTGCCGTTGATGTGGTATCAACCCGTCGTCGCCGGCCGCGCCGCGACGCCCTCACCGCACGACCGCGCGTTTTCCTGGGGGCCGTTCGTGTGGAAGCGTCTGCCGCTGCGGCTCGCCAACGCGCTCGGGCCGAGCATCGTGCGGATGATTCCGTAGCGCCCGCTCGTACAGCGCGCGATAGCTGGTCATCATCACCTCGAAGGTGTAGGTCACGCTCGCGCGCGCATGCGCCGCCGCGCCGAGCGCGCGCGCCCGTGCGGCATCGGCCAGTAATTCTTGGACCGTGGCCGCGAGCGCGGCCGCGTCCGACGGCGGGACCAGTGCGCCGGCGCGGCCGCCGTCGAGCACGATGGGCACGTCACCCACGGCGCTCGCGATGACAGGCTTGCGGGCGAGCATCGCCTCGAGCAACGCGAGTGGCACACCTTCCGACAGCGACGGCAGCACGAATACATCGGCGCCCGCCAGCACGTTCGCGATGTCCGATCGCAGTCCCAGCAGATGGAAGCGATCGCTCACGCGCAGCTCCAGGGCGCGCCGGCGCAACATGCCCTCCAGCTCGCCGCGACCGGCGATCGCCACGTGCAGTTGCGGGAAGCGTTCGGCGAGGAAGCCGAGCGCGTCGAGGAGCACCGAGTGGCCTTTCACCGGATAGAGGTTACCGACCGCCACCGCCAGCTGCGCCGTGGCCGCGAGCCCCAGCTCGGCGCGCAGGGTCGATGGTCCGTCGAGGACGGGAGGTCGCACGCCGTTCGGGATCGTGACGATGCGTGAGGAGCGCAGCCAGAGATCGCGCGCGAGATGCTCGCGCAAGCTGCGGGAGACGGCGACCGTCGTGCTGCTCGACTGCGCCGCCAGGCGCATCGCGATGCGGCGCTGCAGCCGGGCGGCGTAATACCGGCTGCCGTGCATTGTGATGAGATGCGGAATGCCGGCCTTGCGCGCCGCCCAGGCCCCGTACACCGCCATGGTGAATTCATGGCTGTGGGCCAGGGAGACGCGGTGGCGCCGAAAGACATCGGCGAGCCAGCGGGCAAATCGCGGGGAGAACGGTCGATCGAGCTGAAATGCCTCCACGCGGACGCCGGCGCCGCTCAGCTCGCGCGCGAGCCAACCTTCTCCACGCGCAGGCACCACCACGACCGTGTCGTGGCCGCCCGTTTGCAGGGCGGCCGCGAGGCTCGCCAGCATCCGTTCCGCGCCGCCCGGTCCGTCCGACTCGATCAGATGCGCGAACCGCAGTGCGCTCATGGGTGGCGCCGCCGGGAGGGGGGAGTGAGTCCGGCCAGCCATGCCTGAAAGGCCGCGTCGCTGATCCCAGCCGGAATACTGAGTCGCGGCAGCGTCCACAGATCGTCCCTGCATGTCCGCCGGTCCGCGCCGAGGGTGAAGGCGGCGCGATATCCGGCCGCTTGCACCGCGTCGCGCGTCCGCTCGTCCCACAAGCCGTATGGGTAGGCGAACAGCGCGGGAATGACGCCGGCGTTTTGTCGAATCACGGCGCGACTCTCGACGAGCTCGCGATACATCTCGGCATCCGGGAGTGCCGGCAATGTGCGATGCGTGGCGGTATGCGCGCCGATGGTCAGTCCGGCCCGCACGGCCTCGGTGATCTGTTCCCACGTCGCCGGTCGGCACCAGGCGGGGACTGGTCGGGGGGGGGACGCCCCCGCGCCGACGATGGCGATGCGGTCCCCCTTACACTCGGTGAGCCAGCGCCGTTCGGTGGCGGGGGAATACCCCTGGAGCACCTCGGCATCGTCCCACCAGAAGCCCTGTTCGCGGCTCTCACCATGGGCCTCGGCCACGAGAAAAACCGTTGCGGGGACTCCCAGGTCGCGGAGCAGTGGCCACGCATTATCAAACACACCGGCGTAGCCATCGTCGAAGGTGATGGCCGCGACGCGCCGCAGCGACGCGCCGCCCGCCACGCGATCCACGAACTCGTCCAGAGGAACGATCGTGTAATGCCGTGTGAGCCAACTGATCTGTCGCTCGAACGTCGCGAGCCGAATGTGAAGCCCGAGTGTCGCCGGGGGGCGGACCGATGGGGCGACGACGTTGTGATAACACAACACCACGCCGTCGTTCCGCAGCCAGCGCGCGACTCTCGTGAGGCCGGCGTACCGGAAAATGCTGTAGCCCAGCGCTGCCAACCTCAACGCTCGCCTCTTGTTGGAGCGACTATGGCAGCGGCGCAACACGCAGCCGCATTTCTTCGTGGGGCCGAGGTTGGCATGCATCGTGCGACCCCGCTGGGTATACGCCCATCATCACGGAGACGCTCGTGAAGCACTTGCTGAAAGACGTCGATCAAGTCGTCAACGACCCGCAGGACTTCTGGCAGGTGACGCCGCATGCGGAGGACTACGATCGGGGCCGATTTGACGATCCCTGGGGACGAGTCTATCGCGCGCGCGAGGAACGCGCGATCCGGCGTGCGCTGCAAACGCTTCCCCGTCGCGGCCGCGTGCTCGACGTCGCGTGTGGCACGGGACGTGTGACCGGTCTCTTGGTCCGTGAGGGTTTCGGTGAGGTTGTCGGCACCGATGTCTCGACTGCCATGATGGAGGTCGCGAAGCGTCGGCTCCCTCATGTCGAGTTCTTCCAGGGCGATGCGACGCATCTGCCGGTTGACGACCGATCGTTCGATGCGGTCACCTGCATCGGCCTGCTCATGCATCTCGATACCCCCGCGCGCGTCGCCGCGCTCCGTGAATTGGCGCGCATCAGTCGCGGATCCGTCGTCGTGCAGTACGGTTGCGTGGGAACATTCTTGCGTCTCGCGAGCCGGATCCTGAAAAGACCGGCGGGCGGCGTCCGCTATCCGGTGATGCCATCGCAGATGCGCGACGACGTGCGCCGCAGCGGGCTCCGAGAGCGGGCGCGGTTCTGGACGCTCCGTCCGGTGTCGAGCAGCCTCATATTGTCACTGACAACGCTGTAGTCGCGGAGAGGATCACGCGCATTTGAAGTCACGAGCCGCAGTCCCAGCGCGAGGCCCATCAGCGTATACACGATGTCGTGATACGCCAGCGTCAAAAAGAACGAGCCGACGACGAAGCCGATGAGGCTCGCCGTCAGTGACTGCGCGAGCCGCGCGGCCTCCCGGCCCAAGGGCGCGGGCGGTCCGGCAGCCGATCCAACCGCGCCCAGTGCCCGAAAGACGGTACAGAGCAGAGTCACGAACATCAGCAGCCCCACGACACCGAGCTCCGCCCCTACCTGCAGGTAACTGTTGTGCGGCGGTCCCCACTTCACGCTGCGGCCACGTTGCATGCGGCCGACAAGTGGCGAGATCGTGCCCTCTGCCCGCGGAAAGTTGCCGGCGCCGACCCCCAGTACCGGATGATCGATCATGTAGCCGACGCCCCGGCGCCAGAGGCGCATGCGTCCCTGGTCGTCCGTCATATTGTAGTCGTGGGTCGGCCGGAGGACCGTGTTGACGCGCTGCCAGTAGGCATCGCCGGCGATGAGGGCGACGAGCACGGCAATCACGGCGACTGCGGACCAGCGCCACGATCGTTTCACGCTCGTATAGCGCAGGAGGAAGTACGCGATCACGGCCATGAACGCGAGAAATCCGCCGCGCGATCCGCTCCAGATAAACCCGGCGGCAAGCAACGCGATGCCGCCCCAGGCGAGACAGCGCATCCACAACCGGCGCTCCGACGCGGCGAAATACAATCCCAGCGGCATCGCCGTGATCGCGTAGGTGGCGAAATCGTTGGAATCGTAGAAGAACAGCCGCTCCATGCGGCCTTCCACCGCGAGCTGAAACTCCATGCGGCTAAGCACGACGGCCGCGAAGATCACTGCACCAATGAAGTAGATCACGGTCAGCCGCTCGACATCGCGCACGCTCCGCACGGCGCTGATGATCACGAGCGAAATCAGGACGGTCTTGAGGAAGTCGACGAACGTGGCGAAGGCGCCACCAGGCCACAGCGCTCCCGGCACTGACAGCGCCATCCAGCCCAAAAGGGCGATGAGATATCGGGTCCCAC
The DNA here is from genome assembly GCA_044869265.1 of Gemmatimonadales bacterium. Lineage (GTDB taxonomy): Bacteria > Gemmatimonadota > Gemmatimonadetes > Gemmatimonadales > GWC2-71-9 > 20CM-2-65-7. Next base: position 32,513 of record JBIOXD010000093.1, read on the forward strand.
GAAGCTGCAGTGGACCGATGCGGCGGCGCGGCACGCGATCGAGCAGAAAAAGCCCGATCGCGAGCAGTCCCGCAACCGCAACGGGCCGGACGACACTGAGCACGGGGAACAGCTGGTGGAGCCGCGCGACCGACGTCAGCAGGTAGACGCACAGGCAAACGATCAACAGATCCCACCCGCGCCCGCGCGGTAGAGCTCCCCGCTCCTCATGCCCCGTCGGAAGCGCCAGTCGGTCAGTCACGTGCCGTCCGAACCCATGGCTTGTCGCCGACCTGGCCAAGGGCCGCGACGACGGCGCCCAGGCGCCACACCAGATAGAGCGGCAGAAACACGAACGCCAATACGGCCCGCACCGGCTCACGCTGGACGGTTAGGCCCGCCACCGTGTAGAGCGCCGGTCGGACGACCGATGCCGCCAACGCCAACAGCAGCCAACCGGTACCGGGCGGACGCAGAATCGCGGTCAATGCCGCCGCAACGATCACCAGACCGAGATGCACCACCGGGCCCGGCCCTGTGAGCTCGGCAAGCGCATCGAGCTTCTGCGCGAGGCCGATCTTGCTGCTGGCCAACAGCCGCCCGATGTGGCGCCACACGACGGTCAGTTTCCCGGCCGTCCAGCGGCGGCGTTGCGTGGAGCTCTGCTCGAGCGAGCGCGCCTCCTGCGCGTACAGATGTGCCGTTGTCAGCGACTCGATCGGCACACCCTGCGTCGTGTACAGCGCGTAGAGCTCCCAGTCTTCGGCGATGGTAAACGCTTTCCATCCGTGCTCGGCGAGCACTTTCGTCCCGATGCACATGCCGTTGCCCAGCAGCGGGGCGTTCACCCCGGCGTTTCGCTTGAGCGCGTACGCAAAGCGGTAGTTGGCCGCGGCCAGCACCGTCGCCATCCGTGTGAGCAGGGTGTCGTCGGGATTGCGGACGTCGAAATACGCCTGAAACGCCCGTTCCGCGATCGGTGTCGCTGCCTGACCCAGGGCGGCTGCGAATCCGGGGTCAACCACGGTATCGGCGTCGATGATCACGACCGAATCGAACTCGCGGATCGGCACCTGTGTCAGCGCCCACGCCAGCGCACGTGGCTTGCCCGGAAGCGCCCGGTCGTGCCGCTCCAGGGAGCGGGCACCGGCTGCGCGGGCAAACTCGATCGTACGGTCGGTGCAGTTGTCCGCGACAACGACGACGCTGAAGTGCTCGGCGGGAAAGCGCATGTCCAGGAGGGAACGCACACACGACTCGATCATGCGCTCCTCGTTATGCGCGGGCACCAGAAACAGCAGGCGGGGCAGTGGGGGCAGTGGAGCAGGGGAGCGCTGCACTGACCGGGGGGGGCGGCGCAATGCCAGCCGGAGCACGCTGACCACGTCCGATGCGGTCGACAGTAACAACACCGCCGCGAGGAAGCCGACGAGCACGCTGACGACGATCATGGCCGGGAGGCGCTGGGCAGCGGGCCCCCCCCCAGCGGCGCAGGGACGGTGTCCTGGAGCGCGCGTTCGAGAGCCTGCCGGGACAGCGTCGCGTTATAGCGTCGTGGCCGGAGAATTCCATACAGCGCGAAAGCAGGCGGTCGCCGGAGTTTCGGTAACGCAAACGCGTACCGCACACCGTGAACCAGCGTCGTGAGCAGCAGAATCGGGAACCACACGAACTTGCCGCGCCATCCGCGCTGCCGGAACTCGTCGATGAAATCTCGCCGAGTGGCGATAGCGGGGTCGATGAGGTTGAGGACGCTGGGAGCATGCGCGAACTCCGCCACCATCCAGGCGACGACGGCCGCCGCCTTGCCGACCTCGACCACCGGCAGCGGCAATGCGGGCCTGCCGAAGCCTAGGTGCCACGGACCAAACAGACGGCGTCCCAGGACGCCCGGCGGGTCGGGGTTGGTCCAGTCCACCAACGCGCCGGGGCGGATCGTTCTCGTCTCGATTCCAAGACCCGGTGCTTCCGTAAGCACGATCCGCTCGGCGTTGGACTTGCCCCAGGCATAGGGGCCGAACTGTCGCTCCGCGGGCCCGGTAAGCGGCGTGCTTTCGCTTTGCTCTTCCCACGGCGTTCGCGGCGGCCGCAGCACGGAGAGACTGCTGACGTACACGAGCCGCGACACACCGGCCGCGTGCATGCCCCGCAGCACGTTGCGCGTGGCATCGAGCGTATGGCGCTGATGACCCTCGAAGCCACCGGAGGTCGCCGAGGCGGCGTGCACCACGACATCCGCGCCTGCGAACGCGTCGGCCGGCGCCGATCGGCTGAGATCGAGCGCCAGCCACTCGTGCACGTACGGGTCGTCGCGCTCAACCTGCCGGCTGATGCCGCGAACGCGAAACCCGCGTTGCGCCAGATGCTTGGTGATCTCGCGCCCGAAGAAGCCCCGGGCGCCCGTGACGACAGCGAGCGGAGCGTCGTCGGGCGGTGATGCCGTCGCGGGGCGACGGACGGTGGTCGGTGCGGCGCCACGGATATTGGCGGCGAGCTCCTGGAACAACGCGGTCACGCGCTCCAGATGCTCGGGCGAGACGGGTGAGCTCCCTCCAGCATCGGCCTGCGCGACCGCCGCGTAGAAATCGCCGATCAGCTCGGCGAGCCCGGGATAATCCGGCCGCAGAATTCGTCCCGCGACGCCGATGCTGTTGCGCACCGCAAGCTGGCCCGCCTCGACCAACGAGTTGGCCGCCTTCTCGAGCGGTGATGTACCGGGGTTCGCTGCGCCGATCACGCTCGAGCGCAGGAAGTCGGCGGTGCGTGTCCCGCTCGAGCCGCTGACTGAGAGCAGCGAGGCAATGGGCCGAGCCCGCAGGCTGACCGAGAGACGCCCGAAGCAGCCGCCGGCGCGTAGGACGGCGTGCAGATCCCGAGCCCCGGCCACCACGGAAGCGATCTCGATCGGTTCGTCTTTGCCGCGCGATACCAGGCGCTCGAGCGCGTCCACCAGCGTGTACAGCGGGTGTGGCAGGACGTCGATCAGCTGGGCGGCGAGCGCATCAGCACCCGCGCGCTCGACATTCGATCCGACAGGACGAAACGTGAAATGGCTGTCCACCTGCGCGATATCGCCGAGGTCCGGCGCGCCGCGCAGCAGCGCCATATAGGCAGGGTCGCGCAGCTGTTGATGGCCGGCGCAGACGAGGGCGCGCTGTGAATTCGCGAGGGTGAGCAGTTCCTGAGCCTCCCCGGCGGTGTCCACAAACGGCTTTTCCACGTAAACGTGTGCCCCCGCCAGGAGGACTTCACGCGCAGGCTCGAAATGCCGTCCGGCGGACGTACAGATATGAACCAGAGTTGGTTGAGCCTCGGCGAGCAGCTCGGCAAGAGTGGAGGAGCTTGGAGCTCCTGAGAGCTCCCCGAATTCGCGCGCCGCCTCTTCGTCTTTGTCGTAAACGCCGACGATCTGATGCGGTGTGCGGACGCGTCGCAGCGCCCGGAGATGCAGACGGGCGATGTTGCCCGTTCCGACGAACGCGACGCGAATCGGTGTTGTTGAGGAGCTGTTCACGGTGCGGTGCGCGTGCAAGACATGGACCGAGGTTGGCTCCGGCATTTGCTGTCGTGGCGCGCAAACGAGTGTGGTGCGCGTGCAACACCGCGCCGCAGAAGCGTGCGCGCTGCGCGCAAGCTCGACTTTTGCAGCGAACGGCCACGTGCCACGTGTCCGGCGATCGAGTCCCCTGGTCTTGCTCCTTCTGTTTGTTCCGGCGTGCGACGATCCGTCGCTCGCCCAGACCTGCGATCCGACGGCCAACACATTGCCGATCCGGGCAGAAGCAAGACCGTGGTCGCACGCGCCCGCAGGGCTCGTGACAGTGAGCGATGGGATCCCACTAGCGTCGAGCGACAGCGGTTGGAAGTGTGAAGGGGAAGGCGTGTCGCTCGCATCCAACCAACTGCTCTTCACATACCCACCGGGCTTTCAGTCAGGCTATGCGCCGGGTGTCGCGTACCTCGATCTGCCGGCGCCGACACCGGAAACGTATTTCGGGTTCTTGTGGAAGCCGAGCGACCCGTGGCAGACGCATCCGAGCGGCGTGAACAAAATTGCGCTGCTGTTTCCGGCCACGTCCTCCGGTGGGACGATCTACATCATGCTGTTCTGGGATGGCCGCAGGTACACCGTCCAGGTCGAGACGACGTTTGACAGCGACACGCGCCGTCTCGAACCAAACTTGACCGCGACGCCCGTGAAGCTAGGCGAGTGGCATCAGATCGAATGGTACGTGCGGTACAGCTCCAATCCGTCGAGCCGGGACGGCGTGGTTCGCTGGTGGCTCGATGGTGTGGCGCAGGGCGAGTACACAGACCTGCAAATGCCGCCCGATGCCGGGTTCATCCAGTACACGATTCGCCCTGTGTGGGGCGGCGGAGTGGGGGACAGCAAGAAACAACGGGATTCGTTTGCCTATGGTCGCGTTTACATCAGCAAGCGGTAGTCTCGCGATCCTGCTCCTCGCCTTTCTGGCGCACGGATGTGCCTCTGCCGGAGATGCTGCCTCGCGTCCGGTCACGAGCACCGCCGTTTTTGCGGAAGATTTTGAATCGGGCGCGCTGGCGGCGTGGCCAGACGGCGTCGATCCCACTCGGCAGCGCGTCGTCTTGGGGAAGGATTTCGCCCAGTCGGGCGAGCACTACCTCGAAGTGACGTATCCGGCCGGGGGCGACGGCGGCTGGCTCACGCGGTTCTTCATGCCCGGGTACGACTCACTCTACGTGAGCTATTACGTGCGCTTTCCAGAGGCGTGGATCGGTGGGACAAAACTGATCGGACTCTTTGGCGCGCGCACCGATGATCGGTGGTCGGCTTCCGGGAAGGCCGGCAAATGTCCTCAAGGCGGCGATTTCTTCATTGCAATGGTGGTCACGGAACCCACCGGCAATCCGGGACCCACCCGATTCTTCACCTATTATCCCACGATGACGCGCGAACCCGATGGCGTGACGTGTTGGGGGCGGTACGGCGACGGCAGCGAGACGTATGCTGAGCCACTCGCTCTCAGTCGCGGAACCTGGCATCACATCGAGTTCCAGGTGAAGCTCAACACGCCGGACAAATCGGATGGAAGTCAGCAGCTCTGGATCGACGGCGTGCAGCGCGGCAGCTGGGAAGGGTTGGCGTTCCGAGCGAGTCCCGTGTTGCGACTCAACGCGGTGCAGCTGACGTTCAATCGTGGCATCGAGGGTGGACCGAACGCGCAGAAACTGTGGGTCGACAACCTTGTGGTAACCGAGGGACGTCGCACTCGCTAAGTGACGCCCGACACCGGCGCGTGGGTCGTGCGGGTTGTGTTACGCGTCGCCATTCCAGCAGTCATGCTTCCACATTTGCGGTTATGCGCCTCGGGTTTTTTCTCATTGCGCCGCAAATCATCGATCACTAGGGTGGACCAGTGTAGACAACACGCGACGCGCCCTCGCGACGATCTGCTGCGATACACAAGCATGGGCCGAGGGAGCGTGAGCGATGCCTTTCACGTTTAAGCTGTCGGTTCGCCTTGCCCTCATAAAAGCGTCGTTTCTGGCGCTCGCCGTCCTTGTGGCGTGCGAGCTGCCGGGTCGCCGTGTCACCGATCCCTCGAAGCCCGTCGTTCAAATCGTCACTTCCCCCGACACCACCAGTCTCGATCCGTTCCAGTCGCGCCAGTTCGTGGCGTTTGGACGGACAGAAGCCGGCGAGAGCGTTGCGGTGGCCGTCGACTGGACCGCTTCCGGGGGGACGATCACGTCCAGTGGGGTCTACACGGCTGACACACTCGAAGGCGATTTCCAGGTCACCGCCTCCGCTCTGAACGCACCAGTTTCGGGAACCTCGAGCGTGAGGAACAGAGGAACGTTGTCGCAAGTCATCCTCCTCCCGGCGAGCGTGACTCTGGCCCCTGGAGGCTCGCAGCAGTTCAGCACATATGGACTCAGAAAGCGCGGGGACAGCGTTGCCGTGACCGTGAGTTACGCCGCCACCGGCGGCAGCATCACGGGCGCGGGACTTTACGCCGCCGGGTCTACCGCCGGCAGCTACCGCGTCACAGTCACAGAAAGCAGTCGTGGACTCGCGGATACCGCCACAGTCACGGTGACGGGCATTGCGCCGCCGCCGCCGCCGCCGCCGCCGCCGCCACCGCCGCCACCGCCGCCACCGCCGCCACCGCCGCCGGGGACCATCTTGCTGCAGGAGGACTTTGAGAGCACGGGGTTTGGCTCACGGGGATGGTATGACTACCGCGTCGATCCGATCCTGACCGACACGACTCATGTCGTGGGAAGTACGCGGGCGCTGGAGGTTCGCTTCGCCGCCGGCGCGCAGACGCCGCCCTGGGTGGCGGCGCGCCACGTCTTTACGGCGAGTCCCACGATCTACGTGAGCTACTGGGTGCGCTACAGCGCCAACTGGGTTGGCTCGGGCCAGCCGTATCACCCGCATGAGTTCCAGATCATGAGCGATCTGGACGACGACTATGGCGCGTTGGCCAACAGCTGGATGGAAGCCTACATCGAGCAGAATGGCGGCAAGCCGCGTCTCTCGATCCAGGACAGCAGAGCGATCAACACGAGCTACGGCACACCGCCGATCGATTTGACGCAGGTGACGGAGAATCGCTCGGTGGGTGGGTGCAACGGGCTGCTCGAGTCCAACGTGACGGTGAGCTGTTTCAGTTTTCCGCCCTGGTACAACAACAAGGAGATGAACGTCGCGCAGGTGTGGTTCCAGCCGAACCCGGGGCCGGGCTACAAGAGCAACTGGAATCAGGTCGAGGCCTACTTCCAGATCAATTCGATTGTGAATGGGATTGGGCAGGCCGACGGCGTAGCGCAGTACTGGTTTAACGGGACGCTGGTGATCGATCGGCATGACATTCTGTTTCGCACCGGAGCCCGGCCCAACATCCGGTTCCGGCAATTCATCATGGCGCCGTACATCGGCGACGGCTCGCCAGTCGATCAGACGATGTGGATCGACAACCTCATCGTCGGGACCGCGAGGACAGGACCGCCTCCCCCTCCACCCCCACCGCCCCCACCGCCCCCACCGCCCCCACCGCCGCCGCCCCCGCCGGGACCACCGGGGACCGTGACAAACCTGAGTGTAGCGGGCGTGACAGACACTTCGGTGACGCTGTCGTTCACGGAAGTGACCGACGGAGCAGGGCAGCCGGCGAGTTACGATGTGCGCTTTGCGGCCGGAACGATGTCGTGGGGGTCGGCGGCCAGCGTTGCGCTGGGGACATGCGCGACGCCCATGTCAGGAGTCGCGATCGGCGCCCCGCGCAACTGCACGGTGCGAGGGTTGTTGCCGAGCACGCCGTATCAGTTCCAGCTCGTCGCCTTCCGCGGTACCCTGAATCTCAACGCCGTGTTTGGCGGCCTGTCGAATGTGGCGAGTGGGACGACGACGGGCGTGATGCCCCCGCCTCCGCCACCTCCACCACCGCCGCCGCCGCCGCCGCCGCCGCCGCCGCCGAGTGGGGAGTGGCCGAACCAGCCCGCGGGTTTCTCGTCGGTCACCGAGCGAAGCTTCGATCTCGTGTCGGAGCTCGGCTGGCTGACGAACGGTCCGCTCCTGATTGTCCCGGACTTGAGCGCGCCGAGGTCGGCAGGGTCCGTCGGCCAGATCACGTATCCGGTGGGGTTCGGGGGCGGCTATGAGCCGGCATTCACCTCAATCGGTGGCGTGAATGGCCGCGGCTACACGCAGCTCTACGTCTCGTTCTGGGTGAAACTGTCGAGCAACTGGCAGGGCCACAGCTCGGAAGTCAACAAGATCGGCTTCGTCTGGTTGCACGGGAATCCGTGCGTGTTCTTCGTTCCGACAGGCAGTGGCAGTGGACCGCTCGAGCCGATGATCTGGTTGCAGAACATTCCGCCCGGTGGCCGCCGGCTGCCGTCGAATGTGACTGGTGTGGAGTTCACGCGCGGGGTGTGGCATCGCTGGGAAGCGCTGTTGATCGCGAACACCGGCGATCAGGCGAATGGTGAAGCCCACTGGTGGATCGATGGCGTGAAGGTCGGTGAGTACCGCGACATTCAGTACGGGACGAGTGGGCAGAGCAAGTATTGGGGAGACGAATTGTCGTGGCGGCCGATCTGGGGAGGCATTGGTGGAACGGTGAGCCAAACGATGTACATGTGGATGGACCACTACTACGCCTCAGGACGATAACTTGCAAAAGGGGGCGGGCTGTTGCAGTGATGCAACAGCCCGCCCCCA
>JBIOXD010000094.1:0-65438 GCA_044869265.1 Gemmatimonadales bacterium
GGGGGGCACCCCGGAGTCCTACGCATTGGCTTGGGTTTCATTCGTCACTGGAGCGAAGAGACCGCGACCGCCACAGTCGAAGAACGTGAGAAAAATGGCCCATTCAAGAGCGTCGGCGATTTCGTCAGGCGCGCACCGGCAAATCTCAAGCGCACCGCGATCGAAGTGCTCATGTGGGTCGGCGGCTGCGATCGATTCGGCCTGACGAGGCGAGAACTGCTGTGGCAGGTGGGTCTCTGGTTGCCGCCCAAAGCCTCCCAGTCCGGCGACGGCCGCGGGCGACGACAGCTCGAGCTCGCCTTGAATCACCCCCACGAGGCGTTGGCGTTCGGGCAGCTCGCTGCTCACGAGCGCCTCCTGGCGGAGTACGCGACTCTCGGCTTCTCGGCGAGCGGACATCCTTTGTCGTTGGTACGTAACGCTTTACCACACGGTCTGACGCTCAACCGGGATCTCGAGAACCTCAAGGCGGGGGTCAAGTGCCAAGTGGCTGGTCTCGTCGTCGCGCGGCAGCGGCCCCAGACTGCTAAGGGGACGGTCTTCCTGCTCGTGGAAGACGAAACCGGAATGACGAATGTGATCGTGCGAACCGATGTTTACGATCGCTATCGCGCAGCCATCCGTGGCGAGCCGTTTGTGCTGGTAAGCGGCAAGCTTGCCAAGGACGACGGGACAGTGAACGTGCTTGCGGAGAAGGTGGAGGGACTGCAATTCGGAACGCGGAAGGTGGAGCGCGGATCAGTCGATTCGAGTTCCGACTTCCGCGTTCCCCGTTCCGCGTTCCAGTTTCTCCGCTCCATGCGCCGCGTCGCACCAGACTCAAAAGATTGGGGCTGATTGATTTATCGGTTTTGGTGGCATTCCCGGCCACGAAACCACATCCTGTACCCATGAGACGCCTGGCTTGCTTGCTCGTGCTGGCAGCGTGTGGAGGCGGGAATCCGCCGCCGGAGACAACCGCTCCGGCCCCTGCGGGTCCGCCTGCGCCTCCCGCTCCACCCCCGATCAACCGCACCCTGCTCGCGCTGAACGTGAATGGCACGCGTCTGACCTACCGCCTCAACGGGGACTCGGGCGCCCAAGTGGTGGTTTTCATCCATGGGTCGCTCAGTGATCTGAACGCCTGGCGGGGCCAGGAAGCCATCTTTGCGCAACGCTATCGCGCGCTGGTCTACAGCCGTCGCTACCATCGGCCGAATCCGCCGGTCGAGGACAACCAGACCTACTCCCCCAAGCTGCACGCCGAAGACCTGGCCGCCTTGCTCATGACCTTGGACCTCGCACCGGCACACGTCATCGGCTCATCCTATGGCGCAGCCGTGGCCTTGGCCCTCGCCCGTGAGCATCCGGCGCTCGTCCGCTCGCTCGTGCTTGCCGAACCTCCCCTGTTCCCCCTGCTGTCCGGCTCCGAACTCGGCGCTTCCGTGCGCAGTGCCTTTTACAGCAACACGCTCGATCCCGCGCGCCGTGCCTTTGCCCGTGGCGACTCCGTAGGGGGGATCCGGACGCTGTATGACGGATTGAGCGGGGGGTTCGGACGGTTCGACAACCTTTCTACGGCCGCGCGGGCCGAGATGCTCACGCATGCCTTCGAGCTGCGCCGCGAAATGCTCGCGAACCGTGAGCAGTACTCACCCACCGTTTCATGCGCGGAACTCGGGCGGGTTACGACGCCGGTGCTGCTGCTCAAGGGCGAGCGTAGCCCACGCGCGTTCCAGCTCATCAGCGACGAGCTCGCGCGCTGCATGCAAAATGACACTACCGTTACCATTCCTGGCGTTGGTCATCCCCCGCATCTCGGCAATCCCTCGTATTACAACCAGGTGGTTTTGCGCTATCTCATGACGCATTGACGTAAATCAGGGGTATAAGCTGGCACTGTGCCGCGTCACGTCGTTCTTGCCGCCGGGCTGGCGCTCCTTGCGCCTGCGGTCGCCGCGCAAAGCCGCAGCCAGCAGCTCCTTGCCACCGCTCGCGAACACATCGCGGCTCGCGAATTCGATCAGGCCGATGCCGCCCTCTCGGGTGCGTTTGAATCCGCGCGTTATCTCCTCGATACCGTCAACGTCTTCATCTGGCGCGGTGTTCTCGCGCACCAGCGCGGCAGCGACAGTCTCGCCCGAGCGCACTTCCGCAAGGTGATCGCGCTGGACTACTCCGGGGTCACGGGTCTCGACAAGATCTCGCCCGGCCTCGACGACTTGTTCGAATCTGAAGCTCGGCCATTCCGGGTTTACCCCGACAGCATGCTGGAGCGGCGGGCTGCGTGGCTTTCCGGTCCGGCAGTCGCCTACCCACCGGAACTGCGGCGTCGCGGCGTTACGGGACACGCGATCGTCCGGGCCGTTGTCGACACACTCGGCCAGGCGGAGGCTAAGGGACTGGTCGTCCTCGAGTCGCCGGATTCTCTGCTCGAGAAACCGTTGGAGCAGATGATGCTCGCGGCCCGATTCACTCCAGCGCTTCGAAAGGGACACCCAGTACGGGCGGTAATGACTCTCGGCTTCGATCTGCATCCACCGCCACCAGAGAACCCCACCCGACTCGTTACCGCGGCCCGCGAGCAGCTGCGCGCCCGTCGACCTGATAGCGCACTCGCCTTGACCCGACAGGCATTGGACAGCTTCAACCAGCCGAGCCAAGGGGAGCGCGCCTACGCGCACTTCGTTGAAGGCACAGCGTGGCACATGAAAAGGCGCGACAGTCTCGCCACCCGCTCCTTCGATGAAGGGATGGCGGATTACAGCGATCTCAAAGCCCGCGGGGTCGATCTCGCACCCGTCCTCACACGGTTGGCCGATTCGATTCGCTTTGCTCGCCGCAGGGTCAGGGCTGCTGCAGCGCTCGCGCCACCCACCGTCATTGGATCCGCGGACGAAGCAGCGGTGCTCGTCTCGCATCCGCCGATTCGCTACGCGCCGGAAATGCAGAAGCTCAAGATCGGCGGCACGGTGATTGTGGAAGCGACGCTCGATACGACCGGTTTCGTCATTCCGTCTACCGTCAAGATCGTCCAGAGTCCCAATCCGGTGTTCAACGCGGAGACGAAGCGCGTTGTGCTGGCGGCGGTCTACCGCCCTGCGCGAGTCCGTGGTCGACCTGCCCGCGTGACGATCCGTCAGCCGGTGACGTTTGCTCCCTATTGACGCCTTGGCGAGAATGAAGGCATGAACACACAGGTCGCCACACTCGCCGGCGGGTGTTTCTGGTGCCTCGAAGCCGTCTTCGAACAGCTGCGTGGCGTCACGCATGTGATGTCCGGGTATTCCGGGGGCCACGTGCCCGATCCCAGCTACCAAGCCGTGTGCACCGGCACGACGGGCCATGCCGAAGTCGTCCAGGTGACGTTCGATGCGGACGAGATCTCCTACCGCGATCTCCTCGAGGTCTTCTTCACACTCCACGATCCGACGACGCTCGATCGCCAGGGCGGCGACTTCGGAACGCAGTATCGCTCCGCCGTTTTCTACCACGACGACGAGCAGCGTCAGGCGGCTGAAGCGGTTGTCCGAGAGCTGGAAGCGGAGCACGTCTTCGACGACCCGATCGTGACGAAGGTCGAGCCATTACAGGCGTTCTATCCCGCCGAGGAGTATCACCGCGAGTACTATCGCAGGAATCCCAACCAGCCTTATTGCCGCGCGGTGATTGCCCCGAAGGTAGCGAAGCTCAGAAGCAAATACTTAGAGAGACTCAAAGAGCGGGTCTAGCGGGCAACCGAACTCGCCGGTATAACAGTCTCCTGCCCAAGCCCAGGAGAAATTCATGGCCGTGATGTCTCTCGGCGTGCTGCTGGTGGCGGTGCTGCCGGCACATTCGCCCGCAGCCCGCGATTCCGTTCCGCTGTACACCGACCTTGGAAACCACCACCGCGCCATCACCACCAAGAACCCCACCGCCCAACAATACTTCGATCAGGGACTCCGTCTCGCGTACGGGTTCAACCACGCTGAGGCGATCCGCGCGTTCACCGAGGCGACTCGGCTCGATCCGAGCTGCGGCATGTGCTACTGGGGCATCGCCTATGCGTATGGCCCGCATGTCAACGCGGGCATGGATTCGGCCAGCGGCGTCGCGGCATACGCAGCGGCACAAAAGGCGAAGTCGCTCTCGGGCCGCGCCACTCCGGTCGAGAAGGGGCTCATCAACGCGGTGGTCAAACGGTACGCCAAGGTGCCACCGGCCGATCGCGCGCGGCTCGATTCCGCGTACGCCACGGCGATGTGCGAGGTGAGCACGCGCTTCGCTGATGATCTCGACGCCGGCGCGCTGTGCGCCGAGGCGAAGATGGACCTCCGGCCTTGGAACTACTGGAAACAGCCGTCCGGCGAGCCCTATCCCGGGACGACGGACATTGTGGCAAAGCTGGAAAGCGTCATTCAGCGCAATCCCAACCATCCCGGCGCCTGCCACTACTACATCCACGCCGTGGAGGCGGTGGCACCTGAAAAGGCGGTGCCGTGTGCCGAGCGCCTGGCGGCGCTGATGCCCGGCGTGGGTCACATGGTGCACATGCCGGCGCATATTTACATCCGCGTCGGGCGCTACAATGAAGCCGTCGAAAGCAATGTCCACGCGGTGCATACCGATGAGACGTACGTCGAGGGTCAGAAACCACAGGGCGTCTATCCACTCGCTTACTATCCCCACAACCTCCATTTCCTCTCGTTCGCCGCGACGATGGCCGGCCGCAGCGGCGTGGCCCTGGACGCAGCGCGTACCCTGCAGGCCAAGACGAATCTCGAGGTCGCCCGCGCGGTGCCGATGATTCAAACGTTTGTGCCCTTCCAGGTACTCACGCTTGTGAATTTCGGACGCTGGGACGACGTGCTGTCCCAACCGTTGCCGCCCACCGAGCTCAAGTACGCAACATTGATGGCGCACTACGCGCGCGGCGTCGCGTTTGCCGCGACGGGCAAAGGCACCGACGCCTCGGCGGAGCTCGAACTGGTAAAACAGGCGGTTGCCTCCGCGAGCGCGGACGACAAGCCGGTCGCCGAAATCGCCATGCATACGTTGATGGGTGAAATCGCACAGCGCAGCGGCAAGCTCGACGAGGCGGCGACGCACTACAAGGCCGCAATTGCGACGGAGGATGCTGGTTTGTACTTCGAACCCCCGACCTGGTACTACCCGGTCCGCCATTCGTTGGGGGTCGTGCTGCTCGAGCAGGGCCATGCAGACCAAGCTGAAGCGGTCTACCGCGAGGATTTGAAACGCTTCCCAGAGAACGGCTGGTCCCTGTTTGGTCTAATGCAGGCTCAGCGTGCTCAGGGGAAGACCAAGGAGGCCGCGGAGACCGACAAGCGCTTCCGCGACGCGTGGAAAGATGCCGACGTAACACTTACGGCGTCGCGCTTCTAGAAAGGCTGACTCGCCCGGCTCTTTCCCATATAGGCCCGAACGAGCGGCGCCGGCCGGCGCCGCATGAGCGCGGCGCGCAACACGTCGCGCTCTTCGTTTGGGACCTCGACCAGGAAACGCTCCCCTTTTCCTTCTCCTTCCTTCACGACGACCGGCACGCCGTCACGGTACAAGACGCGGTTGCTCGTGATCGCGGAGACCGCTTCTCCCGGAGTGAGGATTCCGACCAGATTCAGCGGATCCGCGCCGCTCAGCGCAACCAGCTCTCCCGCTCCCTGCTCCCGGCGAGTTGTTCTCAGCAGCCCGATGGCTTCGGGCAGGGCATACTGCTCCCCGGAGAATCCCCCCACGAACCTGCCACCGCGGATCTCGCCGCGCGCTTCGAGTCGGCGATACACGCGCAGGATGTCGCGCCACGGCGCGAGCAGCGACTCCCGCTGCACGAGCCGCCGGAACACCACGCCGTAGCGGCGCAGGAGCTGCCAGGCGATCGCCTCGGCGATTTGTTCATCGGGAATCGGCGGGCGCCCGTGCGTGCGGGACCAGCGCCCGGCGGTCTCCACACCGAACGGGGCGATGCGCCCGCGACGGCGGTATCCCCCGCCGAGCGGCCGGCGTCGATCCGAAGGCACCAGCAACGCGCGTAGTCCAGCAAAGCTGTCGGATGACACGAGGCCCCACGCCACCAGCTCGCCCAGCGCCTTCTCGACTTCCGTGCGGAGAAGGCCGGTGGCGTTTACGAGGTCTCCAAAGAACAACGCGCCGCGATGATCGAATGCCTTGAGCAGCGCACAAGCAGTGGACGACAGCGGCAAGTCCGCTGCGTCGACGTCGGGGGTGCCCGCACGCCAGATCTCGCCGCGGTCTCGTCGAAACAGCGCGATGGGTGTCGAGCGCACGGGACCAGCCTTTCGGTTTCGCGTGCCGACTTCCGCGTTCCGAATTGCCGTGAACCGTCCCCACGCGATCTCACCGGACAAGCACAGCCCGTCGAGCCAGAGTGGATCGTAGTCCATGAGACGCGAGGGCAGGACCTCCGATTCCCACGCGCCGGCCGCCAGCTCGAAGCCGTCGAGAACATCGAGGACTGCGGCCAATCCTTCAGGTCCTTCGGCGCGGGATCCGGGCGCGAGCCGCTGCCACTTGAACAGGAACCGCAGGAAGTCGGATGCCGTGACCGGCTCGATCTCCTTGCGGAGCCGATCGAGCGTGTAGCGATGAATACGCGCGAGCAGCCGGCGCTCGGACCACTCGATCCCCTCGACGCCCGATGTGAAGCGCCCGCGCAACGCGAAGCCCTCGTGCTCGAGTGCCGCCAGTGCGAAGTCGACCTCACCGATTTCGAGGCCAAGCGCGGTCGCGATATCCGCCGACGTCGTCGGGCCGACGACTTCGAGCCGCCCGCGCACGAGCTCCCGGATAGCGTCTTCTCGTGTCCACGCTTTGGCAAGGTCGCGCTCGGGAGGAGTCACGGCGGGCTCGAGCGTGGCGCCAGGGAACGCGGCCTGAACCATTGGCACACGCTCGGCTGCAACCCAAAGCCGACCGTCCATCACCGTTGCCCGCCCCGCGCTGAGCAACTCAGCGAACATCGGAGCCCACGTTTCCCGTTTCCCGTTTCCCGTCTCCCGCGGAACGGCTCCCATAATCAACAACGCGTCGTGGAGCTCGTCAGGATTCTCGGGATCAGGCCACGCCTGCTCCTTGACCAGGTCGATCGCGGACTGATCGAGCTTGCCGAACTCTTCAGCCGACTTTACGTCGAGGCCGCGGCGTGTGATCACCGCCTGGGTGCGGCGCTCCTCGAGCGGCGCGTCATCGAGGAACGCGTATGGCCGGGCGTTGATCACTTCGTGGGACAGCGGCGATGGCTCGCTCGTATCGCGGGCGACCAGCGTGAATTGTCCCGCCTCCATCCCTTCGAGCACTCGTTTCAGCCCTGGGAAATCCATCGCCTCGACCAGGCAGTCCGCGATCGTCTGATTCACGAGCGGATGGTCTGGGATCTCCCGGTCACCCACCAGATTCTCGGGGCACGCAAGCTGATCGGGGAACACCGCCGCCACGAGATCCTCGGCCTCCATGCGCTGGAGCGGCGTCGGGACCTTGCGCCCGCCCCGGAAGCGCAGCACGGCAAGCGCACGCGTCGAGTTCCACCGCCAACGGGTCCCGAAGACCGGCGCGTCGAGCATCGCCTGCACCAGCAGATGCTCTGCGGTCGCCGGCTTGAGATACTGGAACACATCCTCGAGCGGGAAGCTGTGTTGCGGGCCGAGCGAGAGAACGATGGCGTCTTCCGTCGCCGCGGCCTGCAGCTCGAAGTTGAAGCTGCGGCAGAACCGTTTGCGCAACGCGAGCCCCCAGGCGCGATTAATCCGGCTGCCGAACGGCGCGTGCAGCACCAGCTGCATACCGCCCGCTTCGTCAAAGAATCGCTCGAGTACCAGGCATTGCTGCGTGGGAATCGTGCCGAGGATCTGACGGGAAGCCGCGAGGTACTCGACGATCTGCCGGGCGCCGGGCTCGCTGATCCAGAGCGTTTCGACGAGCCACTTGATCGCACCTTCGGGATCGTCCAGCCGGTCCGCGACGTCCTGACGTAACCGGGAGACTTCCTCCGACAGCTCGTTCGTGCGTCCCGGCGCCTCGCCGAGCCAGAACGGCAAGGTCGGGGGCTGGCCTCTTGCGTCGGCGACACGCACCTGCCCCGATTCGACTTTGACGATCAGGTAGGACGTATTGCCCAGCAGGAAGATGTCGCCGGGCTGGCTCTCGATCGCGAAATCTTCGTTCAAGGTGCCGACGAACGTCTCGGTCGGCTCGAGAATCACGCGATAATCGCCGAGATCGGGAATCGCGCCGCCGGAGGTGATGGCGGCGATCCGCGCGCCCCGGCGTCCCTTGATCCGCTTGTTGATCCCGTCGTAGTGGATGTGCGCGCTGCGCCGGCCCCGCCGGGTCGTGAACCCCTCGCCCAGCATCTGAACCACGTCATCGAACTCTTTGCGTGTCAGGTCGCGATACGGATAGGCCGACCGCACGCATTCGTATAGTGCTGTTTCGTCCCATTCCTCGCCGGCCGTGGCGGCGACGATCTGCTGGGCGAGAATATCGAGCGGCTTGTCGGGAATGATCAGTCGGTCGAGGCGGCCGTCGCGAGTAGCCCGGAACAGCGCGGCGCATTCGATCAGCTCGTCGCGCGACAGCGGGAACAGCCGTCCCTTGGGGATGGCGCCAAGTCGGTGCCCTGCCCTGCCGACCCGCTGCAGTAACGTCGCGATCGCCCGCGTCGATCCGACCTGAATGACGAGATCGACGCTGCCGATGTCGATTCCCAGCTCGAGCGACGCGGTGGCGACCAGCGCCTGCAGCTCGCCTCGCTTGAGCTTATCCTCTGCTTCGAGCCGCTTCTCGCGCGACAAACTGCCGTGATGGCTCGTGACCCGATCGGCACCGAGCCGTTCGGTGAGCTGCATGGCGAGCCGCTCGCACAACCGTCTCGTGTTGACGAACACGAGGGTCGTGCGATGCTGGGTGACCAGCTCGGCGATGCGGGTGTTGACTTCTTCCCAAACCTCAGCCGACATCACGGCTTCCAGCGGCGAGGAAGGAATCTCGAGGGCGAGGTCCAGCGTCCGAATGTGACCGGCATCGACGATCGCCGGCAACGGCTGCCCAGTCCCCACCAGGAACTGGGCGATTTCCTCTATGGGACGCTGGGTGGCCGAAAGCCCGATGCGTTGGGGACGCCTGCCGACGAGCGCATCGAGCCGAGCGAGGGAGAGCGACAGATGACTCCCCCGCTTGTCGCGCGCCACTGCGTGGATTTCGTCGACAATCACGGTGCGCACCGAGCGCAGCATTTCACGGGCACGCTCGGAGGTGAGAATCAGATAGAGCGATTCCGGCGTGGTGACCAGGATGTGCGGTGGGTGTCTGAGCATCGCCTGCCGCTCTGATTGCGGCGTATCGCCGGTCCGCAGGAGGGTCCGCACCTCGACATCCGGCATCCCCTGCTCCGCCATCTGCGCACGGATCTGGGCGAGCGGTTCGGAAAGGTTCTTCTGGACGTCGTTCGAGAGCGCCTTGAGCGGCGAGACGTACACGACCTGCGTTTCGTCCTTGAGTTGTCCCTCGAGTCCTTGCCTGACCAGCCCGTCTATCGCGGACAGGAATGCGGCGAACGTCTTACCGGAGCCCGTCGGGGCCGCGATGAGAACGTCGGCGCCTTTGTGGATGGCGGGCCACGCCCGCTGCTGCGGCTCGGTGGGCTGCTCGAAGCGGCTGGAGAACCAACGCTCAACGACGGGATGGAAGCGGGACAGCGACATAAGGCCCGAAATATACCCGAAGATCAAAGGTTAGACTACCGTCTTGTCCGGACGACGCTCCAGCTTTTCGAAGAACTTTTCAATGATGGGCCACTGCGCCCCGACGTCCTCGTACCCCGCTTCCATGAGGAGGGTGGTGTGCTCGGGGTGAAACAACACGAAACCGAGCATTTCGCCGGCGGCCGCCTTCTGTCCACCGAGCGCGCGAACGACGCGCCGTACATTCGCCGGCAACAGGTGTGTCTTTCCCGCCGCCAGCGCCCCCAGATCACGCGTCGGGCGCACGAGCAGCAGCTCGACAGGTCGCAAACCATCAGGCGCGGGCACACCATCAGGCATCGCCGCGAGGATGTGGTTGATCCGATCGAGGCGCTCAGCATCCGCCTCCATCGCGTCGAGGAAAATGGCATCAAATAGCAGTCCCATCGCCTCGGCGGCAGTCGGCGCATCCATTTCGCGTGTAACGACGCGCGGCGGCCGGGCACTCTTCAGGCCGATGGCGAGGACGGCCCGTGCGCCGAGATGAAGCGCCGGCGCGAGCGGCGCCATCTGCCGCACGCTCCCATCTCCGTAGAACTCGTCCCCGATGCGTATGGCGGGAAACATCATTGGCAGTGCGGCAGACGCCATCACGTGATCGAAGGTGAGCTGCGTTCGCACCGCCAGGCGCTGCACCCGTTCCCACATTGGGACCTCCGGCGCGGCCTGGACGAATGACACGGACCGGCCTGTCGTATACGACGTCGCGTTGATCGCCACAGCGCGCAGCCGTTGATTGGCGATGTTCGCGGTAATCCCGCGCAACTCGGCACTGGCCGTCAAGAAGTCCCGCAGCGGCTTCGTGTCCGCCAGCCCGCGGACACCTCCAGGACCCGTGCTGCCCATCCCAATCGCACTCTTTACGCCCATGCGAGCGAGTGAGGTAAACAGGCTGAAAAGCCGTACCTGATAGACGCCGTCGCTCGTGAGCCGCAACCACGACTCGCGCAAGCCGGCGACGCTTTCTCGCAGAGCGCCCAAGTGCGCGGCGAGGAAGATCGCGTTGATTGCGCCGACCGACGTCCCAGTGATGATCGGGAACGCCAGACCGGGAAGTCGCTCGGCAAGTCCGGCGAGCACCCCCACCTGATACGCACCCCGAGCGCCCCCCCCCCCGAGCACAAGTGAGAGGTGGGACGAGTAGCGCCACACACCTGATGGGCGCTCGTCGGCCTTGGTGAGGTCGATCGGTCTTGCAGAGGGTATGTGGCGAACGGGACTCATGGGTCTGCCCGGGTCCTGGCGTCCGTGCGTTCTAGGCTATTCGTGCGCTTTCGCTAGTTGTCCTAAAGACACGCCGCGAAGCGCCGCAATGCGCCCGATGGTTTCGCCGATCTTGTTGTTTGGCGTCGAGGCGCCCGCCGTGATGCCGATCGTGAGCCGTCCCTCCGGTAACCAGCCTTCACGGCGCTGTTCAGCGGCGTGGATCCCCACGGGCCGGTACCGGATGCTCCCATCCTCGACATCGATGCAGGCCGCGTCTTCGACGTGGTAGGTGGTCACTTTCTCATTGCAGATGGCCGCGAGATGCGTCGTGTTACTCGAGTTGTACCCACCGATCACCACCATCATGTCGAGCGGCTCGCCGATCAGTTTCAGCACGGCGTCCTGCCGTTCCTGGGTCGCGGAACAAATCGTGTCGAATGTGCGGAAGTGCTCGTTCACGGCTGGCTCGCCCCAGCGACGGGCCATGCTCTTCCTGACTTCGCCCGCAATCGCCAGCGACTCGCCCGACAACATCGTCGTCTGATTCGCCACGCCGACGCGCTGCAGATCGCGATCCGGATCGAACCCCGGCGTCATTGTGCCGTTGAACCGCTGTAAGAAACTCTCCCGATTCCCCGCTCCCGACTCCTTCTGTTCGATGTAATCACAGACAATCCGCGCTTCGTCCATGTCCCGCACGACGACGTACTTGCCGCCGGGATATTTGCTCACCTGGCTCGACGTCGCCTTGGTTTCCTCGTGGAAGTTCTTGCCGTGAATCAGCGCGGTGAAGCCGTCACGCGCATACGATTCGACACGCTTCCAGACGTTCAGCACCGAGCCGCACGTCGTATCGACCAGCACGCAGCCGATCGCGCGCAGGCGTTCGAAGTCGCGAACCGTCACGCCGAATGCCGGAAGAATCACGACATCGGCGGCGGTGATCGCGCCGAAGTCGAACTCGCCGTCCCGGCCTTCGGGCCGGTGCAAAAACTGCACGCCCATCGCCTGGAGCTTCTGATTCACGTGGGGATTGTGAATGATCTCGCCGACGAGGAAGGTACGCTTGTGGGGAAACTTGGTACGCGTTTCGTATGCGTATTCGACGGCGCGATCGACGCCGTAGCAAAACCCGAATTCGCCGGCGAGACGGAACGTGAGATTGTCTATCTCGAGCGTGTAGCCGGAGGCCCGGATCGCGGCGACAACACGGCTGTGGTAGTCCGCAGTGAGAGCGCCTTCGATGGCGCCCTTTAAGCCGAATCCTTTGCGAAAGTACGTCTGTTCCACAAGGTCAATCTAACTGCACGCCGCGGCCGCCGCGGACCGCGTCGAGCACGCGCTGGACCCGCCACCCGTCCATGAACGTCGCCGGCTCCCCCTGCGGCGATTCACCGGCGATCACGCGAACCATATCGCGCAACAGCCGCACGAACGAGCGCGCCCACATGTTGTTCGGCTTCACCTGTGCGACGAGATCATCGGGCGCCGAAATGTCTTCGAGTGGCCCGCCCGGCTTGCCGAGCTCTAGCTTCGTTTCACCGGTGAGCAACAAGGTTCCTTCACTTCCCGTCACCTGGCCGAGATGTCCGACGCCATGATGGGCGGCCGCGCTGAGCGTGATCGTGGCCGCGACGCCGTTCGCCATGCGAAGCACGCAGCTGGTGAAGTCGTCACTCGTCACCGCCCGCGGAACGCCCGCCTCGTCGGCACGATGCTTCACGTAGACTTCGGCGAATCCCGCGACATAGGTGACTTCGCGCCCGGTCCAGAAGCGGCAGAGGTCGATGAGGTGCGATCCGACCGCCCCGAGAATCCCGCCACCGCGTGACCCGTCGAACCACCAGCTCCACGGCGCGTCGGTGGTCTGCGGCCGCCCGTCGCCGCGCAGATAGGGTTTCAACGCCAGCTCGATGTGGCGAACCTCGCCGATGGCATCGGACCGAATCAGCTCACGGGCCCGGCGCCGGTTGGGTTCGTAGCGTAATTCGTGGTCAATCCACGCGACACTGTCGGGATGCTGCTCGGATGCTGCCACCATTTGGGAGGCTCCGTAGACGTCGATGGCCATCGGCTTTTCGCACAGGACGTGCTTTCCCGCTTCGAGCGCGGCGATGGCGTATCGCGCATGAGCGTCCGGCGTCGACGACACGACGACCAGATCCACGTCGGGCGACTGCGCCAGCTCGACGCCATCGTCGAACACTCGTGGAATTCCGAATTCGCGCGCGGCCGCGTCGGCGTTGGCGCGGTGGCCGCTGGCGATCGCGCTGGCCTTCGCTCCCGGGACGAGTGCGAGCGCCGGCAACTGCACCCGGCGCGCGAAGCCCGTGCCGATGAAGCCGATCCGAACCGTGCCGGCCTCCTTCACCGCGCGTACCGGCAGGGAACCGTGTCGCTGGGTGGAGCGATCGGGACGTCCCGAAAATCAACCCACGCGCGTTGGCGAATTGCGTTTTCTATTCCGGATCCCACGATGTGTGTGGTGATCGCATCGCCGCTCCGCTCCACGTCGACCGAGCCGCTGTCGATCGCGAAGCCATGAGGGACCTCACGTACCAGATAACGCACCGCCACCTGTGCACCGGGCACGGTAATGCTGTCGCCGGGCGCGGTGATTGTATAAGGACCCGCGATCAGACTGTCGCCATGGTGCAGCCGCACAAGCACGCCCGTGCCCTGCGGGCTGACTGCTTCGAGTAACAACGCACGACCGTCGGTACAACGGCGGGTGGTAGCGGGCAAGGCGAAACGGATGGTGTCGCGCGGCGGAAACGCAACGGTGGCCTCCAATCGCAACGGCTCGTCGGCGGGTGAACGGCAAGCCGTCAACAACAACAGGGCCGGAACCCGTTTCAGCGAGCGGATGGCGCGACCCCCAGTGCGCTACGGGCGAACTCCGGACTCAGTGTATGCGGCGCCAGCGCCTGTATCAGTCCCGCCGGCAGGGGGCGTGGTTTGAGCCGTTTGCGATCGACGCATACCAACACCATCCACCCAGCGGCACCGAGTGCAGTGGTGTCGGCGCGCAGCACATCGAAGTGCAGCGTCAGCGACTTCGTGCCAACCCTACCGACGTACGCCGCGATCCGCAGACGGTCATCCAACCGGGCAGGCCAAAAAAACTCACTGTGAACGGCTTTGCGAGGAAGAAAAATGTCGTAGTCGTCGAACATGCGATTGTACGCGAGGCCGCAGTGGCGGAACATCTCGGTCTCGGCGATCTCGAATAGCCGCACGTACGAGCCGTAAAAAATGATTCCCGCAAAGTCCACGTCGGACCAGCGGACGTACTCTTCAATGACGAACGGTGTTGGCGGTGCGGGGGACCCCATCCGCCGGTGAAGCTAGACCGCTAGGGATTGGCGCGAAAGCCTTCCATACCGTAGGACTTCAGGCGCCGCCAGAGCGTCGTCCGGCTTATTCCCAGCCGGCGCGCGGTCTCGGCGAGCTTCCCGCTTGTGTCCTGGAGCGTGTCGGTGATCGCCTGGCGTTCGCGTTCGGCGAGCGTGAGAGAGCCGGCCGCCGGGAGGATGGCGGCTTCGCCGAGTGTCTGCGCGCCGTTCTTCAATGGAGCGAATCGAGCGCCAAGACCCTGGAGGAGATTCCGGACATCGCCGTTGCTTCCGTCGACGGCGCGTCGCGCGGATGCGTTGGCGTAGAGGACACGCCCCTGGGGATCGAACACGACGACGCCCTCACTCAGTGTGTCGATGACCGCGCGAACTAGTGGCGAGAAAGTGGCAGGTGCGCCGCCCGCAGGATTGATTGGTTTATCGATCATGGGTTGGTAATCCTCATACAATCGTAACCGGGGCAATGTTTCACATGTTGCCGCGGCGCCGTTAGGGTCGTGTCAAGTTGAGACTCGGATCGACCCCAAAAGGTTGCTCCCCCAGGGTGGTCTTGCGGTAGCTAGGGATTCTCCCATTATTGACCCATCGGACAAACATGCCCAAAGACTCCACTGCCACACGCTCCGGGATTCTAGCGGCCGCGGTCGACACACTGCGTCGCGGCGGAGTTGAGGCGTTTACGCTTGATGCGGTCGCCCGCCGCGCTGGAGTGGTGAAGGGCCTCGTCATCTACCATTACGCGTCACGCAGCCGATTGCTGCGAGCAGCCGCATCCCGAATGGCGGAAACGCGGACGGCGGCGATCACTCGCCTGTTCAGCACAGGCTTCTCGACGGCGGCTCTCGACGCCTGCTGGGAGGAGTTGCGCCGCCAGGCGGAAGACGGCACCGCCCGTGCCTGGCTGAGTTGCTGCGCCGCAGGGCTCATTGATCGATCGGTCAATAACGGAGGTTTTGAGGATGCGGCGCGCGACGCCTTGATCGACGGCTGCGCGACAGGCCTAGCGACCGGGGTCCCGCTCGCCGATGTGCGGGATGCCTACGACGCGCTTTGGCTCGCCCTGTTGGAGGTAACCGAGAAGCAAGTCTAGTGGCGCCGCGGCCTACGCCCGCCTCGCATCACGCGCGCTCGATGGCTCGCACCCAGGCCGCGCAGACCCTTCCTCAGCTCATCGAGCGAGCTGGCCCGCACCGCCTCGTGCTTTCCCCGGATCACCGTGAACCGAACCGGCCGGTCGAAGGTTGGCAGATCTCGTGGGTGCAGGCGGCGAGCCTGCCCCTCCTTTAGTCGCAGTCGAATCACGCCTCCTACACCCTGTTCGACGTCGTAGTCGACTGGGACGCGATCACCATAGAGAAAAACCGACGAGGGCAGGGAATCGAGCCGCGCGCGCTCACTCTCCGAAATCGCGCTGTCAGGATCGATGGCGATCCGGGTCGCGATAAAGTCGTCCCACGAATTCACGCGGTGCATCTGCTCCGCGAGCTGCTCCGCCAGTCTTTCGGCACGAGCTTCGTTCAGCCGCCCACCCGAGCGCCGCCAGTAACGGCCGAAACGCTCCAGCGCACGCCGCACCTTCGCCTGATCCGGATGCGGCGTCTCTCCCGCCAGCAATGCCTCAACCAGTGCTGCTCGCGCGGCGTCGGCGAGCTCGTCAGGAAATGGACTGCGTAATGGCTCGACATCTCGATCGAGCGTGAAGCCGAAATACTCTACGGTGTGAACGACCATCAGTCCCTCGCGACGTCGCTGGCGCTCGAAGGCAACCTCCGCCCCGCCCAGACGGGCGTTGCGGCGAACGGCCCGCTCGGGTATTTGCGTCCCTTCGATGCTGGCACGCGGCACGCCAAACCGATCCGCGAAATAGCGCAGCGTACCCGCTATCGCGCCCCAGCTACCGCAGACCGAGCTGCGACTCACCCGGGCCTCGCGGCCATCCGCGGTCTGCTCGTCGATCACAAGGTCAAATGGCATGATCTTGGCCAAAAGGTCAGCAAAAAGCTCCAGCGTTTTGCGATCCCCGTATGCCAACTTCGCAGGCAGGGGGACCTCGAGCTGTCGGTAGACCGAGGCCGTCCCTAACGCGATGTCCTCGATGGCTTTGACCAGAACGCCACGCTCCTCTGCCCAGCGCACGATGTCTTCCTCTCGGAAGAGATGGCGAGGGAGGCCGTACACCTCGCCGAGGTAACCGTGCTTGTTCACCGCCTCGGCGTAGACGTTGTACGCGGTGATGTGGTCGGACCCTGGCACGATGAGTCCACCAAGCTGACGCTCTTCGCGAGTCATGCGATGCAGCGACTCGATGTTGGACGCGACGGCGACAAGCGGGACGAGCTCCGGGCCGGCGTGGTAGAGCAACTCACCCCATGGGCGCTCGACCGGCATGGCCTCGACGTCGCGCCCGTAACTCGTTAACCTGCCATGCTCTACCAGCCCCCGCTCGGTAAGCAGGGCCACGCTGTCGCGATACGCTCGGCGGTCCAATGGGACCGGCAAGTCCAGTTCTGTCGCGTCTACGCCGATGGCAGCGCAGGTGATCGCCACCCGCTCGGCGTCCCCAGCCAGTTGGAACTCCGGAGCGGTGGGCCGCAGGTCCTCGAACGCGAGGTCGCGATCACTCAGGATATAGACCTCGCCCCGCTCGACGCGACCATGTACGCGACCTGCCATCTGCAATATCTCGTTGGCGCCCAAGTAAGCCCGCGTGAGCACGTTCTTGCCACGCTCGACCACGTTGGTGTAGCGCGCATCGTAGATCACCACCGTATCAAGGCCGCGAATATTGAGCGCCGACTGCCCCGCCGCGGTCATCGCCAGGAGGAACGGGCGTTTGACCAAACCGTCAAGAAACGGACGGATCACGCGGATTGGCTCCCCTCCGTGATAGAACGCCGTCGCCATGTTGGGCCACCGATCCCCCAGCTCGCCGGCGATCTGCTCCACCTCGGCGCGTGTCGGCACAAAGACCGCGACACCGCGGCGCTCCCGCATCACGCCCTTGATGAAGCGGTCGTTCAGGAACTCGAGCGGCTGCTCCGCCAAAACGTTGACCTGGGCTGCGCGCGCCGGATCGAACGCTCGCGTCTCCAGCACTTCGGCCGAGGCCAGGTAATCGGCATAGAAAGTCGGATCGACGGTCGCCGACAACCAAATGAATCGGCACTTGGCGCGCTTTCCCAAGGCAAGGCAGAGCTCCATCTCGGCGGAGGTTTGATGGATCTCGTCGACGACTAGGGTGTCGTGCGCGGTGATGAGACCGTCCTGAAACCAGCGCCGCGCGATCCCGGTGGTGACAATCACCACGTTCCACGTGGGTGTTTCGGGAGTGGCTTCCCGCTCCCGGTTGACGACACCCACTTTCAGCGGTGCCCGCAGGATGGTTTCCGCCATGCTGCGGATCGCGAGCGTTTTGCCTGTCCCCGTGCCGGCTACAATGCCGAATCCATGACCTGAGCCTGCGAGACGGCGGATGTCGTCGCCGTGCTCACGCTCGAGCAGCGTTTCCAGCCTGAGGCCGAGTGCTAGCTCGATCGTCTCGCACGCCGCCCGCGTGGGGGCGATGACTATGACGCGACCGGTAGGCGGTTCGGCTGCGAGGAATGCCTGGGGATCTGGAGGGAGAAAATGGTCGCGGGCGATGCGCACCGTTGGAATATAGAGGCCTCACCCTCCCCCTCCTCGACATCGAAAGAGGGGGAGGTGCGAGGGGTTACCAATCGCGATGACGATGATAGCGGCGCACGTGGTGACGGTGCCGTCGAACGACGACGACGCGCGGCTCCTCCACAACGATCAGCGGCGCGCGATGATAATACGAGTGGTAGCGGTACGGGTGAGCGTGTCGATGATAGTAGGGACGGCCGATGACGACCTGACCCGCGACGTATGGGCTTCCAAAGCTGAGCGAGACCCCGACGCGGGTTTGGGCCACCGAAACACCAGCCGTAAGCCCGAACAGCAATCCAACAAGAATGAGTGTGCGTTTCATGGTTACCTCCCTTGGACGCTCTCTGGGAAAGAGGCATGCCAGGAGGTAAACGTCGCGCCTATAGCATGTTAGCTGGCTGCGGGGATGTGCGGCTGTCCGTCCTGGGCGACAGTTGTCCGTTCAGTCGCGCGGCCTCAGTCTCCGAAGCTGGTACCCAGGTCACGGGCGGTCGCGATCGTGTCGGAGTCCAGGGAGACACGCCGCGGAGTCGCAACCGCATCGGCGATGGGCACGGGCACGATGCGCGGCGGTTGCAGCGCCACCATCATCCCGAACTTTTGTTCCGCGACGAGTCGAATCGCCCCGGCGCCGAATCTCAGCCCGAGGAGGCGGTCGAAGGTGGTCGGACTGCCGCCGCGCTGAAGATGTCCGAGGACCAGGGAGCGGGTTTCTTTTCCCGTCATTTCTTCGATCGAGTGCGCCACTTTGTCGGCGATTCCCCCCAGCCGGGCATGCTCGGGGTCGATCAGCGACACCGTGCCGCCCTTCGGGACCGCGCCTTCCGCAACGACCACGATGCTGAAGTGGCGGCCCTCCGCTTCGCGTCTGCGGATCTTGTCGCACACCTTGTTGATGTCGAAGGGGATCTCGGGAATGAGAATGATGTCGGCCGACCCAGCGAGGCCGGCGCTGAGCGCGATGAATCCCGCGTGCCGGCCCATCACTTCGACTACCATGACCCGTTCGTGACTCTCCGCCGTCGTGTGAAGCTTGTCGATCGCATCGGTGGCGATCGACACCGCCGTATCGTAACCGAACGTCGTCACGGTGCCGCCGACATCGTTATCGATCGTTTTCGGAACGCCGACGACGGGAAGTCCTTTCTTACAGAGCTCAAGCGCGATTCCTAACGTGCCGTCGCCGCCGATCGTGATAAGCGCATCGAGACGATTGGCCCGAAACGCGTCGAATAGCTCCTGGCTGCGATCGCGCTCTTCCCAGGACCCGTCCGGGCGTTGCACACGCCATTTCAGTGGATTTCCGCGATTCGATGTTCCGAGAATGGTGCCGCCGAGATGGGTGATACCGCGGACCTCATTGGGGCCCAGCGGCATCAGGTCGGATTCACCAAGCAAGCTGCCAAAGCCCCGTCGGACGCCGAAACACTCCCACCCGCGGTGCACCGCCGTGAGGACGGCGGCGCGGATGACGGCGTTGAGCCCCGGCGCGTCGCCGCCGCCGGTGGAGATCGCGATTCTCACTTCTTCCCGGCGACCACCTCGCGGATCAAACGCAGCACCTCGCCCGCCTCGGCGTGGCGCCTGGAGGATTTCTTGGAGAACACACGCTTGCCGTCGAGATCCACTTCGAAGACACCGCCGGAGGATTGCACCAGCCGGATCTCAGCGTGCGGGTAGGCATTCCGGATTTCGGCCGCCAGACCGGTGGCCCGTGGCTCGTAGTTTCAGACGACGCAGAATTCGATCGTGACGGTCATGGCGTAAACGATAGTCGCGCTTGACACACCGCGCCACGGCGCCGACTTTGCGCGACACGCTCATGCGGCCAGCGCTGATCGTCCGCCTCGCTGTTTCTCTCGCCGCGCTCGCCAGCTTCGGTGCCGGAATCATCGCGTACACGAGTGGAAGAGTGCCGGCCGTGCCGAACCTGCCGCTCGTGGGGGCGTTGCTCCTTCTTGTCGCCGCGCTGTCGCGACGCTACGGCATCGCGTTACCCGGCAACGGTTTTTCGTCCTACGTCATCGGTGTAACGCTCTTCACAATCCTCGATCGCGGCTGGGCGTTCACCGCCATCGTTGCACCCTTCGCGATGCTGGTTGGGGACGTCTTTCTGCGTCGCCTGCCGCTGCGCGCCGCACTGGCGAACGCCGCGCATCTTACGACTGGATCGACGTTGGTGGGCTGGATGTACGCGCGCCTCGGTGGTATGTCGGGCGCCGGAGCTCTCGCTCTCGACAATCTCGCGCCGCAGGCGCTCACCGTCGCGCTGCTGCCGATCATCGTGAACGGCACTTTCTATCTCGAGCTCGCCCTGGGTCGGACGGTTGCCTGGGTGGACGCGCGGCTCACGATGCGCTGGGAAGCCATCGTCTATCTGGTGTCCGCCGCTCTTGCCCTCGCGTGGTTGACACTGCTGCACACCGCCGTGCCGATAGGACCGCGCCTGTTCCTGGGCGGCGCGCTGGGACTGGCGACCGCAGGGACCCTGTACGTCCTGCGACTCGGCGTGCGGGCCGACGAACTGAATCTCATTCAGCGCCTCGCCCAGGTGATCGCCGCGGAGCTGACGTTGAGCCATAGCTTTGAGCGCGTGCAGCAGCTCACTCGCCAGCTCGTGCCGTGGGAGCACATGGGCTTTGCGCGCTACGATCCTCGGACTCGTGAAATGGAGCTGGTCGTCGACACGGCCGCGACCTCCTCGGGCAGTGCACAAGGATCGGGGTTCCGCTTCGACGCGGACGCGGGGTTGACCGGCGAAGCGCTCCGGCTCCGGCGACCGGTTGTCGCGCATGGCTTGATCCGCGACCAGGTGGTTGTACCAAGCGCGGAGACACCCGGATCGGAGCTACTTGTGCCGCTCTTTCACGGGGGCACCCTCGTGGGATTGTGGAGCGTGCGGCACTCGGACCCGGACATGTACCGGCAATCGGACGGCGACCTGCTCGAGTTGCTCGCACCGCAGCTCGCACTCATGGTCGCGATCGACGGTTCGCTGCGGCCGGTGACTGGCGCCTCCGATCAGACGACGCAGTACGTCCAGACTCTCAGAGCCGCGACGGAGGAGATCCACGCGTCGAGCCAGGAGGTCACGGCGTCGGCGCAGCGCGCGCGGCAGGGCGCCGGACACGCGGCCACACTCGTGAACACCGCGGGCCATGAGGCTGAACTGCTCAAACACAGCGCGGCGGAGCTTGCCGCGGCCGGTGACCGCACGCGCCACGCCGGAGCCCAGATGGAGAAGACCACGGACCGAGTCCGCACGGGAACGCAGGCCGCCGTGCAGCAGCTGACGGACCTGGGCGCGACTACGGAGGAAAGCGCTGCCGAAGTGGGACGTCTGCGCGAAGTGGCCGCGCAGGTCGAGAAATTCTCCGAAACGATCGGCTTCGTAGCCAATCAGACCAACCTCCTGGCCCTCAACGCCACCATCGAAGCCGCGCGCGCCGGTATTCATGGCCGGGGATTCGGTGTAGTAGCCGATGAAGTGCACAAACTGGCGGAGGCAAGTGGGCGCGAAGCACGCAATGTCGGCAAGTCGGTCCAGGATACACGGCGCGCACTGGACCGCGCAGCCCAGTTGATCGAGCGCATCCGCGGCGATCTCAGTCAGGTCGTCCAGAGCTCCGCCGCCTGGGTCCAAGACCTCGACCGCATCGCCGAGGCGGCAGCGGACACCGCGCGAGCCGGCAAGGAGGTCGCTGACATCGGGCGCCAGAGCGCCGAGCTCGCGACAAAGATCACCGAGACGCTCACGCAGGCTCGGAACAGCGCGCAGGCATCCACGCAGGAAACCGAAACGGTCGCCGCCGCGGCCGCCGAACAACTCCGAGCGATCCACGATCTCGCCCGCGGCGCGACTCAGCTCTCCACGCTGGCCGAGCAGTTGTCCCAGGCGCTGCGATTCATTCGCGGGAGCAATGGTCATCCGTAGACTCGCGGGCACGGCCGGAGCTGTGCTCGTCGCGACTGTCGGGGTAGTGGGCTGCAGCGGAGAAAATACGAGTGGCACGCCGCCGGCAGGAATCGATTACGTCGCCGGCGCGATCGAGCCGTTCGTCGAACGCGGCGAGCGCATCGCAATCGAGGGTTTCGGTTTCGGAACGGACCGCGGCACCGTGCGGTTCACGCGCACTGGCGGCGGGTTTGTCGAGGGAGTGGTCGCCGATTCCGCCTGGACGCCATTTGCAATCACTACGGTCGTTCCTGATTCGGCGGCCCTGGGGCGACAAGCGCTCGACATCATCACCGCGACAGGGACCGAGATCATCTCGACGATCCATGTCCTGGCTCGCGCTTCCTTCAATCCCCTCACGCTGACGTGGGTCGCTCGCGACTCGTACCCGGGCGCGCCACTCGGGATCGCGCTGACCGCGGCGACCTTCCCGAGCGGCGGCGATTTACGAACGACGCTGTACGCGGCGGGCGGCGCCGAGCCGCCTTTGATGACGCCCGACTCCGGCGTTTACGTCGCACGGGTGAGCGCTGGTGGGGCAGGGGCGATCGAGCCCTGGACCCGCCAGCGTGATACGTCCGATCCGGCACTCAGCCGGGTACTCCCCGTACCGCGCGGGTTCGCCGCGGGGGCGGTCGCCACGCCCCACAACTCGCGGTTTGCAGGCACCGCGTTGTACGTGATCGGTGGAACTGACCAGGCTGGAGTGCCACAGGCATCCGTGCTCGGGGCGAACGTGACCCCCGACAGTGTCAGTGCGCGATTCGTGTTCCTCGAGCCGCTGCCCGCGCCACGCGCGGGGGCGATCGCCGTCGTGCGGCGCGGCAGGATCTACGTGATCGGTGGAACCGATGCGTCGGGCCGGCCGCAGAACACCGTGTTCATGGGCCGGATCGGATTGGACGGGCACATCGATGGCTGGTACGTGGCGCCGCCCCTGCCGGCGCCACGGGCCTACGGAGGCGGGCTCGCGCGAGGCGAGTGGGTAGCCGCGCTTGGGGGGGTAGCCGACAGCGTACCCCCGGGAGGGGGCACAGATGCTGGATTATCCAGACTTGTGACGGGGGATACAGCGGCCGTAAGCCTGTTGACGGGATTCTTCACGGGTGCTTGGCAGTCTGCTGGAAGCCTTTTGCCCGAAGGCCGGTCTCAGTTTGCCTTACTCGACCTTGGCCAGACGGCGCTGGTTGTTGGTGGGATGTACGCCGGCGCATCGAGTAACGGTGCCGAGACACTGGCTGCGACGGTCACTGACGGTTCGGTGGGTCCGTTTACGGGCCCGGTGGGCACGAATCGGATCGCTGACCTGACCTGTCTCTCAGCGCCGGCCGGTACGCTCATAGGTCCAGCCGGTGTCAGTTGGTGGGAGACCGACGGAACTGCCCGCGGGCTAGTAGTTGGCGGGCTCGATTTGGCCACCCTAACGCGCCGCAGTTGCGCGTGGGGGTTCTGAACGAAACGCCGATTATCAACCTTGATTGCCCTAACCCGGGGATTCCGACATGCGCTCGCGAACGATCCTGCTTGTGCACTGCCTCGTAGCCCTTCCTGCGATCTCCACGGCCCAGCAGCGCACACATCAATTCGAAATAGGAGCATTTGGCTCCTTCACGCGTTACGATCGGGCTTTCACGCTCGACAACCAGATGGGCGGTGGCGGCCGCCTGGGCTACTTCTTCAATCCCACCGTCGGATTCGAATTCGACGTCGGGTACCAACAGCCCTCTCCGACCTCCGGCGGAGGGGCGGCCACGCTCAGCCTGGGCGGCGCAAGCGTGACCTTCAACTTCGGTAACGACAAGAACCTGTTCTACGTCCTGGGCGGCTATTCACGCCTGAGCTTCGCCGACAACGCCGCTTATACCTTCGATGACAACGCCGTTCACGGAGGGATCGGGGACAGGATCTTCCTGAACGAACGCCTCGCGCTGCGGCTCGAGGGTCGCGCTCTGTACGCACCCAACACGAATCACACCGGCGGCGGCTGGGCAGGTCACATCGTTGGCTCGGCTGGCCTGTCGATTTTCACCGGCCCGACCAGAGTCAGCGATGCTGATGGGGACGCGATTGTTGATAAGAAGGATACTTGCCCCAACACGCCCAAGGGCGCTTCGGTAGACGCGAAAGGATGTCCGAGCGATTCCGACGCCGACGGCGTCTACAATGGTCCCGACGTCTGCCCCAACACGACCGGCGGTGCGGAAGTCGATGCCCGTGGGTGCCCGACCGATAGCGATGGCGACGGAGTCTACAACGGCATCGACAAGTGCCCCAACACATCGACCACCAGTGGCGCCCGAATCGACCCCACGGGCTGTCCGGTGGACACCGATCGTGACGGCGTCTTCGACGGTATCGACAAGTGCCCGGGCACTCCGGCGGGCAAGGAAGTCGATGCGGTCGGATGCCAGCGCATCGTGGACACCGATGTCGACGGTGTCGATGACAGCAAGGACAAGTGCGCCGGGACGACCGCGGGAACGCGGGTCGATTCCGCCGGTTGCCCGATTCTGTTCCCCGAAGCGAAAACCACCGTGGTGCTGCGCGGCGTCACGTTCGAGCCGGGACGCGCAGCGCTCCGGCCGGACTCGTACACGATTCTGGACATCGTCGCGAGCTCTCTGATCGGGAACCCCGACATCAGGTTCGAGATCGCTGGTCACACAGATGCGACAGGATCGATGGCGACCAACACGCGCCTATCGCAGGCCCGCGCCGATGCGGTGATGGCCTATCTGGCGAGCAAAGGCGTGGCGCCCAACCGGATGACCGCGAGGGGCTATGGTCCGTCGCAGCCGGTCGCGCCTAACTCGACGTCGGATGGCCGGGCGTTGAACCGCCGTGTCGAGCTGCGGAAGCTCAATTGAGACTCGCGCCGGTATTTCTGCTTGGCGTAGCATCCCTGAGCGTCTCACCCGTAGCGGCGCAGAACGCGCGCCGCTACGAGGTGGGATTGTTCGGCTCGTTTACGAAATACGACAAGACGTTCACCGGTCTCGAGACCTTGCGCGGGGGCGGCGCGCGGTTCGCGTACGCGCTGAACTCGAAGGCTGCTCTCGAAGTCGAGGTGGTGTTCCAGACACCCGTGACCGGGTTGACTTCCGGCGAAGTCGCGCCGGTCATCGGGGCTGGGAGCGTCGTGTTCTATCCGTTCAACGTGGATCGCATAGCGGCCTACGTGGTGGGCGGCTACTCGAGGCTCGATTTCGGCTCCGCGAGTCCCTACGACTTCACAGATGGCGGCTTCCATGCGGGGGCGGGCGGTAAGTTTTTCCTGAGCTCGCGCGTCGCGTTCCGGGTCGAAGCACGCGGCATCTACACGCCTCAAACGCAGAGCACGTTGGCCACCGGCAGCGTGACCCACGTCGTGGGATCGGCGGGATTGTCGTTCTTCCAATCGAGCGGCGCACCGGCGGCCGATGAAGACCGCGACCGCGTCTCGGACGGGAAGGACGAATGTCCCGCGACGCCCGCGGGCGCGAAGGTGGATGGTCGCGGCTGCCCGAGCGACGATGACAGAGACACCGTGCTCAACGGGATCGACCTCTGTCCCAACACCCCGCAAGGAGCCACGGTCGACACGAAGGGCTGCCCAAGTGATTCCGACGGTGACAGGGTGTTTGACGGCATCGATCAGTGCCCCGACACGCCGCCCGGTGTTCCCGTGGACGCCAGGGGTTGCACCGGCGATTCGGACGCTGACGGAGTGAAGGACGGCGCCGACCAGTGTCCCAATACGCCGCTCGGCGCGACGGTGGATCCAAGCGGATGTCCGATCGACAGCGATCAGGACACCGTCTGGGACGGGATCGACAAGTGCCCCGACACTCCGGTCGGCGCGACGGTCGATGCCACTGGCTGCCCGCTGGATTCGGACCGCGACAAGGTGCCGGATGGCACCGACCGGTGCCCGGACACCCCGCCCAACACGCCGGTTGACTCGTACGGCTGCCCGGCGGACACCGACCACGACGGCGTGGGTGACGGGGTCGATAAGTGCCCCAACACGCCACCGGGGACCAAGGTCGATGCGGACGGTTGTCCGATCGCAAATGACACCGACGGGGACGGAGTAACCGATCCCAACGACCGCTGCCCCAACACACCGAAGGGGTCGCGGGTCGACGATCATGGCTGTCTGCTGCTCTTCGAGACGGTGGCCCCCGCGGTCGCCGGTGCCGTGGCGGCTACCCCAGCCCGTCCCACGCTCATCCTCACGGGCGTGAACTTCGAATCCGGCCGCTCGGTCCTCACGGTGCCGTCATATGTCGTGCTCGATCAGGTCGCGGCGTCACTCGTGGCGAACCCCGAGATCCGTATTGAGATTGCCGGCTACACCGATTCCACCGGCGGCAAGCGAATGAACCTGGGACTGTCGATGGCACGCGCGGCTGCAGTACGTGCGTACCTCGCGCGTAAAGGCGTGAGCCCCTACCGGATGCGAGCCCAGGGATACGGTGCGTCAGGCTACATCGCGCCGAACGCGACACCGGAAGGGCGTGCGAAGAACAGGCGCGTGGAGCTGCATAAACTCAACTGACGGACCGTTGGACTCTCAGAGTGAACCGACCCCTGTCGCGCGCTGCGACCGGGGTCGGTAATTTTTGGGAACCCACGACGATTCGCGAGCTCCTTATGCGCAAACTGATGATCGCACTGCTTCTTCTGTCCACCGGTCCGACGGTCCAACGGTCCGCTGCGCAGACCCGGCCTTGGCAAGCAACCGACTACTATCGGCTGACGGTGGTTACCAACCCGAAGCTCTCTCCCGACGCTCGCCGCATCGCATTCGTCGTGACGACCGTCGTGGAGGACAAAGACCGGCGCCACAACGAGATCTGGGTCGCGCCGACCGATGGCTCGGGCACACCGTTCCGCTACACGAGTCCATCGACTGAAGCGTCCAGCCCGTCCTGGTCCCCCGACGGCTCCCTGCTGGCGTTCACGAGCAGGCGCGAAGGCTCCGACGACGACGTCTGGTTCTTGCGCACAACGGCGCCCGGCGGGGAGGCCTTCCAGATCAAGGGCGTGCACGCACTGCCGGAGTTCTCGCGCGATGGAAAGTGGCTGCTATACGAATGGCGAGGCGAAGAGCCCGACAGCATGAAGAAGGAAACGTGGCGCAACCGCGTATCGCCCGTCGCCATCACCCACGGGCCCGATCCCAAACGATTCGACGGGCGCGTGTACACGTCCATTCCGATTGTCGCCGATGAGCGCGGCTATCTCGCGCCTCGCGAAACACGCCGGCCGAGCCACCTGTATCTCGTGTCACGCGACGGCGGGACTCCGCGGCAGCTCACCAGCGGCGAGCTGAGCCAGAATGCCCCGGCGTGGTCCCCGGACGGCCGTACGATCGCGTTCGTGCAAGACTCAACAGAAAGATCCGAGGTTCGCGACCAGGTCAGGCCGTCGATTCATCTGCTCACCGTGGCCGACGCCTCGACCCGGCAGCTGGCGACAGGATTCACCGAGAGCACCGATCCGGCGTGGTCGCCGGATGGCCGAACGATCGCGTTCGGATGCTCCAAGGGTCGCGGGCTCGAAAACGACATCTGCACGATAGCCGCTAGTGGTGGAACGGGGGGGGCGCGCAATCTCACGGCGGACTGGAGCCTGGATCCGAGCGCGCCCACCTGGTCGGTCGACGGCAAGACGATCTACTTCAGCGCGGAGGCGCGCGGCAACGTGCATCTGTTTGCCGTGGATGCGACGGGTGGACCGGTGCGACAAGTGACGAGCGGCGAGCGCCAGCTGCGCGGCTTTTCGATCGGCGCGGACGGCCGGTCAGTCACGTACACGGCCAGCGACATCACACATGGAACGGAGCTCTATGTCGCACCGCTCGCCCGCGCGGCGCAAGAGCGGCGGCTCACGTCGTTCAACGATTCCCTCTTCAAACAGATCGCCGTCATTCCCGCCGACTCGTTCTGGTTCACGGGCGTGAGCGGGTTGAAGATCCAGGGCTGGCTGATGAAGCCGCACGGCTATCAACCGGGCAAGCGCTATCCTCTGGTGCTGTCGATTCACGGGGGCCCGCACTCGAATTACGGCAACGTGCTCTTCCCTGAGTTCCAGATGCTCGCGGGTCAGGGCTACTGGATGTTGTTCACCAATCCGCGGGGCTCGAGCGGCTACGGTCACGATTTCACATTCTCGACGCGCGGCCGTTGGGGAATGGAAGATTACCAGGATTTGATGCAGGCGGTCGACGTGGCGATCGCGCGGGCCCAAGGCGGGGTGGACACGACGCGCATGGCCGTGCTTGGCGGCTCCTACGGCGGCTTCATGACCAACTGGATCGTGGGCCGCACGAACCGGTTCCGCGTGGCGCAGACTGACCGCTCGATTTTCAACTGGTATTCCTGGTACGGCTCATCGGACGCGCAGGGCCTGACCGATTACGAATTCCACGGGACGCCGTGGGAGAGTGATTCGCTCTACCGCGCGCTGTCGCCGATGACGTACGCGAGCAACATGCGCACGCCGATGCTCATCGTGCACTCCGAGGACGACAAACGCACACCCATCACGGATGGCGAACAGCTGTTCGTGTCCCTGCGCAAACGCGGTGTTCCGGCGGAGTTCGTGCGCTACCCGCGCTCCTACCACGGCCTCTCGCGCACCGGACCGCCGTGGCTGCTGGTCGACCGGTTGGAGCGCATTCGCACCTGGTTTGCGCATTGGATTGGGACGGGTGACGCGCCGCCGGCGGCCGCGGCTGGGTTGCATTGACGCTGCGACGTAGCCTGTTCGTCGCGCTGCTGGGAGCACTCCCGGCAGCGCCGCTCCTCGGCCAGCGCCCGCCTCAGGGACGGCCGTCGCCGCCTCCGGCCGCCGCCTCACCTCGCCGCCCCTCGCCGCCCGTTATTCCCACGCCGCGGTCGATCCTGGGCTTTGAGCCGGGCGACGATCGCAAGCTCGTCGAATGGCCGGTCCTGGTGCGCTATTTCGACGCGCTGGCCAAGGCGAGCGATCGTATCGAATACCGCGAGCTCGGCAAGACCACGCTCGGGGCGCCGTTTATCGCGCTCGCGATTTCGAGCCCGCAGAACCTTCGCCGTCTCGACTACTACCGGCTGAACAACGCCTCACTCGCCGACCCGCGGGGGTTTCGGACGAGTCGCGCTGCCCGGGAGGCGGTTCAAAACGGCAAGACGATTGTCCTGATCACCTCGAGCATTCACTCCGATGAGGTTGGCGGGCATCTCACGCCCGTCGTGCTGGCGTACCGGCTTGCCACCGACACGACCGCCGAGACCCGCGAGGTGCTGGACAACGTGATTCTGTGGCTCGTGCCGTCGCAAAACCCCGACGGCGTCACGATTGTCACCCGGTGGTACAACCGCACCCTGGGCACGGGGGCCGAAGGGACGGACCCGCCCGAGCTCTATCATCACTACACGGGACACGACAACAACCGCGACTGGTACGCATTCACCCAGGCCGAAACACGCCTCACTGTAGACTCGCTGTACAACGTGTGGCACCCGCAGATCGTCCACGACATTCACCAGATGGGATCGCAGGGCGCACGCCTGTTTCTTCCACCGTACCTCGATCCCATCGAGCCGAACGTCGACCCGCTGTTGATCGATGGCATCAATGCGCTCGGCACGGACATGGCATGGGCCCTCGCGTCGCAGGGAAAGACCGGAATTTCGATCAATGCGACGTACGACGCGTGGACGCCGGCGCGGGCCTATCAGCACTACCACGGAGCGGTGCGCATTCTGTCCGAAACGGCGAGCGCCGACCTCGCGTCGCCGATCGAGATGCCATTTGACCGGTTGGAGACACGCTCACGCGGCTTCAACCCGCGCGAGCGGTCATGGAATTTCCCGAACCCGTGGCGGGGCGGCCGTTGGACCATCCGCGACATCATTTCCTATCAGAGCGCAGCAGCGCTGGCATTGCTGGTGCACGCCGCCAAGCAGCGCGCGCGCTGGCTCTCGAGTTTTCTCGCGGTGGAGTCGCGGGCAGTGCGCGGCTGGCGCGACTGGCCCTATGCGTACGTCATTTCGCCACGGCAGGACTCCGTCGCCGTGAGCGCGCTGCTTGGCGTACTGCGCCGCGGCGGCGTGGAAATCCGGAGGTCGTTGCAGGCCTTCACCCTCCAGGGACAGCGTCTCCCCGCCAACAGTTACGTCATTGTCTTGCGGCAGCCGTACGCGTCATTCGCCAAGACGCTGCTCGAGGTGCAACGGTATCCCGACCGGCGGCAGTACGCCGGCGGGCCACCGGAGCGGCCGTATGACGTCACCGCCCATACGCTGCCCATGCTGATGGGCGTAACCGCGCTTGCCGCGAATGACTCGCTGCGCGTGCCGCTGTCATCGCCCATCACGCCACGAACCATCTCGCCTGTCCCCCCTGTCCTCGTTGCAGACAGGGGAGCGGGAGAAGGTCCGCGGATCGGACTCTACAAATCCTACGACGCGTCGATGGACGAAGGGTGGACGCGCTGGGTATTCGATACGTGGAAAGTGCCGTATACCTCGATCGTCGATTCGGTGGTGCGGGGCGGGAACCTGAAGAACCAGTTCGACGTCATCGTGCTGCCGGATCAGTCGCCCCGCGATATCCTCGAAGGTCTGCCTGCCCGCTACCCCGCTCCCTTTGCCGGCGGCCTCGGTTCCGAAGGCGGCGACGCCCTGCGAGAGTTCGTCACCGATGGCGGGACGCTGGTCGCGCTCAATGAAGCGAGCCGCTTCGCAATCCAGGCGTTGCTGCTGCCTGTGCGCAATGTCCTCGAGGCAGTCGGCGACGAAGACTTTTACGCCCCGGGATCGATCTTCCGCCTGCAGCTTGATACCACACAGGCGATCGGGCACGGCTTGCCACGGGAAACCATCGGCTGGTTCCAGGGAAGTCCGGCGTTCGAGGTGCTCGATTCCACAGTTGCGCGCGTGGTGGGGCGGTGGCCCAGCGATCCGGAGCGGGTCCTGATGTCTGGCTGGGTTCTGCGCCCTGATCGGGTGGCTGGGAAGGCCGCGATCGTTGAGGTGCAACAAGGAACGGGACGGGTGATCCTGTTTGGACTGCGGCCGCAGTACCGTGGGCAGAGTATGGCGACCTACCCTTTGCTGTTCAACAGCTTACGGAGATCACCGCCCCGGTGAGGCCATAATCCTTGCCGCGTTTGGGGCCCATTCCCTATGATGGCCCGTATGAGGTTGGCGTTTCTAGCAGCCGCGATCCTGTTCTGGGCCTCGCCCCACGGTCGCGGCCTTTTTGCGCAGCAACTGCCCGCGTCGCCGGATAGCATGGAGCTGCGCGGCGTCGAGCTGCGCTACATCCTCCCCGAGCCGCTCTTCGACAACATGACTGTCGAACCGGTCAAGGCACTGTACGTCAACGCGTGGGCGTTCGGCTCCAGCAAACTGTGGCGCCTCGTGAGTCTCGCTGATTCGACCGAGATCAACGCGCTCGTCATCGATGTGAAGGACGACACCGGCTGCCTGTTGTATCCCTCGGATGTGAAAGTGGCGCAGGACATCGGCGCGACGAAGTGCGTGCGCACGCGCGACGTGCGTTCCCGTCTCGACACCCTGCGCGCACACGACATCTACGCCATCGCGCGAATCGTGGTCGCCAAGGATCCCTTGCTGGCCGAGCGCAAAGCGCATTGGTCGGTGCAACACCGCGATGGGGGGTTGTGGCGCGACCGTATCGGGAGCGCCTGGGTGGATGCGTACAACGACTCGGTGTGGATCTACGCCGCGCAGCTCGCCGATGAGGCCGTCCGGCTCGGCTTCGACGAAGTGCAGTTCGACTACGTGCGGTTCCCCGACGAGCCGAAGGAAGCGATGGCGCTGGCGATCCTTCCGGCACGCAAGTCTGGCGAGTCGCAGCGCGCCGGCGTTCAGGCCGGCATCGCAATTCTCGTCAATCGCATTCAGCCGCTGGGTGTGCCGATTACGTTCGACATCTTCGGCCTGACGTCGTCAGCCACCGGCGATCTCGGCATCGGGCAGGTGTGGGAAGACTTCATCACCGTCGCCGACGTGGTACTGCCGATGGTGTATCCGAGTCACTACTATCGCGGCAGTTACGGGTTGGCCTGGCCCAACGCCGAGCCATACCGAGTGGTTCGCAATGCCCTAAGCGAAGCGATAGAGCGCTCTCGTCCCTACGCCAACGCCGCAATGATCCGGCCCTTTCTGCAGGCGTTCACGCTCGGACGCCGCAAGCCGCGCTACACGCCGCACGAGATCCGCGAACAGATCCGCGCCGCCGAAGAGCTGGGAATCGACACGTGGGTGTTGTGGAATCCGCGCAGCGTGTACCAGCGCGACTCACTCCGCCCCTACCGCAGCACGATCACGACCGTTCCGGGCGGGGCGCAGTAGTATCTATATTTCCCGCCCATGAAAAAATCCTGGATTGTTTTTGCATTGGCCGGCTCGGTCGGCGCATGTTCTGATCCCGGCGGCGTCGATCCCGATGCTGTTGCGGGGCCCGAGCTGCATGCGGTGCGCGCCGCACTCGATTCCGCGTTTCTCACAGACACCACGCTGGACTCTTCGTTCGCCGGCAGCAGCGGACTGTACGCGCAGATGTCGGCGCTGGTCTTCCCGTTCATCGATCGCGCGTCGTACCTCGTCGAGGGAAGCGATACGACGCGGCTCGTGGGCATCGAGTTCGATATCGACGCCACGCAAGACACCGTCCACATCACGAGCAATTTGACGGCGATTCTCGCCTGGAATGGGTACGACGCCACGACCAACACCGTCGACACCGTCTTCTTCCTGCTCGGATCAGGCCGCGCCCCGGTCAACGACACATTGTGGAATCGGTTTACACTCGACACTGCCGGCACCGGCACCGGCTTCGTGATCCATCAGGCCCCGAGCGCCAGCGTAACCAAGTCGCAATCCACCGGCGGGCATCTCCGGACCACCTCGAGCCAGTTCGGGAGCGGCCAGACGCTAGGGGGTGGAGGCGTGACGTTCACGGTTTACCGGGGGCGCGTGCGGGGCGAGTTCGCGATCACAGCGGCGTCGAGCTCTGCGAAGGATTTCAGCAATGACGCGCGTGCTCTCAAGGTGAAACTGCGCGGCAACCTA
Organism: Gemmatimonadales bacterium; assembly: GCA_044869265.1. Lineage (GTDB taxonomy): Bacteria > Gemmatimonadota > Gemmatimonadetes > Gemmatimonadales > GWC2-71-9 > 20CM-2-65-7. The sequence continues at coordinate 32,993 of JBIOXD010000094.1, forward strand.
TGAGGAGGAGCGCTCCGGTACCAACCCAGGCTCCCACGCCGTGATGTAACCGGTGATCGCTGACGCGGCGACCGTATACGGGTTCGCCAGGTACAGCTGCCCCGGTCCCGACCGTCCCGGAAAATTGCGGTTGATTGCGCTAATCGTGACTTCCTCGCGCGTCTTCGAGACGCCGGGACCCGCGTTGATGCACGCCCCACAGGACGGCTCCAGGAACGTCGCGCCCACCCGCTGAAATACGTCCAGGTAGCCCCGTTCATCGCAGTACCGCTTCACATCCTGTGATCCGCACTGAATGAAGAAGCGCACCCACGGCGCGACGCGCTCCCCACGCGCCGCCGCGTCCGCAAGCACACGCGCGTACATGTCCATGTCTTCCTTCTTCCCCGCCGTGCACGAGCCGGCATACGCGATGTCGACCTTGATTTGCTGCGCGACCTGGTCGATATACAGCCCGTTCCCGGGGTCGCCGGGCAGCGCGATCATCGGCCGGATGCCGGCCGCGTCGATTTCGATGACTTCGCAAAACTCGGCATCGGGATCGCTGGACAGACCGTGGCAGAATCGCTCGGCGTCCTTGCGCGACATCTTGCGGTAGTCCATCAGGTAGTCGACGGTCTTCTCATCAGGGGCGACGTAACCCGTGAAGCCCCCAACTTCGGCCGTCATGTTCGTCATCGTGGCCCGCTCGTCCACCGACAGCGCCTCGACAGCATCGCCACAGTACTCAACCAGCTTGCCGATCGCGTTGCCGGTTTTGACGTACGGGTGGCGCAAAACCTCCAGCATGAAGTCCTTAGCGGTCACATTGTCGGGCTTCTTCCCTCGGATCACGATCTTCACGGTCTCCGGCACCTGCAAGCGGACATCCTTCGTGATCCACGAATTGAAGATCGCCGTCGTGCCGACACCGAAGGCAATGCAGCCGACGGCCCCCGCGTGTGGCGTGTGCGAATCGGAGCCGATGATCACCTGCCCCGGCAACGCGTGGGCTTCGAGAATCTTGGAGTGACAGATCGCCTCCGACCCATGGTGGCCGAGCCGCAGCTCGCCGTAGAGCTTGATCCCCTGCGCGGTCGCAAACTCGCGCTGTTTCTTCTCGAGCTGCAGCGCGACGTCGAGCAGGCCTTCCTTGACGCGCTCGGGGGTCATCGCTTCCGGTAGGAAGGTGAGGTGGTCTCGGAACATCAGAATCGAGGCTGGATCGTTGACCTTGGCGTCTTTGCCGACCAGCTGCTCGAAAAAGATCGCCGCCATCGGCGTCACGTACTCATGGCTGAAACGGATGTCGGTCAGGACGAAACCTTCATCGCCGGGCTTCACCGCCGGTACGCCAATCTTGTTGTTTGCGGGATCGACGACCCACCGGCGCGCCAGGATTTTTTCGCCCAGGGTCATGGGACGCGGCGGCGTCTCGGGGGGATGCAATACCACCTCACCTTTCAGCCGCGCCATGTTGTAATTGAAGAGCCCGCCATGCTCGATAATACCGCGGGTGATCTCTCCTTCACCTCTCGTGAAGATCGACAGGGGAATACTTTCGCCTCGACGCACTTTCTCGAGTAGCGAGAAGTCGGTCGTCGTCAGCACGCCGAGATTTTGACAGTTCTCACGGTAGATCCGCTCGATGCTTTCGGCGACGACCAGCTTGATGCCGGCGCACATCTCGGCATACGGGGACTGTTCGCGCGAGGAGCCTTTCCCGCGGCGCTTCCCGCTGACCGCCGCGACGAACCCGCCGCGCTTCACCGAGCCGCGCGTGATGGGAAACTCGTCCCGGCACTTCAAGCCGAGGTAGGGGAATTCGCCCAGCGTTTCGTCGTAGTAGTAACAGATGTATGCGGGAGTGATTTCGTCGGTCGAGATGTCATCGCGAAGCTTGTTGCCCGGGGACCATGTGGGATTGTTTCCGGCCAGCTGGTCGCGCACGAACCCCGGATCCTCGGTCAGGTAGAGGATCCGGCCTTCCAAACGCACATTCGGCTCGCGCATGCGCGAAGTATCACCCCTTGCCTGTAGGCGAGCAAGGCGATTTTCTTGCAGGCTCATGCTTTTGTCCGCGCTGTTCTTCCTTCAGGCCACATTTCAAAGTCCGCGCGTGCTGGAAAGCTCCGGCGTCGCGATCAGCCGCGAGTACCGCGGCGTCCTGTGGACGCACAATGACTCCGGCGACGGCCCTTATCTCTACGCGGCCGACTTGACCGGCGCCGATCGCGGCTTTCTGCTGGTCTCCGGCGCCGAAGCGTTCGATTGGGAAGACATGGCGCTCGGCGTGTGCCCGGTTCCATTCCACGCCGTCTCGTGCCTCTACGTCGCGGATGCGGGTGACAACATGGGCGTGCGACCGTTTGTAACGCTGTATGCGCTGCCCGAGCCGGTGCCGCCCGAACGCCCCGGCGACACGCTGCGATCCACCAGCGCTCCGGCGATCCTGCGAGTCAGCTATCCCGACGGCCCGAAAGACGTCGAGGCGATTTTCGTGTCGCCCCGCGACACCGCCGCGTACCTCGTCAGCAAGGGCCGCACCGGATCGATCAAGGTGTACCGGGTTGGGAGCCAGGCTTGGAATGCCGCCAAACCGGGAGCGACGGGGGACCCCGTGATGGCGAGCGTGGTGCAAACCCTCGATATCACGCCGAGCCCGGAGGCCGGCCGGCAGATCACGGGTGCCGCGATTCGGACCGACGGCCGCGTCGTCGCCCTCCGGACCTACAACGAGGTTTATCTGTTCAATCCCGGCGTGGGCGGCCGCCTCGTGCCGGCGCGTGAGCGGCCGTGCAACATCGCCGGTCTCGCAGTGGGTGGCGAAGCGGTCGCCTTCCTCAATGACACGACGCTCGTCATGACGAGCGAAGCGGGACGCGGCCGTCCGGGTAGAATCGACACCGTCGTATGCCACCGCTAACAAAGGGAGAAACGCAGCCCATGGCGATCAAATGCTGGAATGCTGTCGCGATACTGGCACTCATCAGCACGCCTGGGTGGACGCAAGGGCCGCCACAGTCGCGAACGACCGGCGCTCCCATCACCGCCGACACAGCCGCTATGGATGCCCACCTGCGCTTTCTCGCGAGCGATCTGCTCGAGGGGCGCGCGCCGGCGACCCGGGGCGGCCAGCTGGCGGCCCAGTACATCGCCGCCCAGTTCCAGGCGCTGGGACTCGAGCCCGCGGGCGAGAACGGCTCGTACTTCCAGCCCGTCGCGCTCGTTGGGATGACGCCGCAACCGACCTTCGCGTGGGGGAAGGCCGGCAGTGCACCCGACAGCCTCTCGTTCCGCGAGTCGTTCGTTGCGTGGGCGGAACGGCCCGAGGCCGACATCGGGACCAGTGGCGAAGTGGTGTTTGTCGGATACGGCATTCGCGCGCCTGAGTGGCAATGGGACGATTACAAGGGCACTGATCTCAAGGGCAAAGTCCTCCTGATGCTGGTCAACGATCCGGGACTCGTCGACTCCACCGTTTTTCTCGGCAAGATCCTCACCTACTACGGCCGTTGGACCTACAAGCTCGAGGAAGCGGCGCGACAGGGTGCAGCCGCTGCCATACTCGTTCACACAACGGAGAGCGCGACGTATCCATGGGATGTCGTGCGCGGGTCGTGGACCGTGGAGCAGTTCAAGCTCGATCAGCCGCACTCGCCGAGTCTTGCGGTCGCGGGATGGGTTACGGACGGGGCCGCTCGCGCGGCGCTCGTGAAGGCAGGCCTGAATCTGGATTCACTCAGCCGTGCTGCCGCACGGCGCGATTTTCGACCGGCCGCAACCGGCATTCAAACGACACTCCGCGTCAGGAGCGCACTCCGTCGTGTGCAGTCTGAGAATGTCGCCGCGCGACTGCCCGGGCGGGATCCACAACTCTCCGAACAGGCGGTCCTGATCACGTCCCATTGGGACCACAAGGGGATCGGCCCCGTTGTCCGTGGTGACTCCATCTACAACGGAGCCGAGGACAACGCGTCGGGTATTGCCGCGATGCTCGGTGTGGCAGCAGCTCTGACGCGTCTACCGCGACCGGCGCGCTCGATCGTGTTCCTCGCGACGACGGCGGAGGAGAGTGGCTTGCTGGGAAGCGAAGCGTATGTGCAGCGCCCGCTGTTGCCACTCGCCCGAACTGCTGCTGTACTCAACCTCGACGTGACCAACGTGCGAGGGGCAACGCGCGACATCGGCGCCCTTGGGTTGGACCGATCGACCTTGGGCCCCGTGTTTACCGCGGCCGCGCGCGCTGAGGGAATGACGGTCGAGTCGCAGCCCGATGTGCGCGGATCGTTCTTTCGTTCGGATCATTTTCCCTTCGCGCGTGCCGGGGTGCCCGCGCTATCGATCAAACCTGGCATCGACTTTGTGGGGCATCCGAAGACCTGGGGTGAGGAACAGGAACGTCTCTACAACGAGCGGCGCTACCACCAACCCAGCGACGAGTATCAACCGGCGTTCCGTTACGATGGGATGGCGCAGCAGGTTCGCGTCACAGTGCGAACGGCACAAACCGTCGCCAACAATCGTGAAGCGCCGCGCTGGTTGCCGTCATCGGAGTTTCAGCGCCCCCAGCCCTAGTCGCGCAGAGAATTGCACTCTGGAGGGAACAGCGGAACATCAGAAACGACAACGGGTTAGAGTTTGGTGATTGCCTATTCCGCGAGGGACGGATAGTTTGCCCCCGCTTTTTGACGCTGCGAAGCCAGCTGTCCCGACCTCCTACGATTGGAGCGGCGGTTGGAGATTCCCTCCACGCATACGGTCCCTCTGTCGTGGTTGTTTGAGGCGGCCAGTCTTCCAATCCAGTATCGCACCCTGACGGAAATCGTTCCTGAGTCCTCGCGCGACCCCGAACGGCTCGGCGCGCTGCGTGAAGAGATTCTGAATTACAGGGAAGCGCTCGCCATCGTGCGAAAGCAGAAAGAGACGGGGTTGTGGGGTGCCAATCTCCTGGCGCCCGAACCGTTCAAAGCGATGGGCTGGAAGGAGACCGGCACTGTCTATCAGTATCGCCGCCTCCTCGAGCTTGGATGGCCGCCCGACGGACGGGCGTTTCGCTTCGCCGATCGATTCCTGTTCCGCCTCTTGTCGAGAGACGACGATCCGGCACTTCTGGTCGAGTTTCAGCGCCCTTCAAAAGGGGATGCCGGACTCGCCCTGTGGGCGCGGAGCATGCAGACGCAGGCAGCAGCCGCCGCGCTGGCGCGAGGCGCGCATCAGGAAGATCCGCGGCTGCGGGGCGCCGCGCACCGAATAGCCAGCGACATATCTCTGTATCTGCGCAGCGAGATTGCGCAGAAGCCGTTCAAGAAGGCGCAGGGCAAGACGGTGCTCGATCCGCTGGCCTATCCGCCGACGGTCTTTTCGGTCGAAATGCTGGCATTCCTGCCGGCAGTGCAGCGGGAGCGCGCAGGCTTCCTCGAACGCCTGGCGACGTACTTTTCGGCGCCCACGTCACGACGAGAGTTCTACATCCTGGCGGGGAAGAAGCAGCTCCGGCCCCTGTTCGAGATCCTCGGCGACCCGCTGCACGCAGACGCCCAGGGGCACATCGATGATGTCCCCTTCGCGCTCTACTGGCTCGAGTTGCTCACGCGCCTGGGCATCGTTCGACAGGTCCCGAGCGCCTCTCGGGTGCTGGCCCGCCTGTTCAGCGAGTGCTCCGAGCAAGGGATCTGGAGTCCGGCCGGCCTGAGGACGATGCCCAAGTCCGAGAATCCGGTCGTCTCCCACTACTTCCCGCTCGAGGGACCGGGGAAGAGTCCTGCCCAGCGCCAGACAGACGTCACGTTCCGACTTGCGTTGATCGCCAAGCTCTTGGGGATTCCGCTCAGCGTCTTTTAGAAGTAGCGTTTGCTACTACTATGGCGCTCAATCTCACGCCGTTCGGTTTTACAGCTACTGAATCCCTGGTTTACACCGTGCTCCTGCGTCTCGGCCCGTCCACGGGCTATGCCGTGGCGCGCGCCGCCCGCGTGGCCAGAGCCAACGCCTACAGCGCACTCGAGGGGCTGGTCATAAGGGGGGCCGCGAGCCGCACCCCGCCACCAACCCGTCCGGCGCGGTATCGTCCTACCGACCCCCAGAGCTTGCTCGCGCGACTTTCGTTGGCACAAGGGGAGGCGCTGGATCGCCTCAGCCGGGAACTGCGGGACATCTCGCATCCCGGGGAGCCGGTGACGCGGGAAGTGGCCGGAAGCCGCGCCGTCGCGAATCTCGTGATGCAGTTGGTCGCGCGAGCGAGCCAGAGAGTAGAAGGAGTGGTGACCGCAGAGCTGTGGCGGCCGACCCAGCCGGGCTGGCGGCGCGCGGGCGAGCGTGCGCAGATCGATGTGCGAATGACGGGCGACCGGCCCGCCGATGCGCCGGGCTGGCTGAAATCAGCCGGTGACGACGCGAGCGCGCTGCGCGCCACGATTCTCGTGATTGACGAGTCGCAACTGATCTTGACTTCAGGTGAAGGTGAGGCCGTGGCCGGCGTGTGGAGCTCGCATCCACTGATCGTGATGCTGGCGCGTCGCGCGCTGGAATCGCTGCCGTGAGGTACCGACACGGGTTTGTCGCTCTGCTGGTAGTTGGCGCGGCGTGCCGTGCCGCGCCTATTCCAAGCGAGCAGCGTTACCCGGCGGGCACTCCATTCCGTGCCTCGTACCGCGCAGTCGATGGGACGCAGCTTCACATCATCGATTCGGGCCGAGGAACGCCCGTGGTGTTGATTCACGGATTTGGTGCGTCGATGTACGCCTGGCGTCACACCCTTCCAGCGCTGGCAGGGTCCGGGTATCGGGTCATTGCGTTCGACAATCGTGGATTTGGATTCTCCGACAAACCGTCGCATGGCTACAGCACCGCGGCCTACGTGAAGCTCGTCGTCAGTCTCCTCGACTCGCTGGGAATCGCCAGCGCCGTCCTCGTCGGGCACTCGATGGGCGGTACGATCGCCGCTGAGGTCGCATTGGCCCATCCTGACCGTGTGAGCGGCGTCGTCCTGATCGACGCGGCCGGCTTCGGCATGCGCTGGCCGGGCGTACTCAAGATCGCCCGCTGGCCGGTCGTCGGCGCGATCGCCACCGCCTTTCGGTCGCGCTGGATCACCGCGCGCATTCTTCGCTCGACGTACGCCGACCCTTCGAAAGTCTCCGACGCCGACGTCGACCAGTACTACGCTCCCGTGCCGGATCCCAACTTCGGGCGCGCCTTGCGAGCTGTGCTGCGAGAGTTCAGGTTCGACAGTCTAGGTGGGGGAAGGTTGAGCGCGCTCCAAACACCGACGCTCGTCGTCTGGGGCGAAGCGGACCGCTGGACTCCACTGCGCGACGGAACGCGGTTCGGTCGAGAGCTGCCCCGCGGCGCGTTCGCCGTGGTGCCCGGCACCGGACACAATGCGCCCGAGGAGTCGCCCACCGAAGTGAATCGCTTGATGCTCGATTTTCTGAAGGAAGGCCTGTCTCGAATCCCGGAGAACGTCGCATGGTCCACGCCGTCCTCGCAGCTCTAGCGCTGCAACAGCCCGTCGACTCGGCCTATACGGCCAAAATCCGTGAGCTGACGACCGAACCGCGCTTCAACACCGAGCTCACCGATCATCTCCCTGCCGACTCGCGGGTGCCGACACCGCTCAAAGCGCTGGGATACGTCCCGGGCGCAGTCGGGAAACTCTCCTATGTAGCTGATATCACTCGGTACTTCCGGACGCTCGATGAGGCGAGCCCCCGCGTGAAGGTGTTCGACCTGGGGACAAGCGACGAAGGGCGCCCGATGATTGTGGCCGCCATCGCCGACTCCGCGACGATCGAGCGCCTCGAACAGTATCGCGGCATCACCGCGGCACTGGCTGATCCGCGGCGCCTTACGGCCGACTCGGCTCAACGCCTGATCACAGCGGGGAAGCCGATCTACTACGCATCGGGCTCGATCCACTCGCCGGAGACCGGGTCGCCTGAGATGCTGATGGAACTGGCCTACCGGCTCGCGGTCGAGGAGACGCAGTTCATCAGACAGATTCGCGACAGCATCATTACACTGATCACGCCAGTGACCGAGGTGGACGGCCGAGACCGCCAAGTCGACATCTACCGCTACCGCAAAGCCAACAAGAACATCGGCCCGAACCTCGTCTACTGGGGCAAGTACACGGCGCACGACAACAACCGGGACGGCATCGTGATGTCCCAGGTGCTGACCCGGACCATGATGAAGGCGTTCTTCGACTGGCACCCTACGGTCCTGCACGACCTCCACGAATCGGTCCCGTTTCTCTATACGTCCACGGGCACCGGTCCCTACAACCGTGAGCTCGATGCCATAGTCATCACCGAGTGGCACGAGCTGGCGTTCCAGGAGATTACGGAGCTGACGAAGCGTGGACTGCCCGGTGTCTGGACGCACGACTTCTACGACGGTTGGACTCCGAACTACATGTTCTGGGTCGCGAACGGGCACAACTCGATCGGACGGTTTTATGAGACTTACACGTCGCGGGGCGCTGACTGCCACACCGTTCAGCTGCCCGCGTCCCGCACGTCGGTGGAGTGGTTCCGTCCCAATCCGCCGATCAACGGCGTGCGCTGGTGCATCCGCAACAACGTCAACTACCAGCAATCGGCGTTGCTCATCGCGCTGAACTACATGGCGCGCAATGGACACCGCTACCTCGATCAGTTCTATCGCAAGGGGGTGCGTGCCGTGGAACGCGGCCGCGCGAAGGACGGGCCACACGCGTTCCACATTCCGGCGAACCAGGCACGGCCGGTGGAAGCGGCGAATCTGGTCAACCTGCTGCGCTTCCACGGTCTCGAGGTGCGCCGGGCCGATCGCGCGTTCAGGGCGGGCGGTGTAGACATAGCAGCGGGCGATTACGTCGTCCGACTCGATCAACCATACGGCCCCCTCGCGAAGAGCTACTTCAGCAAACAGGAATACGGTGCCGACGACCCACGTCCGTACGACGATACGGGATGGACGCTGCAGTATGTACGCAATGTCGCGCTGAACCCGATCAAGGACACGACGGTGTTGCGCGCGCCGACGACGCTCATGACCGCCGATGCGAAAGTCAGAGGTCAGGTGTCAGGTGTTCGGGGCGCGGGGGCGTATTTGATCGCGCCGACGACGGAGAGCGGACTCACGCAGTTCCGTTTTGCCTTGCGCGATGTGCGCATGTGGGCGAGCGAGGACACGTTCACGGTCGACAAGCGCGCGTTCGGACGCGGCACGACCATTGTTCCGGCCGAGGGGCAAGGGAACCTCGAGCAGCGGGTGACGCAAGTCGCCGAATCGTTGGGTCTGAGTGTGACGGCAGTGCGCAGCACGCCTCAGGTCGCGCGCCATGAGCTCGATGTGCCGAAGATTGCGCTGGTTCACTCGTGGCTCAACACGCAAAACGAGGGATGGGTGCGGTACGCATTCGACGTGCTCAAGATTCCATACACCTATCTCAGCGTACAGCAGCTCAAGGACCGGGAGCAGTTGAAGCAGTTCAACGTGATCGTGTTCCCGTTCGTCAACAACAACCCGCAGCAGATCGTGAACGGCACGCCCATGAACGGTCCGCCCATTCCGTGGCGCAAGACGGAGCTCACGCCAAATCTTGGCATCGACTCGACGGACGACGTGCGCCCCGGCATCGGGCTCGAGGGGATGACGGCGCTCAGCGACTGGCTCAAGGCCGGCGGGGTTCTGATCACGGAAGGCGGGACCTCCGGGGTTTTCACCGAGTTTGGTGTGACGCGAGGCGTGGACATCACACCCGCCCGCCAGCTACGCGCGAGTGGAGGGATCTATCGCGCGGTTACGAAAGACCCGAAGAGCCCCATCGCGTACGGCTACCCGGATACGCTCGCGGTCTACTTCAATCAGCAGCCGCTCTTCCAAGTGGACACGAGCACCGAGGTCCCGGAGGACCAGGACCCCGGCCTCACCGCCGAGCAGGCCAGGGCGCGGCCTCGAGTGATCCTGGGTTTCCACCAAAAGCGGGACTCGCTGCGCCTCTCAGGGCTCCTGGTCAATGGAGAGGAGCTGGCTGGACGTCCGGCCGTCATCGATGCACCCGTGGGACAGGGCCACGTCGTGCTGTTCGCGATCCGCCCGTTCTGGCGCTGGGAGACCCAGGGGAGCTTCGCGCTCGTATTCAACGCGATTCTCAACTGGAACGACTTGGGGATCGCGTGGCCCGCCGCGCCGCAGCCCAGCAGGCGGCCAGTGGCGGCGCCGAACGATGGACCATAGATTAAATCAACCAAACGGTTGATGTGAGCGAACATGCCGCCTAAGTTGAGCAATGACCGGGCATTACGAATCTGCGCCGCCGCCCGCGAGGAGTTCGCGCGGCGCGGCTTTGCTGGGGCTCGAGTTGAGCAGATCGCCCGACGCGCCGGCGTGAACAAGCAGTTGCTGTTTTACTACTACCACTCCAAGCGCGGGCTCTTTCACTCCGTCCTCACGCAGGCCGCCGGGGAGCTTGAGAACGCGCTCTCCAGTCTCGCGCTGCCCGGGGGTGGCCCGTTGGATCGGCTGCGCCTCACGCTCCAGACGCAATTCGAGTTTCTCGCCCGCAACCCGCAGATCGTCGCTTTGCTCGGTCAGGGAAGCCGCTCGAACACCGCCTTTGCGCCGGCGATCAAACGCCTGGTGGTTCTGCTTGCCGAAGGGCAGGGGTTGGGGCAGGTGCGCGACGACCTCGATCCTCATCTCGCGGCAGCGCAGGCCCTGGTTCTGATGATCGGCTACTTGGCGATGGAGGGTGTGGTCGCAGCAAGCGCTCGCCCACTCGATGAACCCGCCCTGCGAGAGCGGTGGCGTGAAGCGGCCGTTGACCTTGTGGTGAACGGCGTCCGGGCTGCCTAAAAACTGAATTCGACGCCGAACCGGATGCGGCGGCCCGGCCCGTAGAAGCGATAAGGGGCGTTCACGAGATCGTACCACGCTCCGAACGAGGACGTGTACTCCGACCGGGTAAACAGACCGTCGCTGTTGCCGAAACGTCGCTCGGCGCGCTGTAACAGCACGCAGTCCGCCGGACCGCCGGCGCCGTTCGACGCGCGGGCGCTCCAACCAGCGCACACACCCGGGCTGCTCAGGTCCACTGCAGATTCCCCCGACCCGGTCATCGTCAGCAGACCCTCCCCTCGCGCCTCGTTCTCCAGTTGCACGACCTGCTCATCTACCCACCGAGCGCGGTGCAGAGCATTGGTCGTTTCCCCTGTCTCGGTGAAGATGTCCGTCAGGTTTGTCCAGTTGAACAGATTCTTGGATTCCAGGAAGACGGCACCCCTCCACCGACCCTCGATGGGGAAGGAGCGCGTGATCCGAACGTCGAACGTCTTGAACAGTGGTAGCGTCGACGAGGTCTCTCGCTCGAATCCCCCATCCTCGATTGTCAAACCCGCACCGGCGTTTTGCTGCAGCGTGTAGCGCCGATTGCTGCTGAAACGGAGTATCGAGTAGATGTCGGTATACTCGAGCAGCGCGCCGAGTGGCGCGTCTTTCGCGAATGTGACGGCGGCCAAAGCCGACGCAAAGGTGCGGGCACCTTCGATTGCCGGCCCGTCCTGGTGACTCAGGCTTACGGAGCCCGTGAACACGTTCGAGAAGCGGCGCTCGAGCAGCGCGTCGATACCCCGAACGTTGCCGCGGTCGGTGATACTCCAGACTCGCCAGGATCCCGGAGCTCCTCCTTGCCCCGGGTCGGCGAACTGCTCCAAGCGCACCGCCTCGTCCGAGAGATTCGCCGAATACACGCTGACATCCACGAACGAGCGTTGTTCGCCCGCAAAGGTGATGTGGGCGCCCGCCTCGATGACCTCCGCGTGCGCGGGGCCGATGTCGCGCCCAAATGCCTGGGTTCGATTGGTCAGGACCAAATCGGTGTTCTTATACGCGAAGAGACTCTCAAAGCTCGGGTCACGTGCCTGCCGCCCGATGGCGAAACGGACCGTCGCCCGTGGCCATGCAGTGAACAGCACGCGCAGCTGAGGACTCAGCATCGAGTGCACGCTCGCCCGCCTGAAGTTGGCCGTCGGATCGAGCGGGTCGAATGGCTTTAACCGGAATGTGTCGCTGCCCGACACCGCGATCGTATCGGTGATCGAAGAAATGCGTCCCGGCACGACAGGATACGAGGAACGGCTGTCGAAACGATCGAGGCGCAGGCCCCCGATTAACTCGAATGCTCCGATGTTCAGCCGGTCCTCGAGGTAGGCCCCCATCCGCGATGGGTGTTCCGCGTACCCATTGACCGGAGATGGCGCAATCGTTCCTGCTGTATAACGCCGGGTACCGAAACTCGCGAAATCAACGCCCGCCGAGAGTTGCTGATTTGAAGCCGGCAACCAATCGAAACCGATCTGTGCTTGCCACCGGCGCTCATAACTCAGGTCAAACGGGGAATCGAGTCCGCTCGTGAAAAACGGCAGGTGGACATTCTGCTCGACGGCGTAGGGGTTCATGCGGTACGGCTGGGCCGAGAGCAGGTCGTCGCGGTCGAGGAACGGCACGAGATCCTGGCAGAACGCGATACCGGCTTGCAAGCACGTGATCTGCGTGTCGTCCAAGTATCCCACGCCTGTATGCGTCGTGCCCGCGATCGTGACGTTGTGCCGAGTTGACACGTCGGTCACGAAGCTCAGTGGCTCGCCGGGAAGGGTGCTTCCCAAATCAACGGACTGCTCTTCTGATGCGCCCGTGAGCGCTCCTGCCGCTCGCTCATCATTCTGGTACGAGGCATTGATGTTTAACCGGACCGGACGGCCGTTGACATTGAGCAAACCGTGCTGCCAGTCGAGAACCAGCACGTTATTGCTAACGCGCGAAGCCGTTCGATTCGCAGGATTGTAGAGCGCGGTAACTGGAAAGTCGCGCGCCTGCTGCCGGCCGGAGAGGAAGGTGAGACTCACGCGGCCATCCGTCCCGTAGGAACGCTGCAGTTTTGCCTGCAATACGGTTGAGCCGCGCCCCGTGAAGGGGACCATCAGGCCGTAGCATTTGCTTCCATTGCGCGACTTGTCGCAATAGCCCGAGTACTGGACGAAGCTCGGGATCGCGAGGTCGATGGTGTCACTCGCCGGATTCCCGAAATCCACAGGCTGGCGAATAGTCGTATCTGTGCCGCTCGCAAGGTAGACCGGCGCTTGCTCGTCGCGCAGTTTCTCGGTTTCCATCGATTCTTGCCCGTCGGCCTGAAGCGCGATGAGGGCCGTGAACCCAGCAGGAAGGCCTCCACTGGCAATGCCCTGGATGCGCGTAAAACCGACATTGCGCCACGGTTCGAAGGGAGACTCCTTGTTGCCAAAACGGTCACCGCGACCACCAAAATCCACGGTCCACTCCCGTCCGCCAATCGCCGTCTCGATGTCGAGCGATCCCATGCGTTGAGCGCCCCGGGCTGCCGGCGCGAGTCCGGTCGTAATCGCAACCGAGTGAATTCCCCAGAGCGGCGGCAGCAACTCCGCGTCCAGCCGCTGACCGTTGCGGATCAAAGCACCATCGACGTAAATGGCGCCATCACCGGTCAGCCCACCGCGGAACGAGAAGGCGCGAGGATTGGTGAGCCCGTAGACGCCGGGCACCAGAACCGGTACGTCGAGTACATCGTCGATCGGCAAGCGCCGAAGCACCATCGAATCGTACACGATCGTGCGGTTGGCTTTCGCGCGGCCGACAGAGGAATCGCGAGCCGGTGCTGCGGACGTGGTATCCTGCGCAAGCAGCGGCGCCGCGACAGCCAGTGAAACAGCCGCCGCGGCGTGGAGATACCGCTCGTATCGCATGGACCTACTACACCGTTGAACCCTAGTGGTGCGCCACGAACCCCGGGCCGACCTGCGCCTCGGTCTCGAAGATCAAATGCCCCGCCTCGTAACGCGCCCCACGCAACGCCAGGCTCAACACCTCTCCCAACTCCTGGACTAGATGGACACCCAGCGTTTTCCGGACCTCCTCTGGGAGGTCGTCGAGATCCCGCTCGTTGTCCTTCGGCAGGATCACCGACGTAATCCCCGCCCGCACGGCGCCCAACACCTTCTCTTTCACTCCGCCAATCGGCAAGATTCGGCCGCGGAGCGTAATCTCGCCCGTCATCGCGATGTCATGCCGCGCGGGCCGCCGCGACAGCGCAGATACCAATGCCGTAGCCATCGTCACGCCTGCCGACGGACCGTCCTTGGGGATGGCGCCCGCCGGAACGTGCACATGGATGTCCGTATCCACGAACGCGCCGATGGGAATCCCGAGCAGGTCGGCGTGCGACTTGGCATACGTCAGGGCGGCGCGAGCCGATTCCTTCATGACGTCGCCCAGCTGCCCCGTCAGCACCAGCTCGCCCTTGCCGCGCATCACGCTCGCTTCGACGAACATGATGTCCCCCCCGACGGGCGTGTAATACATTCCCGTCGCCACGCCGACCTGATCCTCGCCCGCCATGCGCTCCGGGTGCACCTTCGGCCGGCCAATGAGATCCGGCACCTCCTCGGCTCCGACGGTGACACGCTCGGCCTGACCGTCGGCGATCTTGCGCGCAACCTTGCGGCCGAGCTTGCCGATTTCGCGCTCCAGCTGGCGCACGCCCGCTTCGCGCGTGTAGCTCGCGACGATCTCGCTCAGCGCGCCGTCCTTCAGCGTCAGCTGGTCGCTGCGCAACCCGTTCTCGCGCAGCTGCCGCGGTACGAGATAACGCTTCGCAATCTCCAGCTTCTCGCGCTCTGTGTATCCCGCAAAGGTCACGGTCTCGAGACGGTCGAGCAGTGGGCCTGGGATGTTCTGGATGAAGTTCGCCGTAGCGATAAAGAGCACTTCCGACAGGTCGAACGGGACACCGAGGTAATGATCGGTGAACGAGTCGTTCTGCGCCGGATCGAGGACCTCCAGTAGGGCAGCCGCAGGATCTCCCTGGAACGAAATCCCCAGCTTGTCGACTTCGTCGAGCAGGAAGATCGGGTTTTTCGCGCCCGCCTGCTTCATGCCCTGAATGATGCGTCCGGGCATCGCCCCGACGTAGGTCCGCCGGTGGCCCCGAATATCCGCCTCGTCACGGGCGCCGCCGAGCGAAATCCGTACGTACGGACGTCCCATCGCCCGGGCGATGGACTTCGCGATCGAGGTCTTGCCAACGCCCGGTGGCCCGACGAACAGCAGTGTCGGCGCTCGCGCGGCTCGATCGTCTTCGTTCCCCGGCGACTCTTCCTTGGGCTGGCGCTGGCGGAGTTGACGCACCGCCAGGAACTCGAGAACCTGGTCCTTCACATCCTGCAGGCCGTAATGATCCTCCTCGAGAATCTGGGCGGCGCGCTTGAGATCGAGGGACTCCTCGGCCCGCTTGCCCCACGGCAGCTCCGCGATCGTTTCGAGGTAGGTGCGGATGACCTGAGCCTCCATCGACTCGCGGCCGGCGCGCTCCAAGCGAGCGAGCTCACGATTGACCTCCTTGCGCGCGGCTTCCGGCAGGGTGAGCGCGTCGAGGCGCTTCTTGAGATCATCAGCCTCGGCTGCGTCCTCCTCTTCACCCAGCTCTTTGCGAATGGCCTTCATCTGCTCGCGCAGCAGCATCTCGCGCTGGCGCTCGCCCAACTCCTCCTGGACCTGCGACTTGATGTCTTCCTGGGCGTCGAGCACCGCGATCTGACGCTGCACGTGCACCAGCACCCGCCGCAGCCGGTCTTCGACGGCGAGGGTCTCGAGCAGTTGCTGGCGCTCGAGGGACTGAACGTCGAGGTGGCCGGCCACGAGATCGGCCAGTGCGCCGGGGTCGCGAACACCTTGAAGGACTTGCTGTACGACTTCCGTGGGCAATCCCGACTTTTGGCCAAGCTCGGCAGCCCGCTCGCGCACTTCACGATGCAACGCTACGAAGGCGGCGTCCTTCTCATTAAGAGGAGGGAGGTCGGGTGTTTCCCGAACGGTCGCTTCGAGATATCCGTTCGTCTCGGTATAATGGACCGCAGTGCCGCGGCTGTCACCGTTCAAGATCAGTTGGACGCCGCCGAGGTTGCGCTGCACCTGGCTGATGCGCGCGATTGTCCCGGTCGTATAAAGGACACCCGGCGAGACCTGATCGACGTTTTCTTTCTGGGCGACCGCGAACACTCTGCGCTGTGGATCCTTCAACGCGGCTTCAATGGCTCGGAGGGTCGCGGGGCGGCCGGCACCAATCGGTGAGGCGACGCCGGGGAACAGCACGGCGTCACGCAGCGGCAATACTGGAAGTGTCATCCGATCGGACATGAAATCTCCTTTGGAATGGAGACGGCCGAATGCACCCACTGTGCCACCAAAAAACGTCGCCTGCGGCAGGCTCGTTCCAGGAAATGCCGCCAAAGCGGCGGGGGCTGCCAACTCGACTTGGGAAGGCTAATCTTAGGCCGTGACTGATCAGTTGGCGCAGCGGCTGGGTCAGGCCCTTGGCTCGTCATTCACGCTCGAAGGCGAGATCGGCCGCGGCGGCATGGGCGTCGTTTACCACGCGCGCGACGAGCGGCTCAAGCGGAAGGTAGCGGTCAAGGTCCTTCCGCCCGAGCTTGCGTTCCGCGAGGAGATCCGTACCCGGTTTCTGCGGGAGGCGGAGACCGCGGCGCGTCTGTCACATCCTCACATCGTCCCAATCCACTCCGTCGGTGAAGGTCCCGACGGGCTCGTCTACTTCGTGATGGCCTACGTGGACGGTGAATCCCTCGCCGCTCGCCTCAAGCGGCGCGAGCGTCTGCCGGCCGAGGAAGCACGCCGCATCCTGATGGAAACGGCCGACGCACTCGGCGCCGGCCACGCGCTCGGGATCATCCACCGGGACGTCAAACCCGACAACATCCTGCTCGAAGGCAGCCGCGGCCGGACGGTCCTTACGGATTTTGGCATCGCGAAGGCGTTGACGTCGACGACGGGCCCGGGGACACTGACGGCCACCGGTGTCGCGATCGGCACGCCGCACTACATGAGTCCGGAACAAGCGGCCGGTGACCGGGAGATCGACGGTCGATCCGACATTTACAGTCTGGGAGTCGTGGGTTATCAGATGCTCGCCGGCGAGCTGCCGTTCTCGGCGCCCACCGTTCCGGGCCTCCTGCTGAAACAGATCACGGAACAGGCGCCGAATCTCAAGGACCGAACGCCCACCTGTCCGGACGATCTCGCCTCGTGCGTCATGCGCTCCCTCGAGAAGGAACCGGAGGCTCGTTGGCCGACCGCGGACGCCTTGCGTCGGGCGCTCGAGTCACGCAGCGCGCCGCCTTACCGGCCCGCGCGAAGAGCCAGTGCGGGTGGGGCTCGCGGTGAGACGCGACTCGGGCCGCCCGCGAGGGTGTCGCCCGGTGGGGGCGCCGAGCGGCGCCGCGCGACGCGCCCGACGACAAGAAAGGATCCCAGGAAAGACCTCACGCCGAGTGGCGAGCCCCGACTGGTCGCGAAGTTCCGCGACAGCTTTGTCTCATGGGCATCAGTGTGCGGCGGGTTGATGTTCATCGATCTGATGATGGGCGGCGGACTTAGTTGGTCGCTATTTCCCACGGGCCTCTGGGGCGGTTTTGGCTTGCTTCCGCAGTACATGAAGCTTTGGCACACCGGTTACTCCTGGCGCGATGTGTTGAATCGGCCCGCCGCACCCGATGCGTTCGGGGCGTCACTTGCCTCCCGGCGCACCCTGGGGCCCGCGCAGGCCGATGAATTCGGACGCCACGCCGACACGGTGCAAATGGCCCGCAATGACCGTGAGGCAATCCTCAAGATCATGGAGCGGGTGCCCCCATCGGAGCGGAAGCTCCTGCCTGACGTCGTGCAAACGATCGACGCATTGCTGAAGCGCGCGGAGGACCTTGCCCGAATGCTTCACGGCATGAGCGCCGACGTCGATGAGGGCGCGCTAGGGAGAATCGAATCACGCATCGAGGCGGTGAGACAGCACGAAGAGGGCAGTGAGCGCGATCGGCAGATCGACTTGCTCGAGCGCCAACGCCAGACGTTGAGCGATCTTCTTGCCCGACGGCGTCGTGTAGAAGAGCAAATCGAGTCGTGTGTGCTGGCGATGCAAAACGTGCGGTTCGATCTGCTCAGGCTACGGTCCGCCGGCGTCGCGGCGGTCTTGAGCGATCTCACGCACGCCACGCAGCAAGCGCGGGCGTTGTCACGCGACGTCGATCACGTGATCGCCGCCGCGGGGGAAATCCGCGACGTCCTCAGCGCTCCGGCGCCCTCGTCTCCCCGGCCGCCCGCGTCTTCTCAGTCCCCGCCCCAGGGGTCCCGCTTCCCCCATCACTAGCCTGCTGGCCAGCCCAGCACCCTCGCACCAGTGCGGGGCCGTCGTCCCGCGTGACCGCGAAGTCGATCAGCTCCACGAAGCTTGCGGCCGCCTCTTCACACCGTCCCGCCCGTATTGCCGCCACCGCCGCAAGCTCCAAATAGCGGGCCGATCCCGGTCTCCGTGTGACCGCATAACGCAAAAGGCTGTCCGCAAGCAGAGCGGGGGCGTCGAGCGCGATTTGCGTGAGGGCCTGCGCGAGGAATTCTCCCGGGAAAGGGTGACGGTACGTTCCGCGCGCGGCGGCGAGTGCTTCACGAGCGTGGAGGGCCCCCTCACCCCAGCGCGAGCTCCGCACGGCGAGCAGTGAGAGAGCGGCGCGGGCCTGTGCGGTGTCGGCGCCTGCCACCATTGCCTCGCGGAGCGCAGCAGCCGCGAACGGCTGATTGCGAGCGGCAGCGAGGAGCGCGCGCATCTGCAGCGCGTCCGCCCGCGTGTCCCCCGTCCCCCTGGTCTGCGCGATGGCGACGTTGAGGAGTGAGTCGGCGGCGGCCGTGTCACCCAGTGCCAGGCGCACACCGGCGGTTCGCAGCGTCCACTCTCCGACATCCGGCTGCGCGCGGCGCGCGGCGTCGAGATACTGCAGCACACCCTGGTCGCTGCGACGCGCTGCGAGCACACGAATCATGTCGAGCGGTGCGGTGTCGTCCTCACGATCAGCGAGCCGTACCACAGAATCGAATACGACGTACACAGCGGTGGTAGGGTCGAGGAAGCGGCGCGCAGCGACGAACTCGAGCCGCGGGCGATTGTCGGTGTGCTCGAAACGCGCGCGCTCGACCAGCCTGGACACCCCAGCTTCGCCGAGCAAGCGCCGGCCGAAATACTGACTGGTGGACTCGATGTTGAGCCATTCCCTGCTGAGGCTGTGCAACCGGCCACCGGGGCCAATCAACTGCGCAAGCCACTGCTGGTCATAGCGCAGCGGCCGCGACGATCCAACGACAAGCAGGTCGGCGGTCCCCCCAAACCAGATATTGACGTGTGGGAACACCTCACGCAGGCTGCGCACGATCCCGGCGACGATCGGCAGCGGCAGCTGATATAGCTGTACCCACTGACAAAACACGCCATCATCGGCCAGCCGGTCGCGTGCGATGCGAAAGAACTCGGGTGTGTAGAGTGTCGCGATGCCCGCGACCCACGGATTCGACGGCTCGGAAACGATGATGTCGTAGCGCTCGCGGTCGAGCTGCAGGGCACTGCGCGCGTCGTCGATCACGACGCGGACGTTCGGGCGGAAACGCACCGAATCATTGACGGCTCGGAACAAGCTGTCCGCCTCCACCACCTCGGGCTCGATTTCGACGACTTTGACGCGCGTCATCCCCGGGACGGACGCCAGGACATGCGCAGTCACGCCGGTCCCGTAGCCGATGAGAAAGGCCGACGTGGCTGCACGGCGAGCTACGACCGGCGCCAAGCCGATCATGATCTGTGTGTCCATATCGCCGCGATCCGATGCATCGACTTTCCCGTTCACGCGCAGCGTGCGACCAGATTCGCTTTCCCAAACGCTCACCGTCGCATTGGGTCCCTCACGAAAGCTCAACTGGCGGGCACCACGATGGGCGAGGAATTGATCGCGGGCGCTCTTGTCCATTCGATGACGGGCGTAGATCGTCGGTCCGAGATCGATCAGCCGAGTGCTCCAGCCAGGTCCCGCGACGGCGACCACGATCGCCAGCATGCCAAGGATGCCGGCCGAAAGCACGCGAACCCGCAGCCGCCGGTCTTCGGTGGAGCCTTCGGCGATCCCGCGCCCCGCGAACCCGGCGAGCGCCAGGGCTGCGAGGCCGTTCAAAACGAGTCCGAGACGCAGGGTCGCCTGCGTGCCGAGCACGCCCACCAGGACGAATCCGGTCAAGACGGCACCGAGGATGCTTCCAATAGTGTTGAGGGCGTAGGCGGCGCCCACGTCGGCGCCGCGCGCGTGGCCCGGCCGGGCAGTGAGGTCGGTCAGGAGTGGAAAGCTCATGCCCATTCCAATCGCCGGGATAAGGACGACGGCGCCGACGGCAATCCCCATCAACAGCAACCGGGACGCTGCGTCGAGGCCTTGAAGCTGGAACACCGCGATGATGTAGGTCGGCAAGAATCCGAAAAACAGAAACAGCAACGCGGCGCCCACGCCCGTCACACCCTGCGCCACTCCCGCCGCGGCGGCGGTCTCGCCGGGCGGCAGACTGCGACGCGCAACAATCACGCTCCCCACCCCGATGCCAAGCAGGAACACGAGGAGGACCAGCGTAAACGCATACGTCGAGCCTCCGACGATCATCACCAGCACGCGGGTCCAAGCGATCTCGTTGAGAAGAGAAGCAAATGCCGTAAGGGCGAGGAGCGCGAGGGCGAGGCGGTGGAGAGCGGTAGAGGGCGGTCGGGGGCGGTCTTCCTGAACCCCAGGATCGCGCCGGGGATCAGGAAACCTCTGGTCGCGGCCGTATCGGATCGCAAGCGCGCCAATCGCGAGGTTGAAGGCCGCTGTGGCCAACAACGAGGCTCGGACGCCGACAAACTCGACGAGGAAAAAGCCGGCGAGCGCGGTGCCCGTCATCGCACCCAGCGTATTCAAGCCGTACAGCCGGCCCAGGGACGGTTTGAGGAGGGTGCGGTCGTCACCCATGAGCGCGCGCGTCAGCACCGGCAGCGTGGCGCCCATGAGTGTGGTGGGGATCAGGAGAACGAGTGCAGCCAGTCCGAAACGCAGTGCGACGCTAGCAGCGCCCTGCAGCGCCAAGGCCCCGGCGGTGCCGATGTACGTTCGGTGGGCAAGCGCGAGCACGAGCGGCGAGATGACGCCGAACACACCAATCGCGATTTCCAGCCAGCCGTAGAGCCTCGCAGGATTCGGGGAACGGTCCGCGATGCGCCCGAAGCCCCAAGCCCCCAGCCCCAAGCCCCCCATGTAGGCCGCAACGACGGTGGTGACCGATTGAATCGTCGAGCCGAAGGATTGATACAGGACGCGGACCCACAGGAGCTCATAGACGAGCCCGGTGGCCCCGGAAAGGAAGAATAGGATGCTGTAGACGAGCGCCGGCTTAAAACGCATGGAGCTCGCGCATGGCCTGCGCGAGATCGTCCACTTGGGGGAGGATGTAGTCCTCGAGGTCGGGCGCGTACCCGACAAAAGTGTCCTTTGATGCGACGCGCTTCACCGGCGCATCGAGCCATGGGAAGCATTGGTCGGCAATGCGGGCCACGATCTCGGCGCCGTAGCCCCACGAGTATGCGTCCTCGTAGGCGACGATCACCTTGTTCGTTTTCCGAATCGAGGCTTCGATCGCTTCCCAGTCGACCGGCGACAGGGATCGCAGGTCGATTACCTCCACACTCACACCGTCTTTTTCCTCGACCTCTTTAGCGGCCACCAAGGTGCGCTGGACCACCGCGCCGTAGGTGACGACGGTGAGTCCCGTGCCCTCACGCACCACCTTTGCCTTGCCGAACGGGATCATGAAGTTGGGACCGGGATTCGGAGCTTTGTTGTAGGTCTGGCGATAGAGATGCTTGTGCTCGAGGAACAGGACGGGATCGTCGCTGCGGATCGCGGTGCGCAGCAGGCCGTTGGCATCGAGCGCCGTCGCGGGGCAAATGACGCGCAGGCCAGGCACCGCGGTGAAAATCACGGCGCCGGTTTGCGAATGATAGACCGACCCGCCTTTCAGGTAGCCGCCGTAAGTGACGCGCACGACGACAGGCGCGCTGAAGGCGTTGCTGGAGCGCCAACGCATGGTCGCCATCTCATTGCGCAGCTGGTGGTAGGCCGGCCAGATGTAGTCGAAGAACTGGATTTCTACGACGGGTTTGAGCCCGCGCGTGGCGAGCCCGATCGCCCGGCCCACAATGTTGGCTTCGGCGAGGGGCGTGTTATAGACGCGGTCGCTGCCGAACTGGCGCTGCAACCCCCACGTCACCTTGAAGACCCCGCCTTTGCCTTTCACTTCCTTGAGGTATTGCTCGCGGCTCACGTCGGCGACATCCTCGCCGAAGACCAGGATGCGTGGATCGCGCGCCATTTCGTCCTTCATGCAGGCGTTGAGCAGATCCACCATGGTGGTCGGCTCGCCCGTGAAGTGGGGATCGTCCTCGGTATCGAACTGCTCCGACGTTGGATCCACATCCGGCGAGTAGACCCAGAGCGTCGCGGTTTCGGGTTTGGGCTGCGGTGATGCCAACGCCATGTCGGCGGCGAGCTGGACCTCCTCCTCTACCTGCGCCTTGATCGTCTCGATCTCACCCTCGGTCGCCACGCCTTCGTCCAGCAGCCGCTTCGGGAAAGTGGTCACAGGATCGCGCTTCGCCTCTTCTTCACGTTCACGAGGCGGCTTGTAGAGGATTTCGTCGTCTGAAAGCGAGTGTGAATAGGGTCGAATCACGTGCGCATGAACAATGGCGGGCCCTTTTCGTTGCCGACACCACTCTGACGCGCGCAGCAGGGCCTCGTACGAGCGAATCGGATCGTTGCCGTCTACTTCTTCGAGCAACAGGTTGGGGAAATTGCACACCAGCTTCGACACGGATCCGCCGGCGGTCTGCACCTCGATCGGCACCGAAATCGCGTACTTGTTGTCTTCGATGAGAAACAGGACCGGGAGCTTGAGATTGCTGGCGCTGTTGAGCGCCTCCCACCACTCGCCCTCGCTCGTCGTGCCATCCCCCGCGGAGCAGTAGACGATCTCGTCGCCGTGGATGGGCTTGTCCTTGAGGTCCTCGATCCGG
The DNA here is from genome assembly GCA_044869265.1 of Gemmatimonadales bacterium. GTDB lineage: Bacteria > Gemmatimonadota > Gemmatimonadetes > Gemmatimonadales > GWC2-71-9 > 20CM-2-65-7. The sequence continues at coordinate 55,974 of JBIOXD010000094.1, forward strand.
CTGTATCGGAGCCATGCCTCGGCGCAGCCCACCGCCTGAAGGAACTGCGTGCCGGTAGGACTCGATTGGCTAACGATGTTGAGCTGCTTGTGACCCCAGTGGGACGGCATCTGGCGGCCGCCCGAACTAGGGTCATCGGCTGCCCCCACGGCCGCCAGCATCATCTCCGTTGGGGTCATGCCGAGCGAGAGGCAGAGCGCCCGATCGCGGTAGTAGGGATAGAACCAGTCGTACCCAGACCGCAGCACCTTCCCAGCGGCTACGAGCACGGCCTCATGACCCGCTCCCGAGATCTGAAAGAAGATCTTGTTCTGACGCTTGAGCTGGATCTCCTTGTCGTCGATGCGGCGCGACAGGAGCATCACGCGATAAATGTCGAGAAGATCTGTCTTTGAGAGTGTGGCTGGGGGAGGCGCCGCTTTGCGGGCGGTGCGCGAACGGGTTGCCATACTGCAAGATAGCCTAGTTCTGTGCGGGTCCGGGAGCCGGGGGTGGGCCGAGGCGCTCGCGCAAAAGTGGGAACTGGTCCACTGCGACGCGAATCGTGCGGTCGTTCCGAATGACGAACTCCTCGCGCGCGTCCGATCCCCACCGGACCTCAGCAGCGCGGGCCGCGAGAATTCGGGCGAGCCGTCGCTCGAGCAGGCTGTCGGTGACCGCCGCGACGTCCAATCGGGTACGAACCCGCGTGAGGAAGGGCGGCAACAGTTTCGCGCGCCATTCGCTTTCCGCGCTGAGCCAAGCCGCGCGCGCGGCAGGGGTCGCGGGCAGAGTTTGGGCGACGCTGTCCGATACGGCGTCATCGAATCCCGAGTCCGCTGCCGCGCTCCACCAGACCGGGAGTGGAGCTGTGATCGGCACGACGACGTCGGGCATGATGCCGCCCCCGGCGCGGACCGGCCGTCCGGCATCCGTCTTATAGACGGTGGTGGTGTCGTCGGCCGCCCCCGACTTGCCGGCGAAACTCAAGTATTGCTCGTAACCAAGCCCCTGATACCGGCGCTGAATGAATCGCCCGCTGGGAGTGACTACGTGACCGATCGTGAGCCAGATGATGTCGCCTGAGGGGACGTAGAAGATCGACTGCATCAGGGCTTTCCCAAAGCTGCGACGCCCCACGAGGAGCGCGCGGTCGTGGTCCTGGAGCGACGCGGCCAACGCCTCGGCGGCGCTGGCGCTGCGCTCGTCAATCAGCACGATGAGCGGAATGTCGCGGAACGACCCGTCGCGTTTGGTGACATAGGTGGTGTCGGTATCGCGCTTGCGGCCGCGCGTGCGAAATACGACGGAGTTCTTGTTCAAGAACTCGCTTGCGATTTCGACTGCCAGGACCACCGCCCCACCGGGGTTGGAGCGGAGGTCGAGGATGATGCGTTTGGCGCGCGAGCTGCGCAGCTTACCCAGGCCGTCGTGCATTTCCTCCGCGGCCTTGCCCATGAACTCTTCGAGCCGGATGTACCCGGTGATGGAATCGACCATTCGCACGACGGATACGGAACGCACCTCGAAGGGGTTGCGCTTGAGGGTGACGCGGAAGGTGTCGGGTTCGAGCCGCGGGCCCCGCTCGAGCAAAAGCCTGACCTTCGAACCCTTTTCACCGGCGAGGCGGAGCGCGAGGGTTTGGATCTCCAACCCCGCCACGGCGGTGTCGTTCAGGGTGACGATGCGATCCCCGGGCAGCACGCCCCCCTTTGCGGCCGGGCTACGGGGGACTACGGCCAGCACGGTCGCGGCGCCCTCGATGTCCTCCAGTGTGATCCCCACCGTGAAGAGCTCACCGCGATCCAGCGCCGTCTGCCTGTCCCACTCGAGGCGTGAAACGTAGTAGCTGTGCGGATCGAGCGAGCGCAGCACGCCGCGAATCGCGGCCGCCACGAGCTCCCGATAGCTGACCGAGTCGGGGTAGTTGAGACGAATATGATTCAGCACACCTGAGAACGTCTGTAGCTCTTCATACGCCGCGCGTTGCTGTGACGGCAGACGCACGGGCGCGCCGATGGTCAGCGCGGCCAGCACCGCGAGACTACCGCAGCGCAGCCAGCCGCTGCTTGGCGTTGTCGACCTGGCGCGCGTAGCGGCTGGGCGCGAGAGCGATGAAGCGGTCGTACGAAGCACGCGCTTCCTCCTTCTTGTTGAGCTGCTGCTGCACGATGCCAAGGTAATAGGGAACGCGCGAGTCGCGTGAATTCGCGTCCATCGCCTGCTTCAGCGTCTGCTCGGCGCCGGCCCAGTCGCCCGAGCCGGCGAGGGCCTTGCCGAGATCGAGCAGCAAGCTGGGATCATCGGGATTGGCGTTGACGGCGGCACGCCGCTCCTTGATCGCCGCGGGCCAATTCATGTTGGCTTCGGCGATGGCGGCGAGACGAGCATTGGCCATGTACAGTCCCATGTCGTTTTCCAGCGCTTCACGATAGTAGCGCACCGCCTCTTCGAGCTTGCCCGCGCGGTGATTGAGCACGCCGAGGATGTACCGGTACTGATTGGCTTCGATCGGGATGTAATACAGAAGGGAATCGGGATGGTGGGCCCCCTCCGCGCGATCCAGGAGGAATCCGAAATCCAGAATGGCTTCCTGCCAGCGCTCGATGTGCGCCGCCGCGAGCCCGCGGTAGAAGTAGACGAAGTCAGCAAACCCTTCGCGTTCCGACTGGATGAGGCGGTCTTCGATGAGCCGGTTGAAGCGATTGTACGCTTCCTGGTACCGGCCGCTCTGGATGTCATCGAAGCCGCCGAAGATATAGTCGTAGGTGTCGCTCAGGAACTCGTTCGCCGTCCAGTAAATGGACTTCGCGGGCCGGGCACCGGCTTCGATGCGGAGATCCACCAGCGGATTGATGATGAACGCGCGCTGGTAATTCCTCCATGATTCTTCGAGCTTGGGTCGGAATTCGTCGGACACGCGACGCTCCGCGATGTCGTCCCACAATTTGGTGCGCTCACCGAACGGCAGCCGGCTGAGCGCGAGCCAGCCCTCGGCGAACTGCGGCTCGATGGTCACCGCCAGGCGCAGCTCGCGCTCGACATCACCCCACCGTTTCGCGTTCCAGTAGGCAAGCGCCAGGTTGTAATGCGCGGCGGCATCGTTCGAGTCTTTGCGCACGATCTGTTCGAGCTCATCGAGTTTCTTGGGCAGTTTGAATTGCGCGGACGCGACGTTCGTTGCTGTCGCGACGGCGACGGCGAGGAGCAACCAGAGCTTCATCACGACCTCCCTGCGTCAGGCTACTGTATTTGAGCCAAGCGCCATTTGGCGTCGAATAACTGCGACTGATAACGGCTTGGCGCGAGGGCGATGAACCGCTCGAACGTCGTTCGCGCATCCGCGGGGCGGTCGAGCGCCAGCTGCGCCAAGCCCAGCGCATGGTACGCCCGCGTTTCCCGCGGGTTGAGCTGGATGGCGCGCTGCAACTCCTCAGCCGCTTCGGCGTTTCGACCGGCGCGCTGGAGCGTGGCGCCAAGATCGTACACGAGGCTGGGATCGTCGGGATTCGTCTCCACGGCTCGCTGCCGTTCCGCTACCGCCCGCGGCCAGTCTTGCGCCTGTTCGTGAAGCTCGGCAAGCCGGATGTGAGCGGTGTACAGACCGATGTTCCGCTCCAACAGCTCCTGATACCCACGGACCGCATCGTCACGATGTCCAGCGAGCTGATGCAGGAAAGCGATGACGAAGCCGTAGTCATCCGGGCTAAACCACGTTCGTGCGAACATCTTTTGCGATGCGTCGTCATGTCCGGCCCGCGGGCGCAGGCGGTCGAGGTCCTTGATCGCATCGTCGAAACGTGACATGCGCGCAGCGCACAACGCGCGGTACCAGAGGAACACGGTGGCGACCGAATCCGCCTTGCCTTTGCTGCGTGAAATCAGGTCGCTCAACCGATCGTGGGCCTCTTGAAAGCGTCTGGCACGAAAGTCGTCCATCGCCTGATCCGCGCCGCCCTTCCAAGCGAGCGGAACCACCCCCGGCCCGGGTCTGCCGAGGTCGAGCAACGGGTTCAGGTAGAACGCGATACGGGCGAGCCGGCGCGATTCCCGTGACACGCTGTCGTTCCCGAACACAAGGATTTCGAATGGCGTCCCCCCCACATCGACACGTATCCGTTGAACAGAAAGCTTGCGTGGGATGGCGGACAGGTGGAAGTATCCCGGCGCGAACTGCGGATCGATGGCGATCGCCTCGTTCAGCACCACCTCTCCGTCCGCATACTGCTTGCGCTCGAGATAGGCGACCGCCAGAGCGAAATGGGCCATCGGATCGTTAGAGTCCGCTCGGGCTTTCAGAGCGAGGTTGGCCACGTCATTCGGCGTCTGCGCTGCGCCGAACGCGGTAAGCATCGGAAACAACAGGAGCAGGAGCGAAAGACGGCGTCGGAGCATCCCTAGGTCGCGGAACAAAGCAGGGTCGCTGTTGTCCGAACGATCGCAAGGTGTACCGCAAGGATCAATATTCGGGCATCTTTGGGGTCACGATGGACGCCGCCGCCAAGAAAACGATCCTCCGCCACTTCCCCTACGGCCTGTACGCCGTCACCGTGGCGCACGACGGCGAAGATCACGGCATGACGGCCAACTGGCTCACCCAGGCGGCGTTCGAGCCTCCGATGGTCGTCGTCGCCATCGAAAACATGTCGAAGACGATCGGCATGATCCGCGACTCTCATCACTTTGCGATAAACCTGCTTTTGACAGGCCAACGCGATCTCGCCGGCAAGCTGGGGCGCAGCTCCGAGCAGGCGCCGCAGAAGCTCAAAGGAATCAAGACCAAGCCGGCGCCGGTCTCGGGTACGCCGGTGCTGGTCGACGGACTAGGCTGGGTCGAGTGTCGCGTCGTCGCTACGCTCCCGTCGGGCGATCACACGCTGGTGCTCGGCGAGGTGATCGCGGCGGGCATCGAGCACGAAGGGGAACCGCTCACGCTGCAGGAAGCGGGATTCAAGTACTCGGGCTAAGTCGCCGGCCGTCATCACTTGGGAAGCTTCGCCAGCCGCTGTTGCGCATCCGCCCGCAGGTCCGTCATCCGCATCGGCGCGAGTGCCAGGAACTTCGTGTACTCCTCATGTGCCAGATCGGACTGGCCGAACGACTCTGCGGCACGGCCCAGCAAATAGTGCGGCGGTGCAAAGCGGTCGTTCAGCACGGTCACGCGGTAGAGCTGTTGCACGCATTCCCGTATCCGGCCGGTATTGAACAGCGAGACCGCAAGGTCGAACAGCGCGGCTGGATCCTCGCTGTTTACTTCCGCGGCGCGTTGCCGTTCGAGTAGCGCGGCCGAGTCTCTCCCGGCCTGCTCGTGGATGCTCGCCAAATAGGTGTGCGCCATGACGAGACCCAGATCATGCTCGAGTGACTCCTGGTACAGGGCCATGGCGGTGTCGGTGTTTCCTGCGCGATGGTGCAGCGCCGCGAGCATGAAACGGTATTCATTGTCGTTGAGCGGAATGGGAATGACCTCAGCCCGCTGCAGCTGCTTGATGGTTCGCTCGAGCAGGGTTCGGAAATCGCGGATGGCAAGAGGGTATTGGGCGCTGTGGGCCGCGGCCAGGCCGCGGTACCACAGGATGTAATCGGGGACTTTGTCGGGACGTTTGGCCTCGTCGAACTCCGTCTGGGCCAGTTTCGCCAGTCGTTCTCGAGCTGAGGGGTAGCGACCCCGCGCCAGATCCACAGCCCACGCGTAGTAGCGCAGGTAGAGCTGATACTCTCGCAGGCTGAAGTCCAATGCCTGCGGCTCCTCGTCGGGCGCGTCAATTCCCAGGATTTCGAGGTTGACCATCGGATCGGTGCGAAATGCCCGCTGGTAAAGCTCGCGCGCTTCCTTGACGGCGGGCCGCCAGGCTTCCGGCACCCGGTCGCGCAGTTCCTCGTCGCGGAGCTGGGTCCTGCGCGCGTACGGGAGCGAAGCCAGCGCAAGGTACACTTCCGGGTAGCGTGGCTCCATCGCCATCGCGAGCCGAAGCAGGCTATCGGCCTGGCGCCAGTGGTGCTGCCTCCAGTGCGCCAGCCCGAGGTAATACTTCCGCTGGGCATCGTTCGTATCTTCGCGCGCCCAGGCTTCCAGGTCCTTGAGATCTCGGCGGAGAATCCATGCGAGCTGTCCGTGGGCCTCTACGGGCGGGGCCAGCAGCAGCATCAGGACGACGGCGAGTCGGCACATGGCCAGCCTGCGATGTTCGGAATTCGTAGTTATATGCAACAGCCCTGGCGATGATCCTCAAGCCGCCCCAAACGTCATAACCCGCCGTCAGTTTCCCTTGCGGTAGATAACCCGGCCTCCCACAACGGTATACCGCGCCTGGATGGTCCCGAGCGACTCCGGTGCGACCGCAAACGGATCGCGATCGAGAATGACGACGTCCGCGTACCGCCCCGGCGCCAGCGTTCCCCATTTCTGCTCGTTGAACGTCGCCCAGGCGTTGCCATAGGTGTAGGCGCGCAGCGTCTCTCCGACGGTGATCTTCTGCTCCGGCACCCATCCAGCCGGGTTCTTGCCGTCGAGCGTGCGGCGCGTGACGGCGGCGTACACCCCAAGCATCGGATCGAGCGGCGCGACGGTCCAATCGGATCCGAACGCCAGCATTGCCTCAGTCTCGAGGAGTGTACGGAACGCGTAGGTTGTCCTGATCCGAACGGGACCGATGCGCTGCGCCAGCCAGCGACCGTCATCGATCGCGTGATACGGCTGCATCGACGCCACCACGTTCTGCCTGCCGAAGCGTGGGATGTCTTCGAGACGCAGATGTTGCGCGTGCTCCACGCGGAAGCGGCGATCGCGGGGGTCGTGCGCGCGCATGACGCTGTCGAAGATCGCGAGCACGATGGCATTGGCGCGGTCGCCGATGGCGTGCACTGCGACGTGCAGGCCGGCCGAATCGGCGGCGCCGATCCACCGCCGCATATCGGCTTCGGGATGCTGCATCAGACCACGGTAATTGGCGGAATCGGTAAAGGGCTCGAAAAAGAACGCCGTGCGTGACCCGGCGGAGCCGTCCATATACCCTTTCACGCCTCCAATGCGCACCCAATCATCCCCTGCGTCACGCGCCGCGCTGTCCGCGACCGCCTTCCAGCTCTCGAGCGGCAGGAAAACAGATACGCGGATCGTCAGGCGATTGGCCTGCTTGAGCCGGCGATAGCTGGCGAGATCCGCGAACGAAGCCGACATGTGCGCGGTCGCGGTCACCCCCAGGGCAGCCGCATGCGCGAGTGCGCGCGCGAGAGCGGAATCGCGCCGCTCAGGCGAGGGCTCGGGCGCGGCGCGCCAGATCAATTCCATCGCCTGGTCCTTGAAGATGCCGATCGGCGCGCCGCGAGCGTCACGAGGAATCTCACCGCCACCGGGCACCGGCGTTTCGTTACCTACGCCGGCGGCACGCATCGCGGCGCTGTTCGCCAGACCCATATGGCCATCAAGGCGGCTGACGAACACGGGATTGTTCGGTGTGACGGAATCGATCCAGCCGTGCTGCGGCAGCGGAGCGCCGCGCCACAGCGTGTGATCCCAGTCGCCGCCGGTGATCCACTCCCCGGGCTTGAGTCGCGCCGCATAATCCTTCAGGCGGCGAACGAACACCTGCGGCGTCGCCGCATCACGCAGGTCCACGGATGCGAGCTGAAAGCCGCCATCGATGAAGTGGGTGTGCCCGTCCCCAAAGCCCGGCATAACGAGGCCGCCGGCCGCCTGCAGCACTTCGGTCTTGGATCCGATGTAGCGCGCGATTTCGGCTGAATCGCCGACGGCGAGAATCTTGCCGTCGGCGATCGCCACGGCGCCCAGCTGCCCACGCCCCGTCGACAGGCCGGTCCACACGGGGCCACCCTGAATAACAAGTTCTGCTTTTTGCCCGCATCCCACGAGCGCGATTGACGTCAAGACGGCGCACGACGCACGACGCACGACGCTTCCTCCTACCGCAGACGTGTGAGATTGCGGATTGTATCGATCGCAGCGATGGGATTCCCACCGGCGTCGGACTTGGGTTTCAGACTACTCAAACCGTCGCGAATGTCGAGGAGCACCTCGAGCAGGAGCTGCTCGCGTTGGTAGGCGGCATCGAGATCGAGCATGCGTCGCTCGTCGCCCCCCTGTTTGGCTCGCTCGTAGGCCTCACGGTACACCGCGTCGAGATTGTCGAGGATCTGTTGGCGCTGCCGTGGCATGCGCAGAAACTATCAGTCCTGTGGACCGCGCTCCAGCGCGCGAATCAACGCGCGGCAGAACTGCGGCAGGTCGGCGGGTGTCCGTGACGAAATCAGATTGCCGTCCACAACGACGGCGCTGTCCTCCCACAGCACGCCGGCGTTTTCCATGTCGTCCTTGATTGCCCGAACACTCGTTGCACGTTTTCCCTTGAGGATCTTTGCGGAGATCGGCACCCAGCCGGCGTGACAAATGAAGGCGACGGGCTTGCCCGCTTGGTAGAGTTCGCGCGTAAGCTGGAGGACCTTCTCAAAGCGCCGCAGTTGGTCAGGTGCGAACCCCCCAGGAATCACCAGTCCGTCAAAATCGGAAGCTTGAACGTGATCCACCTGAGTGTCGACGGTGACCGGATAACCCCGCTTGCCCTGATACGTCTTCTCACCAATTCCAGCGACAACCGTTTGCGAACCCTCTTCCTCGAGTCGGATCTTGGGATACCACAACTCCAGGTCTTCATAGAGCGGGCCCGCGAAGAAAAGCACGCGTTTTCCCTGCAGCGACATATGACCTCCGGTCAGTTACGGTCCATCGGTCCAACGGTCCGTCAGTCCGCCGATCTCAAGACAAGCCCGCTGGGCACCTTCGGCACGAAGTATGTGGATTTCGGCGGCATCACGTCGCCGGCGTCCGCGACCGCAAAAACTTGCTCCACTTTGGTCGGGTTCAGGAGCACCGCGACCGCGGCGCCACCCTGCCGCACCGACTGCAGCGCCTCGTTCGCATCCGCGGTGTAGCGCACGATCGGCGTCGAGGTGCTCGCGCCGAGGATCTCTTGTACGACAAGGGACTCAACGCGCGCCACATCGAGATCGCGCACGGCCACACTGTGTGCGAGGCCTAGCACGCGATCCAGGGCCGCGCCGGGTCGCATCAGCAGCGCTACGATCCGCGACCGATCTGCCACGAGGCAGGCCGTCTGATTACGGCCCAGAGTCGCCAGATGCCTGATCGGATCGACGCCCGCGGGAACGGGCTGCACGTCGAACCAGTCCCGCCAGCGGGGCAGCATGCGATCGATCTCCCGCCCGGCGCCAAAGATCAGGCGATGCGTGGGCAGCACGAGGAGACCGGGCTCCTGCGCGGACACGATCAGAGACAGGACACGATCGGCCGCGGGATTCTCCTGTGCGTAGGCGCTCGCGGTCTCATAGCGATGGTGACCGTCGGCGATGTACAACGGCGCGTCGGGAAACGGGAAACGGGAAACGTTCCGCACGATCCAGAGCCGGATGCCGACACTGTTCAGCTCGGCCGTCGCGTCGGGCTTGGCC
>JBIOXD010000095.1:0-3867 GCA_044869265.1 Gemmatimonadales bacterium
GCGTACGCCGCGGCAGCGCCCCAGCCGTACTGCGCCACGAGATCCTTGTCAGCGCGGCTGTTGAGAGCGGTGCGCGTCTGCTGCTTTGCATAAGTCGCCGCAGCGCCCCAGCCGTACCTCGCGACCATGCTGCTGTCGTTGAGATGCAGCGTGTACGCGTCGGCTGCCGCCGCGAGAACGAGCGCGGCCGCGCCCGCGAGACAGATGCGGTGAACGTTGTTCGGGGAAAGGGGGTTCTTCACGAGGTGCTCCTTCCGGGTTGCTGCCACGTCGGGAACACCGTCGACGATCGGGCTGGAGAAATGCTGACCGTTCGCTGGATGCCTCTGTTTGGCGTCCACCTGAGCCGCAGCGGACACTCTTTCCCGCTAACTGAGCCCCCGCCACTGCGCTCGCCCGCCGCCCCGAACGCCTGAGCCCCCGCCAGTCGAGCCGAAACCTCCCCGTACAGGGGAAACAGTCGACGGCGCGCCGAGGAAGGTATCGACGGTGTCTGGGGTCGAAGACTTGCGTGCCTACGGGCCGCCGGAGCGGGCGCTGGTCATGTTCGAGACTCCGAAGATGGACGCTTCATGTACCACTCGGTGAACTCGCGGCACCGGCCATCGGCGTCGAAGCGCATGACGAAGCAGTTGTCGTAGACCTCTCGGACAGGCCCGTCCGCCCCGGCGTAATAGGTGCTGCTTCCGGTCGCGACGGCGGCATCGCCGTCTACGGCCACCGGCAGGTAGCCGGCGTCATAGGTGCCCGGATCATCGCGAGATGCGCCTTCCTCATCGCCTTCGCCGAACCAGGATGAGACCACGGCGTCGCGGCCGCGGATGGGCTCGTCGTAGGGGTGGTAGCGGTAGCTCACGTCATCGCTGAACAAGGCGCCAATGGCGTCGCGGTCGTAGCTCTTCCATGCCTGGACGTAGTCGTCCAGCCAGCGGCTGACGTCGGCTTTCTCCATGACTGCTCCCTTGGACGTTGACGGACTCCATGCGGCGTCTGCCCACTGGCATCAACAAGCCCTGGATCTTCTCAACCCACCGTATGTACACGCCAGGCGGTTACAGGCGGACTGCCAAGGGCCCCGCGCTCCCCAACTAGGTCGCTACGACCGTCGCGCGTTACCGGCACGCCGTCCACTGCTCGCGCGCAGCGGCCGCGCGCTCGGCGAACAGCGCCTCCTCCGGATGCACGCCATCGTCCGCCGCGTGCGCCCTCGCGTGGGAGGCGGCGGCGGCCGCCGGCGTTTGCGGGTCGGGGAGACAGGACACACAGTCGTCATGACCAAGATCGAAGAACCCACGCCGCCGGCTCCCATCCCCGAGCCGATCCCTTCCCCGGACCCCGTCCCGCCACCGAACCCCGGACCCGACCCGCCAGAACTAACCCCGGTCGGCAGCACGCCCCAGCGGCGGCAGGACATTGGCAAGCACGGATACGGCGGCATGCAACAGGAAAAGAAAGCTAACGCGTCGGAGGAGACCGAGCATCCGCTCGAGGACCCGGGCGCCGTCCCGCACCAAGGCAACGATCAGCAAGAGGACGTCCGACGTCAGTGAGCGATCCGTCGCCCGTCGGAAATCGATCCAGTCGCGGCGGGAGTATCGGTGAGAATTCCCGACACGGAGCTCGATACACGCTTCAGCGATACGGGCGCGGTCGCGACTGAGTGGGAGGAGAACCGTCGCGCGCTCGAGTGGGCGGAGCTGTCCTGGATCTCGACGGTCCGAGCCGATGGTCGACCCCACGTCACGCCCCTCGTTGCCGTTTGGCTGGAGGATGCCATCCAAGGGGCGGCTCAGCTGTCGAGTTCGAATGCGGTTTGCCCCCCGCTCGCGACAAGCTCCTGCAGCGCCGCGCGACCATCTCCGATGAGGGGATCGCCATGCGCAAGGAGGAGGTGCTCGAAGTCGAGTTGGTCGAGGAGGCGCGCGTAGGCAGCGAGCAGGGCGCGCTTGGTACCGGGAGGGTCGTCCATCAGACCGTCGGGAACGAATCCAGGAGCGCTTCCCTGTCGACCGCGGACTACGCCGTCGGCGAGGGCGACGGCACGCTGTTCGGGGAGGTAGAGCGCTGTCTCATCGGAGCAGATGCCGCCTACCTCACAAGCCAGCACGCCACCGGGCAGCGTGTCCCCTGGTTCGAACCCTTCGACGGCCTCGCCGTGACTGAACTCGTGGAGGCCGGCGCGGTTGCAGTGCACGGAGCAGCCGAATGCCTCGACGAAGCAGGCGCTGTCGCGATAGTGGTGGCGGTTCGAGAGAAGCACTGCGTTCGGGCTGCTCGTGCGCTCGGCAAACCACTCGAGCCCACCCTCCGACGGCACCAGCGGGTCGATCGCCACTCCGGCACGATCGAGCCAGTAGGACGACACGTCGATGTGGATGCGCGGGTGTTGCGTTGTCCAGTGAAAGACGCCTGGAAGGACCTCGCGCATCGACGCACGATAGCCCGCTGCGCTTGGCACGAGGCACCGGCACCATCACCCTTGGGCACGCGTTCGGCGCGCGGCTGAGAGTAATGGACGGGGTATCGCCGGTAGAGAGTGGGAGAACCTCGAGGTGCACTGGACGCAGCGGAGCAGCTCGACCTGGCTCGCGTGCTCGAGACGCGACGCACCGGCGACTGACCGCTTCAGTTGAGGACTCCCGGGGTTACCGTGGCGGCATTCCGGCGCGCCGAGGGGCCAGATCACCCGATGACGTTCGGATCGTCGTTCGGCGCGCATTGCAGGTCGGACGACCCGGGGGTTGATGTTATCCCCAGGGAGACTCATCATTTGGACGCCCGCTCGGACGTAGCGGGTCATCCCAAGACGAGGGGGTACGGCTGATGGCGAAGGTTCTGGCTTTCTGTGCGTTGGTCGTTGCGATCGCCGCCCCGACGGCACTGGCAGCGGATCCTGTTCCGGCTGATTTCAAGAACGCCGCCAAGTACTGCCAGGCGCTACGTACGGCGAAGGGCGTTGAGGCGTTCAGGGCGCAGTGGGGCACCAACCCGAACAAGATGAACGCCTTCGGGAAATGCGTGTCGGCAACGAACAAGGCGAAGGCGAAGGCGAAGGGCGAGGACGCCAAGAAGGATGACGACGACGATGCCGCCGAATCTAAAGCGAACGCCGCCTGCAAGAAGCTGCAGTCCGCTGACGCCGCGAAGTTCGCGCAGGACTACAAGAACTTTGGTCAGTGCGTGAAGGCGAAGAAGGGTTCCTCCTAGGCTGTTGCGTTCCGGGCGGTGGAAGGCGTGTGCCGCCTTTCACCGCCATCCTTGGGCGCGAACGCGAGAGCTGATCGAGACCGTCACCTTCGTTTGCAGCCGCGTCGCCGTCGGTAGCACTAGTGATGCTGCCTTCCTCCAGATTCGTGAGCTCGGGGGTCAGACGTGGCCGAGTACGCACTCATTCTGGGTGGCATTGCGATTGTGGTGATTCTCGCGCTCGTGTTCCTCGGCGGTCAGATCTACGACTTGTTCGAGTCAACGGGAAGCTCGGTCAACGCACCGGTCTAGGACCGACATTGCAACAACCGCGCCGTTCGCGACTTCCCCGAATGTTGACTTTTCGGACCTGAGGGACAGCCGATCAGCCAGTGGGTTGCCACTCTTCACGACGATCGACATCGGCCGCGTCGTGGAGCGACACGACCCCGGAGGGATGCAACTCGAAGCGGCCCGAGCATGCCGGGCATACCCCGGACTTCGAGCCTTCGTTCTCATCCCTCACGCTGCCGTCGGTCGGCGGTGCCCCGCTGCCTGCGCAGTGACCAATGTCAGGAATGGTCATCGTGGTTCCTCGCGAGGGTGGCGGCCTCGCCCGTCTTGCGGACGAGCACGAAATTGTCGTGGCTTTCGATGACTGTCTCGAACTCCGGTTTGACG
>JBIOXD010000096.1:0-10815 GCA_044869265.1 Gemmatimonadales bacterium
GGCCCAAGCCCCCCCCAGGCCCCAAGCCCCAGCCCCCAGGCCCTATTCATCATTCATTCCTCAACGCAACCATCGGATCGACACGCGAGGCGCGGCGCGCGGGCAAATAGCTCGCGAGCAGCGTGACGACGCACATCAACGCGGCGATCGCGAGGTAGGTCAGGGGGTCCGTCGGCCGCACGCCATACAGCGACTGTGTGAGGAGGCGTGTGGCGGCGATCGCGCCGGCAGCCCCGAGCGCGAGTCCAAGACCCGTGAGTGTCATCGCCCGGCCGACCACCAGGCGCATCACGTCCTGGCGTACCGCGCCGAGCGCCACGCGAATACCCAGCTCGCGCGTCCGCTGACTGACGGAGAACGCCATGACCCCGTAGACGCCGATCGCGGCGAGCAGCAATGCGACCGTCGCAAACCCGGTGATCAGCAGCATGAACAGTCGGCGCGGTGCGACCGAGCGGGCGATCAGATCGGTGGCCGACCAAATGCTGTAAATGGGCAGCGAGCGGTCGAGCGATCGGACCGCGTCGCGCAGTCCCGCCTGGAGCTGCGCGCTGCCCTCGGCGTTCACCACGAGACTCATCGCGCGGCCCGTCCACTCCCAATGATTGGGCGAGGCCTGCTCGATCGGGTAAAACACCTCGGGCCGCGGATCGCTCGCGAGGCCGAACCCGCGAACGTCGGCAACGACCCCGACGATTTGGACAGGACCGATGTCGCCATCGTCCGGCGTGAAGCGCCGCCCGAGGGCATCCTCGCCGGGGAAGTAGCGGCGCGCTGCCGTCTCATTGATGATCCCCACACGCACGGAGCCGGCGCGGTCGCCGGGCTCGAATTCGCGTCCAGCGAGCAACCGCATTCCCATGGTGCCGAAATACCCGGTGCTGATCGCGCGCGGGAAAATGATCGGCGTGTCTTCGCGCCGCGCCGGCGCAGGCTGACCCTCGATCGCAATGGCGAGATTGTATCCCCCGCTGCCAAACGGCACGCTGGATGACACCGCGCTGGCGCGAACGCCTGGAAGCTCGCGCGCACGCGCGACGAGCGACTGATAGAAGCGCACCGTCTGCGCCGGCGTGGCGTAGCGCCGGCCTGGCAGCGCGATCCGCAACGCCGTCACGTGCTCGGCGTCGAACCCCGGATCCACGCGCGTGACCGCGGCAAAACTGCGCAGCAGCAGTCCGGCGGAGACCAGGAGCACCAACGCGACGGCGATCTCGCCGACGACGAGGGCCGCCCCGAGACGGCGCTTGTGCACCCCGCCCGAGCCGCGCGCCGCCTCGGCCAGCTCCCGCACCGGATCGGGCTGCGCGGAGCGCAGGGCCGGCGCGAGGCCGAACACGATTCCGGTGAGCGTCGCGACGAGCAGAGTGAAGACGAGCACCATGCCGTCGAGCCGCACCTGATCGAGCCGGGGCGTGCCCGCTGGTAAAGCCTGTACGAGCAGTCCGGTTCCCCACGAGGCGAGGAGCAGCCCCCCGGTCGCGCCGATCAGCGCGAGCAACACGCTCTCGGTCAGGAGCTGACGGACCAGACGGGTCCGGCCGGCGCCGAGCGCCGTGCGGATGGCGCTTTCCCGGCCGCGTGCGCTCGCGCGAACCAGCAGCAGGTTCGCGACATTCGCGCAGGCGATGAGGAGGACGAGACCGACCGCGCCGAACAGCAGCATCAGCGGGCGGCGGCTATCGCCCACAACGATCTCGGACATCGGCACCAGCTCGGTGTTTACGTCCTTGTTGGACCAGGGACGAACTTCCTTCAGCCGGGCAGCGATCGACTGGAGCTCGTCGTTCGCACGCGCGCGAGTGGTACCGGGCCGCAAGCGCGCCACGACGTCGAGGAAGCGAGCGCCGGTCGCGGCAAGCTCGTCGCGACTCAGCGCCAGCGGCACCCACAGATTCTCGCCGTTTTCCAGGCCCTGCGCGGCGGAACCCATGACGCCGACGATCGTGTACGGCACATCGTCGAGCGTGACGGTGCGCCCCGGCACCGTGGTGTCGCCACCCAGCCGGTTGCGCCAGAACGCCTCGCTCAGCAGGACGACGTGAGCGGCCCCCGCCGGCTCCTCGTCTGCGGTGAACACACGCCCAATCATCGGGCGGACGCCGAGCGTGGTGAAGTAGTTCGCGGTGACCCGCCCGGCGGTGACCCGCTCGGGCTCGTCGATGCCGGTCAGATTGGCGTTGTAGGTCTGGAGTGCCGCGAGGTCGAGCGTGCGGCTCTGCGCGCGCCAGTCGACGAAATCGGGCGCGGTCACGCCGGCGCGCTGGCTGCCGATGACACCGACGGCCAGCATCAAGTTGTCAGGCTCGGGAAACGGCAACGGCCGCAGCAGCACGCCGCGGATCACGCTGAAAATCGCCGTGTTCGCGCCGATCCCCAAGGCAAGCGTGAGCGCGGCGACAAGGGTGAAGCCGCGGTTTCTGACGAGCTGGCGAATGGCGTAACGCAGGTCCAGGAGCAGCGCATCCATTATTCGGCTCTCAGTGTGATGATGGGATCGACGCGCGCCGCGCGGCGAGCAGGGAGATAGCTCGCCACCAGCACTGCCGCCCCAATGACGAGCGCGACCGCGCTGAGCGTGATGGGATCCGTCGCGCTCACGCCGAACAGCAGGCGACGCAGCGCTTGTCCTGCCCCTAGAGCACCGCCGAGCCCCAGGATCACACCGAGGGCGCCGACTCGCAGGCCACGACCGGCGACGAGCCTCAGGACTTCGGCGGGACGAGCGCCGAGCGCGAGGCGAATCCCGACTTCGCGGGTCCGCTCAGCGACGACATTCGCCATCACCGCGTATGTGCCGACAACGGCCAGCGCAAGGGCGACGGCGGCGAAGATGCTGAGCAGGAGCGTGTTCAGTCGGCGCGCCGCGAGCGTCGCGAGTCGCATCTCGTTCATCGTCCGCACCGCCGTCAGCGGCAAGTCGGGATCGAGTGACCAGACGGCCTGCTCCAATGCCGGCACGAGCCCCCGAGGCTCGATCGTGGAACGCACGAGCACGGACAGCCAGGGCCACGGATCCTGGGCGTGCGGGATGTAGAACTCCGGTTCGACGGGTGAGTCGAGACCGAACTGTCGCGTGTCGCCGGCGACGCCGACAATTACGCGCGGGACGTTCCCCGCTCGTGAGGGAATGAACTGCTGCCCGATGGGATCCACCTCGGGGAAGTAACGCCGCGCGAAAGTCTGATTGACGATGACGACTGGAAGTCCCGATGGGCCATCGGCCTCGGTGAAGTCACGACCCCGCACCGGAATGCCGAGTGTGCGGAAGTAGCCCGGGCTGACGGCCCGATCCTGCGCCGACCGCTCACGGCCGGGCACCGGGACTTCGCCCATCAGCCGGAAGCTGTTGCTGTGGTCATCGCCGCTCAACGGCACGCGCGATGCCAACCCCACGCTCGCCACGCCGGGAACCGCGGCCAACCGCTCGCGCAGCTCACGGAAGAACGAGACCACGTGCGCGGTGTTGTCGGCGCGCGCCGGCAACAGGGCGACGTTGAACGACAGCACGCCTTCGGTCTCGACGCCCGAGTCGACGCTCGACAACCGATCGAGACTCCGTATCAACAGGCCCGCGGCTGCGAGCAACATGACGGCCATGGCGGTCTGTCCGGCCACGAGACCGCTTCGCAAGCGGATGTGGCCGCGTGTTGTTGTCTGTTGGCGACCGCCTTCCTTGAGCTGCGTGTGCAGATCGTCGGCGAGGATACGAGACAGCGGTATCATGCCGACCAACAGAGCCGTCAGTACCGTCAAGACCGCAGTCGCCGCGAGCACTCGCCCATCGAGCGAAATCTCGGCGGCGCGCGGGACACTGTCGGCGGCGAGCACACGGAAAACGTCGAGGGCCCAGGAGGCGGCCAGCACGCCCACGGTCGCGCCTGCGGCGGCGAGCACGAGACTTTCGACGATCACCTGCTGCCTGACGCGGCCGCTGCTCGCCCCGATGGCGGTACGAATAGCGAACTCGCGGCCCCGGCCCGCCGCGCGGGCCAGGACCAGATTGCTGACGTTGGCGCACGCGATCAGCAGGATGGCGCCGACCGCGGCGAAGAGCACGAGCAACGGCGTGCCGGCGGCCCCGACGATACGCTCCCGCAGCTCCATGACTCGAATGCCGTAGCCGGTGTACTGTTTCGGGAATCGCTCGGCGAGCCGGCGCTCGACCATCTCAAGTTCCTGGGTCGCCGTGGCCAGGGACGCTCCCGGCGCAAGCCGGCCGAGCGCACTCAGGTGACGCGCGCTCCGGGCGTTGTACTCGCCATCGAGACCAGTCGTTGTCCAGAATGCGGCGCCGGGGGGAAACGCGGGACCCGGGGTCATCACACCGACGAGGCGGAACGATTCCCCGTCGAGGAGGAGCGAGCGCTCGAGGATCTGCGGATCGGCGCCGAACTGATCGCGCCACAGCGCGTCGCTCAAGACGACCGCGCGTGGCCCGCCCGGCCGGTACTCCTCAGGCGTAAACGCGCGGCCGATCGCTGGCTTGGCGCGCAGAATCGCAAAGAACGACTGGCTGATCGACGCGCCGCTCACCTGCCGCGGCCGTCCGTTGCTCGCGAAGGTCAGCGACGTTGGCCCATACAGGGCAATGCCCTCGAACGCTCGGAGATTCGTCCAATCGTCGAGTGTCGGGTGAGCGATGCTGCGCAGCTCGTCCGGGCGTCCCGGCGGTGTTTCGAAGATGCGCACTAGCCGGTCGGGCTCGGGGTAGGGAAGTGGACGCAGGAGGACGGTGTTGACGACGCTGAAGATGGCAGTGTTGGCGCCGATGCCGAGCGCGAGCGTCGCGACCACCGCGAGCGTGAATAGCGGGCTTGCCCGGAGAGTCCGGAACGCATATCGCAAGTCTTGAAGCAAAGTATCCATCCGTCTCCCCTATTCAGTCCTCAACGCGATCATCGGATCGACGCGCGTGGCCCGGCGTGCCGGCAGCCAGCAGGCGAGGAGCGCGACGACGGCCAGCAGCGCCGTCACGCCGGCGAATGTCCACGGATCGATCGCGTGCACACCGTACAGTTGACCGGAGATGAACCGTGTGAGCCCCAGCGCGCCTCCCAAACCGAGGACGACGCCCAGCGCGATCAGACGAACACCACGGCGCAGAACCAGCTGCAGCACATCCCGAGCTCGCGCACCGAGCGCCATGCGCACGCCGATTTCGTGCGTTCGCTCCGTGACGCCGTACGCGATCACTCCGTAAAGCCCGATCGACGCAAGGGTGATCGCGAGCGCGGCAAAGGCGGTCAACAGCGCCATCAGGAAGCGTTGAAATGAGAGCGATCCCATGAGCACTTCTTCCATGGCGCGCGCGCGCCCGACCGGCACGAGCGCGTCGGTTTCGCGAATCACGCGCGACAGAACGCCCATCGCCGCGTCCGGATCGCCGTGGGTGCGGACGACGACATGCGTCGGGAACCAGCTGGCGAATAGCTTCGTCAGCGAGGCCGGGGTCTGGGCGGAGGGGATGAAGACGGTCGGGGGGGCGGGCCAGCGGACAAAGGAGCGCACATCGCGCACCATCCCCACGACCTGCCTTGGCTGACCCTCGACAGTCACCATGCGGCCGAGCACCGCCTCACCGGACAAGTGACGCCGGGCAAACGACTCGTTCACAATCACCACGGGAGCGGCGCCGTCCGCATCACCCGCTGTGAAATCACGGCCTGCGATCACAGAGACGCCAAGCGTGCGGAAATAGCCGGGTGTTATGGAGCGATAATCGATTGAGAGGCGCTTCCCATCGGAGACGAAGACGCTGGCGTTTCCGCCCTGTTCCAGCGGCAGCCCTGCCTCGACGACCGCGGCCGCTTGTATTCCCGGCAGTGCTTCCAGTCGGGCCGTGAGATCGCCATAGAATCCCGCGATTCGCGCCGTCGAATCATAGCGCGTCCCCGTGAGCCAGAACTCAGCGGAGACCACCCGCCGGGGATCAAATCCCGGATCCGTGCCGATGAGCCGCGCGAACGTCTGAATCAGAAGGCCCGCGCCGACCAGGAGCACTTGCGACAGGGCGATCTCTCCGACCACCAGCACGTTGCGAATGCGCGCCCGTTGTGTGCTGCCGATCACGCGCGCCGACGTGACGCGGGTGGCTTGCCACGCTGGAGCCGTGCCGAAGGCGAGACCGGTGAGCAGCGACAGTCCAAACGTGAAGCCGAGCGCCCACCGATCGAGCCTGATCTCCGTCGTTCCTGGGAGCGCGTTCGGTTCGAGTGCCATGAGAGCGTTCACGCCCCAGCTCGCGACGATCAATCCGATCGCACCTCCGATGAGCCCGAGGAGCACACTCTCCGTCAGCAACTGCCGCAGCACACGTGCCCGGGTCGCGCCGAGGGCGGCGCGCACCGCCAGCTCCTGCTGTCGCGTCGCGGCGCGGCCGAGCATCAGACTCGCGACGTTGGCGCACGCGATCAGCAGCACGAACGCGATCGCGGCGAGCAACACGCGCGTTGGCGTCCGGAGGTCGCTCGTGATTTGCACCCGATAGGGATCGAGGTCGAGGGTCATGTCGCGCGACACGCTGCGGAATTCGGTGCGAAACGACTCCGTCAGCCGTGCCATCGCCGCCCGCGCTTGAGCGAAGGTTTCGCCCGGCGGCAGCCGGCCGATGATCGAGAGATTCGAACCGCCGCCGACGGTGCGCCCGACTTGCGCGAGCGTCGACCAAGCCTCTGCGCCGTTGGGCGAACGAAACGCTGGCGGCATCACACCGACCACCGTCGTTGCCGCGCCGTCGAGCAGGATCGGTTGCCCGATCACGTTGCGATCGCCGCCGAAGCGGCGCTGCCACAGACCGTGACTGAGAATGACAGCGCTGGGACCGTTGGGCTGGTCCTCGTCCTCGAGGAACGTGCGCCCCAGCGCCGGCTGCACGCCCAGGACGTGGAAATAGTTCCTCGAGACGCGCAAACCATACACGCGATCCGCCTGCGATCCATCCGCGAGATTGAACCCGACCGACGCCGCCGCTGCGACAGATTCCAGCATCGTCGTGTGGCGTTGCAGGAACTGGAACTGCACGTACGTGACGTTGCGAACTCCACGGCCCCCGGGAAACGTCTGCGCCAGTCCCACGATCCGGTCGGGCTCGGCATACGGGAGCGGCCGCAGCAGCACGCCGTAGAACACGCTGAACATCGCTGTGTTGGCGCCGATGCCGAGCGCGAGGGTCAGTACGGCGACGAGCGTGAAGCCGGGACTCTTCGCGAGTGTGCGCAGCGCATAGCGGAGGTCTTGAAGCAAAGTATCCATCCGTCTCCTCTATTCAGTTCTCAGCGCGATCATCGGGTCGACGCGCGTGGCCCGTCGTGCCGGCAGCCAACACGCCAACAGCGCGACGGCAAGTAACAGGACGGCCACCGAGACGAACGTGATTGGGTCGTGCGGACTGACCCCGACGAGCATGCCGCGCACCAGCAACGTGAGCGCGGGCGCGAGCACGAGTCCGGCCAGGAGTCCGATCGCGGCGGGAGACATCCCCTGCCGCACGACGAGGCGCTGCACCGTTCGTTGATCGCCGCCGAGCGCGATGCGAATGCCGATTTCGCGTGTGCGCTCCGCGACCAGATTGGAGATCACACCGTAGATCCCCACGCCAGCGAGTAGCAACGCGATGAATCCCAGCGTGGCCAGCAGCCGGAGGGAGAACCGGTATTGCAGCACGTTCAGCGCAAGCAGATCCTGTATCGTCTGCTGATCGTAGACCGGCTGATCGGGATCGAGCTCGAGCACCGCCGCTCGCAGGGAGGGCAGGAGTGCCGTGGCGGCCGCCTCGCCGCCCGTCGTCCGGACCGCCAGCGTCATCTCCCACGCGGGCTGCTGCGCTTCCGGCAGGTACATCTCCGGCGGCACGGGCTTAGCGATCCCGGCGTGCTTCATGTCGCCGGCGATGCCGACGATCTCGGCCGGTTGGGTCGTGTCCCCCTGCAGGAACAGACGCTTGCCCAATGCGCCGTCGGGAAACCAGCGGCGGGCCAAAGTCTCATTTACGATCACGACCGCTGGCGCATCGGCTCGGTCAGCCGCTGCAAAGTCTCGGCCCTGTTGGATCGGCACGCGGAGCGCGTCGAAGTACCCCGGCGTGACGATGCGCCAGTCGACGTCGGGCCGGTCGTCGATCGAGTAGGGCGGCTGGCCGACGACATTGAAGCTCGACGTCTGGTTGCAACCGCACAGCGGGACGACGTTCGCGGCACCGGCGGCAGCGACGCCCGGCAACGCCGCAACGCGCTCGACGAGGCGGCTGTAGAAGCGCGCCGCGTCGGTGCCTTCCGCATACGTGCGGCCCGGCAATGCGAGGCTGGTGAGGGCGATTCCGCTTGTCTCGAATCCGGGCGGGAGCCTGCCGAGATGCCGGAATGTGCGAAACGTGAGTCCGGCGCCGATGAGGAGGAGTAGCGCGAGCGCGACTTCGGCTCCGACGAACACTTGCCGGAGGCGATGCCGTTCCCGGCCTCCCGCGGTCTGGCCGCTGCGCAGGGAATCTCTCGCCCCCGCCGCACCACGCGCGGCGCGCAGGGCGGGCAGCAGCGCAAACAGCAGCGCTGACCCAATCGACAAGAGTGCGGTGAAGGCCAGCACGGCTGCGTTTACCCTCATCCGATCGAAGCCGGGTATCCTTCGCTGGAAGTCGGCCGGGATCAGGGCGCGAAGCAGGTCCACGCCGAACACGCCGACCAGCGTTCCCAGCGCTCCGCCCGCGAGCGCGAGCACGACACCTTCCATGAGTACCAGGCGCACGATGCCGGCCCGCGACGCGCCGAGCGCGGTCCGGATCGAGAGCTCCCGCCCGCGTCCGGTGGCGCGCACGAGCATGAGGTTGGCCACGTTGGCGCAGGCGATCATCAATACGAAGCCCACGGCGGCCATCAGGACAGCCAGCATCGGCTCGATCTCTCGTGCCGTATCGCGCATCAGCGGCTGGACGTTCGCGCCCCAGCCGGTGTTGGTGTTGGGGTACTCCGCTCCCCGCGCCGCACTGAGCCTGGTGATCTCGGCGCGCGCTTCTGCGAGCGTCACGCCCGGCGCCAACCGGCCCGTGACATACAGGTAATGCAAGCGGCGCGACGCCCAGGTTTCGGGTGTCGGCGCGTACGGCGCCCACATTTCGGCGGCAATTGGGTAGCGCACGCCCTCGGGCATGACGCCGATGATCGTCCGGGGAATGCCGTTGATCGACACGATTGTGCCGAGCACGCCGCTATCGCCGCCGAAGCGTCGCTGCCACAAGCCCCACGACAGGACCACCACGCGGTCGTTCCCCTGTTGGTCTTCACCGGCGGTGAACGTGCGGCCGAGCGCCGGTCGGAGTCCGAAGGCGTCGAAGTAGTTGGCCGAGACCTGCATCCCCTGCACGCGCTCCGGTCGTTCACCCCCCGTGACGTTGCCGGTCCACCAGACGTGGCTCACGAGACGGTCGAAGCTCCGGAGATTCTCGCGCCAATCGCGGAAATCGCCGGCCGTGACTTCGTTGTGGTCGTTGCCGCGCGGTGCCACCTGCCACACCGCGACTAGGCGGTCCGGGTTCGATAAGAAAGGAAAGGGGCGAAACAGCAGGTGATGGATCGCGGTGAAAATCGCGGTGTTGGCACCGATGCCGAGGGCCAGCGTGGCGACGGCAACGGCGGTGAAGCCGGGATTGGCCGCGAGCGTGCGGACGGCGTAGCGAAAGTCTTGAAGAAGAGTCACTGGTGTGTGCTCAGGATCTGTCCCTCCGAAGCATGCCGACCTCCGGTCACCACGCTCGCCAGCATCGTAATCATGCGTTGGACGGCGCCAACCACTGCCTGGCGCGCACGCCGTGCGCCACGTCGCATCGTCGCCCGCGCACCCAACTCGTCCAACGCAGCCGCAAAGTCTGACACCGAGTGCTGACGCTGTTCAGGCGCCAACGAGAGCGCTCGAGCGATCGCCGTGCGGATGGCGTCAGGGACGGCGCGCGGTAAGCGGGCGGTGGGAACGACTCGACTTGTGAACCGCTGCGCCATGGTTGCGCGGTCGTTTTCACCGTTAAACGGGACGTGCCCCGCGAGCATTTCGTACGCCACGCATGCGAGACTGTACAGATCGGTACGGCCGTCAATCGCTCGCTCGTCGAGCGCCTGCTCCGGGCTCATGTAGCGCGCCGTTCCGCCTCCGCTCTCCGTAGCAAAGCTGGGCTCCCAGGGGAGCGCCTCCGCGCGAACGGCCCGCGAGACCCCGAAGTCAACGAGGTAGACATGGTCGCCGTCGAGCAGGATATTCTCGGGCTTCACATCGCAGTGCAGGATCCACTGATCGTGGGAGTGCGCCAAAGCCGCCGCCGTCTGCCGGATGATCCGCACGGTTTCCAGAAGACCGAAACGACCCTCCCGTTCGATGCAGCGACGGAGTGAGCCGCCCCGCACATACCGCATGACGTAGAAGGGCAGCCCCTCGGCCTCACCCGCATCGAAGATCGGCAGGATATTCGGGTGCTCGAGATGCATCGTGCGGGTGATCTCGCGGCGGAAGGCCGTGACCGCGGCCGGCGACGCGACGTTTGGCGCGAGCACCTTCACAGCCACGCACCGGCCCAACCGGACGTCACGCGCGATGTAGACGACGGCCATTCCGCCCCGGCCGATCTCGTAGTCGATCAGGTAACGACTGGCGATCGCGTTCTTGAACGCCGCGAGTCTTGACTCAGCCAGCACCGGTGCGCTCACGGTCTATTCCACCCGCATCGTGACGGCCGGGTCGATCCGCGAAGCGCGTAGCGCCGGGATCCAGCAGGCGACGAGGCCGATGGCGGCCATGAGCGCGGTAACGGCCGCAAACGTGAGCGGGTCGTCG
>JBIOXD010000097.1:0-27542 GCA_044869265.1 Gemmatimonadales bacterium
TGGTGGACGAGGGGTTGATTACCGAAGACGAAGCGATCCAGCGCGTACCGCCGCAGGATCTGGATCAGCTGTTCCACCCCATGGTGGATCCACGCTCCAGCGTGACGGTGCTGGCGAAAGGCCTCCCGGCTTCGCCAGGGGCGGCGACCGGCGAGGTCGTGTTCGACGCCGACGACGCCGAGGTGCTCAAGAAAAAAGGCCACGATGTGATCCTCGTGCGCCCCGAGACGTCGCCCGAGGACTACCATGGGATCGTGGCGGCGCGCGCGATCCTCACGGCGCGGGGCGGGATGACGAGTCATGCGGCGGTCGTGGCACGCGGCATGGGGAAGACCTGCGTGGTGGGCGCGAAGGAGCTGGATGTCGATCCCTCCGCCGGCCGATTCCGCGTCAATGGACGTGCGGTCAAACGGGGTCAGGTGATTACCGTCGACGGGACGACGGGGCGCGTCATCCTGGGCGCGGCGAAGCTGGTCACCCCCAAGGCGGGCAAAGAGTACGCCCGCCTGATGTCCTGGGCGGACGCGAAGCGCCGGATGCGCGTCCGCGCCAACGCCGACATTCCGGCCGACGCACGCCGCGCGCGGGAGTTCGGGGCCGAGGGCATCGGCCTCTGTCGCACGGAGCACATGTTCTTCGAGGGCGACCGCATCACGCTGATGCGCGAGATGATCGTGGCCGCCGACGAGCCCGGGCGGCGCAAGGCCCTCGCCAAGCTGCTGCCGATTCAGCGGAAGGACTTCGAAGGCATCTTCGACGTGATGGATGGGCTGCCCGTCACCATCCGGCTGCTCGATCCGCCGCTGCACGAGTTCCTGCCGCACACGCGCGAGGAGATCGGCGCACTCGCGAAGCACGCCAAGGTGCCGGCAGCGCAGCTCGAGAAGCTGATCGAGTCGCTGCGCGAGGCGAACCCGATGCTGGGCCATCGCGGATGCCGTCTGGGGATCACGTATCCCGAAATCACGGAGATGCAGGCACAGGCGATCTTCGAAGCCGCGGGGCACGTGGCGAGTCGCGGCAAGAAGGTGACCGTCGAGATCATGATTCCGCTGGTCGCGGATGTGCGCGAGCTCGTCAATCAGACGCAGCTGATTCGCAAGGTCGCGCAGGAAGTGTTCCACCGCGAAGGCCGCGCGGTGCCCTACCTCATCGGGACGATGATCGAGCTGCCGCGCGCCGCGGTGACGGCGGATGAGATCGCCAAGGAAGCGGAGTTCTTCTCGTTTGGGACGAACGACCTGACGCAGACGACGTTCGGCCTATCGCGCGACGACGCGGGGCGGTTTCTGCCGTTCTATGTCGAGCACGGCCTCTTGTCCGATGATCCGTTCCAGGTCCTCGATCAGGGCGGCGTCGGCAAGCTCGTCGAGCTGGCGGTGAAGCTGGGCCGGGGTACGCGGCGCGATCTCAAGATCGGCATTTGCGGCGAGCACGGCGGGGAGCCAAGCTCGGTCAAGTTCTGTCACCGCACGGGCATGAACTACGTGTCGTGTTCGCCCTTCCGGGTGCCGATCGCCCGCCTCGCTGCGGCCCAGGCGGCCCTCGAGGAGGCGGGCGTCGTCAGTCGAACGAAGGCGACTGTCTAGCCGCCGCCCGGGATCAACAGCATGGGCGCCGCCTGAAGCAGAGCGCCGATTACGTAGACCACTGCGACGATGGTTATCGCGGTTCCGCGCGACACTCCTTGCGTAACGGAAATACCGGTTCCACAGAGCCACACACCCCAGACCGCGAACGGATTGATCGCGTTCAGGAACTGGCCTGTGAAGAGGCTGGCGCCGGGCGCCACCAGATCAAGACCCAGCGGCGGCCGCAGATCCGCGAGTGAGCTCACGGATTCGACACCGCGCATCGTCAACACGACGACCGATATGGCCGCGAACAGGATGTAGGTGATGTAGGAGTGCATGAGCACACTGAGCAAGGTCTTGTACCTCGCCTGCGCAGCGGCCAGCGACACGCCGATCCAGAGGAGTCCAGCGCCGATTGCCGCGCCAATGAACGTGAAGATCGGTACTCCGATCAGTCGCCCGACAAGACCGCCACCGCCCATTCGGGCCGCCTGCTCGGGAGGCAACGACGCGGCGATAGCCCTCATCGCCGCATCGTAATACTTGGCGCTGAGCACCGTCACAACGACCAGCAGCGCCGAGATTACCAGCCACGGCACGAGTACGCGGGGTTTTACTTTGAGGCGATTGAACACCGGTATCGGATCCCACAGCACGGCGAACACATCGAGAAACGCGTTGCCGCTGCCCTGCTCGACTGAAGCCTGCTGAATCCCTTGGCCCATTCTGCCTCCCGTTAGGATTGTCGAACGGCGCCAATATAGATCGGGGAACGAGCACGGGTAAGCAACCGGCCCTTCCCAGAGTCGTCGGGGCAACGTAGGCTACAGCAGGAGGGTCGAATGGTCCCAGCACTCGCCATCGCCGTCGCCCTGTTCGTACAAGCGCCTTCTCTTGCCCGCCCCGCGAGCGCTGCCGCTCCCGATCCTGTTCGCGTCTGGCGTACCGATTCGCTGGCCTACATTCAGCTCAGCCAACCCGGCCATCTCGTCGTGTTGCACGTCGATGCGATCGGTCGTATCGCGGTACTGTTCCCATCAGCCCCGTGGGACAGTACGGCCGTGTCGGCGGATGTGCCGGTCTCCATCGACTTGCCGCCGGAAGCCCAAGGCAATCCGGCGACCTTCGTTGCGGTTCGAACCAGGTGGCGGTTCGATTTTGAAGCGCTGCGGTCGGGAATGGAGTGGAATTACGATGCTTTGCTCCTGCAACCGACCGCGGGTGATCCGCTCGCGGCACTACTTGATATCACGGACCGCATCACCCACGGGCGTCCGTATGACTATGGCGTCGCGACATACGCCAGGGATGGCAGCGTCATGGCTCGCGGACCGGTGCAGATGCCCGATGTGTGCTTGGGCTGCGTGCGCCGCGCCCCTCCAGTCGCAACTCCTGTCGCCGCTGCCACGAACTCGGTGGACTGCACGAACGCCTCGCTCACCAATTCGTTCTGTGGAGTGAACAGCGGCAGTGTGTCGTTTGCGACAGCGCCCTCCGCGCCGCCCCAGGTGATATACCAACCAGCGCCGGTGACGTACACGTACTATCCGCTCTATCCAGGAACTTTCTTCAGTCAGTCGCGGTCCCGATTCGATCGACCGATTCAGACTATGCGCCCCGCCGTGCCGAGCGCATTCTCAATCGCGCCGCGACTTGTCTCTCCCTCGCCACGAGTGCTCGGCCGGGGTCGCTAACCGCCCACCTACTGCTTGGCTGGCTCCAAAAAGCGCAGCAGGAACAGATCGGACGCGTACCGCACGTAGTCCAGCACTGCCTTCTGCTCCGCGAGAGGCCGAAAATCCTTAGCAGGTATTTCGAAGAGCTCAAACATGCGCGCGCCGGTTGCCTCGGCCTCGGCCCGCGCCGGAATCTGCTGCTCGACGAGGAATGTGCGATACGACGCCAACAGATCGGGGACTTGCTTTCCGAACCAGCGGGGGCACACCACCGTTTCGTACTGCCGGTTGTACTCCGCCCGCGCAGCCGCCCGCTGCGCTGCGGTCCCGTCGAAGGTCCGTTGGTAGCTCGGGCCCAGCACTGCTTTGCTATCGGCGTCGAAGTCTGCCATCAGTTTCTTCTTCCTGGCATCGAAGTCGCTGCGCTCTGTCTCAGCCCCCATCACACCGCTCTGACCCTGCGGGGTTCCCATCGACTGCATCGCCTGCATGATCTCCGGCGCTTTTGCAGGGTCCTTCTGCATCACTGCCATCATCCGTTGATTGAGAGTAGCCGGATCCATGTTGAACACCTGGTCCCTCAGTCTCTTGTTGATCTGTTCCTGTGTTTCGATGTCTGCCTCCAGCGACGTCCTGGCCTTATCGACGTCGGCATCGAAGGTGTCCAGCCCCTGCCCGCGGTAGCAGCCCTTGGGAAGCGGTGGC
The DNA here is from genome assembly GCA_044869265.1 of Gemmatimonadales bacterium. GTDB lineage: Bacteria > Gemmatimonadota > Gemmatimonadetes > Gemmatimonadales > GWC2-71-9 > 20CM-2-65-7. The sequence continues at coordinate 3,956 of JBIOXD010000097.1, forward strand.
GCTTTGGTCCAGGCGCTCTGCGCCGACAGCGGCGCACCAATGAGTATCGTGGACAGACCGATGAGTGTCGGGACTGACATCGTGCGAGACACGATGACTCCTTGTCGGGGACTGGGGTGTTGCAGCTACGCCATTTTACCGCATACGGCGGATGCCGCTAGTCGGACGCGGGAAACGAACAAACGGGAAACGGGACACCTGCGCGTTTCTGGGCGAAGCGAGCGAGGTAAGAGGTGCAACCAGCAAAAGTTTCGATCAAGCGCGCACGACCGAGGCTGTGGTGGGCTATGGTGTTACCCGTCCCCAGAGCGTCCATTCGAGCGCATACCTCCAACTGAACGTCCCGTTTGGTTCAGGGGTGAACTCGACATTGGATACTTCTAGCCGTATACGATTCACGTTGAACCCCGCCAGATCGGGGCCCGTCAAACCGCCGGTAGCAGTGCCCCCATTGACGCGGCGGTCCGTAAAGTCTTGCTCCACGATGCTGCCACCGCCCAAGGGATGCACCACCCTGAGTGATCCAGTGACCATCGCTACACTATGTGCAACACGCTCATCGATCCCGTTCGTTATGAGTTCAGCGAATCTAGCAAATCCAGGAGTGTTCGAGACGTCAAAATCAACTACGCCAGACGATCCCGGAGCAAACACTCTGTCACAGCCAATCAAGGCATCACTCGGGACCGCGGAGGGGACTTGGTCCCCGGATTGCATCCGGCCAAACGGGTCCCCGTGCGCTAAACAGAAAGCCAAGCCCACCGGCACCGTAGGATTGCTCGTGGAAAATGCGCCCGCTGCGCCGCCCGGATACGAGACGAGCAAGTGTGATCCGTCGGCCGATCCATTCAGATCATCCGTCGGAACGCCTAGACCAGTATCCCCACAAGCGAGCACGATGAGTGCAATCAACGCGGCAGTTGTTTTGGAGCGAAACACGAGGACCCCCGCGTTGCGAGAAGGTGGCCGCGATACCGAAATGCCTTACGCGCCCGGTCGGCAGCGCGTAAGGCACACTTAAGGCACACCGGACGGGGTTAGATGCTCAACGTCCCGCAAACACGGCAACTTCACCAGTGGAGGCGCGGGGAATTGAACCCCGGTCCGAGCATGACTCCGATACCGCTCCTACGTGCGTAGACCTGGCTTGGTGGTCTCGCTACCTCGGCGCCTGGTCAGCCCTGGTAACGACGAGCCTCTGAAAACTCTTGCGGCACCCGTTGAGGCCCCAAATGCCGCCAGCCCGACTTTGCGATACGTGAGCGCCGCCTCAGGCGGGCTGCCACTCACGCAGGTGCGTGAAGCCGAAGCTTACGCAGCCAGAGCCAGTTCAGAGTTGGCTTGTGTGTCTTCCCAGTTGATTTACCAGGTGACTGAGAACCTGGGCACGCAACAGTACCCTCGCCAAACCCGTCGAAGCCTGTCGCCCCCTCGGGTCCAACTCTAGTTGGGCCGACGTGCTTTTTCAACTCGATTGCGGCCTAATTCCTTGGCGCGGAACAGCGCCGCATCGGCGGCGGACGTCAAATTGACCAAATCGGCGATCGGGTCGGGGTACGATGCCACACCGCACGAGGCGGTCAAGGGATACGCGGTGGCGCTCCAATGCCACGTCGTATTGGCAATCAGATCACGAATGCGCTCCGCCACTTCCAACGCTGCGGCAAGCTGTGCGTGCGGCAGCCACACGGCGAACTCTTCACCGCCGATCCGCGCGACGAGGTCGCCGTCGCGCACCGCCGCTTCGAGCACCCGCGCGATGTGCTTGAGCGCGGCATCACCGGCTGGATGTCCAAGTGTGTCGTTCAGCCGTTTGAAATAATCGAGGTCGATATGAATGAGGGACGCCGGCGGGGGCTCATCTGATTCGCGATAGGACTCCAACGCGCGCTGAAACTCGCCGCGGTTGCGCAAGCCCGTGAGCTGATCGAGCACCGCGCGCTGTTCCGAATCCTGCACGGCGATGGCGGCCGCCAGTCGCGGGCCCAGCTCGGCAACGAGCGCTGCGATGCGATCTCCTGTGACAGCCTCCCGACCCACAATGACCAGGGCCCCGATCGCGTGGTGCCCGTCCATCAGAGGAAATGCGGCGCCGCCTCGTTCATGGCGCCGACGCTCCGGCATGCCGGGACCGAAGACATCCTCCGCGCCGCCCCCCGGTGTGACGATCGGGGTGCTCTCATGAATCGCGCGGGCAGCGGGCCCGTTCGGGTCCAGTCTGCGCCCCGTCAGCCGCCGGTCCGCAGAGGTCGAGACGGCAATGATGTGAATGGCTTCCCGCTCGCGCCCGCTCCGGATAACGACGGCTGCGCCGCGCTGCGTGAGCTGCTGCGCCAGCTCGACGCCCGCGCGGGCAATGCCGGCCAGAGTTTGCGCGCCGGCCACGCCCAGTGCGAGCTGGCGCGCCACGAGCTGACCTTGCTGCTGCGTCGTCCGCTGCTCCGCCTGGCGCATCGTTTCAATGAGGCGGCGGAGATCATTGACGGCGATGGTTACACGAGGCTGATCGGCCTCAGGATCGGTGAGCAGCAGCGCGGTGCCGTACGGAAAGTCGCCCAGGGCGACGTAGGTCCCCTCGACTTCGTGAGCTACATGCACGCGGCCGTCCACGGACGCGAGCTGCACAAACGCCGCACCCCGCCGCCGTGCAGTCGCGCCCCGCCCCGGTTCCTCCAGTGTCGCGTCGCCGACGACCTCGACAGGTCCCTGCGAGAGTCCGATCACCCATCCTGCGCGAGCATCATGGGCGCGTCGTAACTGCTCGAGCGCATCTTGAAGGTCGAACGAATCGGTCTCGGAGCGTCCGCCGGCCTTCCCCCAGCGGAGCGCGAGGCCGAGCACGACGCCGCTGGCGACGCCGAGCAGCGTCCACGCCGTGCCGCGCCACACGGCTTCGACCAGGAGGGTCCCACCGAGAACGGCGAGTGCGGGCGCCACCCACGCGCCGCGCAGCAGTTTCACGCGTGATTGATGCGGCTGGCTGCGGCGGCGGCGCCGAATCCGTTGTCGATGTTGACGACGGTCACGCCCGAAGCGCAGGAGTTCAGCATCGCGAGCAGCGCGGCCAACCCACCGAACGACGCGCCATAGCCGATGCTCGTGGGCACCGCGATGACGGGGACCTTGACCAACCCGCCGACGACACTTGGCAGCGCGCCTTCCATGCCTGCGACGACGATGATCACGCTCGCGGCGCGCAGCACGTCGGTTTGCAGCAGCAGCCGGTGAATGCCCGCGACGCCGACGTCGGTCATCCGCTCGACGCTGTTCTTCAGAGCCCGCGCGCTGACGGCGGCCTCTTCCGCCACGGCGAGATCACTCGTACCGGCAGTGCACACGAGGATGGTGCCGCGCCCCGTCGCCGCGGGCTCCGGGTCGGGCGGCAAGAAGACCGTCCGTCCCAACGCATTGACCTCGGCGCGGGGAAACTGTGCGACGAGTGCGTCCGCCTGCGCGGGATCGGCGCGCGTGGCCAGGAAGCTTCCGCCGGCCGCCTCCAGCCGCTCCGCGATCGCGACCACCTGCCCCACCGTCTTGCCCGGGCAAAAAATCACCTCCTGATGCCCCTGCGTGATGGGCCGGAGGTGATCGATCGTTGCGAACGGCAGCTGCTCGAACCTCATGCCGCAGATCGCACAGATCCAAACAGATATTCGCTGAAGATCTCTTCGGCTTCTGACATGGATTCGATCGCGAACAGCTGTTGGCGCAGATCGGCGGCGCCGGGAAGACCTTTCGTATACCACCCCAGGTGTTTGCGGAATTCCATGGCGGTCTTGCGCGTATCGCCCTGCAGCCGCAGCGCGAGCTGAGCGTGCTCCAGCGCGGTAGCGAACCGCTCCTGAGCCGTGGGATCGGGACGCTTGGCGCGGCCGGCGAGCAGATCGCGCGCTTGCGCGAACAGCCACGGGTTCCCGAACGACCCGCGCGCGATCATGATTCCTGCGCATCCGGTAGACTCGCGCATTGCAAGCACGTCTTCAGGTGTCTTGATATCGCCATTGCCAACGACCGGAATGTCGAGTGCCTCCACGACCCGCGCGATCTCGTCCCAGTCGGCGGCGCCGTGGTACATCTGCGTCCGCGTGCGCGGGTGCAGCGTGAGCACCTGCGCGCCCGCATCCTGACATTGGAGCGCAACCGTCACAGGATCACGCTGGGTTTCATCCCAGCCACTGCGGATTTTCACCGTGACCGGCAGTTGCGTAGCCTGCCGGACGGCCCGGATGATGCCGCGCACCAGCGTCATGTCCTTGAGACAGCCTGACCCGCCGTTGTTGCGGACGACTTTCTTCACCGGACACCCGAAGTTGATGTCGACGAAATCGGGTTGGAACAGCTCCGTTACCATGGCGGCGGCCTTCGCCATGACCGCCGCGTCGGCCCCGTAGATCTGGATGCCAATCGGCCGCTCGATGGGCTCGAACCGCATGTCTGCCAGGACACGGTCGATCCCGAGCGAGATTCCTACTGACGAGATGAACTCCGACACCACGACGTCGGCCCCAAAACGGCGGCAAATCTGCCGGAATGGAGATTCCGAGACGCCCGCCATGGGAGCGAGGAACAGCGGAACGTCGTGCGCGGTGCGATACGGGAAGCGCATGCGGTGCAACCTAATAGTGCGTTGCGCCGCGAGCAACCAACATTTACCTTTTGCGCGCCGATGCGCCTGCGCGAGTTCTTCTCCGAAGATGCAATCACGCTCCACCTCGAGAGCACCTCGAAGGACACGGTGCTCAAGGAGCTCGTCGGCCTCCTCAAGCTCGACGACAAAGCTCAGGCGATGCTCTTCAAGATGCTGAAGCGCCGCGAGACACTCGGATCGACCGGCATCGGCCAGCAGATCGCCATCCCGCATTGTCGTTCGCTGGTCGTCAGCCGGTTGCGATGCGCGTTTGGACGGAGCAGCAAGGGGATCGAGTTCAAGGCGATCGACGACAAACCGGTGCTGTACTTCTTCCTGATCGTCGCGCCGCCTCTCGAGGTCTCGAATCAATACCTGCCGGTGCTCGGTAAAATCGCGCAGTTCGCGAAGGAATCGGACGTAACGGCCCGCCTTGGTGAGCTGCAAACGCCTGCAGAATTCTTGCAGCTGCTCGAAGAAAAGAATATCTAGCGAGATACACGTCGGCACGTCGGCACGTCGGCACGCAATCTAACGGTCACACCTGCGGTTATTTGATTCCACAGGTTTCCCAAAAAGATCCAGATTGTGCCGTTTATGGGGGATTTCAAGAAGCTCCGCGCGTGGCGGGGGGCGCAGGAATTTGCCTTGCTTTCGACCAGCGCTATCAGGAAACTACCGGATCACGAGCGCTTCGTGCTGGCCGATCAGTGGCGTCGAGCGGCGTACAGTGTGCCTCTCAATATCGCGAAGGTACAGGGCGCAAGGGACCGCGCGAATTCTGTCGATATCTCAGTATTGCACTCGGCTGGTTGCATGAGCTGGAGGCGATTCTGGAGCTGATCGAAGCGCTACAATACATCCCCTCGGCGGAGATGGCCGAACTCAAAGCCAAGCGAGCGGATTGCGCACGCATGGTGTACGGCTTGATCCATCGATTTGGCTGATCCTGCCGACGTGCCGACGTGCCGACGTGTCACGTGATCAATCTAGGGAGTGCAACGCGGCGCCCCTTCCTTTGCCGCCGGCGCCAGCGGCGTGGATCCCGTGAACACCGCGCAGACCTTGCTCGTCGCCGCGTGACTCACTTTCGCGGTCCATCCATCGCCCGTCAGCGTGATCGTCGGGCCGAGCACACCAGTAGTGGTCCGATAGCGGGTCCCCAAATTCGTCGTGTACCTCATCGAGTCCGTAAAGTACGCTTCCTCGGCCGTGACGAGGTTGCGCAGATCGGATTTCATCGCAGTCACGATCGCTCTTTCCCTGGTGTTCGCGAACTTCGGGATGGCAATACTCGCCAGCAGACCAATAATCACGATCACCATCAACAGCTCGATTAGTGTGAATCCTTGGCGCGGCATACACGTGTCCCCTAGGGTGGGCGTCTGGAAAGATGCTGTGATTCTACCCCAGAGCGCCGCACTTGCTAGGGGGGCTATTCCTTTCCCATAGGGATTATTCCCACTCGATTCCCATAGGGATTATTCCCACTCGATCGTGGCCGGGGGTTTGGTGCTCACATCATATGCGACCCGGTTCACGCCCCGGACTTCGTTGATTATGCGGTTGGAGATCCGCCCCAAGACTTCGTGCGGGAATTGAAACCAGTCGGCCGTCATGCCGTCGCGGCTCGTAACCGCCCGCAGGGCGACCACATTGTCATAGGTGCGACCGTCGCCCATGACGCCGACCGACTTGATGGGGAGTAACACGGCAAACGCCTGCCAGATTTGATCATAGAGCCCCGCAGCGCGGATCTCTTCCAGGTAGATCGCGTCGACTCTCCGCAGCAGGTCCAGGCGCTCATCATTCACCGCGCCGAGCACCCGAATGGCCAGGCCCGGACCGGGAAATGGATGGCGCCCCACGATCTCCTCAGGCAGGCCAAGCTCGCGTCCGACTTGTCTGACCTCGTCCTTGAACAGCTCGCGGAGAGGCTCGATCAGCTTCCAAGGCAGGTTCGGCCGCAGGCCCCCGACATTGTGATGCGTCTTGATCGTGGCGGAGGGGCCGCCTTTGGGGGAGGTCGATTCGATCACGTCCGGGTACAGGGTGCCCTGCACCAGAAACCCGACATTTCCCTCGACGTGCCCGGCGGCATCCTCAAAAACATCAATGAAGGTATGGCCGATGCGCCGGCGCTTCTCTTCGGGATCCTCCACGTCCTTGAGCTCGCGCAGGAAGCGGTGTGTCGCATCGACAACACGAAGGTCCATGCCGAGATGCGCGCGGAACGTCTGCTCGACTTGCTCGCGCTCCCCTCTGCGCAGCAAGCCATGATCGACAAAGACGCAGGTCAGCCGGTTCCCGATGGCACGGTGCACGAGGGCTGCCGCCACGGCGGAGTCGACCCCGCCGGAGAGGCCGCAGATCGCGCGCCCCGTCGGCCCGACCAGCTCGCGAATGCGCCCCACCTCGTGGTCGATGAAGTGGCCGGGCGTCCAGTCGGGCGTACAGCCGCAGATATCGAACAGGAAGTTGTGCAGGATCTCGCCGCCTCGCGGCGTGTGCGCCACTTCCGGGTGAAACAGCACCGCATAAATCGGCTTGCTGTCGTGCTGCATTGCAGCGACGGGCGCGTTGGCACTGGTTGCCGTCACACGGAAGTGCGGTGGAGGCTCGTCGATGCGGTCACCATGGCTCGCCCAGACGATCGCCGTCGCGCGGGGCTCGAACCCCCCGAACAGGCCCTTGCTCTCGCGGATCGCGATCTCGGCACGCCCGTACTCGCGCTCGTTCGACGGCACCACCTTGCCCCCCGCCAGCCTGGCGACGAGCTGCATGCCGTAGCAGATGCCGAGTACCGGTAGGCCGAGGTCGAGCAGGGCCGGATCGGCGCTCGGGGCGTCCGGGTCGAAGACGGAACTGGGCCCGCCTGACAGAATGATGCCCTTGGGGTCAAACTCGCGGATGAACGCGAGATCCGAGCCCTTGGACGCGGGGTGGATTTCGCAGTAGACGCTGGCCTCGCGGATGCGGCGCGCAATCAGCTGCGTGAACTGCGAGCCATAATCGAGGATCAGAATGCGGTTCACGCCTTGTACCAGGTGGTCGGCTCGGCGGTCTCGCCGCGCACCAGGTCCTCGAGTGTTTCACGCTGGCGCGCGACATAATAGCGATCGCCGTCGACGACGACCTCCGGCGGCCGCGGGCGCTGATTGTAGGTGGACGCCATCACGAACCCATAGGCCCCGGTCCCCAGCACCGCGAGCACTTCCCCCGGGCCCACGGAGACCAGCTTGCGGTCGAGGGCGAGAAAGTCACCCGTCTCGCAGATCGGTCCCACAACGTTCACGGTTTCTTCGGGGCGCTTTCCATCGCGCAGCGGAATGATTTCGTGGTGCGCGTTGTAGTGACTGGGCCGCACGAAATCGGACATGCCGGCATCCACGATCACGTAGTCCTTGCCGCCCGCGTGCTTGCGATAGAGCACGCGCGTCAACAGCACCCCGGCATTGGCGACCAGGTAGCGCCCCGGTTCACACAGGAGGCCGAGGCCCGCAGCGCCCACTGCCGGCACGACGGCGTCGGCAAATGCCTTGGGGCTGGGGGCCTTTTCGTTGTGATACCGGACTCCGAGCCCGCCGCCCACGTCGAGCGCCTGCAGCGTGTTGATCCCCGAGGCGCGAATCGCCGTGACCAGCTCCAGCAGCTTGACCGTACCGCGGTGGTAGGGCGTGACGTCTGTAATCTGCGATCCGATGTGCATCGCGAGCCCCCGCAGCACGAGCCGCGGCTCGCCGGCGATCCGGCGCGCGATCGTCACAACCTCATCGAAGGGGATGCCGAACTTTGCCGTTTTCTCCCCGGTCTTCATGTACAGATGCGTCTCGATCGCGACATCGGGATTGACCCGGATGCCCACGTTCGCCGTGAGCTTGATGTCGTTTGCGACCGCGATGATCGTGTCCAACTCGCTGGGGGACTCCACGTTGATGAAACCGACGCCGGCGCGAATCGCCTCTTCGATTTCGCCCGCCGTCTTCCCCACGCCCGAAAAGACGATGCCGTCGGGATCGAAGCCGACCATGAGCACACGGCGCAGCTCGCCCACCGAGACGATGTCGGCGCCGGCACCGAGCTGCTTCAGCACCCGCAGCACGCCGAGGTTGCCGTTCGCCTTGACCGAGTAGCAAATGCGGTGTCGGATGCCGTGCAGGGCGTCATCGAGCGCGTTGTACTGTGCCCGAATCAAGTTGGTGCTGTAGACGTACGTCGGGGTGCCGATGCGATCAGCGATCGCCTGAAGCAATCCAGGATCGAAGCCTAGTACGCCTGCGCCCACACGGCCTCCGCGACGCTCGGCGCACCGCACCACATGCAGGTGCGCGGCGTCTCCTTGCTGCGGAACTCCGGATCGGGCAAGACACGAATCGTGGCGTTGGTCTGCTGCTTGATCTCCGCCTCGCAGCCGGGATCGCCGCAGAACCCACCGTAGAAGAACCCGCCCCCGCCGTTCATGAACTCGAGGAACTGCGCCTTGGTCGCGCCGCGAATTGAGTTTTTCTCGCGCCGCTCGCGGGCAGCTGCAAACAGTCCAGCCTGAATCTCCTCGAGTGCCTTCGTCACGGAGCTGGCGACACCCTGGAGCGGCGTCGGAGCCTTGCCGCCCGAACGGCGCGCGAGGACGACCTGACCGCTTGCGACGTCCCGAGGGCCGATCTCGAGGCGAACCGGCACACCGAGCGCCTCCCACTCGAAGTACTTGGCCCCGGGCTTCATCGTGTCGCGCAGGTCCAGCTCAACGCGCAGCCCAGCCCTTTCGAGATCCGCCTTCACCTGAGACCCGACACCTGACACCTGCCCCTTTTCATCGTCCGTTTTCCAGATCGGCACGATCGCGACCTGAACCGGCGCGAGCTTGGGTGGCGCAACCAGACCGTTGTCGTCCGAATGCGTCATGATCAGCCCGCCGATCAACCGCGTCGACACACCCCACGACGTATTCCAGACGTACTCGAGGCCGCCGGCCGCGGTCTGATACTGCACGTTGAACGCCTTGGCAAAGTTCTGGCCCAGGTTGTGCGATGTACCGGCCTGCAGCGCCTTATTGTCCTGCATCAGCGCTTCGATCGCGTAGGTCCGGAGCGCGCCGGCGAACCTCTCGCTGTCCGTCTTCACGCCGGTGAGCACAGGCATCGCCATCCACTCCTCGGCAAAGCGACGATAGATCCCGAGAATGGTTTTCGCCTCGCGCTCGGCGTCCGCCTCATCGACGTGCGCCGTGTGCCCTTCCTGCCACAGGAACTCGGTGGTGCGCAGAAAGAGCCGCGTCCGCAGCTCCCAGCGGACGACGTTGGCCCATTGGTTGAGGAGCAGCGGCAAATCGCGGTAGCTCTGGATCCACTTGGCGAACATCGCGTAGATGATCGTCTCCGAGGTGGGACGGACGACGAGCGGTTCTTCCAGCGCGGATGTGGGGTCGACCGCGATCGCCTCGGCCCCCTGCTTGCCGGTCGCCCGCAGCCGGGTATGCGTGACGAGCGCAACCTCCTTGGCAAAGCCCTCGACGTGCTCGGCCTCCTTGGCGAGGAAGCTCATCGGGATGAACAACGGGAAGTACGCGTTGCGGTGCCCTGTCGCGCGGAACATGTCGTCCAACGCGCGCTGCATCAGCTCCCAGATCCGATAGCCATGCGGGCGAATGACCATGCAGCCCCGCACCGGCGAGTAGTCCGCCAGCTGGGCCTGGGCAATGACGTCCCCGTACCACTCGCTAAAGTCTTTGGCGCGTGGCGTGATCTGTTTCGCTTGTGCCATTAATCGAAATATCCGTTGAGAAGCTTGTCGATCGGTACCTTGGCTTCCGTCCCCGCCCGGAGGTCCTTCACGACGGCCAGTCCGGCTTTGCGCTCGTCAGGTCCGATGATCACCGCTCGGGCTGCGCCACGAGCGGATGCCAGCTCGAGCTGCTTGCGGACTCCCGCGTGGCGCAGCCCGTACTCGACCGCGATGCCACGTTCCCGCATCGCATGGGCGAGCCGCAGCATCGTGGGCATGTCCTCGCCACCGACCGCGACTAAAAAGGCGCCGAGCTCGATCGACGCCTTGGGGGCTACGCCGCGCTCCTTGAGGAGCTCGCCGAGTACAACGTCACCCATGCCGAACCCCAGCGCGGGCAGCTCCAGCAAGCCGTCGTAGCGCCCGCCCCCCGCAATCGCGCGCAGCTCTTTCTGTGCGTCGAACAGCTCGAACACGATCCCGGTGTAGTAGGCCAGGCCGCGCACGATCGTCATGTCGACGGATACGAACTCCCCGAGCCCCATCGCCTCCAGCGCCGCAACGGCCTGCCGGAGGGGTTCGGCGGCTTCGCCGGCCGCGTCGAGCGCTGCCTTGCCGTGCAACCCGGCGACGTCAAATACGCTTCCCGTTTCCCGTTTCCCGTATCCCGCCTCTTTCAACATTTCCTCCAGGACGTTCTTCGGGACCCGCTCACTCCGATCGATCACCGCAAACGCCGTCGCCAGTTGCGCTTCCGTCACGCCGCGTGCCGTGAGCAGCGACCGGAGCAGGCGGCGGTCTGAAACCCGGAGCTGTACATCCCGGGGCCCAAGGCCCAAGGCCCGCATTATGTCCAGCACCGCCGCCATCAGCTCGGCGTCCGCCAGGGGGGACGCTTCCCCGATGATGTCCATGTTGAGCTGGAAGTGCTCCCGCAGCCTGCCCCGCTGCTGGCGCTCGTAGCGGAACAGCTGGGGGATCGAAAACCACCGGATCGGCTTCTTGAGTGCCTGCACCCGCGCCGCGACCATGCGGGCCAGCGTGGGCGTCATTTCCGGCCGCAAGGCGACTTCGCGGTCGCCCTTATCCCGAAACGTATAGAGCTGCTGGACGATTTCGTCACCGCTCTTTTTCGTGTACATCTCGAGCGATTCGAGGGGGGGGCCGTCGTATTCCTCAAATCCGTAGCGGCTGGCAACGCTGCGCCAGGTCGCGAAGATATGGTTTCGGAGCTTCAAGTCTTCGGGGTAGAAATCGCGAAAGCCGGGTAGGGCTTTTCCTTGCATCGCAACAACTTAACCGACCGGCGCGAAGCCCGGCAAGCGAGCCATCGCATCGCCAACCGTGTGAAATGACCCAGTGACGAGGACGGTCTCCGCCCCTTCCTGAATGTCGTGCAGGGCCCGTTCAAAATCCGGTTCGACGGACGGACGGTCGGACGAGTTGTCGTGTAGGGGCGCAGCATGCTGCGCCCCTACCACAACATCCCCTACCGACCAACGCTGCATTACGGGGATCGACGGCGGAACGGTGAGGATGAGTTGGTCCACAACCGGACGCAGGACCTCGAGCATGGCCCGCCAGTCCTTGTCGTTGCGGATTCCGACCAACGCATGGAGCGGCCGGCGGATCGGCGGTCGAGCCGAACGAATCGTCTCAGCGACAACAACCATCCCATCGGGATTGTGGGCGACGTCGAAGATCCATTTGCCGCGGATTTCGAAGCGACCCGGGACGTAGGCGGTCGCGAAACTGGCAGGGAGGGTCTTCCCCACCGGCCCGAACGGCTTGGGTAAAGTGTTGAGCACCGCATGCGCGACCAGGGCGTTCGCTACCTGATGGCTGCCGAGGAGTCCGAGGCGCGTGTCCTTGCGAGACCGGCGGGTCGTATCGACGGTGATGATCGGCTGGGCGCCACGCCGTTTGGCCTCGTTGACCAGCTCGGATCGGATCTCTGGATCCGATTCCCCGGTGATGAACGGTACGTTGGGCTTGGCGATGCCCGCCTTTTCGCGGGCAATGCCTTTCAGGTCGCTGCCGAGATAGTCCGTATGCTCCAGCGCGATTTTCGTTACGGCCGACCCGAGCGGGGTCAGAACGTTGGTCGCGTCGAGCCGCCCGCCCAGTCCGACCTCGATTACCGCGATGTCCACCCCGCGGGCCGCCAGATCAGCGAACGCGATCGCCGTTGTCGCCTCGAAGAAGCTTGCATCCAGGCGTTCGATGTGCGGTTTGAGGAGGATCGTCCACTGAGCAAATGCGGTCTCGGTGATCGGCACGCCGTTGACGGTGATCCGCTCGGTCGCCGAAACGAGATGGGGTGAGGTGTACAGCCCGACGCGCCATCCGCGAGCCTGTAGCTCATGGGCGACGAATGCGCAGGTCGACCCTTTGCCGTTGGTTCCGCCGATGTGAATAGTGGGAAAATGGCGCTCGGGGCGGCCAAGCACGTCCAGGAGCCCCTCGGTCGGCCCGAGGCTCCACTTGATGCGACCGGTCTGTCTGGCGAAGAGATACTGGCAGGCGTCTTCGAAGGTCAGTCGGCGGCCTCAGCGGGCCATGCGCCCGTCATATGCCGCAGCAGCTGCGCGGTCGTGTCGCGCAGCTCTCCCCGCGGCACGACGGCATCGATCATTCCATGCTCGAGCAGGAACTCGGCGGTCTGGAACCCCTCGGGCAGGTCCTGGCCGATCGTCTGTTTGATCACTCGCGGACCGGCGAATCCAATCACCGCACCGGGCTCGGCGAGGATGAGGTCGCCCTGCATGGCATACGAGGCGGAGACCCCTCCTGTGGTGGGATTGGTCAGGACCGAGATGAAGGGGATACTCGCCCCTTGGAGCTCGGCCACCACCACCGATGTCTTCGCCATCTGCATGAGTGACAGCACCCCTTCCTGCATGCGGGCGCCACCGGATGCCGATATCACAATCAGAGGAGAACGCTTGTCGATCGCATGGCGAGTCAGCCGGGCAATCTTCTCCCCAACGACTGAACCCATCGAGCCGCCCATGAAGCTGAAATCCATGACGCCCAAGCTGATCGACACGCCGTGCAGCCGCGCATACCCGGTCCGTATGGCGTCCAGGGGCCCTGCCTTCTTCACGGCCGCCTGCACGCGGTCGGCGTAGTTCTCGAATTTCAGGGGGTCAGCGGACTTCAGGGAGGCGAATAGCTCGTGCCACGAACCTTCATCGACCAGCAGATCGATGTATTCCTGGGCCGTAATTCGGCGGTGGAACCCACAGTTGGGGCAGACATTCAGAGCGCGGACGAACCGCTCTCTGATGTCTACGTGCCCGCACTGATCACACTTTTCCCAAGCGTCTGCCGGGATCTCGAGCTTGACCCGCTCGGATGTGCGCGGCTTACGCTCTTTCTTAAACCAGGCCATTCGCGCCATATAGTGACGAAGCGCACAATCTGTGACCCCAACGTGACGAACGCCAGTCCCGGAGGCTTAACTCATTGTCCCGATTCACCATATCCGGACTGGCGAGATTCCCACGCCACTCGGAGCGCTATCCCAACGCCAATCGAGCACGCGAGCAGGAACGACCCTCCATAAGAGAAGAATGGCAGCGGAATGCCGGTGATCGGCATCAGGTTGATGGTCATGCCGACGTTCTCAAAGATGTGCGTGAAGAGGAGGGCGGCTATGCCAAATACGCAGAGGCTCGAGAAGGAGTCAGTGGCGCGCCGGGCGATGCGCAACAGCACAAAGAGCAGCCAGCCGAACAGCGCCAATGCTACGAGTACGCCCACAAAGCCCAGCTCTTCCCCCACGATGGAAAAGATGAAGTCCGTGTGCTGGGCTGGGAGAAAGGCCAGCCGCTTCTGGGTCCCTTCCGTGAACCCCTTGCCCAGTAGCCCTCCCGATCCTACCGCGACCTTTGACTGAATGACGTGCCAGCCGGCGGCTCGGGGGTCGACATCGGGGTTCAGAAACGCGAGCAGGCGATTCTGCTGATACGGTGCCAGGCGGGTCCACAGGGGCAACGCGAGGACACCGCCAAGCACGTTCAGAGTCATGATCGCGAGCCCTTCCACCACGTAGGGCCGCCACCATAGCAGGAGGACAGCCAAAACAGCGATCCAGATCCCCCACGCCACGGTTGAAAACGCCAGTGCAAGCCCGATCACTGGTGATGCGGCGAGTAGCAGCAGCGAAGGCTTGGTGCCCGCCCAATACAGCATGAAAAAGAGGATTGCCACGAATACGATGGCGGAGCCGAGATCGGGCTGCATCAGGACCAGGAAACAGGGCACGGCGGCGATGATGGCCGGTGGAATCAGATCGCGCAGGGTGGATGGGGCTTCCCTGAGTCCGGCCAACCAGCGCGCGAGCATGAGGATGACGGCGATCTTGGCCAACTCGGCGGGTTGGCCGAACCGGACGCCGCCGATCGACAGCCAGGACTTGGACCCTGCGGCCGTGCCGGCTCCCGTCCCGACGAGCAGGGTCAGCAGCAACAACAGCACCGCAATGGCATAGGCAAAGGGGGTCGCCCACTCAAGCATCCGTGGTGACGTGCGGTAGGTCAGCCATGCGACGGTGATACCGAGCGCTAACCAGATCAGCTGCCGCTGCCAGATTGTCTCGGCGAACGTGGGGACGTCCGTCTGACCGGCGGAATACAGCGTCGCGAGCCCATAAAGGGCCAGCGCGCTCACGCTGAAGACGAGCGCCTTATCGAGTTGGCGGACGCGGGAGAACACGGTGAGCCTTTAGGGGCGGATGGGCACGACGGGCACCGCGAACACGGGCGGCGTGACAGTGTCTTGCGTGGGTAGCTGGAACGGCTGTGGCGCGGAGTCGTTGGGGACCGCAATTCTGATAGTACGGGCGCGAGTGTCCTCGATGCCGAGGTAGCGCGCGATCGTCCGCGCGACCATCGGAGCCACGGCGGTGCCGTGCTCGGCGAATTCCACGATCGCCCCCACGACGATTTCCGGCTTGTCCGCCGGCGCAAACCCGATGAACCATCCGTGATCGGCCCCGTGAGAGTTTTGCGACGTGCCCGTCTTGCCGGCGATGGTGAGCGCGGCGAGCCGTGAGCCGCGCGCGGTTCCCTGCTCGACGACCGCGATCATCGCCCTCCGCAGCCAGCTGATCTGATCCGCGCTGAGATCGAGGGATGCATTGTCGTTCGTGGTCGCGGCCTGGCGCACCACGAATGGTGTGCGCAGACGTCCGTCGCTGGCGAGCTGCTGATAGAGCCGTACCATCTGTACGAGCGTCTGGGCATTCTCGCCCTGGCCAATCGCCAGGTTCAGGGCGACAGCCGATGTCCAGCGCCGGGGTCCGTACAGCCGGTCGTAGTACTCCGGTCCGGTCGGAAATTCGGAAGGGATCTCGCCGGGGAGATCGATCCCCGTGCGGCCGCGGAATCCCCATGCGTTGCCGTCTTCGAGGAGGGAGGTCACTCCGAGGTTCATGCCAAGCTGATAAAAGTAGACGTCGCAGCTCTGCGCGATCGCCTGGGTCAGGTTCAAGTCGCCGTGCCCGCGCGCGTTCCAACAGCGGAAGTATCGATTGCCGAATTGCAACCCGCCCCGGCAGGGGATCGGCATATGGGTGCGGGGACCCGCGATGCCACGCTTCAGCGCCATCGCCGCGACCGCCAGCTTCCATGTCGACCCCGGCGGATAGCGCGCCTGAATGGCGCGGTCCAGGAGTGGGCGCGCGGGATTCTCATTCAGCGAGCGCCAGTACGGCGCCGAGATGCCGCCGACGAACGCGTTGGGGTCGAAGCTCGGCGCGCTGAAGAGCGCCAGGACTTCGCCGGTGTTGGGATTCAGCGCCATCAGCGCGCCCCGCTGGCCGGCGGGGAATATCTGCGATACGAACTTCTGAAGGTCGAGATCGATCGTCGTGTGCAGATCGGTACCCGGGACGGGATTCAGGTTGGCTGCCGCCTCGGCTTCGCGCACCATTTGCCCCCGGGCGCTGACCTCAACGAACCGCACGCCTTCCGAGCCGCGGAGTGTGTCGTCGTACTCGCGCTCCAGCCCGTCCTTTCCGACCAGGCCGCCGAGCCGCACCGACGCGAAGCGACGTGTCGCCCGTTCTCCTTCCGTCACCTCGCCGACGTACCCGACCAGGTGAGCGACGACTTCGGTGTCGGGATAGAAGCGTTTCGGTTCGGCCTGGATGACGAGTCCCGAGATCTCGACCCGCCGTTCCTCGAGTGCGGAGACGACGCCGAACGGCGCGTCGCCCAATACGAGTGCCGGCTGATAGGGCGCGCGGCGCGCGCGCTGGATCACGCGTTCGATCTCCACGCTGTCGATGTTCGCAATCGAGGCGATGCGCGCGAGGGTCGAGCGCAAATTCACTTCTGGGCCTGGCAACAGCGACACCGTGTAGCCCGGCACGTTTTCGGCGAGCACGCGGCCGTTGCGATCGTAGATGATGCCCCGCGGCGCCGGCAGCGGAATCGGCCGGAGCCGGTTCGTCTCCGACTGCAGCTGGTACTTCCCGTGGCCGAGGATCTGCGTGCGGAAGAACGACATGACGAGCAGTCCCAGCAGGCCCCAGACGGCGAGCCGGGCCGTGCCCAATCGCCGATCGACGAGATGCGGATGGAACGAGCTCACGCCATGCTCCGCCGCGGCGAGAGCCAACCGCGGAAGAACCACAACACCGCCGTCCCGACCAACGCCGTTGACAGACCCTGCAGCGGCGACCACACCAGCAGCTCCCACGCGACCTGCGAGCTCCGCAGCCCGCCTGAGGCAAGCAGCACGATCAGATTGCGGATCCAGGTTCCCGCGAAAAACAGACAGCCTTTGACGAACACGTGCTCGGCGAAGAAAACCGCCTTCGCCCGCGAGGAGAAGAATCCCACGATCGTGTGGGCCAATGCGCCCGCACCGAAGCTCACCGGCGTCAGCGCATCTCGCAGTAACCCGACCAGGAAGCCTGCGGCCGCGCTCTTTCCCGGCTCGGCCCGGATCGTGTAGAGCAGCAACGCGAGCAGGAGAAAATCAGGCGCGACGCGGTCGCCGCCGAGCTGATCGCGCACCGTGAACTGCAGCAGCACGAGCAGCAACATGATGATCGGATAGCGGTAGCGGTCGGTGCGTCTCACGGCGCCTCACCTGATCGCGCGCTGTCCTGCGGCGATCTGAAGGCGTTGCGGAGATCGGTGCCGGGCGCTCTGGTCGCCGTCAGAATCATCACGTGCGACAGCTCGGCAGGGTGCACGGCCGGCCGGACGAGATAGGTCCGTCCCCATCCTTTTTCTTCCCCCGCCGGGCCGACGACGACCCCAATGGGAATCCCGCGCGGAAAGACACCACCCAGGCCGGATGTCACGATGACCGTGCCGGTGGGCACCTGCTTGCGATACAGAACTCCCTGGAGCTCCAGGAGCCAGACCCCGGGCCCTTCGGCTCCATGTGGCGCGGCTATCCCGACCACGCTTCCGTCCGTCGCGATGGCACTGGCGCGAAACTCGGGATGGGCCCAGCTCAGCACCACGCTCGCGTGCTCGTTGACACTCGCCACCAACCCCACCAACCCCTCCGGGCTCACCACGGCTGACAGCGGGCGCACCCCTTCCCGACTGCCCGCGGTAACCATGAAGCTGAGGGGGCTCGTCGGCTCCGGCTGGTGCAGGATCTCGGCCGAGACGTAGCCGCCTCCAAGGCGGGCCGCGAGGCCCAGGAGGCTCCGGAGCCGGGCGTTTTCACTCCGCAACTCCGGGAGGAACGCCGAGGCGAGGGCCAGCGAATCGCGCTGGTCCACGACCGCGTCGTAGCGCAGCCGTGCGGCTGCGAGCAGCTCGGTCTGCCGTTGGAGAAACGTGAATGGCGCGAGCACACTCTGCAGCGCATCCACCATGCGATAACGCCACTGTTCCGGGATACTCAACGCGGCAATCGACAGGCCCACGCAGAAAAGGAAGAGCAGCGTGTCCCCGCGGGAAGCGTAGCGATCTGTGCCGATCGCCATGGGGCTAGGTGGTCAGGACGTTACGGTATTTCTCGGGAGCGTCGAGGATTCGCCCCGCCCCACGCACCACACAGGTCATGGGGTCCTCGTCGAGGTGTATCGGCAGGCCGGTCTCCTGCTGCAGCAACAAGTCGAGGCCGCGGATCAACGCACCCCCACCAGTCATCACGATGCCGCGGTCCACGATGTCGGAGGCCAGCTCGGGCGGCGTAATCTCCAGGGCGCGCCGCACCGCATCCACGATCTGCTGAATCGGTTCCTGTACTGCCTCGCGAATCTCGCTCGAGTGCACCCGGACGATCTTTGGGATGCCCGAGACGAGATCGCGGCCTTTCACTTCCATTTCCCGCTCTTCGCCGATGGGTGCCGCCGATCCGATCTGGATCTTGATCTGCTCCGCCGTCGGCTCGCCGATCAGCAAGTTGTAATTCTTGCGCATGAACTGCACGATCGCCTGATCGAGCTCGTCGCCGCCGGTGCGAATCGACGTGTCCGACACGATGCCGGAGAGGGCGATCACAGCGATTTCGGTCGTGCCGCCCCCAATATCGATCACCATGTTGCCCGTCGGCGTCTCCACCGGCAGCCCCACCCCGATCGCGGCGGCCATCGGTTCGGCGACCATGTACACTTCCTTCGCGCCGGCCGACTGTGCCGAGTCACGCACCGCGCGCTTCTCCACTTCCGTGATGCCGCTGGGCACGCACACGATGACTTTTGGCCGGACGCGGAAGAGATGGCGATCGATGATGGTCTTGAGAAAGAAGCGCAGCATTTTCTCGGTCACGTCGAAGTCGGCAATCACACCGTCCTTCAGCGGCCGTACGGCAAGGACGCCGTCGGGCGTGCGGCCGAGCATGCGCTTCGCTTCGAGGCCGATGCCTTTGACCTTGCCCGTGGCCTTTTCAATCGCGACGACGGAGGGCTCGTTCAACACGATCCCTTCGCCGCGGACATAGACGAGGGTGTTAGCGGTACCAAGATCCACGGCGATTTCGTTCGCCGGGCTCCAGGCACCCCATCTTAAGTTCAACCAGCTTGGTGGCACGTGATCGTCGGCAAAAAGTTGGTAAATGAGTGAGGTGGGTGCTGCGAACGCGCACAAGGTAATGAAATGCGTAACCTCAAGCAAGCATGAAGCTTGACAAGCCCGTTTCGGTGCCGCTAGCCTTTCGCCCATGCGTCGCGTGACGCCGGACACAATAGCCGTCGTGGACCTCGCGGTCTGCGACCGTTGCGGACTTTGTCTGCCGCTTTGCCCCCCGCAAGCGATTCATTTGGACCTGAATATCCTCACTGTCGACGAGTCGACCTGCACCGGGTGCGAGAAATGCGTCGCCCCCTGCCCGGTCGGGGCACTGTCGATGACACCCCTAGGCCCCAGGCCCCAGGCCCTATCTTCAGTCAATGCCTAACGTCGACGTCCTGGTTGTCGGCGCGGGGCCGGCTGGCGCCGTCGCGGCATGGCAGGCGAAACAGGCCGCCCCCGAGCTGGACGTGGTGTTACTGGAGCGCGACCGCGCCGTGGGAGCGCCGGTGCGCTGTGCCGAGGGCGTCGGCGATGCCGGGCTGCGAGAGTTTGCGAATCCCGATGGCGCTGATTGGGTATCGCGGCGAATAACGGACGTGATCCTGGAAGCGCCCGATGACACGCAGGTCGTACTGGCTGATTGCGGCCTGGGCTGGATTCTCGATCGCACGCGCTTCGATGCGTTTCTCGCAGCGGAAGCTGCGTCGCTGGGAGCTGACGTGCTCGTCGGTGCCGAGGCCACCGGCATGTCCCGAAACGGTGATGATCGGTGGCATGTCCGCGTGAAGCAACGCGGGACGGACGAGGTGTACCGCGCGCGCGTGGTCATCGGCACCGATGGTGTCGAAACCATGGTCGGCCGCTGGGCCGGCCTCGATACGCGCGTGCCATCGCGCGATATGGAATCGTGCGCACAGTATGTCCTGCAAGGCATCGACTTCAATCCTGACGCCATTTACCTCCAGTTCAGTAACGCCATCGCGCCAGGCGGGTACGCTTGGATTTTTCCCAAGGGCGTCGGCGTGGCGAACGTCGGTTTGGGACTGGTCGCGCTCAAAACCGATGGCCGTAACGCGCGCCAGTATCTCGATGCGTGGATTGCTCGGCGGTTCCCGAACGGGGCGCGCACGGGCTACACCGTGGGCGGCGTGATCGTGCACACAACGATCAAGAAGACGTACGCCGACGGTGTCCTCGTGGCCGGCGATGCGGCGCACATGATCAATCCGCTGTCGGGCGGTGGCATCAATAACGCGATGAAGGCGGGACGGCTGGCCGGCTGCACTGCTGCGGCTGCGATCCGCGAGGGCGATACGAGCGAACGGCGTCTTTCAGCCTACCACACGGCGTGGATGAACTTGCTTGGCGAGGACCATCTCAAGTATTACCGGCTCAAGCAGGCGCTCGAGCACATGGACGATGCGTTTCTGAACTCTCTTGCTCGAACGGTGAACAAGGTTGCGCGTGAAAAGCGGACGCTGGGACGCGTCATGACGCACGCGCTGATCAAGCATCCGCAGCTGATTCCGGTGGTCGCGAGGTTTTTTGTATAGGCCCCAGGCCCTGCAGTACAGACGTCCCCACTGCACACCGATTCGCCACATGTGCTACAAAGCGTCCGGCGGCGCCAGCCCAATCGCTGCGCAGGCCGAACGGCATTGCGCCCAAATCCCAAAAGTAGACCGGTACCCGTGGCAGCTGCATCGCATCGTCGGTCCCTTTGACGCCGCCAAAGCCCAGCTCGTAACCGGCGGCACGGGCGTGACGGACAATCCGGGAATCCACCGCACCAAATGGGTACGCGACGGCACGGCCGGCCTCCGAGCCGAGTCGCGCTATGAGGGCTTCCCTGGAGGCGGTCAGTTCGTGTTCAACTGCCGCATCCGGCAGCCAGGTGAGACGCCCATGCGTGGCGCTGTGGGAGCCGAACGAAAGGCCACGTGCCTGCCAGTGTTCGATTTGCTGCCAGCTCAGATGTGGTAGGCGATTCCAGGTGTAACGCACGTCCCAGGTATTGGTCTTGCCGATGTAGTCCGTTATCAGAAATGTCGTCGCTGTGAACCCGAGGTCCGCGAGCACGGCGTAGGCGTGGTCGACCAGGGAGGCGTAGCCGTCGTCGAAGGTCAAGAGGAACGGGCCTGGGGCCTGGGGCTCGGGGCCCAGGGCGAACTCCTCCAATGTCAGCGTCCGCCAACCAGCTCGCGCCAGTGCCGTCATCTGGCGCGCAAACGTCGAGCGGCCCACGCGGGTCACACCGAGCTCGAGCGGGCCGCCGATGCGGTGATAGCAGAGAACGGGGGCTGTCACTACGGCCAGAGCCATCCGAGAACGGCGCATGTCACCGCCGCGTAGATCACGCCGTCGAACGTCGACTTCAGCGTCATGCTCCAGGCGCGGCGGTACCAGATCGACATCTGCCACAGCGCGAGCGTGTAGCCGATGAACGCGGTCGTCCCGGCGAAGCGGCAGATGGCGCCAAAGGTGGCCGTCCCCGGAGGCAACGCCGCCGCCGAGACGTAGGCCGCGAAGACGCTGACAACCAGACAGTAGACGAACCACTGTGCCAGATTCGTTGTCATCGACCCGCTCCACGGCGGCAGCACCGTCATCACGATCGCCGGCCCGCGCTTCATCTTCTCCACGAATTCAGGCGAGCGCATTTCGGCCGTGCTGGTGGGCCGCGGCATCATGTAATCGCCCGGCGGGATGCCGATCGGACGCAACGCGTCCAGCACGCGGTCCTGGCCGGGATAGAGCGGGTAATCGGTCTTGTGCCAGAGCGGAGTCATGTGAATGATCGAGCTGGCCACGAACACCGCCACGCCCGACACCAAAATCGGCAGCCACAGCGCGGACAACGCCGTCATGTGAGCCTCCGCTGGAGGGATGGGAGGCCTCAATCGTCTCGCGCGCTCAGCCCCTCGTCAAGACCGCCGCGTAGCTGAAACACGGTTGGGGCGTACCTTATCCGTCCATGTCCGCAACACTTCTCACCATTCTCGCGCTCGCCCAAGACGACAGCTCCGCCAAGGCCAGGGTCGACAGCGCGGCCAAGGTGGACAGTACGGCCGAGTTCCCCTACCCTGCGCCAGCACGGCCTCTGTTGGCGATCGGTGAGACGATCCTGATCAACGCGTTCGTGAATCGCGTCGATGCCTGGGCGTTCCAGCAAGACTGGGCGCGATCGGGCACGCGCGCCTGGCTCAAGAACCTGCGACTCGGATGGGAGTGGGACGAGGATGCGTTCCTCACGAACATGTTCTCTCATCCTTACCACGGCGCTCTCTCAACGACTGGTTCATGACGAGCTTTGGGGGCATCACGCTGGGTGAGATGTTTTATCGCGTCGGAGCAACCATCCGGGATAACCGTGCCGGCGGAGGCACCCGGATCCTGCGAGAGATCGCCGCGCTCCCCGTGGATCCCGTTGGCGGCTTCAATCGGCTGCTGCGCGGACAGTGGACGGATCGCGGGCCCAATCCTCCCGAGCACGCCCCCAAGGAGTACGTGCTGCGCCTCGGCGGAGGAATCCGCTTTGCCAAGCGACTGATCGACGATAGCGGCGCCGTTAGCATGGGCGCGTTCCTGCTCGATCTTCTCTACGGTGATCAAGTCGGGCAGGAGTTCAAGCAGCCGTTCGATGTGTTCAACGTCCGGGTCCTGGTGAGCTCGTATGGCGGTCTCAACGCCCTGCGGGCATCGGGCCGCTTATACGGAACGAATTTGAACAACCCCGCCGGACGCAATCGCCACATGCTGGCCGTGAACCAGCGCTACGATTTCTACAAGAACCCGGCCCAAAGCGTCGGCGGACAGAGCGTGGAGATCGGTATCAACTCGCGCTGGCTCATCGGGTCGAAAGGATTCGGGATCCGCACCGCCCTCTTTGGCGACGGCATCCTACTCGGCGCGATCGATGCCCCCGGGACCGGCCTGGGCGACCGCAATTACGACTTTGGTCCGGGCGTGGGTGCACGATGGGAGTTTGCGCTCGAGCGCCATGGCGCACGATTCCGCCGATACGAGCACGGGGGGTGGGATTGGCATAACGTTTGGGCTGGGGTGAGACGCGCCCATCTCCCGCAAGTTCGCGTTCACCGGGAATGCCGCCGTTTTTGTCACCGCTCTGGGAGATGTGGTGATGGCGAATCGACGGGTGGACGATCTGATTGCGACGATGTACAGCGTGTCGATAGGGTTCACCTTTCGATAGGCGGTCGAAGGCGGTCGAGGGCGGTCGAAGGCGGTG
>JBIOXD010000098.1:0-7454 GCA_044869265.1 Gemmatimonadales bacterium
TGCGGAGGGCGCTGTCTCCAACCCCAGGCCCGAGGCCCCAGCCCCCAGGCCCTATCTGTTCGTGCGCAACCTCGAGAAGTCCTTCCCGCAGACCGATGGTCGGCTCTACGTCCTACGGCGCATCTCCTTGGACATCGCTCAGGGTGACTTCGTCACGATCATGGGTCCGTCGGGAGCCGGGAAATCGACATTGCTCTCGGTGCTGGGCATGCTCGACGCTGAGTGGACCGGCGAGTTCCAACTCCTCGAGCACGAGGTCCACAAGCTCAAACCCAAAGAACGGATCGCGCTCGGCAAGAAGTACGTCGGATTCGTCTTCCAGCAGTATCACCTGATCGACGACCTCACCGTCGCCGAGAACATCGCGATGCCCCTGTCGTACCGCGATGTCAAGGCAGAGGATCGCGAAGCGGCTGTGGCCGACACGCTCGATCGCTTCGGGATCGTCGCAAAGAAGAATCTCTATCCCCGCCAGCTCTCCGGTGGGCAGCAGCAGCTCGTCGGTGTCGCCCGCGCGATCATTCACAACCCGGCGTTACTCCTCGCCGACGAGCCGACCGGCAATCTCCATTCCGGGCAGGGGAAGGAAATCATGGAGCTGTTCCGCGAGCTCAACGCCGCCGGCACGACGATCGTGCAGGTCACGCATTCGGAGGACAACGCGAAATACGGCAAGCGCGTGATCGAGCTGCGCGACGGATGGATTGTGAAACCGGGGCCTGGGGCCTAGGGCTTGGGGCCTAGGCTTGGGGGCTGGGTAGTCCCAGGCCCTAGCCCCCGGGCCCCCAGCCCCCGATCAAGGGACACGAAGCATGGATTCCATCACGCACTCATGCCGGGATCGCAAACCTGCAGCGAGGTCCGCTCGCGCGGCTCAGCCTCGTATCCAGCGTGGCCAACCGGGCCCCCAGCGTCTCGGCGACGGCCACGTACCACGCGTCGTAAGCGGTGACGTTTGCCCGGAGGTCCCACACCCGCTCGGCGAATGGCTCGTAGGGGAAGAGCTCGACGTCCAAGGCGAGGAGGTCCGCGTAGGCGAGCGAGGCCGTGTCGTCGGAAATCTCCCCGGCCAGGAACGCCCGACGCAGGATGTTCGCCACCTCCGCCGGCATGAGGTGCGGTGCCGCGAGGTCGTCGCTCTCCAGGATGCGCTCCGCCCAGGTCCCATCCGGGCCGCTGTCAACGAGCGCGGCCGCCACGACCGACGCGTCGGCCACAAGGGTCACCGACGATCGGTGTCCCGGTCGGCGAGGATCCGCCTTCTCGACAGCCGGCTCTTGGTGCTGGCCTTGCGCTCGCGGATGCGGGCGAAGAGAGCCTCGGGATCGGGCCGGCGGGCGAGCTCGATGAGCCGGGCGCGGAGGTATTCCTGGAGTGACCGTCCGGTCAAGGCGGCGCGTGCCGCCAATTCGTCCCTGGTCTTCGGGGGCACGTCGCGGATGGTGATGGACTTAGCCATGACAGCATTATGCAGCTCGTGCCAGCATAATGCAAGCGAGCGAGAGCTCGATCCGATGGTGGCGTTGCGAACGGACTAGGCTTGGCCCCGATCAAGGGACACGAAACATGGACACGCTCCTCCAAGACATCCGTTATGCCCTTCGCGCCCTGCGGAAGAGCCCCGGCTACACCATCGTCGCCGTCCTCGCCCTCGCACTCGGCATTGGCGTCAACACAGCCGTGTTCAGCGTCCTGAACGGCGTCGTATGGCGCCCGTTACGGTACGAGGGCGCCGACCGGATCTACGGGGTCTGGGAAAGGAGCGAGGGAGGCGACTTCCGACTCGCCTCCTACCCGACGTTCCTCGACTGGCGAGAGCAAAGCCAGGTGTTCGAGGCGCTGGCGTTTGTGCGCGGGAGATCGATGCTCATGCCAGGCGAAGAGGGTGCCCGCCGGACGGGCAGCGCGTTCGTGTCGGAGGACTTCTTCGACGTGCTGCGCGGCACGACGCTGCTCGGCCGGACGTTTTCGGACGACGAACAGACACCCGGTGGTCCGCGAGTGGCCGTCCTTACTCATGCCCTCTGGCAGGAACGCTTCGGGGGCGATCAGGCTGCGCTGGGTTCTGGCATCCGGCTCGACGACGTGACGTACACGATCGTGGGCATCCTGCCGCCCTGGTTCCGTTTCCCCGACTGGGCCGAGGTCTATCTACCGCTCGCCGTCATCGTCTCGACGGATCGCATCCTCGCGAAGCGCGGCTTCCACGCCGACAGCCGTGTGATCGTCAAGGTCAAGCCGGACGTGTCCGTCACGCAGGCACAAGCGGCGCTGGCAGGCGTCCAGGCCCGGCTCGCCGCGGCCTATCCGGAGGAACAGCGCGGCTGGACCGGAGCCGAGGTGGTATCGCTGTTCGAAGAGGAGCTCCGATTCGGGGCGGTTCGTGCGACTCTCCTACTCCTCGCTGGCGCGGTAACCCTCGTCCTGCTGCTCGCCTGCGCCAACGTGGCGAACATGTCAGTGGTCCGCGCGGCGACGCGCTCCCGAGAGCTCGCGATTCGCGCGGCGCTCGGCGCGGGACGTGGGCGCGTCGTACGGCTCCTGCTCGCGGAGTCGGCCCTCCTCGCGGCGAGCGGTGGCGCGCTTGGGCTCCTATTCGCCTGGTGGGCGATCGGATTGTTGAGGGCGGCAGCCCCGGAAGGCCTGCCTCGGGTGGCTGAAATCGCCGTCGATACGCGGATGCTGGGCTTCACGGTACTGATTTCGGTCCTCACCACGGTCTTCATAGGGCTCGCCCCCGCTGTTCGCGCCACGATCCCCGATCTGACCGAGCCGCTGAAGTTCGGGTCTCCAGCCACCGCGGGAGCGAGGATCCGGTCGCGCCTGCGCTCGTCGCTGGTCGCGGTCGAGATCGCTCTCGCGCTCGTCCTCTTGATTGGAACCGGACTCCTCGTTCGCAGCCTGTTGGTGGTGAGCCGGGTCGCCCTGGGCTTCGATCCGTCCCGTGTTGCCACGGTCGCGATCTTCCCGCCGTCGCCGCGGTATGATGCTCCCGACCGTGCCGCCGAGCTGTATCGACGCGTGGCCGAGGTGATCGCCACGCTCCCGGGCGTCGAGCAGGTCGCGCTGTCCAACCATTTGCCGCTCGGCCGCGCTTATTTGTTCCGTCCTATCGAAGTTCCCGGACGCCCGCCCGATCCGGAGGGGGACGCGCAGGCGTTGTTTCGGACCATCTCGGCCGAGTATTTCGACGTCATGCGAATTCCCATTCGCCGGGGCCGGTCGTTCACACGGGGTGAGGTGGCGGCGGCATCCCACATAGCGATTGTGAACGAGACGCTGGCCAAACAATACTGGCCCGATCAGGACCCTGTGGGGCGCTTCGTAACGTTGTTCAAGTCCTCGCAGGCCCGCGCTGATTTCGGAGAGCGGTTCTCCGTCGAGATCGTCGGCGTGGTCGGCGACGTGCGCAACAGCGTCGAAGACGACTTTGCGCCGGAGGTCTATATCCCGTACACCGTGAACCCCTGGGGATGGGTGAACGTCGTCGTACGCACGGCCGGCGATCCCGAGGCTCTGGTTCCCGTCCTCACTCGCACGGTCGCCCGCGTCGATCCCGACATCCCGGTTGCCGGCCGCCAGCGCCCGGGAACGATGCGGCAGAGCTTCTCGGGCCAGCTGGGGCGCCGGCGCTTCACGGTCACGTTGCTCTCGGGATTCGCGGCCGGCGCGCTGCTGCTCGCGGCACTGGGCATCTACGGCGTGATCGCCTACCTGGTCACCCTGCGGACCCGCGAGTTCGGCGTCCGCGCAGCCCTGGGCGCGACACCCCGCGACATTACGCGGCTCGTGATCACCCAGTCGGCGAGCGTGTTAGCCGTCGGACTCGCCCTGGGTCTCGCCGCCGCGTTCGGGCTGACGCGACTCATCGAGAGCCTGTTGTTTGAAGTTGCGGCAACGGATGTGATGACTTTCGCGGGCGTGACCGTGTTCCTGGCGGCCGTCGCGCTACTCGCGAGTTACCTGCCGGCGCGTCGCGCGGCACAGGTGGATCCGATCGTGGCGTTGAGGACAGAATAGGGCCGATCAAAAGGGACCGAGGCATGGACAGCATCACCCAAGACATCCGCTACGCGGCGCGCAGGCTGGTCCAAGCGCCGGGATTCACCGTCGTCGCGGTGCTCACCTTGACGCTCGGCATCGGGCCCACGACCGCGATCTTCTCAGTGATCGACACCTTGATGCTCAGGCCGCTGCCGTATCCGGAGGCCGACCGCATCGTCACCCTTTGGGAAAACACCACCCGCGTCCCAACAGCTCGCGATGAGGTCGCACCAGGGAATTTCCTCGATTGGCGTGACCGCGCGACCGCGTTCACGGCGATTGCCGCGGCCGATCCCTATGCCTATTCCCTCATCACGCCCGAGGGAACACCGGAAACGGTGTTCTCCACCCAGGTCACCGAGGGATTCTTCGACATTCTCGGCCTGCAGGCCTATCGTGGCCGGCTCTTCACGGCCGAGCATCACCGGCCCAAGAGCGGCAACTTCGCCGTTGTCACCTATGGATTGTGGCAGCGCCGCTTTGGCGGTGACGCGAAGCTCGTGGGCTCGAGCATTTCCCTCGATGGTCAGCCGTTCCTGGTGATGGGAATCCTTTCACCGGACTTCGAGCTGGGCATGCTCACCGATGTGCCCGGTGAGCGAAGCATCTGGGTGGCGCGGCAGGAAGAGGGTTGGGAGCGGAGGGAGCGAACATCGGGGTGGTGGAATGTCATCGCGCGGCTCAAGCCCGGCGTATCAGTCGATCAGGCGAGGGCGGACTTGAGCCGGGTCGCCGCGAGCCTGGCACAGGAGCGTCCCGCAACGAACGCCGAGAGGGGCGCGACGGTCGCGCCGCTGCGTGATCATCTCATTAGTAACGCTCGAACTCCCTTGCTCGTGTTGCTGGGCGCCGTGACGCTCGTGCTGCTGATTGCGTGCGCCAACGTCGCCAACCTGTTGCTCGCGCGTGGCACCGAACGCGAGCGCGAGTTCGCGGTGCGCACCGCGCTGGGCGCGCAGCGCGGGCGCCTCACCCGCCAGCTGCTGACGGAGAGTGTGCTGCTGGGAGTTCTCGGCGGCGTGCTCGGTGTGTTGCTCGCGTTCTGGGGCGTCGCTGTGATCCAGGCGCTCGCGCCGGCCAATATCCCGCGCATTCAGGCCGTGACGGTCGACTTGCGCGTGTTGGTGTTTGCCCTCGTGATGACGCTCGCCACAGCCGTGGTCTTCGGCCTCGCGCCGGCGTCGCAGAGCTGGCGCGCTGATCTGCAACCCGCGCTCAAGACCGTGCACGGGACCGCGGACCCCGCGCGCCTGCACCTCAAGACCGGGCTGATCGTGAGCGAGATCGCGCTCGCGCTGACCCTGCTCGTCGGCGCCGGATTGTTACTGCGGAGCTTCGCTGCGATTCTCGCCGTCGATCCCGGCTTCCAAAAAGAAGGCGTGGTTGCGCTGCAGGTGTTTGCCTGGGACCGGCGCGATTCGCTGAGCCACCGCGTCCGCTTCTTCGAGGAGACGGAGCGCCGCATGGCGGCCCTGCCAGGCGCGCGATCCGTCGGCTCCGTAATGAATGGACCCTTCACGACGGCAGACATCGGGATTCGCCGGCGACTGGTCGTGACGGGCCGGGAACCGGCCGGACCGAACGAGGACATGTCCGTATTTGTGAACCATGCGACTCCGGGCTACTTCCGCACGCTGGACATTCCGGTGATTCGCGGCCGCGCGTTCGACCTGACGGATCGAGTGGGCACGCCCTACGTCGTCATCATCAATGACGCCGCCCGGCGCGCGTACTGGCGCGACGGAAATCCTATCGGCCAGCGCATTCGGTTCGCCGAGTGGAATTTTGGCGAGCTCGGAAAGGTCGAGTTTGAAATCGTCGGCATCGTGGGTGACACGCGGCTCAAGAGTCTGGAGCAGGGGGCGCGACCGGAAGTGTACCTTGCGCAGCGCCAGACGGGCTGGGGAGCGTTGACATACTACGTGCGGACAACCGGCGATCTCGCTGCCACGATCGACGCGGCCAAGCGTGAGGTGTGGGCGGTCGATCCACTGCAGGACTTCTATCAGACCGCGCGGCTCGAAAACCTCATGGATACGACGCTTGCGCCACGCCGCTTCAGTCTGCTGTTGCTCGGGACCTTCGCGGTCATCGCCCTGCTGCTCGCGGCGGTGGGCATCTACGGCGTCATCAGCTTCATGGTGAAGCGCCGGACCCACGAGATGGGTATTCGTCTCGCGCTTGGGGCCGCGCCGCGCAACGTGGTGCAACTGGTCGTGACTCGTGGACTGCGGCTGGCTATCGCCGGGCTCATGCTGGGACTGGCCGGCGCGCTCGTCGCCAGTCGCGCACTCGCCAGCATGCTGTTCGACATCCGGGCCTGGGATATCGCGACGTTCGGGATGGCCACGGCGACGCTGCTGGTCGTGGCGTTGATCGCCGCATACTTGCCGGCGCGGCGGGCATCGCGGGTCGATCCCATGATCGCGCTGAGGACGGAATAGGGCCTGGGGCCTGGGGCCTTGGGCCTGGGGGTTGAGGACTGATGGAGAGGATGCTCCATAACATCCGCTTCGGCAGCCGGAGTTTGCGGCGCACGCCCGGGTTCACTGCGACCGCGATCATAACGCTCGCCCTTGGGATTGGTCTGGCGACCGCGGTCTTCACCGTCGCCAACGCCCTGCTCCTGCGTCATCTCCCTGTTTTCGATCAAGAACGTCTCGTCGTGCTGTGGGGAAAGCGGCCCGACCGAACCTTCGACTATCCATTGGGGTTGGACAACGCCCGCGAGTTCGCCAGACAGACTCGATCTCTCGAGCGTGTCGCGTTCTTCGCCTCCTGGGGTGCGGCGCCGCTGTCGATTCGTGACGGTGATCGGATTTCGCGTTTGCGTCGCGCCCTCGTGTCCGGCGATTTCTTCGACGTGCTAGGTGCCCAGGCTGATCTCGGACGGGCCTTGCGCACATCGGACGACGTGTACGGCGCGCCCCCTGTGTTGGTGCTGAGCTACGGCGCCTGGCAGCAGCGGTTCGGCGGCGACACGGATGTAGTGGGGCGGCAAGTCGTGACGTATGAAGACGGCGTGTCGTGGACGATTGTTGGAGTCATGCCGCAAGGACTGGAGTATCCGCGAGGTACAGACTTCTGGGCGCCGATTGGGGCCGCGATTCCCCCGAACGGCCGGCAATACGTCTCGCTGTACCTGATCGGCCGGCTCGATGTTCAATCGTCCGACACCGATGCGCGCGATGAGATGACTACATTCTTCGGCCGCCAAGAGGCATCGGCCGGGGAGCGGGACTTGCGCGGGGTCGCCCACACGCTGCCACGGCTCGTGCTCGGTGATGTTCGGCCGGCATTGTTCGCGTTTGCCGGCGCCGCCGCGCTACTCTTGCTGATCACCTGCGTCAACGTTGCCAACCTCCTGCTTGTGCGAGGCCTCGCCCGTGTCCGTGAGTTTGCCGTGCGAT
>JBIOXD010000099.1:0-36351 GCA_044869265.1 Gemmatimonadales bacterium
GCGAGCGGGAGGTCCCCCGCATCGTTCGTGTTGCTTTTCCAATCGGCTGGCCGCAACTCCACCTCAACCCTGCCACCGGTCAGGTCGTTGGCCAGTCGCACCAGTATTCACCAGCCATTCGCAAGCAGTCTGGGGAGGAAGTATCTACCGACCTGTTTGTCAGCCCTGCCTACGGCCGCATCAGCGCATTGCTCTACTCGGCGAGCGATGCGCTCAATCGGCCGACGCACCCAGGCGCTGACCTTATTCTGGTGTTGAACCCTCACGCCACCGCGCGGATTACGCCGGGCTGGTTTCACTTCATGCACGAGTATCGTGCGGAAGGTGACAAGCTGCACCACCGGCCGGCCGGCAGCGCCTAGGGAGGAGGTGGGGTCCATGGACTTCGCCGAGCGCGCGGCCAAACACATTCTAGAAACGCTGATTCCCGGCGCGAGGATGGTCTACCGCACCGACCAGTCCACGGGTGGTCACGACTTCGATCTCACGTACGCGGATGGCACGACGGTGCCGGTAGAAGTCACCGCCTCGATGGACCCCGTGCAGGTGCAGACGTACGCGGCCATCAGGAAGCAGGGTGGACTAGTCCCGCGACAACGCTGCCAGCTAGACTGGCTCGTGCATCCGCTGCCTGGAGCCAACATCAAGCGCATCCGGGCCGAGATTGACGCCTACCTCGCGGACGTGGAGACAGACGGCCTGTCGTACTTCCACACACACGCCCACGCCTACATGTACCAATCGGTGGACCGGTTGCGGCAGGAACTCGACGTGGAGTCAGCGGGGGTCGTGAAATTGAAGCAGCCGGGGATTCGGATTGGCTACCCGGGCTCCGGTGGTTCTGTCGGTGCGGAGTGCGCGGTGGAAGCCATCGACCTAGAAGCGCGCAAGGACGACAACCGCAGAAAGCTCGCGGCCACGAGGGCACTTGCTCGACACCTCTTCGTCTACGTGGACGCACTCAACTTCCGGCCGTGGGTGGGTGTCCGCGACTTCGACCCCACGGGTCACGCGCCATCACTGCCCGAGGAGATCACCGACGTGTGGGCTGCCGCCGGCGCGGGCAGACCGACTCAGTACACCGTCTGGCGGGGCGACTCCACGGGGTGGCGTTCGGTTGGGGCCGTCCTGATGGACGACGACGGGTGATAGGTTGTTCGGGCGGAGCGGCTAGCTTTCACTTGATGCCGACGCTACCCCACGACGAGCGCGGCCGCCGGTTCCAGCAGACGGCCGACCGCCTCGCCGAGAGTCTCGCGCGGATCGTGCTGTCGCTGGCGCCCGGCGGCGCCATCCTGGCCGAGGCCGTGAGCTTCGCCCGCGCGCTGAGCGACGACGCCGACGCTGACGCCGCCCGCGCGGCACTCGACGCGCGCCTGGGGTCGCACGCCGAGCGCCTAGCCGCGCTGGAGGCGGGAGGCGGCGGTGTGAAGATCAGCGGCGACCGCGCGCGGGTGCTGGCCGTGGCGGTCCGGTACGCCAACACCCACGTCGTCAATTACTGCGATGCGGACGCGACCATCCAGGAGCTGGAGATCACTGCGGACGCCTACCGCGAGGCCGTGCAGGAGCTGGACGAGCTCTACGCCATCATCAGCCACGGAAACGGGAACCACGCGAGCGGTTACGGCGGCATCGGTGTGAGGCCCGCGGTGTTCGTGGAGCTGGTGGGCCAGGTCGTGCCGGGCGTGGTAGTCGAGCACGAGCTGGGCCAGCTCCTCGCGGTGTTCGGTCGCGCGACGGCGCGGCGCGTTCGAAGCGACGAACTAAAGGCGGTGGGTATCCCCACTGCCCGCGCGCAACATCTGCTGGAGTACCTGGAGGAGCAGGACCTCGTGGAGCTGCTCGGCCCGGGGAGCTCGGTCGATCAGCTCATGTTCATCGACGCCGAGCTGCGCCCACGCGGCCGGCGTGTGCTGCGCGGCGACGAGCCGCTGCTCTAGATCGGAGATCGGCGCGGGGTCACGCGTCGAGACGCATGCCCACCTGCATCTACTGCCGCGCCACTGATCCGCCCGGCGGCTTCACCATCGAGCACGTGCTCCTCGCGGCGTTCGGCGGGTTCCGCGACGCGCCCACGCTGACCGACTGTGTCTGCGGCGACTGCAACCAGTATTTCGGCGACCACCTCGACCGCCTCCTCGCGCGCGACAGCGCGGAGGCTCTCCTGCGCCTGCACTACGGTCTCAAGGAACCAATGGCGCTGCCCAAGATGCTCAAGGACCGCGTGACGGTCCGCATGCCCAACGATGGGAGCCGCTGGGGCGGTGTGCTGCTCCGGTTCGCGGCTCCGCCGGACGGCCAGGCCGCGCTGGTTGTGGACCTTGTGGTGCCGCAAGTGGGCTGTGAGCGCAAGGACGGCCGGTGGGACTACTTCACCGAGGACGAGCTCCCGCCGCGGGCTGAGCTGGGGCTCCGGTTCGAGACCATCTACACAGGTCGCGCCGCGGTGCTGTCAGACTCGGAGGCGGACGAGCAACGCCTGACGGCGGTGCTGAGTGCGGCGGCCGCCGGTGGGTTCAAGCAGACCGAGCAGCTCGCGGGGTTCCCGCCGTTCGCAGACGCCAGCGTGAGGACCGAGGTCACCTGGCGGTTTGATGCACTGCTCGCGCGCGCCGTGGCCAAGATCGCCCTGAACTATCTCGCGTACACGGCGGGGGCGGCGTTCGTCCTGCACCCGGACTTCGACGCGGTGCGGCGGTTCGTGCGTTACGATGAGGGCCAGGCGCCGGACTTCCTCCAGTTTCGCGGCGCGCCAACGTTCCGCGGGTCGGGTGGGCCGGTGCCGCACAAGCGCGGTCATCTGCTGGCGGTGAGCTGGGACGTGAACGGCCGGCGGCTGCTCGGACTGCTCAGCCCGTTCGTGGAGCAGATCACATACGTGGTGCGGCTCACCGATGATTTCCGTGGGCTGTGGCGCGAGCTCGGCGCGGGGCACTTCTACGACCTGAGCGACATGCGCGTGCACGCGATGGGGTACACCGCATGAAGCCTTACACAAGCTGACCACCCGGCGGGCATCGCCGAATTGGCCCGGTCACTTTGCCGTTACTTTGCCGGTCCAAAGTTGCCAGTGTGTCCCAATGCCATCCTCTCGTGCTCAGAATTGCCAAAAAAACATCGGCCCCGCATAGCGGGGCCGAGTTTGGAGACCGGTGCTCTACCAATTGAGCTACGGACCTAAGGTTTGGTGCTGCTGAAGTTAGCTAGGACGTCAGTTCTGCAAAACCCTCAGACTTTGCCGTTACTCTGCCATTGAATCGCTTCGCGACCGCGGCGGCGAGATCTGCCTCGTCGATGATGTTGCCGCGAGGGGGCTCAGGTCCCCTTCGTCCAGGCGAGCGCGGAGCAGGCGGAGCGACACTTGTGGCAGCACCGGGCCACGTCGCTTTGTCTCGAGAGGCGCGGTGGGCTTAGGACTGAAGAACCCGCGTGAAACGGCAAGGAAGGCACCGATGAACTGTGCGGTTCACGTTACAGTTCTGTCGAACTCTCGCGAAGCGCCCAAGCAAGCAGAAAGAGGAAGGATCGTAACACGGAGTCTCCGCAGCCGCGGCCTGGCGCCTAACACGCCTGAAGCTGACGGCGCGGTCCTTGCCCTAGGTGATCGACTTGCGAAGGACTGCAAGCTCGCGGCGATTCTAAGAGTCTTGCGGAGCCAACCTGCTCACGCTGCCGGGACACGAAGCGTCGTTCCTCGCGGGGTGGCGAGTTCCCCTTTCCAGTGCTCCAAGGAGGGAACCTCTCGGCCGGGGCACCATCGTATCAAGGAATTCGGGACTACTGGTGACGGAAGAGACGGAGATGCGTGTCGGCAAGACGGTGTTCCGCAGTGAGCGTGGGGCGGCGATCGCATTCGTCGGCCTGACGCTGCCGGCGCTGCTCGGCTTCCTCGCGCTCGGGATCGATCTCGGCATGCTGTTCGTCGCACGCACCGACGCCCAGCGTGCCGCCGATGCCGCCGCCCTGGCCGGCGCCAGCGCGTTCATCGACAACTCGTCCGATATGGCGGTGGGCCCTGCCCAGGCGCGGGCGATGGAGTACGCCCGGCGGAACACATTCCGCAACGGGCCCATCGATTCGAGCGACATCACTGTCACCGTCATCCCGGAGAGCTCGAAAGTCGGCGTGTTGGTGCGCCGGGACAGTGTCCGCACCTGGTTCGGCTGGCTGTTCGGCATCCGGACGGTGCCGATAAGCGCCTACGCGGCTGCCGTGGCCAACTCTGCCAGTGACGCCAAGTGCATCCGACCGTTCGCGGTGCCTGACATCTGGTCGGATGCCAACGGCGACCAAAACGGGAACCATCTGTGGGACCAGGGCGAAGTCTGGCGCCTAGGCGACAATCCTGGGGACTTCTATCAGAAGTTCACCGGTCCGGACGGTAGCACTTCGGAAACGGGCTACGGGAGTGCGTGGCGCAATCCGCCATATACGGGCGTAGTCGGGGACTACGGGCGCCAGATCAAGATCAAAGTCACGGACCCCAACGACGTGCAGCAACTGGAGCCCGGGATATTCCTCCCGTGGAGCTTGCCGGACGCCCCGAACATGGAAGACTGCAAGGGGGTCATCGGTGGTGGGGGGGGGAGTACGGGTGCGGCCGCTTACCGGCGCAACATCTGCAGTTGCAACCACTCGTCGATTTCCCTGGACACCGATTACGAGCTGAAGACCGGCAACATGGTGGGACCGACTTGGCAGGGCGTGAGCGAGCTGATCCAGCTGGATCCAGGAGCGTCTTGGGACCCCGTTACCAACACCGTCACGGGATCGGCGTGGGGGTCGGATTGGTTCCAGAGTCCGCGGGTCATCAAGATCGCTTTGTTCGATCCGACCCAGATCACGGGGCCGGGGCAGCAGACCATCAAGTTCAACAACTTCGCGGTGATGTTCCTCGATGAGCAGAGAAACAGCCAGGACCCGGTGACCGGCCGATTCCTCTACTACGCGTCAGGCACCGGCGCGACCGGCCCGGAGACTGGATCGTTGGTGAAAGCCTTGCAACTCGTGCAGTAGCCACCGGCTGGCGGTGGTTGGCATGCAGGCAGGTACAGTTGGTTTCGCGCGGAACAGAATCCGGTGCGCCCGTGGAAGGCTTTGCGCTGCGAATGCTGGCGCGCGCCTTGACAGTGTTAATGCAGGGTGCATGGTTCAGCGCTGTGTCATCCGTGTCTCGCAGAGAGTTTCTCGCGCTGAGCTGTGTTGCAATGCCCGGAACGATGATGTCCTTACTCCGGCGCGGCTCACGCCCCGTCCAGGGCCCCCCCGGCCCCCATCCCACGCCGCGCCCCGGCATCGACGCGTCGAAGGTTCTCAAGGAGAGCGAGATCGATGGCGACAAAGACGTTGTCACCGCATTCGACGAAGTGCGCCAAATCCCCGAGATCGTGGACGGCATCCGATGTCACTGCGGCTGCGCCGGCCGCCCGGACTACTACTCGCTGCTGACCTGTTACGAGGGCCCACAAGCCATGGCGCAACACTGCGAGCAGTGTCAGGGACATGGCCGATATGCGTTTCGACTACATAAATCCGGCAAATCACTGGACGAGATTCGCGCTGCTATAGACGACCGCTACGGCCCGTAAGGCCTGTTGGAGGAGGGTGTATGCGGGTATGCGCGGTCGCATTCGGATTGATCGGCGTGAGCGGGACGGCGGTTGCGCTCGATGCCCAGGTCATGGCGAGCGAGCGAGCGACCGTCTCACAAACAATCGATGGAACGACGACGACCATCAATTACGCTCGGCCCCGCGCCCGCGGTCGAACGGGGTTGTTCGGCTCGCGAGTGCATTGGGGCGAGATCTGGACGCCCGGCGCGAATCAGGCCACCACCCTCAACGTCAGCAAAGACGTCACACTCGAAGGGAAGGCGGTTCCCAAAGGCACCTACTCCGTGTGGATTGTGATCGACAAGGGACCGTGGGAAATGGTGCTCGATCGAGACACGACATTGTATCACACGCAGGGGCCGAAGAATCGAGCTGGTCAGATCCGTTTCCCGATCACGCGCGAGAAGCGGGCGTTCATGGAGACGCTGACGTGGTGGTTTCCATACTACACGCCGTCGGGAGGCACGCTCGCGCTCCAATGGGACACCGTCTACGTCTCACTGCACCTCACGGTCTCACCCTCTCACTCGAGTGCTGTCGCTGCGGAAATCGCACGTCGCCTCGTCGGCGTTTATCAAGTGAACTTTGAACCTGAGCCGGTGCGGACAGATACGACGCTCAGCGCGCCGAGCGAAACGGTCGCCAGACAGGTCACCTTCACGATACGGCAGCAAGGGAACGAGCTCCGCGCGGTGATGGACCCACCGATGTACACCACAGAGGAAGGCTATCGCGACTGGATTGTGCTGCCCACAAAGCGGGCGTGGTTTACCCTGGGCCGGATCCACAAGGGCGAAGTCATCGAGATCTTCGACTTCTTACAGGTCCAGTTTGATGCCGGAGGCGATGTCTCGACCGGGTTCGAAATCCGCGCCCCGAACGATCAGCTCGTTGCGAAGGGGACGAGACGCACGTCGTAGGCACTCGGTGCGGCTTCCTCGCGGGTCTCCGTGCACCTTACTGGTTTTCAGGAGGGTGGCTGACGGGGATTGAACCCGCAACCTCCGGAGCCACAGTCCGGCGCTCTAACCAATTGAGCTACAGCCACCATACTACTGGGAACCAGACGCCGCAGACGCACAGGCGCCGCAGGTAGACAATTGTAACCGCGCGGGAAGACGAATGAAAGCTGAGCGTCAATTCCGAGAACTGCTGAGCGGCGGAGACCGGCGCAGCATCGCCGATTCGCAGCGGGTTCGCGCGCTCATCGAGCGCCGCCCCGCGCGTCTCCAGGAGCTGGCTGCGCTAACCGACGATCCGGACGGGCTCGTCGTGCAGCGTGCACTCGACTTGCTCGAGAAGTTCGCCCATGAACGCCCCCAATGGGTCGAGCCGTACAAAAACGTGTTCATCGGTCCCTTGGCAGAAAGCGACCGGTGGGAAATCCGCCTGCAGATCGTTAGGGGCTTACCGCTCTTCCGATGGACTCGGACTCAGGCGCGGCGGGTCGAGGAGATCCTCATCTCCAACGTCACGTTCCCGCAGACGTTCGTGCGCGCCTGGGCTCTCGACAGCCTCGCTACCCTCTCCCGGCGCAGCGTACGTCTCGGCCCGCTGGTGATGCAGCGGCTGGCTGAATTCGAGCAGTCGTCCAGCAAGGCATTACAGGCCCGTGCCCGAGCAATTCGCGAGCGTCTGGTCGGCCCTAATCGGACCAAAAGCTCGACGCCAGCTCGGTCGTCCGTCGCTCCGCCGGGACAAGTGCGCCGTCGAAAGACGAAATCTCCACGACCCCACGCACGGAATTAGCGAGGAACAGAGAGCGGCCCCGGAGGGCCGTCGGCAGAACCTGTTCTTCCCGGACGGGGGTCAGCTCCAGCACACGCTGACGCCCGACGCCGGGCAGGATGCCCAGATCCGTGGCCGGCGTGCACAACGTCCCGTCATCCCACCAAAACAGATTCCAGGCGGTCCCCTCGGCGACAAATCCGGCAGCAGTCACGAGTAGCGCATCGTCCGCTCCACGGCGCCGAGCACGCGACAGCGCCCGACCGAATTGCTCGCGGCACGTAGTCTTGTGCGGATAAGCGCGATGCTGCACGTCCGATACAATGATCGAGAGGGGACCTTGATGATTGATCTCACGCGTCGTGATCTCGGCGTGTCCGTCGCGCAGCTCGAGCCGGACAACCCGATCTCGACGCCCGATGGATGCCCGAATGAGATCACCGAGATCGCTCGACGGTGGCGCGAGTCCCAGCGCCGCGATGGACGAATGGAGGCGCTCGAGATGACGGCTAAGCCAGGGCAGGCGCCCCCCACGCGCACGAATGGTCTCTATGAGGCCGAGCTGGGGCGCCGCCTCTACGCGCGTCATGGAGAGAAATACTACATTGTGTCCGACCTTTCCCGGGAGAGGCCCGATGCGGAGCCGCTCAATGGCACCTGTCCTCGCCGCGCTCGCAATCGCCGGCGCCTGCAGCAAATCGACGCAGACCGTGGTCGTGCAACCCACGCCGTCCACCCGCGGCGCATCGAGCGGCACGAGCGGCGGCACGCGACCCAGTACGGCGGCAACTCTCGGAGTGCCACCCGGACACCTGCCTGACCCAGGCGAATGCCGGGTGTGGATCCCGGGCGACCCGCCCGGTCAACAGCCCAAGCCGAAGTCTCGCTCGTGCGGGGGGATCGCGGCGCTCGCTCCCGCCGGGAGCTGGATCATTTACCGCCCGGGCGACGACAGGAAGCACGTGCACGTGCGCCAAGTCGACCCTCAGCGCGCCGGGGTCGTGATCCGCATTCAGGTCTTCGAGCTCGCGACCAATCGGCTCGTGCGCGAGGAAAAACCATGAGATGGATCGTCGCGGCAGCGATGCTCACGGCAGCCTGTGGTCCAAAGCGACCTCCACCGTCATTTGCGCCGGACCCGGGACTCGTCGAGCAGATCCGTGAGATCCGGATGTCGACCAGCACGCGCGCCTGCCCCGGTGAATCGTTTGCCGCCACCTACACGGCGGTTCTCAACGACGGCTCCATGGTGCCGTTCGAGTCACGGTACGACGAGGATCGCCCGCCGCGACTCCATGTCGTCTTTCTCAACCGATCGAGCCCTGATGCCACGCCACTTCAGGCCGGCGGTTGGAGTGCGGCGCATGACCCACTGGCCACCGCCATCACAGGCTTTCGTTTGAACGTGAGCCTGAACGCGAAGCCCAGCCTTACGACGTCCACCGTCGTGGCGCCGGACTACACGTGCATGCAACACTCGTTCACCTTCCGCGGCTCCGGAGCCGGGGCGAGCGGCCCACAGGTCACGGTACGACTCGGCATTCTCCGGTCACCCTTCGTTGACCGCTTGCTGGTGGCTGGGATCGAGGTCGAAGAAGCGCCGCCGCACTACGTGCTCGCCGACGCGCGCGCGGTGCCACCGTCCGATTGGCTCATCGTCGAGGCGCGAGGCTCTCGCGGATCGCGGGGGGCTGACGGCGCGAACGGCGTCGCGGGGACGAATGGACAACCGGGGTGCCCCGGTGGGGCCGGCGGCCCGGGCGGCGCGGGTGGAAACGGCAGCGGCGGTGGTCCCGGCGGTCGCGGGGGGCAGATAACCATCATCGCCCCGGTTGAGGAGCCCTTCCTCGCAGGGCTCGTCGAGGCCCGAGTGCCCGGAGGCGAAGGAGGCGAGGGCGGATCGGGCGGCAAAGGCGGCGCGGGCGGCAAGGGCGGAGCGGCTAATCCGGCGAACGACCCCCGCTGCGTCGCTGGCCAGGCAGGCGCGGCAGGCCCGCCCGGCGCCAAGGGACCCGATGGCCGCGATGGTCAGTCCGGAACGCGGCCGCAGATCGTCACCGTGCCGACGCGCGATATCTGGGGGCAGAGGATTCCGCCGTCACTTGGGGAGCTGATTGATTATCGACCGCCGAGAACTGGACGGAGTACGCCGTGAGCCGTGCGCCGTGCGCCGTGCGCCGTAATGCAGTCCGGCGTCCGGCTCACGGCACACGGCGCACGTTTTTCCAGTACCAGTACCCCGGCAATCCCAGCAAGATCAGTCCAGCTCCAATCGCCGAGTCCTTGGGTGTCTCGACGATCGTGTTTCCAACCAGCCAGACCGCAAACACGATGAACACGATGGGCGTCAGGGGATATCCCCACGTCCGATAAGGCCTCGGCAGATCGGGCGCGGTGCGTCGCAGCCGGATCACCGCCCACGCCGACATCGCGTAAAACACGAACTGCGCAAACACGACGTAGGTGGCGAGCTGATCGTACAACGGACGAGATGAGCAGATCGAGAATACGCCCGGGATCGAGAGGCACTTCGGAACCAGCGTGAACGCGCAGGCGATCGCGCCCTGCGTGAGTAGCGCCACAACGGGTGTCGCATATGTCGAATGCACGAGCCCTTGCGACCGGAAAAACATGCCTTGGCGCGCCATGGCGTAGGGAATACGCGCGGCCGTGAGAATGATTCCATTGTTCGCGCCGAGCATCGAGATCAGAATCGCGACCACAACCAGCGCCGCCCCCGTCCTGCCCATCGTGACCTTTGCTGCGTCGGACGCGACCAGCTCTGAACCCGCCATTGCCGCCGGCGACAGCACATACACGAACGCGATGCTCACCAGCACGTAGAGCGCGACGACGATGAGTGTTGAAAGGATGATCGAACGCGGGAGATTCCTCGAGGGATTGGTGATTTCGCTGCCCACATAAGTGGTCTCGATCCACCCGTCGTACGCCCACAGCACCGCAACCATCGCGACGCCAAACGGCGCGATCCATTGCCCGAAGCCGGCGTCGGTCCAGAGCGGCTGAACGTTGGTTGGGGACCCGCCGGGCAGCACGAATGACGTCACGATGAGCGCAACGAGCGCCCCGATCTTGAGCGTCGTCATGACGTTTTGCATCGTGGCGCCCAGCCGCACGCCCCTGCAATTGATCAGCGTGAGGACGATGATCGAGGCAATCGCAATGATTCTGATCGCGCTTTCGGACAATGGCGTGTCACGAAAGAAACCGATGTAGCGCGCGAACCCCACTGCGATGGCCGCAATCGACGCCGTATTGATGACCGCGAAATTCGCCCAGCCATACAGGAAGGCCCACACCATCCCGTACGACTCGCGCAGGTAGGCGTACTGACCCCCGGCCTCGGGGTAGGCCGCCGCGAGCTCCGCCACCGAAAGCGCGCCGAGCAGCGACACGAGCCCACCGATGACCCAAACCGCCGTCATCAGCGCGGAGCCGTTTACTGCCGCCGCGACGGTGGCGGGAACGATAAAGATCGCGGAGGCGATCATCGTTCCCGCGTTGAGCATGACCGCGTCGAAGAGCGTCAGCTGACGCTTGAGATCGACACTTGGAGTGATTGGTTGGGTCATGTTGTTCATCAACACGCTAAAGCGTGTGCTCGGCAAAGCGCTGCCCTTAAGGGCAGTGTCTGCCGAGCGCACCCTTTAAGGTGTCGAAGGCACGAACGATGATGTCTCTCTGAGTGCCGCGCAATTACAACGCTGCGTCGCTATACAAGTCGAGGCGCCATCCCGTCGGCGATCGCAATGCGCGCGCGAGGTCCACGCGGAAGAGTCCGTCCATGACGCTTACCCCAACCCCGACGCTGGCAAGCGGGTTAGCGAGCGACAGGCGGTCGCGGGAGTCGGCGCGCGCGACGTCGGAAAACAGCACGAGACGCGCCCCCGGCCAGCGGTTTCCAAGCTCCGCGCGCGCGCGCCAGAACGCGTCGCCGGTGGTTGCCGCACCATCATAGCCGCGCAGCGTGCCCGGGCCGCCCAGATACCAGTAGCTCTGGATGGGTACGCGGCCGGTGGAAATCCCTGCCGCCGCCTCGATGGCGCCGGCAACCCGCCGGGTCACCGGCACGGTGGCCCGGAGCGTTGTGCTGGCGCGACCGAAGTCGAACGTCCCTGTTGCGCCCTCGATCGTGACGTCGCTCGACACCATCGTGCGCTCGGGATCGATTCCGCGCTGCGTTCGGAACGTGACCGACGCGCCGAATTGATCCGCAGACTCCGCCGTAATGTTGGGACGAAAGACGTTGAGGTCGTTGATCAGATTGGGAATGGAAAAATCGGTGCGTTTGATGGCCACGCGCTGTTGCTCGGCGAAGACTCGAATAGAGAAGGACTGTGGCAGCGTGATCGCCGGTCTGATCGTCAGCTCCCCGCCCGCCGCGCGGAAATAGTCGCCATCGTCGCGGCCCAGGAACAGCGCATTGAGGGAGTTGCCGATGGCGAGGGAGCGCGCCGTCGGATCGACGGCTGCGAGGCGGTAATACCCGGCTAGCCTGAGCCGCGCGTTTCCGGTTTCGCGTAGCGCGCCGCCTTCGACGTCGAGCGTCGCGTCGGTCGTGGCAATGCGGCCTGTGCCCTCGAGCGCGAGCCGGCCGAGCTCGAGCTGACCTTGGGCTCCGAGAGCCAAACCTTCGATTCGGTTGTAGCGGCCCAATCCCCAGCGCGGCGGCCGCGCATGGAATTGCCAGGGCGCTTGCGGCAGATCGCCCAGCCCCTGCGTCAATTGTTGCATCTCACCGGCGGAAAGCACTGTGTCATTCGCGGAGCCGAATGGCGGAGGTAGCGACGCGCTCGCGAGCAGCGCCGCCGTGTCGGTCGGGAGGTTCACGCTGAACACCTGACACCGGCCGTTGAAGCATCGGCAGGAGATTTTCTCACGGTCCTCACGCTCGTGACACGCGGCCCGCGCGATTGAGTCCTCCGCCGCGCTCGCGACCGGCGGCCGCGGAGCAAGCGGCGCCGCCGTGTCGCCCGTGACTTCGTAGTTGTCGTAGATGCGCTCGTAGCGCATCGGCACCTGCAGCACCGAGCCGGCGGTTGCGACGGCGTCCATGGCGATGACGCGCGGCAACCACCAGCGCCCGGTCCACAGACCATAATCGATCGTGATGTAGCGGACCTCGATCCGAATGGGCTTGACGAAGCCGGGAATCCAGCCGGCGTCCTCGTCCACATCTTGTTCGAAATCGAAGGGCCTCGCCGGACGGATCAATGCCCGCACGACCGCGTGCGAGCCTTCATCGATCCAGAAGGATCCCGACATCAGCCGAAACTCGAGCCGTCGTGGAATGATCTTCAGCTCCCGCAGCCGAATCGTGCGGCCATCCGCAAAAACGATGGCACTCGAATCACCGGCGGCGAAGCGGTAGTCGGCCTCGCTGGCTGGAGCGAGCGGGTGCTTGAACTCGATATCCTCGCGATGGCTGGTTGAGTCCTGGACGCTGTCGCGCCGTGACCGACTCTCTCCACCCCAGCCGACGGTCAGACGATCGTCCGCGGGATCGAACACGTAGTCGCCGACGTCCTTCTTCAGATCTTCGGGCAGCTGTGGCTTGGGAACGGCGATGGGCACGGTTTGGCGCGCCCCCACGACGTCGATGAGCGTGACCGAGTCACGGCGCCAGTCGATCCGGAGCGCGAGCTCCCGCCGGTAGAGCATCCTGTCGCGTCGCAACGCGCGGATCCCGACCCCGATGCGCTCGCGCATTGTCGTTCGATAGCTCGTGATGGATCGGTCGATCGTCTCGCGCCGGGATCGAGCGGCCGCCACGAGACGCCGGGCGTCGGCGTCGAGATAGGCGCCGGCGGTATCGCGCGATGGCAGCGCGCCGGCGGAAGAGGGGGCCTGCGCGGCAAGGACGGCGGTAACGAGAATCGGAAGCATCGCGTAGGGCTCTGTACGGACCTCGGTGAAGGATAAGATTCAAGAATGATCAGCACATACTGGCAGGCGAGCCGCGCACCCCGCTACAGCCTGCTGTTTGCCCTACCACTCCTCATACTCTATGAGGTTCTCGCGGCGCTGGCTCCTGCAGGCCCCCAAGGCATGACCATCCGCAACG
Organism: Gemmatimonadales bacterium; assembly: GCA_044869265.1. GTDB lineage: Bacteria > Gemmatimonadota > Gemmatimonadetes > Gemmatimonadales > GWC2-71-9 > 20CM-2-65-7. Next base: position 13,429 of record JBIOXD010000099.1, read on the forward strand.
GCGCGGACGTCGCGCTCCAGGCACTCTTTGTCTGGCTCGCAGGCGCCTGGGGTCCGCGATTGTTCCTCCTGTGCCTGATCGCGGTCGGTGCGTGGCTCATTGCCAAAGACGTGCGGGCCAATCGCGCCTCCATCCGCCCGGCGTTACTCGGCGGGATGTTGCTTGAAGCGGTCTTCCTGGCTCTGGCGTTCGGTATCGTTGTGGGTGGCCTCACCAGTGCAATCCTCGGCGGACCACCGCCCCTGGCGATCGGCACGCCACCCCCCCAGCAGATCGATCGTTTGACTCTGCTGATGATTTCGCTGGGCGCCGGAATCTACGAGGAGCTGTTATTCCGGGTGCTGCTGGTCGGAGCGCTCGCCTGGCTCGGACACAAAGTCCTCGGCTGGCGCCCGCTCGTCGCTGGTGTTGCCGCGACGGTGACGGGCGCATTGATCTTTTCGGCGTTCCATTACATCGGGCCGTTCGGCGATAACTGGGACATCTACTCGTTTGTGTTTCGCTCCATCGCCGGTCTGTTCTTCAGCGGTCTCTACCTCCTGCGGGGCTTCGGTGTAACTGCTTGGACTCATGCACTTTACGATGTGTTTCTATTGCTGCGGTGAGAACCTGGTGCGTAGTACGTGGTGCGTGGTACGTGGTACGTCGTTGTCTCGACGCAACTTACCACGCACCACGCACCACGCACCACGCACGATTTATCTTAGGAGCCCATGAAACCTCCGTTCAGGGGAGTAATCGCGCTCCTGGGTCTTGCCGTGCTGGTTGGCGCTTGCGGCAAAAAGCGGAATCAGCGTGCCGAGGTGGTCGAGTGCAGCTCGATATCGCTCGATGCCAAGGGCACGGCACAATGTCTCGTGCAGCTACACCGCTGGAAAATCGCCGACGCCCAGCGTGCCGCGACGGATCGGCACCGTGAGCTCGATTCGATTAAGGACTGGCGCGAAGACTCGGCGTGGGCCGTCGAATCGTCAAAGCACAGGCGCGACATGGAGACCTGTCGCCGCACCCCCGAACAGTTGGCTAACTGCCTGCTCGTCGCCGGCTGGCCACTATCGCGCGTGCGAGAGACCAGCGACTCGCTCTGGAACTCCGAGCTGCCTCAGCATCGCCGCGAGCTGCAGTCGTGCATGAACAAGCGGGACATGAATCTCTCGTCCTGCCTCACGCTCTACCACAAATGGGAGTCGGACCGGGCGCTGGCGACGGCGGACTCGATCGCGCGCGCCCGGCTCGGCGGACGGCGTTAGGGCTGGCTGACGATCCGAAAAACAGCACCCGCACCCTGATCGGATGTGACAAACAGCGAGCCGTCCGGACCTACCGCGACTCCCGTGGGACGATAGCGCGCGCCGCGCGGCGTGACCTCCGGCCCCGCAAATCCGTCGGCAAATACTTCTGAGGGACCCGTGGCCGCTCCCCGCGCCATCGGCACGAACATCACTTTGTAACCGGCCTGAGGCAGCGGCGCGCGGTTCCACGAGCCGTGGAACGCGATGAACAACCCACCCCGATACTTTTGGGGGAAGCGCCGGCCATTGTAGAACGCCATGCCGTTCGGGGCCCAATGACCCGGGAACGCCACCACCGGACGCGGCGCCGACTCGCACCGCCCCACCGTCTTCCCGTCTCCACCGTACTCGGGTTGCAACACGTTCTGACGGCGCCGCCAATCGTAGTAGCAATACGGCCACCCGTAGTCGCCCCCTGCCTGGAGCCGGAACACGACTTCACCCGGTAGCTCGGCACTCTGGGTTGAGTCGTAGAGCTTCGGCCAATGCTCCGAGAGCTGGTCGCGCCCGTGCTGGGCGGCAAAGAGCGAGCCGGTGCCGGGATCGACCGCCAATGCGAGCGCATTGCGCAGCCCTGTCGCGAATCGCTGACCGTCGGACTGGGTTTGGCCGCCCCGCCTGGGATCGAACCGCCAGATCCCGCCGGCGATGTCGAGCAGCGGACAGGGATCCTGCCCGGGCGACTCGAGCGTGCGCTCTTGCGCCTGACAGGAGTTGGATGGCGCGCCGATATTGACGTACAGCTGGCCGTCGGACCCGATCGCGATGCTCTTGGCTGCGTGCGAGCGCCGGTTCGTCAGTCCTTTGACGACGGTGTCGGGAGTCGCCCCCGCCCCGCCGGGCGGCGCGAGTGCCCCGATCTGCCAATGCCAGCGGACGATCGCGTCGTTCGTGCCGAAGTAGAGGTATTCGCCGGCGAACGCGATCCCCGTCCCGCCGCCCACCCCGAACGAGCGCACGATATCGGCCTTGCCGTCGCCCGTGGTATCCCGCAGCAGCCGGACACCGCCGTCCTCACCCGCCGCCGCCACCATGACATCGCCGTTTTCGAGCACGACCAGATGCCGCGCGCGCCCGATCGATTCCGCCACGAGGAGCGCGCAGAATCCCTGCGGCAGAGTGAGGCCCACATTGTCTGGAGCGCAAGCCGGCTTGGATACCTGTGGTGTCGATGCGACAAGGAGCGCCGTAAGCGCTGCGAAAACAAATCGAATCATTGAGAGTAGCCCGCTGGACGTGAGTTGCGGGAATATACAGCTTTCGCGTCCACGCCAACTTTACGTTCCCCCTCTCCCAGCGGGAGAGGGGGCCAGGGGGTGAGGCAATGCCGTCGTTCCATACGCTGCTAATCCTTGTGCAAGCTGCAACCTCACAATCGGCCCGACTCACGGCGCTCAAACAAGAAGCCGTGCGCGATGTTGCGAGCCGAGCGCAGTTCACCCAGCAAATGGTCGATCAGATCTTCAGCTTTGCCGAGCTGGGCTTTGAAGAAACCGAGACCTCGCGCTATCTCGTCGACCTGCTCCGCCGCAACGGGTTCACCGTCCGCGAAGGGATCGCCGGGATCCCCACGGCGTGGGTCGCCACATGGGGCGCCGGGAAGCCCGTCATCTCGCTGGGCTCGGATATCGATGACATCCCCCAGGCATCGCAAAAGCCCGGCGTCGCCTGTCATGCGCCGATGATCGAAGGCGCGCCGGGCCACGGTGAAGGTCACAACTCCGGCCAGGCAGTCAACATTACCGCGGCGCTCGCCGTAAAGCAGATCATGCAACGCGAGCGCTTGCCCGGCACGATTCAGCTGTGGCCCGGCGTGGCGGAAGAGCTCGTGGGTACGAAGGCGTATTTCGTACGCGACGGACTGTTCAAGGACGTCGATCTCGTGATCTTCTCACATGTCGACAACAATCTCTCGACATCCTGGGGCGACATCTCCGGCAACGGCCTCGTGTCCGTGCTCTACAGCTTTCGCGGCACGAGTGCGCACTCCGCCGGCGCGCCGTGGCGGGGCCGCAGCGCGCTCGACGCGGTCGAACTGATGAATGTGGGCTGGAATTATCGGCGCGAGCATTTACGGCTCCCCCATCGATCGCACTACGTCATCCCCGACGGCGGCGATCAGCCCAACGTCGTCCCGCCCACGGCGTCCGTGTGGTACTATTTGCGCGAGCTCGACTACCCGCACATCCAGGAGCTGTTCGCACTCGCGGACACCATCGCGCGTGCGGCGGCGATGATGACCAGCACCACCCTCCTGCCCCCGCGCGTTCTCGGCTCGGCGTGGCCCGGGCACTTCAATAGAGTCATCGCCGAGGCGATGTACGAGAACATCAAGCAGGTGGGGCTGCCCGAGTGGAGCGACGCCGATCAACGGCTCGCCAAAGCGCTGCAGCGCGAGCTCGGCGTGCCCGATTCGGGCCTCGCGACGACGCTCGATACGTTGCGGCCGGCGCTCAGACCGAATGAGCGCACCGGCGGCGGATCGGACGACATCGGCGATGTGTCGTGGAACCTCCCCACGGCCACGCTGCGCTTCCCCTCGAACATCCCCAGGCTGCCGGGACACAACTGGGCGAACGCGATCGCCATGGCAACACCGATCGCGCACAAAGGCGCGACCGCGGGCGCGAAGGCCATGGCGATGACGATGCTCGATTTCCTGATGCGCCCGGAGCTCGTCACGCAGGCCTGGGACTACTTCCGCAACGTGCAGACGAAGAACATCAAGTATCAGCCCCTGATTCGCCCGCAGGATCGTCCGGCCATCGAGCTGAATCGGGACGTGATGGCGCGCTACCGGCCCGCGATGCGCCGCCTCTATTACGATCCCAAGAAGTACCGCACCTATCTCGAGCAATTGGGCATCACCTACCCGACCGAGCGCGCGCCCGATGGGAGCTGCGGCGGGGGAGCGACGCCGTAACTGCCTCGCGAACCGTCGAAACCGGCCAACGGGCCGGCGGTGGGCCAGTGCGTGGCGACGGTTCCACATTACGTGCCCATGGTTATGGGCGCCTTCTCGAAAAGCAGGTCCCTCGCTTCGCGCGCTTCGCGCGCTCCGCTCGGGATGACATCGCGCGCTTCGCTCTCTACAAAGAGAAGACAGAGTTGATCCACACGACCTAGGGGTTCCCCGGAGTTCGTGTCGTTGATTCGCGCTGCTCGAGAAAAGTTTCGCAACGAGCGTCCTGCTTTGAGGACACCGCGACGTTGATACCATCATGCGCCGCGCTGCAGCGTCGTGGCGCGATAATCGCATTCCCACTCGAGCGTCGCGAACTTCACGACGGCGGCACGAAACACGACAGCGTGCCATGCACACTCAGCAGCGGAGGGAGGATGTATGCGCGCGGATTTGCGGAGACGGCTGGAGATGGCCGTGCGGGTGCGTGATTTCTTCCGGACCCATCAGACGGACGGCGCGACCCAGGAAGGGGCGGTCGCACGGTTGGAACAGTTGGTGCAGCGCGCGGAGTTGCTCGCGTCGCAGCAGCGGGCCGGCGTTGTGGCGACGCGGGGCGCGGCGGAGCAGCGCGCGGAGGTGCGGCGCGCGCTGCAGAGCAAGCTGCTGCGCTACCTGTCGGCAGTCGGCGCGGCGGCGGCGCGGCAAAACACGGAGCTCGCGGCGCAGTTCCGGCTCCCCAAGCCGCGCGGCTCGAACCAGGCGTTCCTCACGATGGCCCGTGGAATGCTCGAAAAGGCTACGGCGTTGAAGGACGTGCTGGTGAGCCGCGGGATGTCGGCGAAGCTGCTCGATGATCTGACAGCGACGCTGGCCGAGTTCGAGAAAACGCTCGAGGCCACGCGCGTGGCGCGGCTCGGTCACGTGGGTGCGACCGCCGATCTGCGCGCCGTGCTCGCCGAGATCTCCGAGCAGGTGCGGGTGCTCGACGGGCTGGTGCGGTATCGGTTCGGTGACAACGAGGAGTTGATGGGCGCGTGGGCCAGCGCGCGGAATGTGGTGGGACCGGTGCGGAAGAGTTCCCTGCGTGACGAGGCAGGTGGTAGCACGCCGGCGGCGGCGTGATGCCGCGGCAGCCCGGAACGCAAGGCGCGGTCGGTGGATGGTCACCTGCCGCGCCTTTGTGCTTTCCCAACGAGCAGGTCCCTCGCTAACTTCCGCGTCGATGCCTCCCTCACAGCATCGTCATCCACCGCAACCCGGGTTCTGCTATGACGTTTACGTCGAGCGTGTCTGGGTCGAAACCGGCGATTTGAAACCGGCCTTGGACGTATTACAGCCGGTGCTCGCCGATGCCGAAGCGGTTCACCGGTTCAAAGCCCGCGTGCATCTCTTCTTCGACGGATACGACAATGATGCTCGGGAGCTGTGGGTGATTCCGGAGGTGCACGCCTACGTCCGGGCGCTGGACGCGGAATTCCCCTACTGGCTCTGGTTCATGGCGCTGGATGATCCGACGTTGCTGCTGCTCGTGGCCTGTTGCTGCAGGGTCGCGGCCCACGACTCTCACGGCAACAAGGTGGGTGTCACCGTGTACCCGGCCGAGATCGCGGCGTTTCTCGATCGCCACCTGATCGCGCTACAGAAGTTGGCGACGCGATGGGGATTGTCGGAAGACACGATGGTGGAAATTGCCTACGCGGCGCTCGATCGGTTCGGGGTTCCGCGCACGGCCGGCCCGGAGCGCAACTAGGCTCGTCCTCACGTCTGACCCGCTCGCGGAGGGTCCACACCTCGGCAGCCCTCTCGCCGAGGGTCCTCACCCCTGACGATGGGAAAGGTCAGCGCTTCACGTAGCCGAGGTTCGATCGTTGCACGTGAGACGTCGTTGCCGATCCGAAGTACACGAAACCGCCTGCCTGCCGAGTGTCTTGACCTGCCGATCTCGACTCTCCCCCTTCTTTCTCACAACACGCGTCCAGCGATGTCATCCTGAGCGGAGCGCGCCGCAGGCGCGCGCAGCGAAGGACCTGCTTATTATTTGCCACAACCCGGAGCTGCCTTGGATAGAAAGAAATTCCTCTTCGTGTCTCTCGACGCGTTGATCGCGGACATCGCGTGGCAGGTCGTCAAAGAAGGCCACGAGGTAAAGCTGTTCATCGAGTCCAAGGACGAGACGGAAATCGCGGATGGCTTCGTCCCGAAGACCGACGACTGGGTGCGCGAGGTCCCGTGGGCCGACGTAATCGTGTTCGATGACGTCCTCGGCCAGGGCGCAAAGGCACAGCAGCTGCGCCAGACGGGGAAGCTCGTCGTCGGCGGCACGCCCTATACCGACCAGCTGGAGGATGACCGCGCGTTCGGCCAGCAGGAGCTCAAGAAGGCCGGTGTGGCAATCATTCCCCAGGAGAACTTTCATTCGTTCGACGATGCCCTGACGTTCGTGCGCGCGAACCCCAACCGCTATGTCATCAAGCCGAGCGGGGAGGCGCAAAACATCAAGCAGCTGCTGTTCGTGGGCGAGGACGAAGACGGCAAGGATGTGATCCAGGTGCTGGAGGACTACCAGCGCGCCTGGGCTGATCGCGTGAAGGCCTTTCAGCTGCAGCGCCGGATCGTCGGCGTCGAGGTCGCGGCCGGCGCGTTCTTCAACGGCACCGAGTTCGTGCTGCCCGTCAACATCAACTTCGAGCACAAGAAGCTCTATCCCGGCGACATCGGCCCGTCCACGGGTGAGATGGGAACGACGATGTTTTGGAGCGAGCCGACACGGATCTTCAACGCGACGCTCAAGAAGATGGAGCAACGCCTGCGGGAGGAGCACTACGTCGGGTATATCGACGTCAACTGCATGGTGAATTCGAACGGTATCTACCCGCTCGAATTCACCTCGCGCTTCGGGTATCCCACGATCAGCATTCAGCAGGAAGGCATGCTCACGCCCATCGGCGAGTTCTTCTACAAGCTGGCGGAAGGCTCGATCACAACGTTCAAAGCGCGCAGCGGTTTCCAGGTCGGCGTGCGCATCATGGTCCCCCCCTTCCCCTACACTGACCCCGAAACCTTTGCCAAGACGTCAAAGGACGCCGTCATCATCTTCAAGAAACCGACACGTGACGGCGTCCATATCGAGGACGTGAAGCAGTTCAACAACGAGTGGATCGTCACCGGGACGTCCGGCGTCGTGCTCATCGTAGTCGGCACCGGCACCACGATGAAGGCCGCGCAGAAACAAGCCTACAACCGCATCGACAACATCATGATCCCCAACATGTACTACCGGAAAGACATCGGGGATCGCTGGTTCGAGGATTTTGATCGGTTACATACGTGGGGATACTTGAGACCGTAGAAGGTTGGACGGTTGGAAGGTTGGACGGTGAAAGCATTCCAACCTTCCAACCTTCCAACCTACCTATAGAACAGCCGATACGCCGCATTCGCGTGCATCACGCCCTTGTCGATCAGCTCGGCCATGTACGCCGGCATCGCACCGATCTGCGGCTTCACTTTCGTGGCTCCGGCCGGCTCGCCTCCCACCGCCATGCCTCGGTACTCATTGAGGAGTCCGGCCCTTAGCGCCTCGACGATCCAAGGCTTCATTTCGACCGTTGCCTTGGTCACTTCCACCGCGCGAATCGTCCCACGCGGGTCGTAGCCGATGGCAAGCTCGATGGGACCGTGCTGACAGTCCACCCGCATGAATTGCAGCACGCCAGTGACGCGATCCTGCATCTTGCCGAGGTAGAACGTGACAACTCCGTCCGGCGGCTCCCATCCTACCGCATCGTGTAACCGCTTGGAGTCTGCGCTGCTGAGGTGCAGTTCCCGCGCGGCAAACTCATCTGCCCCCGGCAGCAGCCGCGCCACAGCCTGTTCGCGCTTTACCAACACTACCGTCGGCGTGATATGGAGCAGCGCGGCGGCAACCGCGCCAAGTAAGAGTGTCTTCATTGGGATGTATCTCCAGTTCTGGGAAACCACATTTGCCAAAGAGCAAGAACCGCGACAACCGTGTACCCCAGCGCCATCGCCCAGCCACCCGCGAGGGTGACGATCGCGAAACCAGGCGCCACGAGCTTCGTGAGCCACATGCCGGCGAAATCGAGCCACGGCGCGGCGAACAGCAGCACGATGATCGCCATGCTCGCTCCGCGTGGGATCGCCAGGCCCAGCGCGATCAGCGAGAGACAGGCGGCGATCACCGCGTACATCGGCATATGCACGTGTGTGTCTTGCACAAGCAGGTCTAGATCGACGTGATGCTGCTCTTCCCCCATGTCGTGCATTGAAATCGAGTGCTCCGTGACCACCGTCGTCTCCGGAGGCATCTGCATCATCATCGGCGTCTCCCCGGCCGGACCATACGTCTCGGCGACCTTGCGGGGGGTGAACCCCGCGTACAGACCCACCATCCACGCGCCGAACAGATACGACGCACCGAGGGTGGCGAGAAGCAGAGTGACGAGCCACCGCAGCCGAAGATCGCTATGCCGCAAATCGTAAAGCACGGGGTCTCCTAGAAGACGTACACGAGCTCGATCAACGCCGTCATGTTGGACTGTTTCAGCGTTCCGTCTTTCGACTCGAACACCGGCTGGCTGGAATGATCGAACCGCACGGCCGGTCGCAGCGAAAACGCTGGAAGGCGGAACGACGTGAACTCGATGTTCGAGAAGACGCCTTCCTGCGCTTCGCGATAGAAGTACCAGGGCGAGATCGTCAGCGATTGCAGTGTCTGTGCCGTTCCCGTCCGCACGCCGTCAGGATCATCGAACACGTCACCGCGTACCGTCAGCCCGGTCCGCCGGCCGAAGCGCCAGAATGCTTGCCCGACCGCACCGGTCCAGTTGACGCCTGGCTCCGACCCGTAGTGCGCTTCCGCCTGGACAATGAGGCGTTGCGACGGTTGCCACGTCACGTCGCCGGTCAGCAGCGTGCGGTGCACGGTCCCCGTCGTGTCCTCCTCCGGCCCGTAGAGCCCTCCCGCCGCGATAGCAAGATTCGACGACGGGAAGACCTGAACTTTGAGACCCGCCGTCTTGCCACTGTTGTTGTCGGCTTCGAGCTCCCACCCGTTCGCGACGATGCCGAGCACGCTCACACGTGGATTCAGCGCATAGCGAGCGAGCAGGCCCGTGAATTTCACGGGGCGCGCGTTCTCAAAGGTGAACGAGCTCGTCGGAACGAGATTCAGCGGCTCATCATCGCGTTCGAAACCAATCGGTGCGTCGAACCGCCCGAAGGACAACGAAAGCGCCGAGACGTTGGCCGGCGTCCAGCTGAAAATCAGATTGTCGATCTCGATATGGGTTTCGGGCGGCCCGCTGTCTGCGGCTTCCACGTGCGTCGTGAGTTGGCCGAACAGATACAATTGGTCCGACCAGGGCCGAAACAGGCTGAGCGCGATCTTGGAAGCGAGCGCTGTGCCCCGCGCGAGATTCCGGTCATAACCGGCATCCCCAACCGCGAATCCCGTGACGGCAAGCGATGGCTGCTCACCGAACTGCACGGCTGCATCCTGAGCGATCGCACGGTACGGCAGTGCTGCGCACATGACCACGACGTAGCACGGCAGTCTCCCAATAGACATGTGTCCCCTCCACCAGGGGTGAAAAAGCGAGTGTGAGTCGTAGAGCTGAGCGCTCGACGTTCGAGCGGCTCAGCGGCTCAACGGCTACGCGTCGAGAAGTGGAGGGGCCTGCGCCAGAGGACGAAGATGCTTGCGAGCGGGAAGTACAACCGAAGACGCGTGATTCGCTGCGAGAGCCACGACGGCCGAAGCCTGCGCGTCCCACGCTGCAGCCGGCGGTTGCCAGGCCACCGTGACGCCCGTCGGGCCGCATGTTTGCGGACACGTGCAGTGCGCCGTCTGCTGTTGGTCGCTCTCGCTAGGATGATGCGAATGCGACGTGTCGGGGACGTCGCTGTGAATCGGACACGCGTGGGTTTCCGGGCCCGTCGTCCCCAGGGTGAAAACGAGGGCGATCAGTGCAGTTACAAAGCGAACCGACCGGGAGCGCGTCATGTCCTGGCAAAAATAGCTAGACGCGCTTCGTCTTCCAGCGGCCGCGCCGGAACAGCACGGCGCTCGCGACGGCCAGTGTCGAGAACGCAATCGTCACCGCCCAGGCGACGCCCTGAGGTCCCATCCTGAAATGACGCGCCAGCAACCAGGCCAGAGGAATCTCCCATAGCCAGAAGCAAAACAGATTCAGCCACGTCGGCGTCCAGGTATCGCCCGCCCCGTTAAAGGAATTCGTCAGGACCATCCCGTAGGCGTAGAACAGATACCCGTAGCTGATGATGCGCAGGCAGTCGGCCGCGATTCCGGCAACCGCCGGATCCTTCGAGAACACATGCGCGATCGGATTCGCGAACACGATAAAGACCAGCCCGGCTGTTCCAAGAAAAAACACGTTATACAGAGCGGCCTTCCACACCGCCTGCTCGCCGCGCTCCGGTTTCCCGGCGCCCAGCGACTGGCCCACGAGCGTCGCCGCCGCGTTCGCGAGGCCCCACGAGGGCAACAGCGCGAAGATGATGATCCGGATCGCGATCTGATACCCGGCGAGTGCGTCGGTCCCGAACGACGCGTTGATGCGTGTGAGGCCGATCCAGCTCGCCATACCTACAAAGACCTGGAACGTCCCCGTTCCGGACAACCGCAGCAGCGTTCTCATCACCGCCGGTTGGAGCCGAATCTGGTGGCCGTGAATCACGATCCGGCCGTCCCGACGCCACAGACGATACAGTTGATAGAGCACGCCGCTGCCGCGCCCAATGGTCGTCGCGATCGCGGCGCCGGTCACGCCCAGCTCCGGGAAGGGACCAATGCCGAAGATGAGCAGCGGTCCGAGGAAGATGTTGATCCAGTTCGCGAGCCAGAGTACGCGCATCGCGATGGCGGCATCGCCGGCGCCGCGGAAAATCGCGTTGATGAGGAAGAGCAGCAGGATGACGACGTTCCCACCCAGCATCACGCGGGTGTAGGTCTGGCCGGTGGCGATGACCGCAGGAGATGCACCCATGAGGCCGAGCAGCCTGGGCGCGAGCACGACACCCGCCACGCCGAGGATGGCCGCCACGATCACGCCAAGCGCGATGCCCTGCACCGCCGCCTCGGCCGCTCCCTCGCGATTCTTTTCGCCGATGCGCCGCGCCACCATCGCCGTCACGCCGATCGAGAGCCCCATCGCAACCGTATAGCAGATTGTGAGCATCGACTCGGTGAGCCCTACCGTCGCCACCGCGTCGGGGCCGATGTGCCCGACCCAGAAGATGTCGACGACAGCGAATACGGATTCCATCAGCATCTCGAGCACCATCGGCACGGCGAGCAGAATGATCGCGCGTCCGATCGGACCCGACGTGTAGTCGTGATGCGTGCCGCGAATGGCTTCGCGAATGGTCTTCCAGAAGCTCGCCGGCGTTTCTACATGGGATTGGGGGGTGGCGTCGGTCATGGGGGCGTGAAATCTAGTAATCGACATGACATGCCGCTTTCCGGTATCGGCAGAAAGAGCTAGGCTAATCCGTGATGGAGCGACGCGACCTGATCCGATGGTTGGCCGCGACGGCGGGAGTCCACGCCGTGCAGGCCTTCGCGCCGGCCGAATTCCTCGCGTTCGGTCGCGCAGTGCATCGGGATGCAAACTCGGGGCTCCCGCGGTTCGATCACCTCCAGCGGACAATAATCATCGCGGCAGAACGAATTCTTCCGGGCGCTACCGAGGCCAACGTCGGCGTCTTCATCGACAAGATGTTGGCCGACTGGCATACACCGGAGGAGCGCGCGCGTCTGCTCGCGGGCCTGGACGATCTGGATGCCCGCTGTCGGGCGAGCGCCGGCCGCGACTTCGTGAGCTGTGCGGAGGCGGAACAGGTGGCGGTCCTCACGTCACTCGACAATGAGGTCACCGCCTTGCGAGCGGGACCCGGGAACGAGCGGGCGGGGGCCAACCAGCATTGGTTTGCCATGTTGAAGTTTCTGACGGTGTACGGTTGGTGTACGTCCGAGACCGGCATGCACGCACTCGGCCTGTATCCGCTCGCCTCGCGCTACGACGGCTGCGCGCCCGTATGAAGCCGGCTGAGTTCGACGCGATCGTCGTCGGCTCCGGGATGACAGGCGGGTGGGCCGCCAAGGAATTGACGGAGCTGGGCCTGCGCACGCTCGTACTCGAAGCCGGCCGGCCGATTGTCGCGGAGCGGGACTACGTTGAGCACACGCCGCCGTGGGACATGCCATTCCGCGGCCTCGGCGACCGCCGCACCGTGGCTAGACGCCAGCCGATTCAAAGCCGCTCGGTGTCATTCGATGAGCTTAGTCACGTTTTTTGGACCGACGACGTCGAGAACCCGTACAGCACGCCCGCCGATCAACCGTTCCTTTGGTTTCGTGCGCGACAAGTCGGGGGCAAGTCCATAATCTGGTCCCGGCAGGTCTATCGCTGGAGCGACCTCGACTTCGAGGCCAACCAGCGAGACGGGATCGCCGTCGACTGGCCCATTCGGTACACCGACCTCGCGCCCTGGTACGACCGGGTCGAGCGTTTCATTGGCGTCAGCGGTCAGGCCGAAGGACTCGCGCATCTGCCCGACGGGCCCTTCCTCCCGCCGATGGCGTTGAACTGCGTCGAGCAGCACGTGCGCCGAAGGATGGCCGACGCGTTCGGACGGACTCGAATCCTCACGATCGGCCGGGTGGCCAACCTCACGGTGCGACACAACGGTCGCGCGCCGTGCCACTACTGCGGCCCCTGCCAGCGTGGGTGTGTCACTCGATCGTACTTCAGCAGCGTCAACGCAACGCTGCCGGCCGCGCAAGCGACCGGTCGCCTGACGCTCCGCCCCTTCAGCATCGTGCGCAGTTTGACCGCCACGCCGGATAAGACTCGTGTGACGGGGGTCAAAGTCATCGATGCCAGGACCAAGGTGGAGCGTGAATACACGGCGCGCGTGATCTTTCTCTGCGCGTCCGCGCTCGAGAGCGCGCGGATTCTCCTCAACTCAGGGTTAGCCAACTCGAGCGATCAAGTGGGCCGCAACGTCATGGATCATATCAAGTGGGGAGGCGCGAGCGGCGAGTTCGACGGTTGGACTGACCGGCGCGTCATCGGCGATCGGCCGAACGGCATCTACGTGCCGCGCTTCCGCAACGTGACGTCACGGTACCCCGACTTCATTCGCGGCTACGGCTTTCAGGGCGAGGCCGGCCGCGCCGGGTGGAGAGGCGCGCTGCGCGCGCCCGGGATCGGGCAGGCACTCAAGGCGCGCGTCGCCGATCTGGGCCCGTGGTCGATGAGTTTCTGGGGGTTCGGCGAGATGCTGCCTCGGCAGGAAAACCGGGCCACGCTCCATCCCACGCTGGCTGACGCTTGGGGCGTGCCTTCGCTTCACATCGATTGTCGCTGGAGCGAGAACGAGCTGGCAATTCACCGCGACATGAACGTCAGCGCTGCCGAGCTGCTCGAAGCTGCCGGGGCCCGGAACATTGAGCCCTCGCGCAGTGGACCGAGTATTCCGGGGGGCACGAATCACGAGATGGGAACCGCGCGCATGGGCAGGGATCCGAAAACATCAGTGCTCAACAAGTGGAATCAGGCGTGGGACCAGCCGAACCTGTTCGTGACCGACGGGGCGGCGATGACGTCCAGCGGCTGTCAGAACCCGTCGCTGACGTACATGGCGTTGACCGCGCGCGCCTGCCACTACGCGGTTGAGCAACTGAAGCGACGCGATCTCTAGGTCGACGTCGCGACGAGACTCGGCTGCTTCTCCGTGGCGGATACCTTGAAACGAATCCACATGCCGGCGAGCCCGTGGCCCGGCACCGCGCACCAAATCATGTAAGCACCGACCTTGTTCGCGACGAATTTCATCTCACCTGCTTCGGTCGCGGACAACCCCTGCATGAGCTTCGTCGTCATCGCCTGAGGAAACGCCGGGGGTTCGACGGGCCCCGGTGGCAACGCTTTGACCGAATCGATGATCTCCGCGGAGTGCATCAGGTTACGGTCGTTGTTCTTGAAATGCATTACGACGTTCCAGTTCAACGGCACTGTGAACGTCAGCCCTCCATCCTTGAACCCATTGAAGTTCAGGCCGCTATTGAGCGCGGTCATTGCCGCAACCAGCTCGAGCGTCGCGGTCTTGCTGGCGCTATCGACAGTAAGCTTGGTGCAATCGATTTGCGGGGACTGTGTCGCAGGACGAGCGCCGGGAGGTGGCGCGGTCTGCGCCGTTCCGGTGCGCACGGAAAGCACTGCCAGCCCGACGATGAGCGAACAAAGTTTTGTCATGCGTGCAAGCTACCTCGCTGTCCTCGGAAGTCCATTTCGTACGAGGCTGGAGGCCTGGGGCCTTGGGACTGCTAGGCCTTGGGACTGCCAGGCCCCAGGCCCGAGGCCCCAGGCCCCGCCTCATAGACTATCGACCGGCTCCGACCGACAGACCGAGATACACGTTGCGACCCGGCGCGGGCTCATAGAACCGATCTCGTGCGGCGTTGATGACCACCGAGCTGACGTACTTGTGATTGAATGCATTGTTCACGCCGATGAACGGCGCGAGCCGAATCCCGCTCGCCTTGCCCCGCCACCCGACCCGCACGTTCGTGGACCACCACGGCGAGCTCCGCGTATTCAGCGTGTCGCTCACCAAAAAGTCCGACGAATAGGTCTGCTGCACTTCGGCCCACACGCCGCCTGTCCAGCGCATCCCCTCTGTCCTCAAAACCATGTTCAGCCAGTGCTTCGGGACGCCGGGGATCGCTCGACCGTCGAGCGTGTGTGTCACTCCGCCGGTCACGAACGAGTAGTTCCGGTAGCGATAATCCGCATACGTCCACGACACGGCGAAGCTCAGCCCGGGCACGATGCCCAGATCGCTGCCCACCTCGAGTCCGCGGTGCCGCGAGGTTCCGGCGTTGCGATAGTAGAAACGAGGCGCGGCCAGCTCGTAGGGCACGAGCGCGTCCCTGACATCGGCCTGGAATAGTGCCACGGAATACGCGAGCCGCCCTTCCTCATCGAGCGTCCCACGAGCGCCGATCTCGTAATTCCACGCGTGCTGCGGCTTGAGATCGGGATTGAAACCGCCGGAGCCGCTCGCGGAGTTCGCCAGCTCCGTCGTCGTCGGCGTCTCGAACGAAGAGCCGACATTGCCATAGACAGTCATCTGCAACGAGGGATTGAACGCGATACCCAATGAACCCGACAGTGCGTTCATCAACCGTTCACCCGAATCGTCGGGATTGGTCCCGTTGATGAGGTGATCCTCGACCGCGAACTTGACCCAGTCATAGCGCAGGCCCACTGTCATCGTCGCGCGCGACCACAGCTCGAGTGCGCTCTGCACGAACGGCCCGAATTCGCTGACGCGCTCGCGCTGATCGAGTGCGCGGGTCGTATCCCGCTGGGCGGAGTCGCCAGGGGTGTTGAGGTAGTTGAAATTCTTGCGGTCGTCCCGTTGCTGCTGGAAATCCACGCCGGCGGTCAACCGATGGGGCCGCGAGCCAATTGGGGCTGGGTATGTAATGCTCGCGCGCGCGCCGTAATCGAAGCGCTCGAGATCGATATAGGTCGTGGTGATCGGGTTCTGCAGATCGCGAGTCAACCCGAAGATCGTGACTGCCGCCTCGCCGCCGTTGGCCATGGCGCGCCGCAGGGTGGCCCCCGCCTGCAGCTGGTTCACGTCTTTTCCGGCATTGCGATTGACGTTCAACACCGGCGCAGTGTCGCGATTGGTGTGCAGCTCCGTGAGCGTGAGCGAGCCGGGGTTGTCGGCCCGCGGCATGTTTCCGTAGTCCGTCACCAAGGCCAGCGTCCAGCCGGAAACCACCGGGAGCTGGAAGCGGGCGTTCACCACGCGGATATCGGCGGCGCTGTGATTTCGCTCGCCTTCGTAGTTGAGGCGTGAAATGGTCAGCTGGCCGCTGCCGCTTCCGATACGCAGACCCGTAGTCGATTGCCACTTGCTCCACGTTCGGTCGGTGCGCGAACCGGAGCGCCCGACAACGAACCGCGCGTCTTCGCGCAGCTGCGCGATGTCCTGTGGATTGGTCCAAATACTGATCACACCTCCTGACGCGTTGCCGAACAACGACGACGACGACCCACGCAGCACTTCGATCCGATCCACCTCGCCCAACTCGACGTTGGTGAGCTGTCCCTGCCCATCAGGGAGTGTCTGCGGAATGCCATCCAACAGGACCTTGATGCCTCGCACAGCGAACGCGGAGCGGCTGCCGAAGCCGCGGATGGAGATGCGCTGGTCCTGCGAGAAGTTGTAACGGTTGGCGACATAGACGCCCGGCACGTTGCTCAACGCCTCGTCGAGCCCCCACGTCGGACGCGCCTCGTTGATCTGTTGCCGGCCGATCGTCTGAATCGATTGGGGAACTTTGGTGAGCGGCAGCTCGGCGCGCGTGACGGAGACTGTGGTGGGGGGAAGCGTGTAAGGTTTTGTCGTGTCCGCGGATTGGCTGTAGAGCGCAATCGGCGGCATGCACCAGATCGCCAACGCAGACGCGGTCCATCGCAGCGACGGTTTCATGAGTCAGTCCGACGTTTCTACAAGGTCCCCGCGAGGGCGTCAAGAGTCGTGGCTGTATCAGCCATCACGGCTCCGGAAGGGGGGTCAGCTAGATTCGTGGCGTGAGAGCGCGAACGCTCATCCTTCTTTGCGTTGGGTTCGTGGCGGCGGGGTGCGGCGACGGCACCGGACCGAGTCTCTCGCGGCGCACGTATCGCATGGGGTTTTCCGCCCTGCCGCCACGGTTCGACAGCACGCCCGCGTACGTGCTCACCGCCATCAACAACTGGATCCCGCACGCCGACGCCGCCATCATGCACGTTTCACCGCCGTGGGCCGCGATGCTCAGCGGCTATTCGCCCGCGGATGCCGTCGACACCGTCCAGGTCCCGCTCGCGAACTACTATCGCGCGAACGGGCTCGATATCGTCTTCACTGTGGACGCGACGGATGGACTGAACCGCGCTGCCGAAGCTCCGGAGCTCATCGCGGCGGGCCGCAGCATCACGGACACGATGGTGCAGCGTCTGTATCGCGAATGGGTCTACGCGGTCGCCCTCAAGATCCAGCCAGCATATCTCGGGCTCGCGGCCGAGACGAATCTCATCCGGGCGTTAGCACCGGATTCCGTGTACCAGGCGCTGGTCACCATGGCGAACGCCGTCGCGACGCAGATCCAATCGGCGAGTCTGCCGAGCGAACTGTTCGTGAGCGTCCAGGTGGAGGTGGCGTGGGGCCGACCGACGGGGCCGTATCAAGGAATCGCGCAGGACCTTTCTGACTTCCCCTTCGTCGAGGCCCTCGGCCTATCGAGCTATCCCTACCTCGGTGGGTTTGCAGACCCCGAGTCGATCCCGCTCGACTATTACAGCCGCATTGCGGAGGGGACGACCTTGCCAGTGCTGGTCGTCGAGGGCGGCTGGCCGTCCGTCACCGTTGGGAGTGTCGTGTCGTCACCGGATGAGGAGGCGCGCTACATCGGTCAGCAGGAGCGGTTGTTGGATAGCGCGAAGGCCAAAGGCGTGTTTCAACTGACGTTCTACGACTTCGATCTCAGCGCGAACCCACCGCCGCCCGGTTCGACCTTACTGTTGTTCACGCATCTCGGACTGGCGGACAGCGCGATGCGCGCGAAGCCGGCCCTCGCGGTCTGGGACGGCGTACTTCACCGGCCACGCGCACCGTAACGCGACGCCGATCAAGCCCCCTGAGCGCTCGGTGCGTCCGTTTGGGGTGCAATGCGAAAGAATGGTATCTTTATAGCACCCAGGAGGACATATCGCCGTCGATCCGCAGCAATCAGCCGTGAGCTTGCCCATCCTCACGAATGGCCATTTGCCGTCGAGCGAATTCGGCCTGGCGTTGGGGTTCCTGATCGGGCGCCACTTCCTCAACATGCAGGACCTGCATTACGGCTACTGGCCGGAGGGACTTGCCCGCGTGCCCCAGAACCTGGCGCAGGCACAGGCGCACTACACCGACTTTTTGATGTCGCACATTCCCGCGGGCGTGAAGAGCGTGCTCGACGTGGGCTGCGGCACGGGGAACACCGCGCGCCGATTGCTCGAGCGCGGATTCACCGTCGACTGCGTGTCACCGAACGGCGTGCTGACCGGTGTGGCGAAGCAGATGCTGCAAGGACGCGGCGACATCTTCGAGACGCGCTTCCAGGATCTCCAGACCGAACGGCGCTACGATCTCATCCTGTTCAGCGAGAGCCTGCTCTTCATTCCGCTCGAGGAGGCGTTCACCAAGGCGCTCTCCCTGCTCAACCCCGGGGGCTACGTCCTGATCACAGACATCTTTCGTGTGCCGGCGGAGGGGAAGAGTCCGATCGGGGGCGGGCACGAGCTGCCGCGCTTTCGCGACACGATCGCCCGCTTCCCTCTCGCCCCCGTGCTCGATCTCGACATGACCGACGGCATTGCGCCGACCTTCGATCTGCTCGACGCCGCATACCGCGAGGCCATTCAGCCCGCGTATCAGCTGATCGTCTCGCGGCTGGTGGCCCGGCATCCGTGGGTGATGAAGCTCGTACGATGGAAATTCCGCAAGCAGATACAGCGCTACGAAGACAAGCACTTCAGCGGGCGGCGCAACGGCCTGAATTTCAAGAAGTACAAGGCCTATCGTCTATTGCTCTACCGCAACAGCGCACGCAGCGCGGCCGGCGGGAGGCCACCGTCGCTTAATGAAACCGCAACCTCCAGCGCTGCGTTCGGATCTATAAGGGTATAGTGTAGCTCACCAGCCAACCGGTCCGACCTCCGGGAGATACCATGCGAACCCGAGGACTTTTCTTCGCCGCGACTCTACTGCTCGCCAGCTGCTCCAGCGACGTCACCACTGCCGGCACCGCCGAGCAAGCCGACTCCCCCCCCCCGCCCCCCGGGGCCGCGATCCAGCCCGGCATTGCCGTACTCGAGGAAGACAGCCCAGGTCTGCTCGCACAGGCGAGGATCAGCGATGCTGCGGCTCGCGCGGTGGCCCTCGAGCGCTTTCCCGACGGTCACATCGTCGACGCGGAAATCGATGAAGATGATGGTCGCGTGATGTACAAGTATCAGCTGAACGTTGCGAGTGAACGACGCAGCGTCGATGTGGGCATCGATGCGAAGACCGGAGCCATCGTTGCCGTCGAAGAAGACGACGTGGACGAGGTTGCGGATCGGCAACCCGACGCTCGACTCGACACAAAGAGTGTACCGAGTGTACCGACCCCCGCCCCCCGGTCGCTTCGTCCCGCTCGTCAGCGGCCGCGGGTGTTCATTGCTTCGTCGTAGAGATAACGGCGATCCAGCCTACTTGACGCTGAACGCGACGACGGTCCGGGATTCGTAACGCGCTCCGGGGCGCAGAATTGTTGTTGGGAAGTTGGCGTGATTCGGCGAATCCGGGAAATGCTGCGTCTCGAGACAGAGTCCCGTGCGATGGCCGTACACCTGCCTGTTTTTTCCTCGTATACTCCCATCGAGAAAGTTGCCGGAATAAAACTGAATCCCAGGCTCGGTCGTTTGTATGTCGAGCGCGCGTCCGGTCGTCGGATCCTCGAGACGTGCCGCATGTGCGAGCGTCACGCCGCCGGCACGGTCAATCACCCAGTTATGGTCGTACCCGCGTCCGAAGCGCAGTTGCGTATGCGGGTCGTCGATGCGCGCGCCGATCACGATTCCCTGGCGAAAATCGAACGGGGTGCCCCCCACCGCCGCGATTTGTCCCGTCGGAATCAGTGTGGAATCCACCGGCGTAAACGCCGACGCGTCGAGCGTCAGAACGTGATCGAGAATGTCGCCTTGGGCCTCGCCGTGAAGATTCCAGTACGTATGCTGCGACAGGTTGAGCGGTGTGGCTTTGTCGCTGGATGCGCTGTAGTCGATGATCAGCTCGTTGTCGTCGGTCAGTGTATAACTGACCTCTAGCGACACGGTCCCGGGAAATCCTTCCTCGCCGTCCGGGCTCACGTACCGAAACACCACCCCCGCCGCGAGGGTCTTGTGAAATGGCTCCGCACGCCACAGCACCTTGTCGTAGCCACGCACCCCGCCGTGCAGACTGTTCGGCCCGTTGTTGCGCGCCAGCTGGTAGGTCGCCCCATCCAGCGTGAACCGCCCGCCGGCGATGCGATTCGCGTAGCGACCCACGACGGCGCCAAAGTACGGCGAGCCGGCCAGGTATCCGCTGAGGCTGTCGAATCCGAGCACGATATCGGCTCGTGTACCGGAGCGATCGGCAGTTCGGATCGCCGTGATGGTCGCGCCGTAAGTCATCGCACGGACTTCGATGCCGTGCGCGTTCGTCAGCGTGAACAGCTCCACCGGGCGCCCATCCGATAACTGACCGAATGGAGCGCGTGCGACACGATCACGCTCCTTCGTGCACGCGGATGGGAACAAGGCGGCGCCGATGGCGATCCACGAGCAGACCAGCGAAGGACGCATCGATTATCGCAGTACGAAGATGATTGTGGGATCCACCGGATAGCGCCCGAACCGCGCGCCGTAAATCGCCAACCCTCCGGGAAGCGCCGCATCGACTTCCAACCGCACGACGATTTCCCGCGTACGCGCCGCCGCACTCAGCGCCTCCGGTAGCAGCGGGATGCGCAGCAACTCGCCATAAGAGCCCGCCTCGTGCAGATGGCCATCGCGCGGCTGCGCGTGCCAGCTGAGAATGCCGCGTGAGTCGGCTGGGTCATCCGCGAGATGCACGCGGCCTGCGACAACCCCGTTTACCCGCACGGTCGCCGCGCTCGGAAAGGGGTGCTCGCCGGTCATCGGGTAACTATTGGGATTGCGGCTGGGATCGTGGAAACCCCCGCCTCGCATGTAATCGCCGTGCTCGGCAATGGTCGAGTCGCGATCCTTGCCATTCAGGCGCTTGGCTGACGCCTCGACGATGAATGTCGCGCTCTCCACGGCGCGCGCGTCGAGGCCCGCGGGCCAAGGAATGCGGTACTCGAAGTAACCGCTCCCGGCGCCGTTCAATTTGCGATCGCCGAGGACCGTCCATTGCTTGAGAGTCCAGCGCCCGTCACGCACAGCGGTCGCCGGCATGCGTGCGACTCGTGCGGGGCGTCCGTCGGCCAGCCGCACGGTGTCGGGGGGGGGCCGATCGCCATCGACCACGAACGTCATGAAGTTGCGCTGCAACGTCACACCGTCGTCACCCTCGAGTCTGGTGGCGAGCACCACAACCGCAGGCTCACCCGGCATGGTTACCGACAGCGGGGCGAGTGGTCGGGACGTCCACGGTTGGTACGCCAGGCGGCGCATCGACGAGCCATAGGACTTCTCCTCGCCCAGCGTGTTCCAACCGCGCAACGTGGTACGAAGCGTCAACGAGTCGCCGAGGTGCGCGCCGGTGAGGAATGACGCATAAAGGGGTACCTCCACGCGCTCGCTCGGCCGCACCCCAAGACTCAGCTCGGAGTCGCCGACGGCGATGTAGAGCGGCGCATGCATATCCCGCAGGCTCATGCCCGGCACGATGTCGCCGAAGCCCGTTTCCTTGCGCGAGCGATCGAAGCGCCAGTAGCCGTTCCATTCATTGATCACGTCGTGGTGTTCGGTGTACAGCCATCCCGCGAGCTTGGGATGCCGTCGAAACGCATTGATTGCGCGGTGATAGTCCCAGCTCCAGTCCACATCGCCGGTGCTGCCCTCGTAGCCCCACACATTGCCGAATTCAGAATTGAGCATCGGCTGGCGTGCCTGCCGCCAGGGGGATTCGAAGTTCCACGGTGATCCCGCATACGTGCTGTCACTGATCAGGCGCACCCGCTGCTCCCAGCGCCAGCCCGGCAGGTAGTCGTGCCAGGTGTTGAGATCGGTCTCCGTGTGTCCGCGGCCGCAGCAGGGCGAGTTGTCCTCGACCAGTCGCGTCGAGTCGAGCGTCTTTGCGAGCGCGTAGTCGCGCGCGACACGGGCCCGTGTTTCCGGCAGGTACCGCTCGTTGCCGCCCTCCTTCGTGAAAAGTCCCCAGGTTTCGTTGAACAGCACCCACGAGAAGATGGCCGGGTGATTGTAGTCCCGCTCGATCATGCCACGAAGCGCGACGTCGTGCTCGCGAAAGGCATTCGAGTCCGGTGGTCCCCACCAATTCGGCACATCGGCCATGATCAGAATGCCGAGCCGGTCGGCCCAGTAGAGCTTCCGGGGCGACTCGATCTTGATGTGTTCCCTGAGGCCGTTCAAACCGATCTCTCGAGCCCGGAGAATCTCGTCGCGTAACACGCTGTCGGTCGGGAACGTGTAAAAGCCCGCCGGATGGTACGCCTGGTCGAGCGCGAGCTGCAGGAAGACGGGCGTTCCGTTGATGGCGACGTAGGGATGGTTCGTACCCGGCAGGTCGACGACCGAGATCGTCCGCATCCCGAAATAGGACGTGACCCGATCCTCGACCACGCCGGAGCCCGTGACCCGCATTGTCACCTCATGGAGGAACGGATCGTCGAGCGACCAGCGACGGGCGCCGGGGAGAGGGATCTCGATGCGTGCCGACGCTGCGCCACGCGGTATGCGGCTCGTAAAGACGGGCGCTCCATTGCGATTGTCCAGCGTGATGCGGAGCGTCAGCGGGCGGGACGCAGGCTCGAGCAAGCGGGCGTCGACGCGAACGCCTCCGAGATCGCGCCATGGCGTGAAATGCACGGTGCCAAGCGGGGCGCTGCCGCGTGCCTCGAGATAGATGGTC
>JBIOXD010000100.1:0-8875 GCA_044869265.1 Gemmatimonadales bacterium
ACCGTGACGTGACGCGCGATCTCGTGGGGCGCGCGGAGGCGGCCGGGTACCGGGCGCTCGTCGTCACCGTCGACACGCCTCGACTCGGCCAGCGCGAGCGGGACGTGCGCAACAGGTTCACGCTGCCGGCCGGCATCAGCATCGTCAACCTCGAGCGCTACGGTACGCCCGACGCGCTGCGATGGGCGGCCACCTCCAGCTTCACCGAATACGTCCACAAGCTGCTCGACGACTCGCTCACGTGGGAATCGATCGACTGGCTCCGCACGATCACTTCCCTGCCGATTCTCATCAAAGGTGTGCTCACGGCGGAGGACGCCTCTCTCTGCGTCCAGCACGGCATCGCCGGGATCATCGTTTCCAACCACGGCGGGCGGCAGCTCGACGGCGCGATTGCGACGATGGATGCGCTGCCCGAAGTGGTGAATGTTGCCGGACGCGTGCCCGTGCTGCTCGACGGCGGCATCCGGCGCGGGACGGACGTGTTCAAGGCCCTCGCTGCGGGCGCCTCCGCAGTTCTCATCGGCCGTCCTTACTTGTGGGGTCTCGCTGCCGATGGCGAAGCGGGCGTGCGAAGAGTGCTCGAGATCTTCCGGAGTGAGTTGGAGCTCGCGATGGCTCTGGCGGGGTGCTCGTCCATTGGCTCGATCACGCGTTCTCACGTCGCGCCGCGGGTCTGTTGATCCTCACCCGGTCCTGAAGCGCTCAACGTTGCCGTGGGCTCAGCGACCTGCTAGGCAGCATCGACGCGATCGACGCCCGAGCCGGGCGGTTCGCCGAGGAACTCCACCCACGCTCTCTTGATGCACGGATAGTGCTTCACCGCCTCGACGATGGACAGGAACGCCTCTAACGTCTTGTCGAAGCGCGCCTGCAACGCCGGATCGGCCAGGTCGTCTCCTGCGAAGGCCTTGTGGGCCGCCGACAGCGAGAACATGTCGGGGAAGACCCGCGAGCCCAGATGCTCGAGCGGCAGGCGAAGCGACCACAAGCCCCGGTTGCCGCCAGCGAGAGACGGCGACGCCGACATCAGGAGAGCGTGCCGGCCATCGAATGGCTGCGGGCGGAAGCGCGAGGCCCAGTCGATGACGTTCTTGAGGGCACCCGGCATCGAGAAGTTGTACTCGGGTGACGCGATGATGTACGCGTCGGCAGCCGTGAGCCGCCGGTGGAGGTCGCGCGGCCCCGGCGGAATTCCCTGTGAGGTTTCCACGTCGCCGTCGTACGACGGGGCATCGAAGTCGCGCATCGACGCGAGATCGACGATCGCGCCGTACTTCCCGGCGAGGCGCGCCGCAAGGGCGGCGAGCTTCTGATTCAACGATTCGGCGCGGAGCGAGGCGGCAAAGACCAGGACCTTGATGTGCGGAGACGCGGGCAGTTGGGCCATTTGCGCATCCTACTGCGGAACCCGGCCGCACACGTTCACGCAGCGCCAGGCCGGGCTCAAACCGAAACCTGCGGGTGCTAGCATCTCGGCACGCATGGACGCGACAGCCCAACCCGCGGACGTCACGGTCGGCGCCGACGCGCGCACACCGGCTGCGGTAAGAGCCATCCGTTTGTTGGCGCTTGTCGCTGTCTACCTCGTCGTCGTCTATCTCCTCCCCCGCCCCGCGTCGGTGCAGCCGGCGGGTTGGCGGATCACGGGAATCTTCATCGCGACGGTCGTCGGCTTGATGGTCCGTCCGCTGCCGGGCGCGGTGGTCGTGCTGTTCGGGCTGTGCGCCATCGTCCTGCTCGGCGGCGTCACGATGCCGCAGGCGCTCTCGGGCTTTGCGTCGCCGTCCGTCTGGATGGTGCTCGCGGCCATGCTGATGGCCGTCGCATTGCGCGAGACGGGTCTCGCCCGGCGGATCGCGCTGCTGTTCGTCCGCGGCGTCGGCCACACGTCGCTCGGCCTGTCGTACGCGCTCGTCCTCAGCGACGTCACGCTGGCCGGCAGTATCCCGTCGATCACCGCACGTAGCGGCGGCATCATCCTGCCGATCGGCCGCAGCATCTGCGAGCTGTTCGAGTCGACACCCGGTCCGACCGCTCCGCGGCTGGGCCGCTTTCTGATTGCCGCGCTCTACCAGGGCAGCGTCGTCGCCTGTTCGATGTTCATCACCGGCCAGGCGAGCAACGTCCTCGCGGCGAGTCTCGCGGCCAAAGCCGCCGGCGTGACGATGACGTGGATGAGCTGGTTCGTGGCGGGTCTCGTGCCTGGCCTCGCCTCCTGCATCGTCGTGCCGTGGGTCGTGTCGCGCATCTTGCCGCCGGAGATTCGCCGCACGCCGATGGCGGCCGACTACGCGCGCGCGGAATTGACGAAGATGGGCACGATCCGCCGCGCCGAAGGGACGACGCTCGCGGTCATCACGACGGTCTGCGTGTTGTGGATGCTGTCCGGCTGGATGCCGGCGTGGCTCGGTCTGCGGCAGCTCGACGCCAGCTCCTACCTGACCCTAGTCGCGCTCCTCGGTCTCAGCATTCTGATCGTCACCGAGGTCCTCACCTGGGATCAGATCGTCGGCGCCGGCTCGGCGTGGGACGTCTTCGTCTGGTACGGCGGCCTCATTGCGCTGAGCGAGATCCTGGCGTCCACGGGTTCGACGACCGCGTTTGCGACGTGGGTCGGCAGCTGGTTCACGGGGTGGGCGTGGCTGCCGGTGCTGCTCCTCACGCTGGCGATGTATTTCTATTCGCACTATTTCTTTGCGAGCATCACCGCGCACGTGCTCGCGATGTTCGCGCCGTTCACGATCATGCTAGTGGGCCTCGGCGCGCCGCCGGCGCTCGTCGTCTACAGCCTCGCGTGTCTCGCGAATCTCACGGCCGGGTTGACGCACTACGGCACCACGTCGGCGCCGATCGTCTTTGCGCAGCGCTACGTAAGTTTCGAGGACTGGTGGCGGGTCGGTTTCATCTGCTCGATCGTGAACCTTACGATCTGGCTCACGATCGGGTTTGCGTGGTGGAAGGTGCTGGGCTTCTGGTAAAGTTGGTGGTTCGTAGCGCGCCCGTGCGTCCCGCCGTGCCGAGGTAGCTCAGTTGGTAGAGCACGTGACTGAAAATCACGGTGTCGGCAGTTCAATTCTGCCCCTCGGCACCAATTCTTCCTGACAAATTACGCGGTTTGCTTTTGAGGATTCTCGGCAGGTTTGGTTGTTGTGCGTTGTGCCCGGAATTGTGCCCGCCGCGAGATCGATCTTGCTCGCAGCGTCTTGCAGCAGATCGCCATTGCAGATGACCGTGGAATTCCCGCCCGCTCCAGGTTCCTCACCGCAGGATACGCCGGGCGACGGTTTCCTTGGTTGTCCCTGTGCTGTCACGAACGGCCCGACCGTTTTGGTCGTACCTGATCCCAATCGTTGGCAGTTCGCGATGCCGCCGTCGGCTGCCAGCCGAGGTTGGGCCGCAGTTTAGCAGCCTCGCTTCACCCGGGGGCCATCGTCGTGGACCCGCCCGTCAGCTTCCAGCGTGTGTTGGATGTCGATCAAGATCACTGGTGACGTACGAAGCACGCGGGTGAGACCGGGTCCAGGGGAGAAACGAATGGTGTAGGTTCGACCGGCGCAGGCATCAAATGTTCCGAAGAGCAGAGCTATAGCGTTGAGCCGGCCGGACCCAACCGTCTCATTCCGCTTATCCAGGGCCTTTACCCACGAACGGCTACCCATGCCGTCTCCAGTAATAACAATCCCGGTTGCCCCGCCCTCTCCTGGCCCCTGGCCGATTAGCGCTTCCCTCGACGACCCGCCATGTGAAGTCGAACGAGGGAGGATTCGAAGAACCGATCCTGCCGGCCGCCAAGTTAACGAACCGATCAACCTCGGGATCGCTGATTGGCGTCGAGAACTCGAGCCCGACAGCGTAAACGGCGGTTCGAGCCACCGCAAAGGACGTGCTGAAGCCGGCTCGATTCTGGTCGGTGATCGGGATTCGGATTCCCGGACTCGACGAGTCGCACGCTGCGACCAGCATGAGGTGAAGCCCGATAATGCAGGCGAGGCTGGTTGCCTTCGGCATCAGATCATCCCTCGGTCATTCCGCGATCATCCGAGTAATTTGAATGCGTAACGGATTTCGAGCGCACTGTGCGCTACTTGCCCAAGACTGCCCTCAGATCGCTAGAGACCGTACCGCTCTCCAGCGGTTGGTGTCACGAATCGATCGAAGACCACTTGAGCCCAAGTACCGTCTTCGAAAGTGACGGCTCCCCCCAAAACGAGCGCGATCAATTCCTGACCGACTGCGACCGAGCCCTTGAAGACCTCATCAACCTTGAACGTGTAGGCCGAGACGACCCAACGGTCATCTGCGGTAACGGAGCCCCTTCGGTTTCCGATGACGCCGCTGACGATTACATGACTCGCGTCAGCGAAGCTCTTGAGGTCGGGTGCTTCGTTATGCGGAAGTGGCATTTCCAGAAACGCGAAGCCCGCCAGGTCGATCGTCTTGTTGATGGACTTCCCGGCGATGTCCATTGCTTCAGCCTGCGTCTTGGGATCTCCGGCGGGAAGAGTCTGTCGCTCTGCAGCGCATTCGTCCTCGCGCGCCGAAGTGGCGGTACCGACAGGCGGCGTGCCGGGATCAAGGGTGAGCTTGCCCTCAGTGCCATCGAGCTTCAAAGAGATCGACACACGGTTGCGACCGTAGGGACGCTCGATTGTGATCGTCGAGGCATCCTGAGTAATCGTCATCTCTTGCGGACCCACAACGCCGTAGAAATTGCCCGCCGGACGGCCACCGACCCTGTTTGTTCCGTCTCGTCTGACACAAGGATTGCACTCCGTCGACTCTCACTGGCTCCCCAGCGCCTCGACCGGCGTGACGTGACTCGCCCGACGCAGGGGCATCAGCACCGACAGCACGGTGAGGGCGAGAATCAGCGCAATGGCGGCGCCGAACGCGAGCACATCGTGCGGTCCGACAAGCGTGAGGGTGCTGGCGATCAGGCGACCGGAGAAGAAGGCGCACGGCACTCCCACCGCGAGCCCGGCCGCCGCGGTGACAAAGGCCTCGCGAATCACCGTCATGCGAATGTCGTGGGTCGAGGCCCCGAGGGCGATGCGCAAGCCGATTTCTGGGATGCGCCTCATGACGCCGAGGTTCAAGACCGCATACAGGCCGACGAACACCAGCAGCGTCGTCAGCGCCGCAAAGTAGAAGGCACCCACGCGCATCGCGCGTTCGCGAAGCAACGCGGCATCCCGCGTGCGTAGCAAGGGATGGACCTCGACGAGATCGTCTCGTCCCAAGGCCGCTATCGTGCGTCGAGCCAGTCCCTCCACGGCGTGCGGAGGAAGCGGAGACTTCAGCAATACAAGCGGCGACGACAGTGCGAGTCGGAGTGGAGGCTCCTGAAGCAGCGCCGTGAAGAGAAACGTCTGGTACGCTGCGTGCGGCTCAGCGAGGTTGGCGTCGGCGACCACGCCAATCACCTCAAGGAGACGATCGGGTTCCCCGCCCAATCGGACGCTGTGCCCGACCGGACTGGCATTTGGCAATACCGCCTTGGCGAGTCGCGCGGAGATGATGGCGACGTTCCTCTGACCGCGGTCGTCGGTCCAGCGGAAATCGCGGCCGGCCACGAGCGGCACGCCCAACGTCTCGAAGTAGCCAGGCGACACCTGGAGGACGAACGACCTGGCGCTGCCACGGCCGTTACGCCCGGTGATGGGGCGTCGACGCCAGTCAGCACCGAAGGACAGCGGTTCGTTGAACGTCAGGGCCGCCGCCGCGATCCCAGGACCCGCGCGGAGCGATGAGGCGAGCTGGGTGAAGTACGCGATCGGGTCCGCCGCTGGTGCGATCCCGCTTTGCCTAGTCAGGCTTGCCACGATGACCGCATCCGGCTGGAATCCCGTGTTCACTTCCTGGAGGCGATGCAGATTCGCCGCGACGATCCACGCCGTCACGAGCAGGGGCACCGACAAGGCGACTTGAGCGGCGGCAAGCCGCCGGCCCCATCGAGTCACGCTGCGTCCGGGCAAACCGCGCGTGCCGCGCAGCAGCGTGTGCTTCGCGGACCAGATACGAGAGGCCGGCAACAGACTCACGCACACCGCGACGAGGCCGGCCAGGCCGGCCATCAAGCCGATGACTCGGTAATCGGGGCTCAGGTCCAGTGGGCCCGTTGCATCCGGATTGTTCCAGAGCAGCAGCGTCAGGCTCTTCGCCGACCACAGGGCGAGGGGAGCGCTGAGAATGAAGGCGACCATCGACAGGCCCAGCGATTCGCCGACGACCTGGGACACCAGGCGTCCGTTCGACGCGCCGAGCGCCGCCTGCACCGCAAGATCGACTTCCCTCGTTGACCATCGCGCGAGCAGCAGGCCCGAGAGGTTCGCGCAGGCCAGCACGATGGTGATCGCGCTGAACAGCACCAGCACCGCCAGAGTACGCCGATAGCCAGCTCTGTATCCGGATCTCGAGAAGCCGCGGGCCGCAGACTCGACTTGGGGCTGAAGGGCGAGCGTGTCGTCATCCCGCGCTTTGGCCAGCGAAGCGGCAACTTCCTCAGCCGCGGCCTGGCGCGTCGATGGCCAGAGTGATTCGATCTCGGAGCGCGCCTGCTGAAGCGTGACGCCCGGGCGCAGCCGGCCCACGAACGCCTCGAAAAAAATCAGACCTCGTGACCAATTTACCAAGCGGGGTGGCAATGAGGCGGGCACCCAGGCGTCGGCCGGGACTCCAACCTCGAGGCCCGCGAACTCGCGTGACGCGACGCCGATGACGGTCACCAGCTCGCCCTGCAGACGAAACGTCTGACCGATCACGTCGCGGTCGGCCCCAAAGCGAGTTCGCCAGCAGCGGAAACTAATCGTGGCGACAGGCGACGCACTGTCCACGTCGGTCGCCCCCACGACTCGGCCAAGTTCCGCACCCACGCCGAGCGTGTCGAAATACCGACCGCTGACGCCCTCGATGTCCAACCGTTGACTGGCGTCCTGGATGACAGCTGTCAATCTGAAGCGCTGGAACCCCGCGAACGCCTGGAAAGCGCTCTGCGACCTGTCCAGTGAAGCGAACAGGTACGCCGGCATACCGATGCTTCCCGCGTCCGGCGTGCGTCCGTCAATGCCAGTCACGCCAGCCAGCTGTTCGGGATGTGAGACAGGGAGCTCACGCCAGAACAGGGCGTTGAACAGACTGACCAGCGTAATGAGCGCGCCACCGCTCAGCCCAAGTGCGAGGACGACCAACAGCGCGGAACCGGGAGTGCGGCGCCAGCTTCGCAGGCTACGAACCGTCTCCCGAAGGAACCTTGCAGTCAACGACGTCTGCTCGGAGCAATCATGCCAGAACGCGTCTGTTCGACGTGATGGATCTCGTGAACCTGCTCATCGAATCGGACTCGAAAAAGGCCGCGTAGCCGGACGCGAGACTTCGTGGCAATTATGGAGCCGATTCTGACGCTTCCGTACTCCGAATGGCTCGCACCGTCCTGACAAAGCACTGCGGGCCTTGCTCTCATTCTTGCTGGATTCATGATTCAAAAACGCAATCGGTCCCCTTACTCCGGGACGCAAATGTACCAAGTCGCGACGCATTGACCATCGGCTGGTTATCGGCTCTTCTGACAGTCCTCCCAGATCTTTCGAGCGGCGTGTCATCGCTGGCGGTCGTCCTGCCGGCAACCGTGCGCGCTGTTGGTCTAGTGCTGATGGCG
Source organism: Gemmatimonadales bacterium (assembly GCA_044869265.1). Classification (GTDB taxonomy): domain Bacteria; phylum Gemmatimonadota; class Gemmatimonadetes; order Gemmatimonadales; family GWC2-71-9; genus 20CM-2-65-7. The sequence goes on from JBIOXD010000100.1 coordinate 7,658, forward strand.
ATCGCGGCGGCAGTCGTACTCGTTGCGCAACGCGACATGCGCGACTCGTGGCGCGTAGCGGTGTCTCGGTTTGGTGCTGGCGGTGCCGAACCTCATCGCGTGCGTCGCATTCGTCGCGACGCTCTTCGGCATCGAGCTGCAGGTGCGCAAGGTCGAGGAGCCCTACCTCCTACGCGTTCACGGCGAACGGTATCGTGCGTATGCTCGGCGAGTCGGCCGGTTCGTGCCTGGTCTCGGGCGTTTTGCGTAGCGACGACGCTCACTTGATCTTCCGCCACGACCGTCCGCCGCTATGCAGGAACGTGACCGCGCCCGACGCATCAGCGACGAACAAATAGCGCCCGGCGCCGCCGGAGAATTCGAGATTCCCCACCTTCTCCAACGGCGACTCGCCCGCGCCCTGCCGGAGGATCAACGCGTCGCCCTTCTCGGCGATCGTGATCTGCCGCGATCCCTGTGAGTAAGTGCCCACCAGCCGAGCACGCTCGGCGGCGTTCGTGGGCATCGGCGTGCGCGCGGGTGTGGCCGGCGCCGGCGGCAGCTTCAACGCCGTCTCGATCGCCGCAGTGGCCGTGCGTGTGAGCGACACGCCGCTGCGGTTGGCGAGCACCACGACCCCGAAGCGGCGCGACGGCACCATACGAATAATCGATCCGTAGCCGCTGCGCGACCCGCCGTGCTCGACGACGTGCAGTCCGCGCCACTCGCCGACCTGCACGCCGTAGCCGTACTTGTTGCTCGAGCCTGGAATAACCGTTCGCGGCGTGGCGAGCGTCGAGAACACCGCCGCCGGCAGCGCCTGCTGGCCGTCCAGCATGCCGTCGCAGACGAACGCCGTGACCCACCGGGAAAGATCGAGCACGTTCGTGAAAATCGATCCCGCCGGCCAGGACGCGGTGTTATTTGCGCTCGGCCTGATGATCTCCGGTTTGCCGTTGACGAGATCGTGGCCCTGCGCGAGCGGATACGTCATCGCCATCGTCGGCCGAAACGTCGATCGTGACATCCCCAACGGCGCGAAGACGGTCGACGCCACCTGATCGGCGTATGGCTTTCCGCCAACCTGCTCGGCCAGCAAACCCGCCAGCCAAAAACCAGGATTCGAGTACGAGTAGATCTGTCCGGGCTCCGCGAAGAACCGCGACTCGGTCCACGACGTCGCCTCCCGTTTGAGCGCGTCATCGTCCTGGCTGCCGAACATCGGCGCTTCGTCCAGGA
>JBIOXD010000101.1:0-21538 GCA_044869265.1 Gemmatimonadales bacterium
CGGGCGTCGTGGGATCTAGCGTCCCGCCGCCCGCCGCAACCGCAAACGTCACCGCCACACCGGCCACTGGGTTGTTGAATTGATCGCGGATGATCACCGCAGGAGCGATCGCGACCGCCGTCCCGACGGTGGCCGTCTGGCCGTCGCCCGCTTGGAGCGCGATCTGCGTTGCCGCGGCAGCGGTTCCCGTGGCGCTGAAACTCACCGGGCTCCCGGCCAAGCCGTCTGCCGACGCCGAGACTGTGTTGGATCCGGCAGTATTTCCGAGCGTCCACGACGTCGCTGCGGCGATGCCGTTGGCGTCCGTCAGCACGGGCGTCGCAGGATCCACTGTGCCGCCGCCCGCCGTGACCGCAAACGTCACCGCGACGCCGGTGACTGGGTTGTTGAACTGATCGCGCACGGTTACCGCGGGGGCGATCGCGACCGCTGTCCCGACGATGGCCGTCTGGCCGTCCCCCGCCTGGAGTGCGACTTGCGTCGCCGCGCCGGCTGTACCCGTGGCGCTGAAGGTCAGCGGACTCCCGGCCACGGCCGCCGTGGCCATGAGCGTGTTGGGGCCCGCGGTCGTGCCGAGTGTCCACGACGCCGCCGCCGCGATACCGTTCGCGTCTGTCGTCACCGGTGTCGCGGGGCTCACCGTGCCACCACCCGATGCGACCGCAAATGTGACCGCAACGCCGGCGACTGGATTGTTGAACTGATCGCGCACGAGTACCGCCGGCGCGATCGCCACCGCGGTCCCGACCGTGGCTGACTGGCTGTCGCCGGCGTTCAGCGCGATGGAGCTGGCAGTGCCCGTGGTGCCCGTCGCGGTGAAGCTGACGGGACTTCCCGCCAGCGTGCCCGACGTAGCCGTGAGCGTGTGGGGGCCCGCGGTCGTGCCGAGCGTCCAACTCCCCACCGTGGCGATGCCGGCGGCATTCGTGGTCTGGGTGGCGCCGGTGACGGAGCCGCCGCCGGACGTGACGGCAAACGTCACCGTCACCCCGCCCACGGGATTGTTGAACTGATCGCGCACGATCACCGCGGGCGCGATCGCTACCGCCGTGGTGACGCCGGCCGCCTGGCTGTTGCCGGCGTGCATCGCAATGGAGCTGGCAGCGCCCGCGGTACCCGTCGCGGTGAAGCTGACTGGGCTGAGGCCGCCGGAGCTGGCCACTACACTATTGGAGCCAGCGGTTGTGCCGAGCGTCCAGGTCCCTAACGTGGCGACGCCGGCGGCACTCGTGGTCTGGGTCGCGCCGGTGACGGAGCCGCCACCGGACGCGACAGCGAACGTCACCGCGACACCAGCCACCGGATTGTTGAACTGATCGCGGACGATCACCGCGGGCGCCGCGGCCACCGCTGTCGCCACCGTCGCTGACTGGCCGTCACCAGCGTTGATCGCAATGGAGCTGGGGGTGCCGGCAGTGCCGGTCGCGGTGAAGGTGACTGGGCTCCCCGCCAGCGTGCCCGCCGTCGCCGTGACCGAGTTGGGGCCGGCCGTCGTGCCGAGCGTCCAACTTCCGAGCGTGGCGATGCCGGCGGCGTTCGTGGTCTGGGTCGCGCCGGTGATGGAGCCGCCGCCTGACGCGGCGGCAAACGTCACGGTCACACCGCCGACAGGATTACCGAACTGATCGCGAACGATCACCGCGGGCTGCGCGGCCACCGCTGTCCCCACGGTGGATGTCTGGCCGTCGCCGGCGTTGATCGCAATAGAGCTGGCAATGCTTGCAGTGCCCGTCGCGCTGAAGGTTACCGGGGTCGCCACTCCGTCTGCAGTCGCCGTGACCGTGTTGAGCCCAGCGCTGTTCCCGAGCGTCCACGACGTCGCCGTCGCGATGCCGTTGGCGTCGCTCATCACCGGTGTCGCGGGACTCACCGAGCCCCCACCCGACGAGACCGCAAACGTCACCGCAACACCGGCGACCGGATTATTGAACTGGTCGCGCACGATTACGGCAGGCGGCCCGGCCACGTCCGTTCCCACCACGGCCGTCTGGCCGTGGCCGGCGTGGATCTCAATCGAGCTGGCAGGGCCCGCGGTGCCGGTCGCGGTGAAGCTGAGCGGACTCCCTGCCAGCGTGCCCGACGCAGCGGTGAGTGTGTTGGGGCCGGCCGTCGTGTCGAGCGTCCAACTCCCCAGCGTGGCGATGCCGTCGGCATTCGAGGTCGCGGTCGCGCCGGTGATGCTCCCGCCACCGGACGCGACGGCGAAGGTTACCAGCTCGCCCGCTACGGGGTTGTTGAACTGATCGCCGACGAACACCGAGGGTGGCGTTGCCACCGCGGTCCCGACGGTGCCTGTCTGGCCGTCGCCGCCGCTGATCGCGATCGCCCAAGCCGCTCCTCCAAAGATGTTGAAGGGCGCACTCGTCGCGGTCCTGAGACTCGTCGCTGTGGCCGAGAGCGAGTAACTCGTGCCGGCCTTGTCGATACTGAGGGTGGAGAAGCTGGCAACGCCGGCGATCGCAGGTACCGTCGCCGTGCCCGAGAGTGTTGCCCCGCTGGAGCCCGTTCCCACCGTGATCGCCATGGAGACAGCGCCCGTAAACGCGGTCGCCGTATTGCCCAGTGCATCCTGCGCGGTTACCTGCGGCGTGAGGAATGCTCCCGCCGTCGCCGGGCTGGGCTCGACAGTAAACACGAGCTGGGCTGCCGCGCCGGGCGTGATGTCGAAGGCTGCGGTTGTGACCGGACTCAGGCCATTCGCCGTGGCCTGCAGTCGGTAGCCGATGCCCGAGCGGTTGATCCTCAGATTCGTGAACGTCGCCACGCCGTCCACGGCTGCCACTGTGGTGGTGCCCAAGAGCGTCGCCCCGCTGGTGCCCGTTCCCGCCGAGATCGCCAACGTCACGTTGCCCTTGTAGCCCGGAACCATCTTGCCGGAGGCATCGAGTGCGATGACCGTGACTGAGGGTGAAATGCTCACTCCGGCCGTCGCGGTCGTGGGATCCGTCAGAATTCCAAGGTTGGTCGGGGGTGCGGCAGGACCCGCCTTGTCGAGGCGGCACGTCGAGGCGAACAACGACAGCAAGACCAGCCCAACAGTTCGAGCCAGATGTGCTGCGATTGAGCCTCGCCGGGCTGTGATGGTAGCCATCGGGCGATAGCGCATGTGCGATCGCCATTCGCAGTATCTGGGCCGTCGTCGCTGCGTGTGACGCCACATAAAAAAACGCCGCTGACGATGTCTCGTCTTGGCGGATCAACCCGGTCATGATCGTTCGATCGTGCTGGCGAGCTTACCGGAGCAAACAAATTAGGACGGACAACTATCCCGCGATTTATACAGACTATAACGGCCGCCATACGTGGCGACCGGAGCGCTTGCGTGGTTCACAGCGATTGCGTGACGCTATCGGCTGCCCCCTGTGAGATGAGACACGTGTTCGTGTAACGAATGTGCGGTTTCCCTGCCACAGGTTCGCCCGAAGTGGGGCTGCCTTCCACTAATAGAGGAAGGCAGATCTCGATGCTCCTCTTCTCGCTCATTTCTCCGCGACGGCTTCGCCACGCCGCCGGCGTAGCCAAGCCTCGAGCTGCCAGCGGCCACCGCCCGACGCCCAGACAAACAGCCAAATGAAGCAGTACAGTGCCGCGAGCTCGCCGCGATTCTGCCACGGCCAAAACGATCCGCTTCCGCCCACGTGCCGCCAGAAGTAGGCGACCGCCATCTCACCGGCGACGACGAACGCCACGTACCGCGTGAACAGGCCGAACGCGATCGCGAGCCCGCCGAAGAACTCGAGCACGCCCGCGACACCGGTAGGCCACCACGCCGCGAACGGCGCCTCGGCGCCGAACCAGGCGAACAGCTTCTGCCCGCCGTGCGTCATGAACAACAGCCCCGCGACAATGCGCAGGGCGTTGAGAGTGAGTTCGTGATACTTCTGACCGAATGTGTTCATGAGGCGCTCGAGCGTTGGGGTGGGCGGAGTGGAGTCGCCCGAGCGCGGACGGGTATCTACCCCCCGCGGGGGTCTCGGATGACTCCCATGAAGAGAATTGTACCCGACAAGTTCTCCCGCAGCGCAAAGAGGAACGGCCGGTCGACCTGGAACGACGGCGGCGCGCTGGTGACCCTGACCCCGACCGAGGTGACGGCGGCGGCTTCGGTCCCCTCCTCGTCAACGTTGACGAACGTCTTGTGCTTGACTTCGGTGATGAACAGCTCGGATGGTGAGTGAATCCGTGTGACGTCCGCGAGCTGGGGATCGAAGGCGACGCCCATGCCGAGCGCGTCGAGTGACGGGATCAGCAACAAATCGTTGGTGAGCTTGAACTTGGGAAGGAACACCTCAGCCTTACTGGGCCCGAGCGAGGCGATCCAGTTGTTCCATTGGTCGAGCGTGAGCTCCGCAACCAGACGATCCACATCCACCGTATCAGACGGCACCACGATCGTCATCGAGAACGCCTGACCGCCGTAGGGCAGGTCCAGAATGAGCGCGTTGGCGCGGTAGGTCGCGCGGAGGTCTACCGGTTTCCCGTGCGTCATGGTTTGCACGTTCACCGTCGTGCCGTCGAGCAGACGAAATGGTCTCGGCTGCGTGCGTCCCCGATTGCGCTCCCCTTCCTTTCCTCTTCATGGGGCCCGTCTCACCGGGCCGCGGCTGCCGCGGATTTTTCGGGTCGAGTCGCATATTCTTGTTCTCCGTTATTGTATGGAGGAACGAACGTCGTGCACGAACAACGTATGAGGAGGTAATTCCCGTCAGTATCGGTCCAATGGGCGAAATGCGATCTAATGCCGAATGACGCGGTGGGCTTAGTCGCCTTTTCGTACGCAATTGTCAGCCGGCTTGCGTACGTCTTCTTCATCGGCATCACGCTGCGGCGTGAGGACCGCGACTCGCGCTATACCCGGGCGTTCGGTCCGGCCGACGCGTTCCGGCGGTTCCGGCGCACGGCGGCGTTCGTCATGAATAACGACGCCGCCGCCTTCATTCTCTTGAGTTTGATTACTCCCAATACGCTCGCGTTGCCCGTTTCGCCGACGATCTCGTTCATCGCCGGTTTGGCGCTCGTCGTGGTGGGTCTCGGTATGAAACTGTGGGCGGCAAGTACGCTCGGCCCCGATGCGTACTACTGGCACAACTTCTTTGATCCGGCGAACGCGCGCGGGCCGGTTACGACCGGTCCCTATCGCTACGTCTCGAACCCGATGTACACGATCGGCTATCTCCCGACCTACGGCCTCGCGTTACTCACTCGTTCGCTGCCGGGCATGATCGCCGCCGTTTTCGCGCACGCGACCATCCTCGCCTTCTACGTCCTCGTCGAGAAACCGCACTTCGAGCGGCTCCACCGCTGACCCTACAGCGTCTTCAAAAACGCCAGCAGCGCTGCCTGATCGGCCGGTGGGAGCGATCGGAACAAATCGCGTGATCGCGTGGCCTCTCCCCCGTGGAAGTCGATCGCCTGCTCGGGGGTCTTCGCCCGGCCGTCATGCAGGAACTGGGTCGACAACCGCAGCCCCATAAGCGGCTCGGTGCGGAACTCCCCAGGCGTCGCGAGACCAAAGCAGATGTCGGCGAGACTGTCCCCCATGTCGTGCAACAGCATATCCGTATACGCGGCGACGTCCTTGTGGCGCAGCGCCGCGATCGGGTTATCACCCGTGCGCAACACCGGAACGTGGCAGCCGGCGCATCCCAGGCGATCGAACACGGCTCGGCCCTGCTTCGCTTCGCGCGACTGCTTGACCGGTGCCGGCGGGGCGAGCAGGCGGACGAATGCGTCCGTCAGAACGAGGCCGCGCTCATTCAGCTCCGGCTCGGGAGCTGGATCGGTCCCCTCAGGGAACGGGCGCCCCGTGACCGTCCCCTCCTCTGGAACCGAGGGATTCGTGATTCCCATCTCGATCTGAAAGGCGCCGTCGTTGAAATCGCGCAGCGCCGGCACGAAGGCTTTGCGCCCAAAGCGCCCGAGCCGCCCGTCAAAAAAGCGATTGGGACGGCCCGAAATGCCATCGCTATTCCGATCATCGGGATCGGCGTGCGCCAGAATCGTGGAGTCGGGGACGGCGTCGAGGAGGCCGAACCCCAGCACGTCGGGCGTGGTTCGCGCGGCGACAGTGGTCACCCCCGGCGGCAGGTCTTCCCGTTCGATCCCGAGCGCCGTGCGGAGCGCCGGAGTCACGCTATCCTGAAAAACGGGTCCCCCTTGGGTCGCCAGCAGATCGCAGGCGAACCCCACGCGCTCTGGCTGGAAGATCGACGCATGCCGCTCGACCTCATCACCGGCGCCGGCGACTACGGGATCTTCGTGGCACTCGCCGCAACTGCTTGCATTGAACAACGGGCCCAGACCGGCCGCCGCCGTAAAGGTGCTCTCGAATACGACGCGACCGCTGTCGAATCGGGCGCGCTCGACCGGCGAGAGGCCACCAAGCGGATCTCCGGGTTTCGGCGGCTTGCACGTCGCCGCCACGCCAAGCGTGAGCGCGAGCAGAACGACGCGGCGCGTCATGGACGCGAGCTCACGCCGGTTTCCATGCGCCCGACGCGCTCGATCGTGTAAGCAAGAAAGGGCGTGGCCTGTCCGCCGAAGCTCGCGCGAACGACGTCACCCAACCGCAAATCGCCAAGCTTGATGGATTCGGTTTGTCCGCCTTCGCGGTTGGTAATCGGCACGCCGGCCGGTACACGCAGCTGCACCACGCGCAGAGCGTACCCGACGCCGCTGCTGACTTCCACGATGCCCGCTTGTGCATCGATTGAGCGAATCGCACCCTGCACCGTGTCGTGCGGCGCGGCCGCCGCGGCCGGCGCGGCCGGGGGGGCCGCCGTGGGTTGCTGCGCAGCAGCAAGTGTGAGCGGAGCGATGAACAACGCGACGGATAGCGAAGTGATGGTGCGCATGGATCCTCCCTGACTAGGCCCGGAGTGGAGTACCCCCACTCTAGCTGACGGTGCCACGTGACTTTCAATTTGTGCGCGTGGCGCGACCAAGTGACAATCAACCAGCGCTCGCCGAGTGGGCCCGCACCCTGCAGCGCCGGGTACGCCAACGCGGCATCAACGCATTCATACTACATGGTCCGGGCGTGCGCGACATCCACCCCCTCGGTGCGCGGCGTCACGGTACGATTGGTCAGTTTCTCGGCGAAGTCATGTTCTCCGATCGGGCCGTGATCGTTCTCTACGACCGCGGATCCGGAATTCGATTCAACGATCCTGCGGCGGAGCAGGACTTTCGCATGGTGCTGAAGGCGTATGACAAAGTCGGCGGGACCAACCTGGCCCTGGTTCAGCCGCGCGATCCCGATCGCGCACTGCAGGTGGTTGAGACCTACCTGCTGTATCAGCTGAAAGAAAACCCACGGTTCTCCGCTGCCGTCATCATCGACTTCGCGGAGACGGTCGCGCCGGCAGGCAACCCGGGCCAGCTGCCCGTGGAGGATCGGAACGCGATTGTCACGCTGCGCCGCTGGTCGGCCGATCCCACCTTTCTGCAGCGCAACGTCACGTTCTGTTTGATCTCGGAAAGCACGGCGGCGCTGAATGAAGCCTTGGTTGCCGATGCCCGCACTTTCGAGCTCACGGTCCCCGTTCCCGACGAGCGCGAACGCTATGCCTATCTCGCCGGTCGCGGGGTCACACCGCAGACGTTCTCTCTCATCGATGCCCGGAAGGTCGCTGTGCTCACATCGGGCCTCACGTGTCTGCATTTGGAGAGTTTGCTCGCTGAAGCCGATTCGAACGGCGCCGCGCTCGACCCGGAGGCGTTGTCCCGTGAAAAGAAGCGTCTGATAGAGGAAGCAAGCGGAGGGTTGCTTTCATTTCTGACCAGCAGCACCGGATTGGACGCGGTCGCGGGACACGAGGGCGCCAAAGCGCTGCTGCGCGAGACCGCTGCCGCGCTTCGGGAGGGACGGCTCGATGTCGTGCCGATGGGGTTTCTCGTGTGCGGGCCGGTGGGCACCGGCAAGAGCTTCATGGTCCGCTGTTTCGCGGCCGAGATCGGGATTCCTGTGGTCGAGCTGTTGAACTTTCGATCGATGTGGCAAGGACAGACGGAGGCGAACCTCGAGCGCATTCTGGGGCTGCTCGACGCCCTCGGGCCGGTCGCCGTCGTCGTGGACGAAGCCGACGCGGCGTTGGGAAACCGCGAGCTGAAAGGCGCGGACTCTGGGGTCTCGGAGCGCGTCTTCGCCTCGCTGGCCGCGTTCATGGGCGATACCCGCCGGCGCGGGAAGGTGATCTGGTTTCTGATGACTTCGCGCCCCGATCTCGTTCCCGTCGATCTGAAGCGACAGGGCCGCGCCGAGGAGCACATAGCGCTGTTCCCTCCATCTACAGGAGAGGAGCGCGCGCAAGTATTCGAGAGCCTGCGCGCGCGCCTGCAGATCCCGCTCGAGCCTGGGGCGCAGGCGGCGGCGTTGTTCCGCGACGTGCCGCATGCCATGTCGCCGGCGGACATCGAGGCCGTGCTCGTCCGCGCCAGCCGGCGCATGGCGATCGAAAGGCAACCCGCCCTGTCGGCCAAGCTCCTGCAGGAGTTAATCACCGATTTTCAACCGCCCGCCTACCCGGCGGAAATCGAATACCAGCGCTTGATCGCGGCCTTTGAGTGTACCAGCAGGCAACTCTTGCCACCCGACCTGGCCGCCTTGTCGCACGAAGCGATCGCCGAGCGGCTGACAGCGCTGCGTGGGGTTCTGGGCCCGCCCTGACTGGCCTTCCTTGACGGTCTCGCGAATGCGCGGTAGCACTATGGGCTTCGTTACGAGGAGCACGACTATGCGGCGGGTCGCAGGCATACTCGTTTTGCTGTTTGCGTTCCTTCCGGCGGTTGCGCTGGCGCAAGGCGGCGCCATTCGCGGTCGGGTGGCGGACGCGACGGGACAGCCGCTCGCGCGCGCGACGATCTTGATCGATGGAAGTGCGCTGAACGCGACCAGCAACGATCAGGGACGCTACGAGATTCGCGGCGTCGCTGCCGGCACGTACACCGTGCGGGCGCGGCTCCTCGGCTTCGTGTCGCAGGCGGCCAGAGTGACCGTGGCGGACTCGCCAGTCGAGCAGAACTTCACGCTCGCCGAACAAGCCATCAGCCTGTCACCGGTTGACGTCGTCGTCGGCTCCCGCGCGCGGCACACGGCGGCGGAAGAGCTCGCGGTTCCGGTCGATATCTTTACCGCTGAAGAGATTGCGCAGCAGGGTACCAACGAGACCAGCCAGATTCTCCAAAACCTCGCGCCGTCGGTCAATTTCCCCAGGCAGAGCGTGACCGATGCGAACGACATCGTGCGGCCATTCACGCTGCGGGGCCTAAGTCCGGATCATACGCTGGTGTTGTTGAACGGGTGGCGACGCCATCAGATGGCGGTTCTCAACACGTTTGCGTACGGCATGGGGGCGGGTTCGAGCGGCGTGGATCTCAACGCGCTGCCCGGCGGCGCCGTTGATCGCATCGAAGTGCTCCGAGACGGCGCGGCGGCGCAGTACGGCTCCGACGCCATCGCGGGAGTGGTCAACGTCGTCCTGAAGGAAGGCGGGTTCGCCCCGTTCGTGAACGCCGATGTCGGCCAATACTCGACCGACGCCACCAACGCCTATATGTCGGACGGCACGACGGTGAACGTGAACGGGGGATTCGGCGTCGGTGTGGGAGCCGGATCGCTGGCGTTGTTCGGCGAGTACCTGCATCGCGAGCCCACGAATCGCGCGTGGGCGGACTCGTTCCCACTCGATCCCAGCGGCGCCGACGTGATCGATCCAAACACGGGTCGCGTCATTCAAAAAGTGAATGGGGTCAGGCAGCCCAACTACCATTGGGGTGACGGGCTCGAGAAGGACGCGATGGGCTTCGCGAACTTCCGCATGCCGCTCAATCAGGGCGGGACGAGTGAACTGTACGCCTTCGGAGGCTACAGTCACCGGGAAGGGACGGGGAACGGGTTCTGGCGGTATTTCGACAGTAACCGCAACTGGCCGCAGCTGTACCCGGACGGCTTTCTGCCGCAATTTCGTCCCGACGTCGTCGATTTCTCGGGCGTTGCGGGCTTCCGGGCCAACGTCAGCGGCTGGTCGCTCGACGTGGGCGCTTCATACGGCAAGAACCGGTTCGACTACAACCTGGAGAACACGAACAACCCGTCGCTCGGCCCGTGCCTCGTTAGCGCATGCGCTCCCGGCGCCGACGGCATTCTCGGAAACACGGACGATCCGGGCATCCCCAACCAGCTCTCGTTCTTCGCAGGCCGGCTGGAGCGTCGCGAGGCGATTGTGGCGGTGAATCTCGCCAAGCCGGTGAACCTCGGGCTGGCGTCGCCCGTCAACGTCGCCTTGGGCGCGGCATATCGGCGCGAGGGGTTCAAGATCACCGCGGGTGAAACTGCGTCGTGGATCAACGGCAACCATCTCGCGCAGGACAGCGTCGAGCGTGCGCCCGCCGGCTCGTCGGTGTTCCCGGGATTCGCGCCGACCGACGCGAGCGACCATAGTCGCGCTAACATCGGCGTCTTCGCGGATCTCGAGGCGCAGCTCTCAGCCCAGTTCCTGGCGAACGTCGCCGGGCGGTATGAGAACTACAGTGACTTCGGCGGGAGCTTCAACGGCAAGCTGGCGCTGCGCTTCCAGCCGATGCAGCGGTTTGTCTTGCGGGGCGCGGCGAGCACCGGATTCCGCGCGCCGGGCCTTTCGCAGAGCTACTTCAGCCACACGACCACGAACGTGATCGGCGGGCAGTTCATCGAGGTCGGCAATTTCCCGGTGGACCATCGCGCCACCCAGATCTTCGGCGCCAAGCCGCTGAAGGAGGAAACGTCGGTCAACCTGAGCGGCGGATTCGCCCTGACGCCACGCGACAATCTCACGTTTACCGTCGATTTCTTTCACGTCACGATCGACAACCGCATCCTGCTCGGCGCGACGTTCGGCGACTCGGTATCGCAGGCCATTCTGGCGGACTCCGGGTTCTCGACTATCGGGGCCGTTCAGTTTTTCACGAATGGCTTGGACACGAGGACGAACGGGGTGGACATCACGGGAGACCTGCGGCTTGCGGCGGGCGCCGGAACGCTCGACCTCAATCTGGGCGTGAACTACGCGAAGAACAAAATCACGCGGGTCGACCCGCTGCCCGAGATCTTGCAAGGCACCCCGACCGAGCTGACGAGCATTCTCGACCTGGTCACCGAGGTCGGTATCGAGGAAGAGCGTCCCGACTGGCGCGGCACGCTGGCGGCGAACTACACCGTGGGCCGCTGGCACGCGCTCGGCCGGGTCTCGTATTTCGGCGGGTTTGCATCGGCGCAACCAAGCTTTACCGACCGTGAGACGTACGGTGGAAAGACTCTGGTGGACGCAGAAGCGGGCTATCAGTTTAGCTCGGTGAATCTGTCCATCGGGGCGCGCAATCTGTTGGATGTCTATCCGGACAAGCCGCGGGCAGAATTCAACAACAACGACAACACGTTCCCCTGGGCTGCCGCGTCGCCGTTCGGTTACAACGGCCGCTATCTGTACGCCCGGGCGGAAGTGCGCTTCTCGCGGTAGTCGCACTGCTGGCTCACGCTTTTTTCGGAGGATGGGTTATGGCCGCTGCTCGCCATGTGCTGACTCTTGCTGCATTCGCCGTCGTCTTGGTCGCCGTGCCGGCGTACGCGCAAACGGGACGCATCAGAGGTGCGGTTCGCGACGCGGGCGGGGGGGCCGTATCGGGCGTAACGATCCGGGCTCAGGGCGCGACCGCGACCCGGCGCGCGACCACCGCCTCGGACGGTAGCTACAGCATTCAGAACCTCGAACCCGGCAGCTACACGGTTTCGGCTGCTCTGCCCGGTCTGCGCACGCAGATGCAGCAAGACGTTCAGGTCAGGGCAGGTGCTGAAGCTGTCGTGGACTTTGTGATGCAGCCGGTGACGCTCGAGGCGGTCACGGTCACCGCCACGCTGCGCGAACAAGAGCTGGCGAAGGTGCCGTTCTCCATCGCTGCGCCCACCGATCAGGCGCTACGGCTGCGCGGGGCGGAGAACATCGAAGCGATCGCGACCAACGTGGCGGGATTCAGCGTCCAGAACCTGGGGCCCGGCCAAAGCACGGTGGCGATGCGCGGAACGTCGTCCGGTCAGATCGCGCGCGACCAGCCAGGCGTGAAGGAGCAAGTCGGCGCGTATCTCGACGACGCCCCGGTTTCCCTGTCCCTGTTCACGCCGGACCTCGACCTGTTCGACGTTTCCCGCGTCGAAGTGCTGCGTGGGCCGCAGGGCACGCTGTTCGGGTCCGGCTCCCTGTCGGGGACGGTGCGCTACATCAGCGCGCAACCCGAGCTGGGTGCGACGCGCACGTTCGGTGAAGTCGGCGTCAATCAGCTTCGCGGGGGCGGCTCCGGCAACACCGCCAAGCTTGGCTTCAACGTCCCCCTGGGCGATAAGTCGGCGCTCCGGATCGTGGGCTACAGCAACGAGCTGGCTGGGTGGACGGACGCCCTGCAACCCAACTTCCACGTCAATGACAACGTCAACAGCGGCAATCGAACGGGAGCCCGTGTTGCCTTCCGCTTCGAGCCCAATGCGCGCTTCAACATCACGCCGCGGCTCGTGTATCAGAAAGTGCGGATGGATGGTTGGAACCGGAAGGACGATTTCAACATCCTGGCCAACCCGTACACCACGACACGTCCAGCCGTCACGCTCGGGGAGCGTGCGCTGTTCACGCAAGCAGCCGAGCCGTTTACCGATGAGTTCTTCCTCGGCGACTTGAACCTCAGTTTGACGATGAGCAACGGCATGAGTCTCACATCTGTCACGTCGTTCATGAACCGCTACATCCTGGTCGTGCGCGATGCTACGGCACTGACTTCGAGCATCACCGGTGGGAACATTGGCGTCTCAGAGCCTGTCTACACGCTCGACTCCCCGCTCGACGACGCCACCAAGTCGAAAGTCTGGACTCAGGAGGTCCGGTTGGCAGGGGGTCAGGGCCAATTGAAGTGGGTCGTCGGTGGCTTTTACAGCAACAACAAGCGGCACTACGGCCAGGATCTCGATGTTTACGGATTCGAAGACGGCGCAGCAGCCGAGGGCATCAACATTCCGACGACCGGACTCAAGGCTCCCAAGGACCACCTGTTCTGGTCCGATCTGGACTACAAGCTGCGGCAGGTCGCTGCGTTCGGCGAAGCCACGCTGACGGGAGGCCAGTTCGACGTCACCGGCGGCCTGCGGTACTACAACTTCGACGAAGACCGCGATCAGATCTTCGACGGCATTTTCGGGAACGGTGCCACGGGCACGTCGCTAGTGTCGCAACCTGGGAGCACGAAGGCGAACGGGGTGGTGCCACGCGTCATCGTCAGCTACAGAGCTTCCCCGTCGCTGACGCTCAATGCGCAAGCCGCGCAGGGATTCCGGCTGGGTGGGATCAACGACCCGCTCAACTATCCCGCCTGCACGACGCAGGACTCGATCACGTTCAGCGGGAACGATTCGTGGACGGACGAGAAGGCGTGGAACTACGAGGTCGGTGCGAAGTCCCGCATCATGGGCGGCCGCGGCTCCCTCAGCGTGTCCGCGTTCTACATGAACATCCAGGACCTGCAGCTGACCGTTACGGCGGGGTCCTGCTCGTCACGGCTCATTCTGAACGCACCGAAGTCCAGTAGCCAGGGTCTCGAGGTGGAGTTTACGGCCAGTCCGAACTCGAACATCGATATCGCGCTCTCGGCGAGCTACGCTGATGGCAAGCTGCAGTCCACGCTCACCGACGGGACGGGCGCGGTGTTGCCCGGTATCGTCTCGGGTAACAGGTTGCCCGGCGTGCCGAAGGCACAGGGCACCGCGGCGCTGACGTACGGATGGCCCATGGCCAGCGGGGCGCGGGCATTCGTGAGCGGCAGCTATCAGTATGTGGGTTCACGCTACACGCTGATCGACGATGAGGCACCGGGCTATGGCACGGTCGACCTGACCTCGTTCGGGGCGAATACGATCGGCGGCCCCCTGACGCAGACGACGTTCACCTTTGACCCCCTGATGCCGTCCTACAGCCTGGTGAACCTCCGTGCTGGCGTCACCCGAAACACGTGGGAAGTCGCGGTCTACGCAAACAACCTGCTGGATGAAGTGGCGCTGCTCGCGCTCGACCGCGAGCGCGGTAAGCGTGCTCGCGTCGGTTACCTGACGAATCAGCCGAGGACGGTCGGGGTTACGATGCGGTTCAACTACTAGCCGACCGCAAACACAAACCGCCGGGCGGCGACATGCCTCCCGGCGGTTTTTCGTTCCGTGCTTCAGCGAGCTACATTCTCGCGCCCATTCCGGCGCCCGCACCCACCCCGGCGCCAGCTCCGGCACCTTCCAGATAAAACTTGGCGCCGATCACCGTGGCGAGCGGCCACTCCACGAGCGCGACGAGAGTCCCGACGATCGCGAGGTTGTGCGGGATCAGCGCCAATGGCCACATGTAAAGCGTCGATAGTAACCCGGCGAAGAACCAGCCGGCGACGCCGACCTTCGCGGCGGTGCCCGGACCCGCGCCGAAGCGAGGCCGCATGGCGGCGTAGAGCCACACAAGGCCTATTCCGGCGAGGAAGTCGATGGCGACGAAGAAGGGGATCTGCGAGTTAGCGACCGGAGGCTTACCGAGCGCCTGCATTGCCGCGGCCATCTGATCCTTCAGCACCACGCCGAGCGTCACGTAGTCGATCACATTCAGTACGAAACCGGCGACCACTCCGCCGATCAGCACCCTCTGCATGTTGATCTTCCCCATCGCACCTCCTCGAAAGAGAAGCAGCCCGGACGCTACGCTGCCGCCATCGTATGGAATTGAGCGTGAGTCCGCAAGTCATAGCACGGTCAGTACCGCCACCATGCCCCCCATGCCATCCGGCACGACCGCGACTCCACCAGGCACGACCCAGTCTTTGCCATCGACGAGCAGACTGAAGTAGTACGTTCCAGGTGGGATAAGCAGCGCCGCTTCCCACAGGTTCTCACCAACGGCCTTGAGCGCGCTCGGCGTCCACGCGTTCCAATTTCCTGCGATCGCGACACTCGTGGCACCTGGCATTCGGAACCTGACCACCAGTGAATCGCCACGACGCTGCGCCACCAACGGTTGGAGGGTTGGAGTGGAGTGCGCCTGGACACGCCCGCGCGAGTAGACCCGCAGACCGCCGGTGAGGAATCCTGCAGAAGGCAGCCCTTGAAAGGGGTCGCTGAGGTAATTGCCGCCCGCCGCCTCCAGCGCGATCGACGGCTTGATGAAATACTGGACGACCGCGCTCACCGCCCCAGCGGACTGATACGTGTCGCTGACTCGCGCACTGAGCCACAGCGACGCATTCCAGCGCGACCGATCGGCGGTGGCGACGCCCACCACATCGGTATACCATGCGCCCTCGAAGCGCGTCCCTTCGACGGTGAGGGTCAGCTGAGTCGGCCAGCCAGATGGTTGCCACCAGCTGCGCGCGCGCAGCCGCGGGGCGCCGACGCCCGGCACCGTTTCAATGGCGCCGCTCGCCCAACCCCCGCCGACCGCAACTCCCCCATCGCCATGCCGGCCAACGCCGTTCCAGAGTCCCTCGAGCAGCGCTGTCCCCGATGCCGCGCCGAGTGCATCAGATCGTGTGCTCGCACCAATCGCGGCGCTGATGGCGCCGCGAAAGCCGCTCGCGCGACGGGGGAAAGCAGCCCAGATATCGGCGCGACCCTGGCCGGCCCACACCGCATTCTGGAGCAGCGAGATGCCACCGGCGGCGCCGAGATAGAGAGAAGGGGAGAGTCGCAGAACGGACGGTGCGACCGTGAGCGCGCTGAAGCTCGATCCGCCCGAGTGCCGGACAATCCCAACGCCCACGCCGAGCGAAGCCTGACTTTGCGCGCTCAAGCCGAGTGGGAGCATTGCGAGCGCGGGGAAAAAGAAAACCGGTCCCATGCGCATGGGACCGGTAAGATACAGCAGCGAGGAACGACGCTACCTAAGGACGACCGCGACCAGCCCCCGGGTTGTCGGGCCGGTTGGAAGGTGAAGCCGGCACAGCCGGCGTCGCCGGTGCAGCGGGGGTCGCGCGCGTCGCAGGCCCACCATCAGGGTTCGGCTCCGCCGGCGTGGCGCGCGTGGCCCGCGTGGCGGGGGTAGCGGGCGTTACGGGTCGATTATCGAGGCCGACAGCCTCACCACGCACTCTCGTCGCGCGGCGTGCCATCGCTGCCGCCACTTTCTCCTTCGCTGTATCCGATGCGCGGGGGTTCGGCGCCGGCGTCTGCGCGCCGAGCAGACTCGGCACGAGGACGGCTGGCAGAAGAATCAGGATTCGCTTCATCTGTCCTCCGAACGAAAGTCGCGTATTGAGGGTCGCGCAGCGCCAGCTCGGCGCGCGCGAGTTCTCTTGTCATGCTTCGCAGCCAGGTCGTGGCGCTGCGCTGCTCGGTAAATCGTGGCGCCGCCAACCAGAATTCCGTGAAGGCGTCACGTACGATCGCCTCAGCCAGGGTCGCGTCCGCGAGGGCCGCGTACACCTGGGCATACAACGAACCGCGGTACCGGCGCTCCAGCTCGATCAGCGCCGTGGAGTCGCGCTGGATGACGCGCTCCACAAGGGCGGCATCGGACAGCATTGGTGACTGGGGCTCTAGCACCGCGGACATAGCGAAGTAAAGATTGCCGACAGGGGGCGTAGGTAACGTTACTATCTGTAGGTGCTGACGCTCTTTAGCGGAGGAATAGTTGCACGCTGAGACAGCGGGGGGTCGGGCAGGGCGGGCGGCTCCCTCAGACGGCGAAATCGTGCGGGCGGTGCTGGCAGGAGACCGCGATCGGTACGCCGTGCTGGTCGAGCGGTACCGCGATCGTTATGCACGCTACGCCGCCCGTATGCTAGGGTCGATCGACGCAGCTGAGGATGCGGTGCAGGACGCGTTCGTGCGGGCGTACGACCAGCTGGCTCAATGCCACGACCCCGACAAGTTCGTCGGGTGGTTTTTTCTGATTCTCCGCAACCGCTGTTTCGCCGAGCAGCGAAAGTCCCGGTCGCAGGTTTCGCTCGATGCCGCCGCCGCGGTGCCGACGAGTGACCGGTCAGACGATGGAACGGAAACGGCCGAACGGCGTCGCGCCTTGCAGCGGGCGCTGATGGGACTCACGGCGGAACAGCGCGAGGTGTTCGTGTTGAAGCACGTGGAAGGACTGTCGTACATAGAAATTGCGGACCGCTTGAATACGTCGGTCCCTTCGCTCAAAATGCGAATGCACCGCGCGTATGATAGGCTCCGCGAACAACTGCGAGAGCACGCATGACGCAGCACGAGTTTCACCCTCGAGTAAAGCAACTGCTGGATGGCGAGCTGACGCTTGCCGACCTGCCGGCCGAGCTGCGCGCCGAAGGCGAAGAGGCGCTCCGCCTCCTGGCGGCCGTCGATCGTTCGTCGGTCTCGGTGCCGGCGGTGACGTGGCGCGTCATGGCGGCCATCGAGCGCCGGCGCCGGCGGCCCGCGCTCTGGTGGCTCGCCCCCGCAGTCGCCGCGGCCGCTGCAGTCGTGCTCTTGCTCGGTAAACCATCGACACCGCCGGCGACTGTTTCCGCGACGGTCGTGACCGTGCGCTTCGTGTTGGTAGCGCCAGGCGCGCGTCAGGTCAGTGTCGCAGGCACCTTCAATCGCTGGGATCCGTCGGCGACGCCGCTGGTGCGCTCCGGTACCGCCGACACGTGGGTCGCGACGCTCGCCCTCCCCCCGGGTGAGCATCAGTACGCCTTCGTCGTGGATGGCGCCCGCTGGGTGCCGGATCCCGCGGCACCCGCCGTCGACGACGGCTTCGGACGGCGCAATAGCGTGCTTACGCTATGATGCGCACCGGCATGATTCTGGGACTGGCGCTCGTCGCGGCGACGCTCGACGCGCAGCAGACGATTGCGGAGCGGTTGACGGGGCGAGTCCCTTCCGAAATCGCGGCTCTGGTGCAGGAGCTGGGCAGCGCCGCCGCCAGCCGCGGTTTGCCGGTTGACCCGATGATTCAAAAGGCCATCGAAGGAAACGCCAAGGCAATCCCCGCCGAGCGCGTGGCGAGCGCGATCCGCGGGGTCTTCGCTCAGCTCGATAGCGCGGCCGCCGCGCTGCGGGATGCCGGGGTTGCGAGTCCGGTCGACACGCTGGAAATCGCGGCCGGTGGGTTTGCGATCACTGCCGGCCTGCGGGGCCGTGACATTGCGGAGCTGGCGCGCACCGGTAGGCCGACGCCGGACGTCATCGTGGGACTGCGCGTGGCGGGAACGCTCGCCGCAATGGGTGTGCCGCGGGAAGAGACCGTCAGGCTGGTGGGCACGTCGCTGCGCGCGCAACACGCTCCGGGCGAGTTGCTGGCGCTACCCGGTCGCGTCCAGTCGGAGATGGCACGAGGTGCGACACCAGCGCAGGCGGCGGCGGGACTTGCTCGCGCCGCGGCCGCGCAATCGCGTCACGGTCCGCCGCCCGACCGCGGTCGGCCGCCACACCCGCCGGCTCCGCCGCACCCCTGATCCTCGGATACTGCCGGAAGCCGTAGATCACCGAGACCGTAATCGATTCGACGGTCTCGTCACTTCACCCTCGTGCCAGCCGGGGTATGTATCGGCCGCAGAGAGGGTTAGATTCCCGTCCTCATATGACCATCGCCTCGAATTTGGGCTTCCCACCTCTCGGTGCCGCGCGCGAATTGAAGCGCGCGACTGAAGGCTATTGGAGCGGCAAGGTCCCACTCGATCAGCTGCTCGCCACCGGAGCCGATCTGCGACGTCGCCATTGGGAGCTTCAACGCGACATCGGCGTCGACCGCATTCCCGTCAACGACTTCTCCTACTACGACCGGATGCTCGACACGTGCGCCCTGGTCGGCGCGGTTCCACGGCGCTACGGATGGGGAGGGGGAGGGGGAGGGGGAGGGGGGAAAGTCGAGCTCGACACCTACTTCGCGATGGCGCGCGGCAGTCAGGGCAAAGGCCGCGATGTCACCGCGATGGAAATGACGAAGTGGTTCGACACGAACTATCACTACATCGTGCCCGAGCTCGAACAGGACCAGGTGTTCCGGTTGTCGTCGCACAAGCCGGTCGCGGAGTTTCGCGAAGCCAAGGCGCTTGGCATCGACGGGACGCCCGTCCTGATCGGTCCGGTCACGTTCCTGCTGCTCGCCAAGGCCAAAGGCAAGGCGTTCGATCGGCTGTCGCTGCTCGACGCGCTACTGCCGGTGTACGTCGAGGTGGTGAGTGAGCTGGCGGCCGCCGGCGCAATGTGGATCCAGCTCGATGAGCCGGCCCTTGCGCTCGATCGCACCGACGCGGAGCGCGCCGCGTTCGTGCGTGCCTACAGCCAGTTGTCGAAGCGCGCCGGCAGCGCCCGGCTGATGCTCGCGACCTATTTCGCGGGCCTGGACGACAACACGTCCACGGCACTCGCGCTGCCCGTGCACGGGCTGCACGTCGATTTGGTGCGTGCACCCGGGCAGCTCGACAAGCTTCTCACGGCCTGGCCGAAGGGTCGTGTGCTGTCCGCCGGCGTCATCGACGGACGCAATGTCTGGCGCGCCGATCTCGAGAAGCAGCGGGCGCTGCTGGATCGCGCCATCGCGAAGGTGGGGGCAGACAACCTGTGGGTCGCGCCCTCGTGCTCGCTGCTGCACACACCGTTTGATCTCGAGCTCGAAACCCGGCTCGATCCCGAGCTCAAGGGCTGGCTCGCGTTCGCCAAGCAGAAGCTGCAGGAGGTCGTCGCGCTCGCCACGAACGACCGCGCGGCCATCGGCGCGAGCAAACGCGCCGCCGATACGCGTCGCGTGTCCAAGCGGATCAACAACGCGGCGGTGCAGCGCAGGGTGGGGTCGGTGACGGAGAAGGATCGCGTGCGCAGTGAGCCGTACGCGGTGCGCCGGAAATCGCAGGTCGGCCTGCCCAGATACCCGACCACGACGATCGGATCGTTCCCCCAGACGACCGAGGTTCGCGCGGCCAGGCGCAAGCTCAACGACAAACAGTTGACGGCCGAGGATTACGATCGCTTCATCGAGTCACAGATCGGTAAGACGATCCGCCTCCAGGAAGAGATCGGTCTCGACGTCCTCGTGCATGGCGAGTTCGAGCGCAATGACATGGTCGAGTACTTCGGCGAGCAGCTGGCGGGCTTCGCGTTCACCGAGCACGGCTGGGTGCAGTCGTACGGCACGCGCTACGTCAAGCCGCCCATCATCTTCGGGGACGTCTCGCGGCCCAGCGCCATGACGGTGCGGTGGAGCCGCTATGCGCAATCGCTCACCACGCGGCCGGTCAAAGGGATGCTCACGGGGCCGGTGACCATTCTGCAGTGGTCCTTCGTGCGCGACGATCAGCCGCGCTCCGAGACGGCGAAACAGTTGGCGCTCGCGATCCGCGACGAGGTGGTCGATCTCGAAAGCGCCGGCATCCGTGTGATTCAGATCGATGAGCCGGCGCTGCGGGAAGGTCTGCCGCTGCGCCGGTCGGACTGGGCGGGCTATCTGGAGTGGGCCGTCGACGCATTCCGGCTCGCGACCGCCGGGGTGCGCGACGCGACGCAGATCCACACGCACATGTGCTACAGCGAGTTCAACGACGTGCTGCGGGTCATCGAGCGCATGGACGCCGACGTCATCTCGATCGAGAACGCGCGCTCGGGCTCGGAGCTGCTGGAGGGATTCGAGCAGTACAAGTATCCCAACGAGATCGGACCGGGGGTCTACGACATTCATTCGCCGCGCGTGCCCTCGACGGACGAGATCAGCACGGCGCTGAAGCGCATGCGCCGCGTGCTGGACGAAGCGCAGATCTGGGTGAACCCCGACTGTGGGCTGAAAACGCGAGGTTGGGACGAGACGCTCGCGGCGTTGCGGAATATGGTCGAGGCCGCGAAGGAAATGAGAGATGCCCACGTTTCCCGAGTATCGTACGCAAATGGTTCCTGAGATCCGAATCACCGCCGAGCCTATCGACAACCAGCGCTGCAAGTTCGTGGTGAACATTCCGGTGCTGGCGGGCGGCGTGCGCCGGTTTGTCTCGCCCGACGACACGAAGGGTTCCCCGTTGGCGGAAGCGATCTTCGCCATTCCAGGCCTCGGTGTGAGCGAGGTGATTGTGTCGGGCAATATCGTGACGGTCAGCAAGACGTCGGCGGAGCCTTGGCAAGCGGTCGGTCGGGCGGTCGGGAGCGCGATCCGATCGGCAGTAACGGGCAACGTGCCGGCGGTCGCACCCGCCGCACGGCCGGCAGCCGGTGACCCGTCGGCGGTCACCGACGATGCGCTGTACGAGCAGGTCGCCAAGGTGTTCGACGCGCAGGTGAACCCGATGGTCGCCCGGCACGGCGGGCATGTCGAGCTCATCGACGTCCAGGACGCGGTGGTGATGCTGCGCATGGGCGGCGGCTGCCAGGGCTGCGGCATGGCCGATGTGACACTGCGGCAGGGCATCGAGGGTATGTTGGCGCAGCTCGTGCCGGCGGTCCGCGGCATCGTCGACATCACCGACCACACGTCCGGGTCCAATCCGTATTTTCAGGCTTCCAAGAAATAATCGTGCGTCGTGCGTCGTACGTCGTGCGTAACAGGCACCCACG
>JBIOXD010000102.1:0-16300 GCA_044869265.1 Gemmatimonadales bacterium
CTGCTCGAGCTGGAGCCCAGCTGGCTCGGCCGGTTCACGTTCGTGCAGCTCGCGGCGCCGACGCGGTCGCGGATCGAGCACTACCAGCAGTATCAGGCGCGGGTCGAGGCGCTGGCGGCGCGCATCAACGAACGGTTCCAGCCGGCCGCGCATCCGCCGATCATCCTGCGCATCGAGCACCACGAGCCGGAAACGGTCTACGAGTACTACCGCGGCGCCGACGTGTGTGTGGTGACCAGCCTGCACGACGGGATGAATCTGGTATCGAAGGAGTTCGTCGCGGCGCGTGACGATAACGAAGGCGTGCTGATCCTCAGCCAGTTCACCGGCGCCTCGCGCGAGCTGCCCGAGGCGGTCATCGTCAATCCCTACGACACCGATCAATGCGCCGCCGCGCTGCAGCTCGCCCTGACGATGCCCAAAGAGGAGCAACGCGCCCGGATGCGCCTGATGCGGCAGCTGATCAAGGAGTTCAACGTGTACCGCTGGGCGGGGCGGATGCTGCGCGACGCCGCGGGCATGCGGCGGCGTGGACGGCTACCGCACCGCGGCATCGCGATGGGTCGGGCCGCGTTGTGACGCGAGCGGGGGGGGGACCTCCCGCACCGCGTGCGGAGTGGGCTTACTTCTTTGACCTCGACGGGACGCTGCTCGACTTCACCGATACCCCGGGGGCGACGCGTCTCGATGACCGGCTGCGCGCCCAGATCGGCACCCTCCGCGGCAAGACGGGCGGGGCCGTCGCGTTGATCAGCGGCCGCGCGCTCGCCGACCTTGACCGCCTGCTCGACGGCGTTCACCTCCCCGCGGCGGGCCAGCACGGCACCGAGCGGCGCGATGCCCGCGGCCAGATCACGCGGCACGCGTTTCCGCTTGAGCGTTTGGAGTGGGCGCACGCGCGCCTTACCGAGGCGGCGGCCGGCCACGCTGGCCTGCTGGTCGAGCACAAGGGGCTGTCGCTGGCGCTGCACTACCGGCGCGCGCCCCGCCTCGGCGGCTACGCCCACCGCCTGGTGCGCATGCTGGCGCCGCGGCTCGGCGCCCAGTTCTGCATCCAACCAGGCAAGCGCATTGTTGAGGTGAAGCCGGCAGGCAAAGACAAGGGGGCCGCGGTGGTCGAGTTCATGGCGGAGGTGCCGTTTCGCGGACGCACGCCGGTGTTCGTAGGGGACGACCTCACCGACGAATTCGCCTTTCGGGCCGTGAACCGGCTGGGCGGTTACTCGATCAAAGTGGGCGCCGGCCGCACGGCGGCACGCTGGCGGCTGCGTGACGTACGCGCCGTGCGCCAGTGGTTGGATAAGGCCCGGGTTTTATGACCCACCCTTCCCACTCTTCCCTCGATCTCGCACTCATCGGCAACGGCACGATCGGAGCGTTCATCGATCCCGAAGGCGAAATCAACTGGGCGTGCTTTCCCCGCTTCGACGGCGATCCGATGTTCTGCTCGCTCCTCAAGGCGCAGGATGGCGGATTCTTCACCGTGGAGCTGTTGGAACGCGTCTCGAGCGAGCAGCACTATCTGCACAACACGCCGGTGGTCGTCACGCGCATGTCGGATGTGTCTGGCGGGGCGATCGAGGTGGCGGATTTCGCGCCGCGCTTCGAGCTGCACGGCCGGGTTTTCTGCCCGATGATGATCGTGCGGCGCGTGCAGCGGTTGGCCGGGCACCCGCGCATCCGCGTGCGTTGCCGGCCCACCCAGAGCTACGGCCACCCCCTCAGCACGATCACCCACGGCAGCAATCACATCCGCTACGTCGGGAACCCATTGGTGCTGCGGCTCACCAGCGACGTCCCGGTCACGGCGATCCTCGAGGAGAATCCCATCTTTCTCGATGATGCCGTCACGCTCGTGCTCGGTCCTGACGAAACGCTCCACGAGCGCGCGGACGATGTCGGCAAGCGGTTCGTCTCGGAGACCGTGGCGTACTGGCGGGAGTGGGTGCGCTCACTCGCGATTCCGTTCGAATGGCAGGATGCGGTTATCCGGGCGGCGATCACGCTCAATCTCAATGTGTTTGAAGACACGGGCGCAATTGTCGCGGCCCTGACGACATCCATCCCCGAAGCGGCCGATTCCAGCCGCAACTGGGACTACCGCTACTGTTGGCTGCGCGACGCGTACTTCGTTGTGAACGCCCTGAACCGCCTGGGCGCGACGCGGAAGATGGAGCGCTACCTGAGCTACATCCTCAATATCGTCGCCGAAGGTGCCCTTCCCGACCGGTTGCTCGATCCCGTGTACACCATCACGGGACACCGGCTGCCGCCAGAGCGTATCGTCGAGTCGCTCCCCGGCTATCGCGGCATCGGGCCGGTGCGCGTCGGCAACCAGGCATCCGAGCAGGTGCAAAACGACGTGTACGGCTCTTCGATTCTCGCCGCTACGCACCTCTTCTTCGATCGGCGACTCGCTCATCAAGGCGACGAGTCGCTCTTCCGCCGGCTCGAGCCGTTGGGGGAGCGGTGCGCCGAGATGTTCGATCAGCCCGACGCGGGCCTCTGGGAGCTGCGCGGCAGGAGGCACATCCACACGTTCTCGGCAGTGATGTGCTGGGTGGGGTGCGAACGGCTCGGCCGCATCGCGAAACACCTCGGCCTCGCCGAGCGGGCGGCGTACTGGTGCAATCGCGCACACGAGATGCACGAGGTGATCGCCAAACGCGCGTGGAACCCGAAGCTGGGCACCTTCGTCGCAACATTCGACGGCGACACACTCGACGCGAGCTTGCTGCAGCTGAATGAGCACTTCTTCGTTGCCGACGACGACCCGCGCTTCGTCGCCACCGTGCGCGCCATCGGACAGGAATTGCGGCGCGGAGAATTCGTGTTCCGCTACACTCAGGCCGACGATTTCGGGACCCCGGCGAACGCGTTCCTGGTCTGCACCTTCTGGTACATCAACGCGCTCGCGTCGATCGGCGAGCGTGACGAGGCCCGTCGCTTGTTCGAGTACGTCCTGACGTGCCGCAACCGGCATGGGCTGCTCGCCGAGCACATCGATCCCCAGACGCGCGAACAATGGGGCAACTTCGTACAGACCTACAGTATGGTCGGTCTCATCAACTCCGCGATTCGGTTGTCGCAGCGGTGGGATCAGGCGTTTTAACGTTGGACGGTTGGACGGTTGGACGGTTGGACCGCTGGACCGTTGGGCACTGCCCTTCAGGGCAGCGTCGTGCCGAGCGCACCCTTTAGGGTGTCGACAACCGAGCTGGCATTCCTGCATCCGGCACGAAGAGCGGTCGCCCAAAGCGACTTGTCCCAAACCTTCCAATCAGTGCCTGCGCTTCGGGTGAGACAAAGAAATCCGCCAACGCACGCGCGCCCGGTCCCGCGCGCGGGACTTCCATCACGTGATAGACGTTGTACAGCAGCGTGTCGCCTTCCACGAGGGGCACGAGGTCGAGCCTGGCTTGCCGAGCGAGCAGTGTCGAGCGATCGGTGATTGTGTAGGCGAGCTTCTCATCGGCCATCTGGAGCGTCGCCCCCATGCCTTGTCCGGACTCGATGTACCAAACGGGGGGGGGATCGGGTGGGGTTTGGCCTATGATGCGCCAGAGCTTCAGCTCCAGCAGGTGCGTTCCCGATCGATCGCCGCGCGACACGAACAAGGCTCGCGCGCTGGCGATCGCCCGCAGCGCGACAACGGCATCGTGCCCACCCCGCAGCTTCGCGGGATCGCCGGCGGGTCCCACAAACAGAAAATCATTGTGCATCACGCGGCGCCGGCGCACGAAGTATCCCGAGTCGACCATGGCCCGCTCGAGCTCGGGGGCGTGCACGAGCACCACTTCGGCATCGCCGCGCCGGGCCAGCTGGATCGCCTGCCCCGTTCCAACGGCGACCACCTTCACCTTGTAGCCGCTGTGCGATTCAAAGACGGGGAGGAGCGAGTCCAGCAGCCCGGCGTCGCGCGTGGAGGTCGTCGTGGCAAGGACAGGGTCTCGTTGCTGAGCGGTCGGGCTGCAGGAAAGCAGCAGCAGGGCCGCGCAAAGGCCCGTCGCTAGTTTGTGCAGGTCCGCGCCTGAGCCGGCTGCGCGCATAACGCCAGTGCTACCCCATTCGTCCAACCAAAGCCGTCCTGCGTCGGATATTCTCCCCCACCCGCCTTCTTGTTGAGGTTGACCACGTCGTACTTCTCCATCATGCGCCCCGTCGTTCCGTAAGTACGCTGGATAAGCGCCAGCCAGCGACCCGCGGCCGTATCGGCCAGGTCGGCGCGGCCATAGCGCCGCACCCCTTCTATTGTAAGCCACGCCAGCGGCGGCCAGCCGTTCGGCCCGTCCCACTGCTGCCCGGAATGGAAGTTGGTCGTCACGAAACCGCCAGGCTTCAGGAAGTCGCGCTGCAGGCGGGCGGCGACGCGCCTGCCTTGCTCATCCGTGGCGATTCCGAAGTAGAGCGGCGCGGCCGCCGCGAGCGATGCTCGATCGGTGACGAGCTCTCCGGTCCGCCAGCGGCGGTCGAAGAAGAATCCCTGTTTCGGGTCGTACATGGTGAGGACCGCAGCGCGCCGCGCGTCCGCCAGGCGACTGAATCGCTGGGCGACGTCCGCATCGCCCGCGCCGTTGCGGAACGTTCTGAGCGCGGCGATCGTGCGTTCCGCATTGTACAGAAGACTGTTGAGATCGACTGGAATCAGGTCGATCGTCTCCAGCGTCCGCAGGTTCTTGGGATCGCGCATCCAGCGACTGGAGAAGTCCCACCCGCTTTCCGCGGTCGCCCGCGCGTTCCGATAGAAGGTGGAGCGCAGAGAGTCCGGCAATGTCTGGCCGATCTCCACGTCCGGGCGGTATGACTCCGGCCTCGGCTCATCCGAATCGTCCCAATAGCGATTCAGCACGACGCTATCGGAGAGCCGTACCACGCGGCGGTGCGCCTGCCCCGCCGGCAGGTTCTCCGCACCCTCCATCCAAAACGTATGCTCCTTCTCGAGCGCATCGAGATACACGAGCGCTTGCGCCGTGTCGGTTGCACGCGCGTACAGACCGACCATCGCCGCGAAGTAGGGCGGCTGGCTGCGCGTGCGGTAGTACGTGCGATTGCCGTTGGGAATGTGTCCCAGCGTGTTGATCAACTGCGCAAAGTTGTCGAGCATGTTCTTCACGAGATCGGTGCGGCCGCTCTGCACCAGCCCAAGCATCGTGAAGTACGAATCCCAGTAGTAGATCTCACGAAATCGGCCGCCGGGGACGACGTACGGCTGGGACAGCGGAATCAGCGACGAACGCGGATCGCTGGTGTCGGGCGCGCGGGTCAGAACGGACCAGAGCGCGTTGACGTGGGCCGCCATGCCCTGCGAGGCGACCGTACGATACCCGTCCCCCGCCGGTTTGGGCATATCGAAGTTCTGCTCCACGAACGCGCGGAGCGTGAATCCCGGCGTGCGCCGGGCGGAGTCATACCGGGCTTCGATCGTCGCCGGCGCGACGCGCGGCCGCGCGTCCACGAACTCCTTCGAGTCGGAGAAGATTCCCGTGAGCTGGACGTCGGAGAAGAGGCTGCCGATGTCGTGCGCGGGATCGTAGGCGGCGGACTGTTGGACCGTTGGACCGTTGGACGGTCGACACGCGAGCGCGACGACTAGTAGCACCACGCACCACGCAGGGCGCACGGCGCACGCAGCTATCAGTCCGGCGCACAGCGTACGGCGCACGGCGTACGCAGTCATCAGGCGAACACGATCCACAACACGCCCAACAGTACCGCGAGCAGCACCGAGAGCATGACTTCGCCCCTCCGTGCGGCCGGCGTCTCGCCCTCCTGCAGCGCGGCGGCGGGCTTGCCGACATCCGGCTTGCCGTAGGTGAGTCCCTCGGTCTTATCGGCGCCGGGCGGCGGCGTCATGTGGCTCACCACGAACAGCACCGCGGTGCAGATGACGAACAACAGGACGGCGTAGTGCAGGAAGTTGATCGTGGCGATCCAGTGCCAGAGGGTGCCGGCCTCGAGCCCACCTCCGGACGCCTTGTTGGACAGCTCGAGGACGAGGCGCAGGACGCCCAGCACGAGTCCCGTGAGCAGCGAGGCCATCGCCCCCGTCCCATTGAGCCGGCGATAAAAGAGTCCGAGCAAGAAGCACGCGGCGATCGGCGGCGCGATGTACGCCTGGACGCTCTGCAGATAGATGTAGATCTGAGACGAGATGTATTTCATGAACGGAATCCACGCGAGACCGAGCACCACCATCACCGCGGCGGAAATCCGGCCGAAGCGCACGAGCTGCGCCTCTGTCGAGGCCGGCCGCATCTTCCGGTACACGTCCCAGGTGAGCAGCGTGGAGCAGGCGTTGAACGCGGAGGCCAGGGACGCCATCAGCGCCGCGAGCATCCCCGCCAGTACCAGGCCCTTGATGCCGGCGGGGAGCAGCCGCGTGACGACTGTGGGATATGCGGAGTCGGGGTCGCCGCGCACTTCCGGGAATAGGGCCAACGCTACGACGCCCGGCAGCACGAAGATGAATACGGGAAGAATCTTCAAATAACCCGCGAAGATCGTTCCGGTGCGGGCTTCCTTGATGTTCTTGGCCGCGAGCACACGCTGCACGATGTGCTGATCGGTACACCAGTACCACACGCCGAGGATCGGCGCGCCGAAGATGATCCCGGTCCATGGAAAGTCGGGGTGATTGGTCGGCTTCCACATCGAAAAGAATCCCCCGGGGACTTTGGCCTCGAGTCCCGCGAATCCACCGGTCTGGGAAAGCCCAATCATCATCAGCGTTAGCGAACCAAGGATCAGCACGACGGCCTGCAGGACCTCCGTGTAGACCACCGCGCGCAAGCCACCGAAGATGGTGTAGATCCCGGTCACGACGATGAGGACGATCGCCGCGGTGTAGAAATCCCAGCCGGTCACCGCGCGAATCACGACGCCGCCGGCGTAGAGGGTCACGCTGATCTTCGTCAGGACGTACCCGATCACGGAGACCCAGGTGAAGTAGGTCCGTGATGCCGAGTTGTATCGTTTCTCGAGGAACTCGGGCATCGTGTAGACGCCGCTCTTCAGGTAGTACGGAACGAACAGCCAGCCGAGCAGCAGCAGAATGAGGCAGGCGAGCCACTCGAAATGGCCGACCGCCAGTCCCGTGGCCGCGCCCGAACCGGCCAGCCCGACCAGGTGCTCGCTGCCGATGTTCGATGCGAAGAGACTCGCGCCGACGGCAAACCACCCCACGTCGCGGCTCGCCAGGAAATAATCGGAGCTGACCGCCTTCTCGCGGCGCGCGGCCCACCACCCGATCCCTGCCAGAATAAGGAAGTAGAGCGCGATGAACACGATATCGAAGGCGTGCAGGTTGCTCATTGAGCGGGCCTCGAAACGTTGAGGAGATATTGAACGGCGATGTCTGCGAGAGTCCACAGCTGCACATCGGAGCTGGCGCCGTAGCGCACGGGCCGCAACGCTCCGTTCTCGAACCTGTAGCTCCACAGCTCGGCGTACTGCAGACCGGACTGCGCCACCGCGGTGCGCACCGAATCGATCGCGCCCGGGCGATTCCGGCCACGCTGCGCCAGGGCCGCCACGAACGTGTTCACCTCGCGGCCCCACACCACGCGCGGCGAGTGGTAGCGATCGCGCTCGAACATCTCCCACACGGGGGGCGGCGCGTACGCGTCGTTCGCGACCGCCAGGCCGACACCATCGATGAACAGCCCGATCGGGTAGGGCAAGAGGAACGGTCGCAGCAGCTCACTCTCTTTCGCGTCCTCCTGCCGCTCGAGCAACAACCACATCGCGAGATCGGTGCTCATGACCGGAATCGGATTGCCGGCGCTGTCGAGCGACACTGCTGGAAAGCGGAGCGTGTCGGGCTGATAACCGGAGCGCGTGAGAACAGCATCCCAGTACCCCCGCTCCGGCTCGGGGAACGACGCAAGTTTGGCGCGGACTCGGGCTTGCACCTCTTCGGGCGTGAGCGCCACCATGAAATGCCGAGCCGCACCCTTCCAGGCCTCCGCCGCACGCCGCGCGTCATCTGCCTGTTCGAGGCCCGGCTCTCCGATTTGCCGCAGCACGCTATCGATCACACCGATTGCCAGGAGAGCCTGCGGCACCCACACCACGTTGACGTCGAATGCGAAGCAGCCGCCCGCATACCCCACGCGGCTGTCTCGCCAGCTTCCCGGGTGACACCAGCCATCCGGGTCGCGCTTAAAACTGACGAGGGCCTGGGGCCTAGGGGCTCGGGCATAGGGCGCGGCTTGACTCGCTACATACGCCACGTTTTTGCGCAGTGCGCTGCCCCAACGCGCGATGAACCGTTTCTTGCGCGCTTCAGGTACCCTCGCATCCGCGAAATAACGGCCGGCGACGACTGGAAGCTGGAAGTCATCGTCCACCATCCAGTAGTTCTCGCGCGTGGCCTGAAGGTTTTTCAAGAGCGTCGTGTCGCCGGTCTTGAGAAACTCCGCGGCGTTCTCGCGAATCGCCTGGCCGCCGAGGGCTTCTTCGTGACTCACCTCTCCGTCGGGCGACAGTTTTGCCAGCGCGGCGCCCATCACGAACTCCGCCATCGTGTCGGACCACACCGGCTCCATCAGCAGCGCCGTCATCAGCATGTCCCGGCCGAAATACGTCGCGTACGGCGGCAGACCGGCCATGAGCTTCTGTTTGGAGCTGAGCAGCTCGAAGCCGCGAATCTCGCGCTCGAGCCGGTGCGATTGCGCCGAATCGGCGAAGCGGCGAAACGCCGTGTTGAAGATTTGTTGCCGCGTCAACGGCTCGAGCGGCGGCCCATCGGTCGTGATTTCGACGCCGATGGTCAACGGCTCGGACCCGGCAGCGCTGCGCGGCCGCACCGTCACCACCCGATCGCGGACCGAGACACGGGACAGACGCGCGTCACTGGTCAGCGTGACGGCGAGCTGGTTCTTGCCGTCCAGGCTGGGCTGGCTCACGCGAACGCGCCATGTCGCCGGGGTCACCGAGATGGTGGGCCGGAGCCGCCGGAGATACACGCTGTCGAGCCGCTCGGCGAGCTGTCGGAACTCGTCGGGCACGAACGTCAGCGCATCGATCGGATCGTTCACGCGTCCGGCGTAGCCGAAATCGCGCTCGACGCGCATGGAACCCAGGAGGAACTGTCCGATCTGGATGGGCCGATCGGCGGGCACGCTCAGCGAGTAGAGCAAACTCCGCCGAACGCCGCGGCTCCACACCGACGCTTTCTCTTGGCCGAACGCGACCGCCGCCGTTGCCTTTTGACCGCCCTCGACCGCCGCATTTGTTTTTTGACCGCCCTCGACCGCCGCATTTGTTCTTTGACCGCCCTCGACCGCCGCATTTGCTTCTTGACCGCCCCGACCGCCCGAATCCCGCACAGTGAACCCGATACTTTCATTGAGCGCATCAGCCCAGAGATGCACCACCCGGCCGGTCCTGCCGTCGATGTAGATCTCGACGGCGTTGCGGCGCGAGTCGCGATATACGCGAGCCGTATAGCCCTCGTAGGCGACAGGGTCATCAAGTCCGGGGGTCGGGAATTGCAGCACCGGCGGCGCTTCCCGTGCTGATGCAGTCTGAACTACGAGCAACAAGGCCAGCAGCATGGCCGTAGATACTCCGCCCCTAGGTCACCCTTGACAAGGGCCGAACCCGGCGGCATTTGGAATGGATAACCGTCATTCCGAGGTCACATCGATGCGCTTCGTTCGAACCGCCCTACCCACGTTCGCCCTGCTGTTCGCCACGGCAACGACTCTGGCCGCGCAGAACGGCACAATTAGAGGACAGGTAACCGACAGCACGACGCAGCAAGCCCTCCAAGGCACCCTCGTACGAATCGACGCCCTCCAGCGAGAAACCCAGACGGCCAACGATGGGAGCTACACGTTCGATGTGCCCGCAGGCACGCACATCGTGCGCGTGACGCGCATCGGGTACGGTCCGCAGCAGAAATCGGTGACGGTGACAGCGGGCGGAATCGTCGATGCGTCGTTCGGGCTCACCCCGCAGGCGTCGTTGCTCGAGGCCGTCGTGGTGACGGGCTACGGCACGACCCGGCGCGAAGCGGTGACCGGCGCCGTGTCGACCGTTGATGCCGCCACGGCCAACGTCGGCGTGAAAACGAACGTCGATCAGATGTTGCAAGGCCGCGCAGCCGGGGTCGAGATCATTCAGAACAATGGTGAGCCGGGCGCCGGATCGCAGATCCTGATTCGCGGCGGCAGCTCCATCAGCAACACGAACGATCCGCTGTACGTGATCGACGGCGTGCCGGTCATCAACGTGCCAACCGAGCCGTCGAGCTTCGGCGTCGGTGGAACGCCCGCGCTGCCGCGCAACCCGCTGAACCTCCTCAATCCACAGGACATCGCGTCGATCACGATTCTGAAGGATGCGTCCAGCACGGCGATCTACGGCAGCCGCGCGGCCAACGGCGTGATCCTGATCGAGACGAAGAAGGGGAGCAGATCCGGCGGTCCGACGATCGAATTCGATGCGTACCTCGCCGCGGCGCAGCCCGCGAAGCGCCTGAACGTCCTGACCGGCTCCGAGTATCGCACGTTCGTCGAAGATCAGAACGCACTCTTCGTGGCCGACAGCATCGCGTGCCCCGCACCGGCGCCGCCCGACTCCGCCGCCTTCAAAGCGTGCATCGGGGCCGCCGATGGGCTCGATTCCAAGCATGTCGCCAGTCTCGGGGGCGCCAACACCAACTGGGAGCGGGAAGTCACCCGCACCGCCGTCACGCAGAACTACGACGTCTCGTTCACCGGGGGCACCGAAGAGACCCGCTATCGCGCATCGCTGAACTACATGAATCAGCCCGGCGTCGCGATCGCCAACGGGCTGGAGCGTCTGCAAGGCTCGTTGAATGCCTCGCACAACGCCTTCTCCGACCGCGCGCGCTTCGGTGTGAACGTCACCACGTCGCGCGTCAAGAACACGTACATCACCTTCGAGAATACGGGTGGGTTCGAAGGCGGCGTGTTCCAGAACGTCGCCATCTTCAATCCGACCCAGCCGGTCAGGGTCACCGATCCATCCACCAACACCAGCGATTAC
Source organism: Gemmatimonadales bacterium (assembly GCA_044869265.1). Lineage (GTDB taxonomy): Bacteria > Gemmatimonadota > Gemmatimonadetes > Gemmatimonadales > GWC2-71-9 > 20CM-2-65-7. The sequence continues at coordinate 11,017 of JBIOXD010000102.1, forward strand.
TACGAGGTGACCGGCTCGACGTCGGTACGCAACCCGGTCGCTCTGGCCGAAGAGATCTCCGACCGCGGCACAACGACGCGCGTGATCGCGAATGCCTCGGCGGAATACGATGTGGCCACCGGACTTACCGCGAAAGTGACGCTGGGCGGCGACCATTCGGGCGGCTCGAGGCAGTTGTACTATCCCAATTCGAACCCGGTAGGTGTCGCGCTGGGTGGCGGACGGGCCCGCCAGTACGACCTGGACAACACGACCGGCACGATCCAGACGCTGCTGACCTACAACCGGCCGTTCGGCAACAACAACACACTGGACGTGATGGGCGGGTACGAGTACAACAAGTTCTCGCAGAACCTGTTCATGGCAGAGGGCATCGGGTTCATCACCGACGCCTTCAGCTTCAATAAGCTCGACGCCGCGCGGACGCGGAACGATTCGTCGTTCGCGCAGGACTGGAAACTCGTGTCCTTCCTGTCGCGCGCCAACCTCGGCTTCAACGACAAGTACTTCGTGACCGCCATCCTGCGGTACGATGGTTCGTCCAAGTTCGCCGAGGGGCACAAGTGGGCGGCGTTCCCCGGCCTGTCTGCGTCGTGGCGTCTCAGCGGCGAGGACTTCATGAGCGGCTCGCTGTTCTCCGACCTTCGCCTCCGCCTCGGCTGGGGTCGTCAGGGCAATCCCGGGATTGCACCCTACGAATCGCTGGTGAAGTTCACCGGCAGCACCGGCGCCAACTATCCCTGGGGCGATTCCCCATCGAGCGGCGTCATCCCCATTTCAAACGGCAACCCCGAGCTGAAGTGGGAGCAGACGGACCAGTACAACGTGGGCGTCGACTTCGGCCTCTCGGGCAATCGCCTAGCGGGCAGCGTCGATTACTACGTCAAGAACACCAAGGACCTGCTACTCAACGTCCAAGTCCCGCCGCCATCGTTCGCCTCGACCAGCCTGATGAACGTCGGGGAGCTGAAAAACAGCGGCTTCGAGCTGTCGCTCGACTGGTTGGCGATCTCGAAGCCCAGCCTCACCTGGCGGGCCGGACTCGTGTTCGCGACCCAGAGCAACGAGGTGAAAAACCTCGGGCCCTATACCTTCCTGGAGTCCGGCACCGTCAGCGGCCAGGGTCAGTCCGATCAGGAATCGCAGCGGATTATGCCCGGTCAGCCGCTGGGCACGTTCTTCGGCCCAGTGTTCGCCGGCGTGGACGCGCAGGGGCACCAGCAGTTCCGTTGCACAGCCGCCACCCCGGGCTGCACCAACGGCCTCACGACTGACGGGTTCGGACCTGATGCCGCGGATTACGCGATCATCGGCAACGCCAACCCGGATTGGACGATGGGTCTGACCAGCCAGCTTGCCAAAGGCAAGTTCAATATCAGCTTTCTGATTCGCGCCGCGGTGGGGCTGGACGTCTTCAACAACACCGCGCTCGTCTACTCGACAAAGGGCAATGCGCTCCAGGATAAGAACTTCCTGAAGGAAGCGTTGACCGATCCGACCGGCTTGCACGAGCCCGCGATCTTCTCCTCGCGCTGGGTGGAGAACGCGTCGTTTGTCCGGCTGCAGAATGTCACGCTCGAGTACAACCTCGACTTGCCCGTGCTGACACGGAATGCGCGCAGCGCGCGCGTTTACGTTTCAGGCGACAACCTGCTGACGATGACCGGCTATTCGGGTCTCGACCCGGAAGTGTATGCGACTGCGGGGTTGGCATCGCGTGGCGTCGATTATCTTAGCTATCCCCGGCCCCGCCTGATCACGGGCGGTGTCCGTCTCGCGTTCTGAGGAGGACTGAGCAATGAAGCGAACTTTCGTAGCATCGTCCATCGGGCTGTGCGCGCTGCTGCTGGCGCCGATCCAGGGTTGCACTAATCTCGACGAGACGCCGCCCAGCGCGATCAGTCCGGGCAACTTCTTCCGGACCGAAGGCGAAGTGCTCGCGGCGCTAGCCGGGGTATACGCGCAGCTGCGCGGCACAGTAGACGACTATTACAACCTGAGCGAAATCAGCACGGACGAAATGGTCGTGCCCACGCGCGGACAGGATTGGTACGACAACGGGACCTGGCTGGAAACCCACCGCCAGCAGTGGACGGCCAACAGTCCGGGCACGCTCAGCTTCATGAACGGCGCGTGGAACATGGCATACGCCGGCGTGGCGCGCGCGAATGCGCTGCTCGACGGCGTGGCCAACCAGAGCGTTCCCAATCAGGCCGTCATGGTCGCAGAGGCACGCACGCTGCGCGCCTTCTATTACTACATCTTGATGGACCTGTTCGGGGGCGTCCCACTCGCCACCACCACCGGGATCGACGAGCGGCCGCGGGTGACGCGCGCCGAGCTGTTCACGTTCATCGAAGCGGAGCTGATCGCCGCTCATGCGGATCTGCCGGCTTCATGGCCCGCCGGGAGCAACGGCCGCCTTACTAAAGGCGCGGCGGATGCGATGCTCGCGAACATGTACATCAACGCCGGCGTCTACACGAAGGACGCGGCGGGTGCCGGCGGCATCAACGCGACCGGCTATAACTCCTGCAGCGGCATCACGGTCGCCGGTGGGTTGGGTGCGTGCCAGGCCGCCATCAACCGGGCTAACGATGTGATCAACTCGGGCGTGTATTCGCTGGCAGCTCCGTACGGGACGGCCTTCGACGCCAACAATGCTACGTCGCCCGAGAACATCTTCGTGATCAAGTTCGCGCACGAGTCCGGGCTGGGTCTCAACTTCGTCATGCGGGCGCTACACTACAACCAGTTCACTCCTGGACCGTGGAACGGATTCTCCGCAACCGCTACGGCGTACAACCAGTTCGACGCCGCGGACGACCGCCGCAACATCTTCCTCGTCGGACCGCAGGTGAACGTCGAGACCGGCGCTCCGGTGAACGACCGTGCGGGCAATCCGCTGAACTTTACCGTGTCCATTGCTAACGTCGCGTCCGCCACCGAGGGAGAAGGCTCCCGTGTCTACAAGTGGCCGGCGGATCCGGGGCACGTGGCGCAGGACAACGGGAACGACTTCGCGTGGTTCCGGCTTGCGGAGATGTACATGGTCAGGGCCGAGGCGCAGAACGAGCTGACCCCCGGAGGGGCAACGGCCCTCGCGGACCTGAACTTCGTTCGCGCCCGCGCGTTCAACCCCGACGTGAATCGCGCGACGATCGACCACGCCGCGATTCTGCAGGAACGGCTGTTTGAGTTCACGGGTGAGGGTAAGCGCAGACAGGACCTCGTCCGGTTCGGTCAATACACGGCGGCGTCTCTATTCAAGCCAACCCCGGCAGCCGAGCATAAGGTCATCATGCCGATTCCGCAGTCGCAGATCGACGCCAACCCCCTGCTCACGCAGAATAGCGGGTACTAATTGCGGACGGTGTTTCATCGGGGACGAGGGGCGCAGCATCTTGCGCCCCTCGTTCTTCTTCTGGCTCTTGCGGCTTGCTCCGGCGCTCCCGCCAAAGGCGCTGATTCCGCTCCGCCGGCCAACGGCAAGCTGTTCACCCTGCTTCCCTCGAGCTACACCGGCGTCCGCTTCGCCAATCGCGTCGCGGAGACCGGGGACGCCAACGTCTTCAAGTACCGCAACTACTACAACGGCGGCGGCGTTGCCATCGGCGATCTCACCGGCGACGGGCTGCCCGAGATCGTCCTCACCTCGAACCAGGACGGCCCGCACCTCTATCTGAATCTCGGCGGCTTTCGCTTCCGCGATGTGACCGCGGACGCGGGCGTCAGCGAACGGCGGCGCTGGACAACGGGCGTTACCCTCGCGGACGTGAATGGCGACGGCCGGTTGGACATCTACGTCTGTCACGCAGGTTTGAAGCCGGGGCCGGCGCGCGCGAACACGCTGTACATCAATCAGCGCGTGCAGGACGGCGTGCCCGTATTCCGCGAAATGGCGGCGGCATACGGCGTCGCCGACACCGGCTATTCCACACAGGCCGCGTTCCTCGATTACGACGGGGACGGCGATCTCGACTTGTTCCTGATCCGCAACTCCCCACGTCCCGTCTCGAGCATCGCCGTCCGCGCCACGCGCACGATCCGCGACCCGCTCGGCGGGCACCGGCTGTACCGCAACGACGGCGACCACTTCATGGATGTGAGCGAGCGGGCGGGCATCTACGGACCGGACATCGGCTTCGGGTTGGGCCTCGCCGTGGGCGACGTCAATCGCGACGGCCGGCCCGATGTCTACGTCGCGAACGACTTCTTCGAGCGCGACTACCTCTTCATCAACCGGGGGAACGGAACGTTCGACGAAGTGCTCGACCGCGCGATGCCCGTCTCCAGCTACTTCTCGATGGGCGTCGACATCGCCGACATCGACAACGACGGCTGGCCCGATATCTACGTGAGCGACATGCTGCCCGAGGACGACTATCGCCTCAAGACGACCTCATCGTTCGAGCCGTGGGGACTGTATCAAGACAAGGTGCGCGAAGGTTTCGGTCACCAGCTCATGCGCAACACCCTGGAGCACAACAATGGCGACGGTACGTTCAGCGACATTGGCTGGATCGCTGGCGTATCGCGGACTGATTGGAGCTGGGCCGCGCTCATCGCCGATTTCGATCTCGACGGCCACAAGGACGTCTTCGTCGCGAACGGCTTGAAACGCGACGTGACGGCCCAGGACTACCTCGCGTTCCTCGGCACCGACCAGACGCTGCTCAGCGCCACGCGCGGCGGGACTCAGCGGGTCGACTTCATGAGTCTGATCAACGCGATGGGATCGACCAAGCTTTCCGATTACGCGTTTCGCAACAACGGCGATCGAACGTTCACCAACGCCAGCAGTGCGTGGGGCCTCGACCTGCCGAACTTCTCGAACGGCGCCGCGTACGGCGATCTCGACGGCGACGGCGCGGCCGATCTCGTGATCAACAACGTCGACGACGAAGCGTTCGTGTACCGCAACAACGCCCGCGCGCAGCTGCCTGCCAACCGGTACCTGCAGGTCCGCCTGGAGGGGGAAGGCGCGAACCCATTTGCCGTGGGTGCGCGCGTGACGCTCCGTTCAGGCACCCAACAATTCGTGCAAGAACTGGCGCCCACGCGCGGCTTTCAGTCGAGTGTCGACTATACGCTGACGTTTGGTGTAGGCTCAATCGATACGCTGGAGTCGTTAACCGTCGATTGGCCTGATGGACGCACGAGTGGCATGTCTCACGTGGTCACGAATCAGCGACTCACGATCCGACCGCCGCAGTCGCCTTTTGACCGCCCTCGACCGCCGCTTTTGCCTCTTGACCGCCCCCGACCGCCGCTTTTTCAAGAC
>JBIOXD010000103.1:0-14689 GCA_044869265.1 Gemmatimonadales bacterium
ACAACCAAAACCGAGGGCAGGAGAGTCTGGCCCAGGGGGACAACCAAAACCGAGGGCAGGAGAGTCTGGCCCAGGGGAAAAACCAAAACCGAGGGCAGGAGAGTCTGGCCCAGGGGGACAACCAAAACCGAGGGCAGGAGAGTCTGGCCCAGGGGGAAAACCAAAACCCAGGACCGGACAGTCCTGCTTTGAGTAGACCCCGGGCTGGCGCCCGGGGTCAGAACACCCTGGGCCGGCTGCTTGAAACGCTGATCCAGGCTGTCCCCCAAGTTCGGTTCCGTTTGTCCAGTGTCGAAGCGACCGAGGTCGACGACACCCTCGCTCACTTGCTCATCGCGGCGCCGCGCAATCTGGCCGCGCATCTGCATGCGCCCCTGCAATCGGGATCGAACCGCGTGCTCAGACGGATGGGGCGGCATTGGTACACGGCCGAATCGTACCGGGCGCGGATCGAGTGGCTCGCCGAGCGGCTGCCTGTCCTCGGACTTGGCGCCGATGTCATCGCCGGCTTCCCCGGCGAGACCGAGGCCGATCATCAGGCGTCTCTCTCGGTCCTCAGTGCGTTGCCAATTACGTATCTGCACGTCTTTCCATTCAGCGTCCGTCCGGATGCCCCGGCCGCCCGGCTGTCCAGCCAACTGCCGGCCGAGGTGATTCGGCGGCGCGCGCGCGAGCTACGTGAGCTGGGCGACGCCAAAGCGGCCGCATATCGGGACCGGCGAAGAGGGGAGTGGGCTGACGGCGTCGTGTCGGGCCGACGCGATGGCAAGGTCGAAACGTTGACCGAAGATTACCTCACGGTCCAGATCAGCTCGGAAGGTTGGTCGGGACAGAGTAGATTTGCGGTCGAGATCGACTGATGCCGCGCATCTATATCGAGACTTACGGCTGCCAGATGAACGTCTCGGACTCGGAGCTGCTGTCCGGAGTCCTGGGGCGCGCGGGATACGTGCGCACGGAGAATCCTGCCGAGGCCGACGTCTTGTTGGTGAACACGTGCGCCGTGCGCGAGCACGCGGAGCAACGCGTGCTCGGCCGGATGGGCGAATTGAAGCGCTACAAGAGGCCCGGTGGCGTTCTGGGCGTCGTCGGCTGCATGGCGCAACGCCTGGGTCCCACGCTGCTCGAGCGGGTCCCCCAGGTCGACCTCGTCATCGGACCGGATGGCTACCGCGGGCTGCCGGAGCTGATCGCGCGCGCGCGCGACGGCGAGCGCACCGCCGACGTCGCGTTCAAGAGCTGGGAACACTACGAAGACGTCCCGCCGGTGCGCGACAATCAGATCTCGGCCTTCGTGACCGTGCAGCGTGGCTGCGATTATCGGTGCACGTTCTGCGTCGTTCCGATGACGCGTGGCCCGGAGCGCAGCCGCAAGTTGACCGACGTGGTCGGCGAGGTCGCACGGCTTGCCGGACAGGGGACTACCGAGGTCACGCTTCTTGGGCAGACGGTCAACAGCTATCACGACGGCGAGCACGATTTCGGCGCGCTGCTGCGGGCCGTGGGAGCCGTCGCTGGCATCCGGCGGCTGCGGTTTACGTCACCCTATCCCACCGACTTCACCGACGCCGTGCTCCGTGCCATGGCGGAAACTCCCGCCGTGTGCGAGCACGTGCACCTGCCGGTGCAAAGCGGCAGCTCGCGCACGCTCAAGCGGATGCTGCGACGCTACGATCGCGCGCGCTATCTCGAGGTCGTTGCCGCACTCCGCGCGGCGGTTCCTGGAATCGCGCTGTCGACCGACATCATCGTGGGATTCCCGGGCGAGACCGAAGGCGATTTTCAGGAGACGCTCACGCTGGTCGAGGAAGTCGGCTTCGACGACGCCTACACGTTCAAGTACTCGGTCCGCGAGGGGACGCCCGCGGTGCGGATCAAGGACCACGTCTCCGAACCCACCAAGACGGAGCGCATCGGTCGGCTCATCGAGGTCGTCCGGCGCGTGGCGAAGCAGAAGAACATCCGGCTCGTCGGCACGACGCATGAGGTGCTGGTCGAGGGACCGGCAAAGCGCGGGGAGCTGCTGCAGACCAGAACGCGCACCAACAAGATTGCCCTCGTGGAAGGACCGGCGGATTGGATCGGCACGTATCGGCGCGTGCGTTTCACCGGTACGACGGGGTCCACGTTTGCCGCCTGGCCTACCGGGGAGCATGCCGTCACCGCCGTTCTCCCTCTCCGCGTTGCGGAGAGGGGGTCAGGGGGTGAGGCCACGTGGCAGTCACCAACCTGACGGCCGAGGTCGTGCAGCGCGAGTATCAGAGCCTGCGCGGCAACTTTCCGAAATTCTGCGGGTGCGACACTTGTCGCGGCGACGTGCAGGTCTACGCCCTCAACCGATTGTCGCCTCACTACGTCTCGACGCGGCAGGGCGAGATTCTGACCGAGCTGTCACTCGGCAGCGATCAGGAGAAAGCGAGGCTCGACGTGGTTTTGCTCGAAGCCTTCCGCAAGGTTGCACTCGCCCCGCGCTGCGGGGCAAAACCCAGCCAAGTCTAGACTGAGGCGGGCGTATGCGCCCGCCCATCCTGTATCTCACCATAGCCTTTGGCGGCGGATTGGGCGTCGCCTTCAATGCGTTCGCCGGGCGCAGTGCGCCGTTCGCCGGACTGCTGGTGCTGCTTGGCGCTGCGCTGGTATCACGGCGTGCGCCGCTCGGTGCTGGTCTGGGCGTCATGTTTGTCGCCGGCCTGGTGTGGGGCGGAAGCGCCTTGCGGGAGCGGGACGCGTCGTGCGCGGGCCAATGGTCCCGACCTGTCACACCCCCACCCGGTCCGGTGTTCGTCACGCGCGCCGCAAGTGTCCATCTCACCGACCCCGTCTCTGCCAAGGGTGGCGTCACCGAGGGTGTGGTGCGCTTCGGTGTCTGCGGCGGCACCATCACCATTCGCTGGCCTCCGGGCTATGCGGCGCGCGGCGGGACGACGTGGGTCGTGGCGGGACGATTCCTCGGGGACGCCGGTCGCGGCGTCCTCGTCGCCCGGCGCGTGCGGCAGCTCGACCCGGAGCCTCGAGGCCGCGGCGCGTTGCGCGATCGCATCACCGAGCGCACCCGACGGCTCTTCGGCGAGCGAGCGCCACTCGTTGACGCGCTGGTGATCGCCCGTCGCGCGGAACTTGCCGCTGAGTTGCGCGAGCGGTACACGCGCTCGGGACTCGCTCATCTGCTGTCGATTTCCGGCTTGCATGTCGCCTTCTTCGCGGCGTGGCTCAACGTCATTTTGGTGCGCCTGCGATTTTCGGCGCGGGGACGATTCATCGCCGGGACCGCCGTCATGTTCGCCTATGTCTGGCTGCTCGGTTTCCCCGCGCCCGCGACGCGATCCGCGGCCATGCTGGTCCTGCTCGACATTGCCAGGCTGCGCCAGCGTGTGGTCACGCCGCGCGGGTTCATCGCGTTGGCGGCTCTATGCGTGATGCTCGCCGATCCGTGGTCGGTGCTTTCGATCGGAGCATGGCTTTCGGTCACCGCTGTCGCCGCGGTGATCTGGGCGGGGCGGGCCACGGAGCGACATCACAGGTTCGTCCGCCTCTTCGCGCCGGCCGCGGCCGCAACCCTGGTGACTGCGCCGATCACCGCGTACGTCTTCGGCACCGTCGCTCCGATCGGCATCCTCGCGAACGTGCTCGCCATCCCACTCGCCGGCGTGGCCGTGCCCGGGCTCATGGTGGCGATGCTGCTCTCGTCGAGCTGGCTGGCCGCCGGCGCCGGACTCTGCCTCGCGCTGCTCGATCTCGTTGCGCAAGCGGCCGCCACGCTGCCGGGTGGCCACGTCGTCATGATCGCCGGCGCGCGGGCGGGCCTCGTGTGGCTCGCGATCCTCGTGCTCGCATGGTGGCTTTGGAATGCGCCGCGCCGCCGCTGGCTCATTGCGGCGCGCATGGCGTTCGTCGGTGCGCTGGTGTCGGGGACGACGCTGGCCCGCAGCCTCACACGCCTTTCTGAGTGTCAATGTCTTACCGTAAGTTTCCTGGACGTTGGGCAGGGCGATGCGGTGGCGCTCCGCAGTCCTGCGGGTCGCTGGGTGCTGGTCGACGGCGGTCCGCGCGGTCCACAAGGAGATGCGGGGCGGCGCGTCGTCGTGCCGTTCTTGCGCCGGCACGGCGCCACCAGCGTATCCGCGGTCGTAGCGACGCACGCGCATCTGGATCATTACGGCGGGCTCCATGCGGTGCTCGACGCGTTCGACCCCGCGTTCGTGCTCGAGCCCGGGGAGCCTGTGCCGGACGCCGGCTACCTCGGCTTTCTCAGCGCGGTAGAGCGGGACGGTGCCGAGTGGCGAGCGGCGCGGCGCGGGGACCGGTTGGAGCTGGACGGCGTCACCATCGAGGTGATGAGTCCGGACTCCGCGTGGGCGGTGCGGCAGACGGATATCAACGAGCAGTCGCTCGTTCTGCTGGTGACGTACGGAGCGACCCGATTGCTGCTCGCAGGCGACGCCGGCCTGCCGACCGAGGCGCATCTGGCGGGGCGCATAGGACGCGTGAGCGTGTTGAAGGTGGGACATCACGGCTCCCGCTGGGCGACGTCGGATCGCTGGCTCGACGAGCTGCGACCTGCAGGGGCGATCATCAGCGTCGGCGCGCGGAACCGCTACGGGCATCCCGCGCCCGAAGCGCTGGCGCGCCTCGAGGCGCATGGTGTTACCGTGTATCGTACCGACGAACTGGGCACCATCACCCTTACCGCCACGAGTCATGGCACGCGCCCACTCAGCGACATCCGTCATCACGATTGAGCGGTTCATCATGGAGCAGGAGCGGCTCCACCCGGAGGCAACGGGCGAGCTGTCCAACCTGCTCTACGATCTCTGTCTCGCCGCCAAGATCATCTCGCGCCAGGTCCGCCGCGCCGGGCTGACCGACATCCTCGGCGAGTTCGGCGCGATCAACGTCCAGGGCGAGGCGCAGCAGAAGCTGGACGTGTTTGCGCACGACACCGTGCGACACAGCGTCGAGCACACGGGTCGCGTCTGCATCGTGGCCTCGGAGGAGGAAGAGCATCCGATTCCCGTCACGCTGCCCCCCGGCCGGCGCAGCGGGAAATACGTGCTGCTGTACGATCCGCTCGACGGCTCGAGCAACATCGGCGTCAACGTCTCGATCGGGACCATCTTTTCGATTCATCGCCGCATTTCCAGACGCGGACCCGGGACGCTCGTCGACTGCCTGCAGCCGGGCCGGGCACAGGTTGCCGCGGGGTACATCCTCTATGGTTCGAGCACGATGCTCGTGTATACGACGGGCCAGGGAGTGCACGGCTTCACGCTCGATCCCACGATAGGTGAGTTTCTGCTCTCGCATCCCGACATTCGCTGTCCCGAGGTGGGGCAGTACTACAGCGTGAACGAGAGTCACTGGAACAAGTGGGCGCCGGGAGTGCAACGCGCGGTCGCCGCGTTCAAGAACGGCGACGCCGGTCGGGTGGAAGCGAAGAACGCGCGCTACATCGGCTCGCTGGTTGCCGATATTCACCGCAACATCATGTCGGGCGGAATCTTCCTCTATCCTGCCGACACAAACGCTCCCCGCGGCAAGCTGCGTTTGCTCTATGAAGCGGCGCCGCTCGCGCTGGTGGTGGAGCAGGCGGGCGGCGCGGCCTTCGATGGCACGACCGATATTCTCGACATCGCTCCCACGGAGCTGCATCAGCGGACGCCGCTGATCATCGGCTCCAAGCGGGATGTGGCGTTCGCGCGTTCCGTGATTGTGGGGTCATGACAGAAGACTGGGAGCCGGGTCCGCTCAGCGACCGCAGCGCTCCCGGCGAGCCGCCGTTCACGCGCGGCATCTACCCCACGATGTACCGCGGCAGGCTCTGGACCATGCGCCAGTACGCCGGCTTCGGAACGGCCGAGGAAACCAACGCGCGGTTCCACCATCTGCTCGAGGCGGGGCAGACGGGGCTGTCGGTCGCGTTCGATCTGCCTACGCAGATGGGCTACGACTCCGATCATCAGATGGCGGAAGGCGAGGTCGGGCGAGCCGGCGTCGCGATCGACAGCGTGGACGATCTCGAGCGGCTGTTCAATCGCATTCCGCTCGACGAGGTGTCGACGTCGATGACGATCAATGCCACCGCCGGGACGTTGCTCGCGATGTACATCGTCGTCGGGGAAGAGCAGAATGTACCGCTCACCAAACTCCAGGGCACGCTGCAGAACGACATCTTGAAGGAATACATCGCGCGCGGCACCTACATTTATCCTCCCGCGCCGTCGCTCCGTCTCGTCACCGACATCTTCCGGTACACATCCGCCGCCAGGATGAGTATTAATCCGATCTCCATCTCTGGGTATCACATGCGGGAGGCGGGAGCGACGCCGGTGCAAGAGGTGGGGTTCACTCTTGCGAATGGACTGGAATACGTGCGCCGTGCGCAGTCCGCCGGCCTGCAGGTCGACGAGTTCGCGCCGCGCATCTCGTTCTTCTTCGCCGCCTACACGGACCTGTTCCAGGAGATCGCCAAGTTTCGCGCCGCCCGCCGGCTGTGGGCGCGCCTCATGAAAGAGAAGTTCAACGCGAGTGATGCCGCGGCGCGGATGCGCTTTCACACCCAGACCGGCGGAGGGACCCTGACGGCCCAGCAACCGCTCAACAATGTCGTCCGCGTCGCCATCCAGGCGCTGGCGGCGGTGCTGGGCGGCACGCAATCGCTTCACACGAACTCTTATGATGAAGCGCTGGCGCTCCCCACTGAGCTCAGCGCGACGCTCGCGCTACGCACGCAACAGCTTCTGGCGCACGAGACCGGCGTTCCCGATGTCGTTGACCCCCTCGGGGGGAGCTGGTATGTGGAGGCGCTGACGGATCAGATCGAGAAGGATGCAAGACGGCTGGTGGAGGAGGTGGAGGCGGGTGGCGGTTCTGTGCAAGCGATTGAGCGAGGGTCGTTCCAGGAGGCGATCGCGCGCAGTGCCTACGAGCAGCAACGGCAGGTCGAGGCAGGCAACCAGGTCGTCGTGGGAGTCAACGAGTACGTGACGGGCGAGCCGGTTCCCCCCATTCCGGCCCCGGATTACTCCAAGCTCGCGGATCAGCAGCGACGCCGTCTCGCGGAATTGCGCGGGAAACGGGACACGGGAAACGTGAAACGTGCACTGGGTGCATTGGAGGCCGCTGCTCGCGAGCCTGATGCTCCGCTGATGGAGCCGATCCTCGACGCGGTGCGCGCGCGCGCGACCCTGGGTGAGATCAGCGACGTGCTGCGAGGGGTATGGGGAGTCTATGACGCGCGGTAAGTCCGCGATCAGCGCAGCCGCCAGCCTGCTGCTCCTGGCCGGGCTGCTCGCCGCGCAGCCCCAAGACACCGCTGCCATCAATCGCTACGTGCAGGCGGACATGGCGCGACAGCACATTCCCGGCCTCTCGTTGGCGGTGCTGTTTGGCGATCGCGTCGTCATGTCGCGCGGCTATGGATTCGCCAACGTCGAGCTGCGCGTCCCCGCGTCCGACAGCACGGTCTACCAGTCCGGGTCGATGGGGAAGCAGTTCACGGCCGCCCTGGTAGAGATGTTGGTCGAGCAACAACGATTGCGGCTCGACGATCTGATCGTGCGCTGGTTTCCGGAGGGCGCGTCCGTCTGGCAGGGGATAACCGTCCGCCATCTTCTGACGCACACGTCTGGTGTCGCGGAATACACCGACTCGACGTTCGACTATCGCAAGGATTACACGGAGGACGAGCTCGTAAAGTTAGCGGCGTCGCGACCGCTCGATTTTCGACCCGGTGAGCGCTGGAGTTATAGCAACACGGGCTACGTGCTGCTCGGCGCGCTGATTCGTCGCGTGAGTGGGCGGTTCTACGGAGACTTGCTGCGCGACTCCGTGTTCACGCCATTGGGCATGCACGATTCCCGGATCATTTCCGAAGCCGACATTGTGCCCAATCGCGCCGACGGGTACCTGCTCAATGACGGCGTGCTCAAGAATCAGGAATGGGTGGCCCCCCTGCTCAACACGACCGCTGACGGGGCGCTGTACGTCACGGCGCGCGACCTGGCCAGGTGGGCGGTCGCGTTGAATCACGGGCGCGTGCCGAGTCAGTCCGCGCTCGATACGGCGTGGACGCCGGTGCGGCTGAATGATGGCGCGACATATCCGTATGGATTCGGCTGGACGATTTTCAATCAGCGTGGCCGTTCGCGGATCTCCCATACCGGAAGCTGGCAGGGGTTCAAGGCTGTCATCGCGCGCTATCCCGAATCAGGCATCACGGTCGTCGTGCTGGCGAATCTCGCGCAGGCGCAGGTTGGCGCGATCGCCTACGGCATTGCCGGCATGCTCGACGCGGCGCTCGCCGCTCCCCATCTCGCGACCTGGTCCGGCCCGGAGCCGCCGGCTGCGATTCCGGCACTGCTGCGCTCCATCGTGGCGAATCCCGACAGCGCGCGCATCACGCCGCGGTTTCGGCAATTTCTCAGCCCGGATCTGAGTGACTGGTATCGCGGGCTGGTGGCGCCGGCGCGCCAATGGTCGTTCGCCGGGTGCGACGCGGTGAGCCGCACCGGAGTCGCGTACCTCGGCACGTCCGTCGCCTATATCTGTCACGCTCGCTCGGCGCGCGCGAGCGGTGGCGGAACCCTGGTCTCGGTCTTGTACTCCGCCGATTGGCGCGCCGCTGGCATCGAAGGGTACGCCTACTGAGGTTTCTATGTCGCGCATGGTCCTCGCCCGCCTTCTCGTCACCCTGGTCATTGGTCTGCTGATCGGCGTCGCCGTTGCGAAGTCGTTGGAGGCCGATGCCACCAGAGGCAGGAGTCTGACGATGAAGGAATACATCGAGGAGTTCGACAGCCACAAGGAAAAACTGACCGCGGGTGAGATGCCGCTAGGGGCCTCGATCTTCGTTGTCACCCTCATGGTGATGGCGGCGCTGGGCCTGTATGAGCTGCTGGTGTTCGGCGTCGACAAGCTGCTCGGGCTGTTGGGCAGACGGGAGGTGAGGGTTCAGTCCGGCACAACTCCTCCCAGGTAGGTGGGGTAGAGTCTCTGGCTGTTGCTACTCAGTCCACAATAACACCGCGATAGTAATCACCAGCGCGGCCGCGATATCCATCCACACGCCTGCCCTCGCCATTTCACGACTCGTGACCGCTCCCGTCCCGTAAGCCAGCGCATTCGGCGGCGTTCCTACCGGGAGCATGAACCCCAGCGCCGAGCCCAGCGCCGCGGTCGCCATCAACGCGAGGGGTGACATGCCGACCGCGGGGGCGAGCGACGCCATGATCGGCATCGCCATCGCAGCCGTGGCCGTGTTGGATGTCAGCTCAGTGAGCAGCACAAACAACAGAGCGATTGCCCCGATGACGACGACTGTTGGCGCCCCGCGTAATCCCTCGAGCTGGCGACCGATCCAATCCGCGAGTCCGCTGCTCGTGAAACCGTCGGCGAGCGCCAACCCACCGCCGAACAGAATGAGGACGCCCCACGGAATACGCGCGGCCGATTCCCAGTCGAGCGCAAAGCGTCGTTCGCGCAGCGAAACGGGACAGAGGAAGAGCAGCAGGGCCGCGCCGATCGCGATCCCGGCGTCCGAGAGTCCCGGAAGCAGCTGGACGAGGCCGGGTACATGCATTGCGCCGATCGTTTTGGGCTCGCGCATGATCCAGCTGGCGGCGGCGACGCCGAGCACCGCCAACGTGATGCGCTGACCTGACGTCCACCGGCCGAGCTCGGTCCGTTCACGCTGCACCAGCTCTCTGACGCCCGGCAGGGTGCCACGCAGCGGAAAGAGCAGGCGGACCAGGAGAAACCAGCAGACGACCAGAAGCACCGCGGCCGTTGGCAGGCCGATCGCCATCCATTCCGCGAAGCCGATCGGACGGCCCAGGGTCTTGCCCGCGGCCGCCGCGAAGATCGCCGTCGGCGGTGTGCCGATCAGCGTGGCAATACCGCCGATCGACGCGGCATACGCGACGCCGAGCATCAATGTCCGACCCAGCGCCGGCGCATCATCGGGCGCTTCGCGGCGTGCCAATTCGAGCACCGCGCTCGCCAGTGGCAGCATCATCACTGCTGTTGCGGTGTTGGAAATCCACATGCTGACCAAGGCCGTCGCGATCATGAGTCCGAGCACGAGGCGAGGCGGATCCGTCCCGATGAGCCCGATGATTGCGAGGCCGACGCGCCGGTGGAGCTGCCAGCGCTCGGTGGCGGCAGCGAGGAAGAAGCCGCCCAAAAAGAGGAAGATGATGGGGTCGGCATACGCGCGCGCGGTTTGGTCCACTCTGCTTGCCGTCAGCAAAGGCAGAAGGACGAGTGGCAGCAGAGCAGTCACCGGGAGCGGGACGACGGCGGCGAGCCACCATACCGCCATCCAGGCGGCGAGGCCGGCGACGGCGTGCGCCCCGAGCGAC
This sequence comes from Gemmatimonadales bacterium, assembly GCA_044869265.1. Taxonomy (GTDB): domain Bacteria; phylum Gemmatimonadota; class Gemmatimonadetes; order Gemmatimonadales; family GWC2-71-9; genus 20CM-2-65-7. Next base: position 10,359 of record JBIOXD010000103.1, read on the forward strand.
ATCTCGCCGCCGGGCGTCGGGAGAACCCAGACCAGCGCGCCGAGGGCGGGCCCTGCGAGGACCGGTCCCCACGTGCGCAGTCGTTCCAGCCGCATGGGGCGGGGAAGATAGCTTTCCCGTCATGATTCGCATCGTTCGGCTGGGCAGCTCGCGCGCTCCCGGCGAGGGTCTGCGGCTCGGCACGGTCCGACGGCCGCCGCGCGGCGTTCCGAAGGCCGACTACGCCCGTCGCGACTTTTACGACGTGTGGGTGCCCGACCTCGCGCCCAGTCCGGCGCTCTTTTCCTGGATCAAGTCGCGACCGCTGAACGACGCGAACTGGCGGACCTATGCGCGGCGCTATCGCGCGGAGATGCGGCAGCCGCAAGCGCAGCGTCTGATCGCGTTGCTTGCGGCACTCTCGGCCCGCACGAACTTTTCGGTTGGGTGTTACTGTGAAGACGAATCGCGTTGCCACCGATCGCTGCTGAGAGAGCTACTCGTAGACGCCGGCGCGAACGTTTCCTGACATCGGAGGCTTGAGCCATGCTCGTCCTGCTGCTCGGTATCGCTGCTTCACTGCAACAGGTGCAAACAGGGTTTCTCGACCGCAGTGTCACCGTGAGCGGCACGGCATACCGCTATCAGGTCTACGTGCCCGCCGATTACGCGTCAAAACCGAGCTGGCCCGCCATTCTCTTCCTGCATGGTGCGGGGGAGCGCGGCGATGACGGGTTGATCCAGACCAACGTTGGGCTCGGGCCGGCGATTCGTCAGAAGGCAACACGCTATCCTGCGATCGCCGTTTTTCCGCAAGTGCCGCGCGATTCGCAATGGGTCGGCACGCCCGGCGACATGGCGATCGCGGCGTTGCAGCAAACGATGCGGGAATTCAAAGTCGATCCCGCGCGCGTGTATCTCACCGGACTCTCGATGGGTGGACACGGCACGTGGTACGTTGCGTACCGCCGGCCGGAGTTGTTCGCGGCCATCGTCCCCATTTGCGGTTGGGTGCGCGAGTTCGCGCAATTCCGCGGATCGGTCCCCGTGGTCCCCGACGCGGACAGCGCATCGGTGATGTCGAAGTTGGCCCAGCGCCTCGGCAAGGTTCCGATTTGGATTTCCCACGGCGAAGTCGATCGTGTCGTGAACGTCAACGGCTCGCGCGAGCCTGCGGCCGCTCTGAAGGCGGCGGGACTAGACGTGCGCTATACCGAACTCCTCGGGCTGGACCATAACTCGTGGGACGCCACGTACGGGTCGGAGGAATTCACGCGCTGGCTGTTCGCGCAGCAGCGACGCTGACGCGCGATCATGACGTTTGGTGCGCGGGGACGACACCCCGACGCGAGTTGGGGGTAGGAGGGGGACTCATCAGACCTTCTGCGGAGGCTCTATGCGGCTCTTGCGGCTTTTCATCGTGGGCGTCGCTCTGCTCGTCAGCACGACCGCGGCCGCGCAAACGCGCTGGACGCTATCAGCCGGTCCCGAGTGGACTCCATACTTTTCAACCAGTGACTTCATCGGCGGCCGGGTACGTGGCGAGTACGATCTGATCACGCCCACCAAGCCGCTTCGGCTGCGGCTGGAGCTCGGCGGCTATTGGGAGCCGTCGCAGACGTACGTCGTCGACCGAATCGATGGCTCGACTGTCGCCGGCTGGAAGCAATCCATGGACCTCACATTCGGTATATCGGCGTCCTTCACGCCGGTGCCGGGCGCGCGCGTCGCGCCCTACCTGACGATCGGCGCCCTGGCGCGCCAGGCATGGAAGAACGTGAGCACCTTCTACTTTCCGGCGGGAAACGGCACTCCTACAGTCGGTCGCGCTTCGGGGACCGCTGGTGATATGGTGTTTCCTCTCGGTGTTGGGCTTCGCGCGCGGATCGCTGGCCACATGTTCCAGGTCGAAATGCGTCAGTTCCGGCAGCAGCACAGTACCGCGCTGACGGTTGGAAGCAATCTCCCGTTTTGAAATCGACGGCGTGACAGCCCGCTGGCGCATTGGCCAGCGGGCTTTTTGCATGCCAAGTTAAAGCCTCTCCTCACGAGGAAGATTGATGAACCGGCGTGAAATGCTCGCTCTGCTCGCCGGGACGGCCGTACTCTCGTCGCTTCCCGATGACCTGCTCGCGATGGGACGCGCCGTCCACAAACGTGCGCATGCTGGAACGCTCCGCGCGCTCAATCCCCACCAGAATGAAACCGTCGCCACCATTGCCGAGCTGATCATTCCCAAAACCGACACGCCGGGCGCGCGAGAGGCAGGCGTAGCGTCGTTTATTGATGGGATGCTCGCCGATTGGGGGGATGACGAGCAGCGCCAGATGTTCACGTCCGGTCTCGCGAACGTGGATGAGCGCAGCCGGACCGCATTCGGCAAAGACTTCACCGCGCTTACGCCGCCGCAGCAAACGGAGATCCTGCAGGACTTGGATTACGAGCTGGCTCGGCTACGCGATGCGAAGGCCGATACGTCCAAGAGCTTTTTCGGCGCCATGAAATGGCTGACGTTGACCGGCTACTACACATCCGAAGTCGGCTCCACCAGCGAGCTGCATTACCGCGTGGTGCCGGGCCGCTTTGAACCCTGCTACCCCCTCGAGCAGCCATGAAAACCTACGACGCGATCGTCATCGGCTCCGGGATGTCGGGCGGCTGGGCGGCGAAGGAACTGACGGAACGCGGGCTGCAAACCCTGGTGCTCGAGGCCGGCCGACCGATCAATCCCGAGACGGACTACGCCGAGCACGTACCGATGTGGGAGCTGAAGTACCGCGGCTACGGCGACCGGCGGCGCCTGGCCAAGGAGCAGCCGATTCAGCAGCAATGCTACGCCTGCGATGAGGTGGCCGCCAAGTTCTTCGTCAACGATGTCGAGAATCCCTACACGACGCCGGACGGCAAGCCGTTCTCCTGGATCCGCGGCCGGCAGGTCGGCGGGCGCTCGATCATGTGGGGCCGGCAAGTCTATCGCTGGAGCGACCTCGACTTCGAGGCCAATGCCCGCGAGGGGATCGCGATCGACTGGCCTATCCGCTACGCGGATATCGCGCCGTGGTACGACCACGTAGAACGGTTCGTCGGCATCAGCGGGCAAGCCGAGGGACTGTCTCAGTGCCCCGACGGTCAATTCCTCAAGCCGATGCCGCTGAATTGCGCCGAGCAGTTGGTGAAGGACGCGGTCGCCCGCGCGTGGGGTCGCGAGCGCGTCGTGACGATCGGGCGCTGTGCCGTGCTCACCGAAGCGCACAACGGCCGCGCCGCGTGCCACTACTGCGGCCCCTGTCATCGCGGCTGCATCACGCGGTCCTATTTCTCGAGCGTGAACGCCACGCTGCCGGCGGCGCGCGCAACGGGTCGGCTCACGCTGCGTCCCTACAGCGTGGTGCACAGCATCTTGTGGGATCGGAAGCGCGGTCGCGCGGCGGGCGTGCGTGTGATCGACGGGCAGACCAAGAAGACGCTCGAGTTCCAGGGCAAGGTCGTTTTTCTTTGTGCCTCCACGATCGAGTCGGCGCGCATCCTGCTGAACTCCGAAGGCAACCTCGCCAACTCGAGCGGCCAGGTAGGGAAGAACCTGATGGATCACATCATGGGCGGCGGGGCGAGCGGCCGCGTCGATGCCCCGATGGATCGCGACTCCATCGGCAACCGGCCCAACGGCATCTATGTCCCGCGCTTCCGCAACGTCGGAGCGAGCAAGTCCGAGTTTGTGCGTGGCTACGGCTTCCAGGGAGGCGGCGGCCGGTCCGACTGGAACCGCGGCAATGAGCAGACCGGCTTCGGGGCGGAGTTCAAGAAGTCGCTGCGCAAGCCGGGACCGTGGGGATTCAGTTTCTACGGCTTCGGCGAGATGCTGCCGAGTGAGTCGAACTTCGTCGAAATCGACAAGACGAAAGTCGATGCCTGGGGCATCCCCGTCGCGAAGATCCACTGTGTATACGATGACAACGCCAAGAAGCTGGTCCACGACATGTCGATCACCAGCGCCGAAATGCTGGCCGAGGCTGGGGCGCACGACATCCAGCCGTTCACGAGCAACAACCCGCCCGGTCTGGTGATTCACGAGATGGGCACGGCGCGGATGGGGAAGGATCCCAAGACGTCGGTCCTGAACGCACACAATCAGAGCTGGGATGTGCCGAACTTGTTCATTACCGACGGCGCCTGCATGGCGTCGTCGGCTTGTCAGAATCCGTCGATCACGTACATGGCTTTGACGGCTCGGGCAGCAGCCTATGCTGTTGAGGCTATGAAAAGGAGAGAAATATGAAAAACGTGCGCGGTGCGCCGTACGCCGTGCGCCGGACTACCCGACGCGAGTTCTTGGAGATTATGGCTGGTGTTGG
>JBIOXD010000104.1:0-18099 GCA_044869265.1 Gemmatimonadales bacterium
ACCGTGACGGCCCGGGACGCCAACGGCAATCCGATCCAGGGTGCGACCGTGGTGTTGGTGGCGACGGGTGGTGGCAACACGTTGACTCAGCCGGGGCCCACGAACGCGAGCGGCGTGGCAACGGGCAGCCTGAGCTCCACGGCGGCTGGGAGCAAGACGGTCTCGGCGACGATCAACGCAGTCGCGATTACCCAGACGGCGGCGGTGACCGTGACCGCCGGTGCGGTGAACGCTGCTCAATCGACCGTCGGGGCGGCGCCAACCTCGATCACGGCTGGGGGCGGAACGTCGACGATCACGGTCACAGCTCGCGACGCCAACGGCAATCCCATCCAAGGTGCGACGGTCGTGCTGACGGCGACGGGCACCGGCAACACGCTCTCGCAGCCGGCAGGGACCACGAACGCGAGTGGCGTGGCAACGGGGTCCCTCAGCTCGACCGTGGCCGAGAGCAAGACGGTCTCGGCGACCATCAACGCAGTCGCGATCACGCAGACGGCGACCGTGACCGTGACCGCTGGTGCGGTCAACGCTGCCCAATCGAGCGTCGTGGCCGCCCCCACGTTGATCACGGCGGGGACGGGAACCTCCACGATCACCGTGACCGCGCGGGATGCTAACGGGAATCCGGTCGCGGGAGCAACGGTTGTACTCGCGGCGACCGGGTCAGGCAACACGCTCACTCAACCCGCCGGGACTACCAACGCCAGTGGCGTTGCAACCGGCAGCCTGAGCTCTACGGCGGCCGAGGGCAAGACGGTCTCGGCGACGATCAACGCAGTGGCGATCACGCAGACGGCGGCGGTGACCGTGACGGCCGGTGCGGTGAGCGCAGCTCAGTCGACCGTCGGGGCAGCGCCCACATCGATCACCGCTGGGACGGGTACCTCGACGATCACCGTGACGGCGCGGGATGCTAACGGCAATCCGATCCAGGGTGCGACCGTGGTGCTCGCCGCCACGGGCACCGGGAACACGGTGACGCAACCGGGCTTGACGAATGCGAGCGGCGTCGCGACCGGGACACTGAGCTCGACCGTGGCCGAAGGGAAGACGGTCTCAGCAACGATCAACACGGTGGCGATCACGCAGACCGCGGCGGTGACCGTGACAGCCGGCGCGGTGAGCGCCGCTCAGTCGACCGTTGTTGCAGCGCCCACATCGATCGCCGCTGGGACGGGTACCTCGACGATCACCGTGACGGCGCGGGACGCTAACGGCAATCCGATCCAGGGTGCGACCGTGGTGCTCGCCGCCACGGGCACCGGGAACACGGTGACGCAACCGGGCTTGACGAATGCGAGCGGCGTCGCGACCGGGACATTGAGCTCGACCGTGGCCGAAGGGAAGACGGTCTCGGCGACGATCAACTCTGTAGGAATCGATCAGACCGCATCAGTGACCGTAAACGCCGGGCCCGTGAGCGCCGCGCAGTCGACCGTCGTGGCGGCTCCCACCACAATAGCAGTGGGGACGGAAACGTCGACCGTCACGGTGACCGCGAAAGACCAGTTCGGCAACCCGATCGCAGGGGCGACGGTGGTGCTGGTGGCCACGGGAACGGGGAACGTCCTTACCCAACCAAGCGGGACCACTAACGCGAGCGGTGTGGCCACGGGCTCGCTCAGCTCAGTCGTCCCGGAAGCCAAGACCGTTTCGGCGACGATCAACTCCGTCGCAATCACCCAGACTGCAACCGTGACCGTTGAGGTTCTACCATGACCGCTCCCGCAAGGCCTTCATGATCGCTCAGGCGCAGCTTCACCCCGATCCAGACGCGGCGGTCCAGCGCGAGCTCGGTCACCTCTTTGCGGACCTGAGCCCACTGTTTCACGGCCGGCTCGCGTCGGTCTATCTGGCGCGCGATGTGAAGTCGAAAGCCACAGTGGCGCTCAAGACGATTCTGCGCCTCCGATTTCTCGCGCCGGGGAACGCCTCACGATTTCGACGGCAGACGGTAGCAGCGGCGCGGCTGGACCACCCCCATATCGTCTCGGTGCATCGACACGGGGTATCGCCGTCGTTCCTGTGGTACTCGATGGACTATTGTCCGGGCGGGCCGCTCAGCACTGTCCAGCCTATGACGGTCATCGAATGCGTCAATGCGGTGCAGCACATCGCGAGTGCGCTCGAGTACGCGCACCGCAGCGGCGCTGTGCATGCTGATCTCCGACCGTTCAACGTCCTGCTCGACGCGAGCGGCGGGATACGAGTCTCCGATTTCGGTATCCTGCGCTCGCTCGGCGGCGTGGCGGCCCTCGACACGAAGGAATGTGCTCCGGGCGCACTCGACTACATCGCCCCCGAGCAGCTGGTAAAGGACGGCGTGGTCGGACCGGCGGCGGACCAGTATGCGCTCGGCGTACTGGCCTACGAGTACCTTGCCGGCCGACCGGTCTTCGGTGCCACGTCGGCGGAAGATCTCGTGGCTCGGCGACGTGCCGGGCCACCACCCGATCTCAAGGCCCTCCGGCCCGATGTGCCATCGCGCTTGGCAGCAGCCTTGCGGCGCGCCCTGACCGAGGCACCGGCCGATCGCTTCATGAGCGTCGCCGAGTTCGCAGCGGCAGTCACCAGCACTCCGGCGCGCGTTGTGCTGTGGCCTGAAGAGGCAACGCCTGACGACGATCTGACTGACGACGAGGACGCACCGGACGACGCTGCGCCGGGCCCGGTGCCGCGGCCTCGTGGGAAGCTCTGGCGGATCGTGGGCGTCGTCGCCGCGGTGCTTGTGCTTGCCGCGGGCAGCCTCTGGTTCGCCTCTTCGGCGGCCACACGGTCGCCGACAGAGAGCGCGGTGGTTCGTCCGGCGCCGGTGACGCGACCTGAGCCACTTTTGCTCGACGTCGAGCCTGCTCCGCCGGCCGCGGCCGATCGACCCGCTGATCGACCTGCCGATCGAACCGCCGATCCGCCCACGGCGCCGCCCGCTACTCCGCGACCATTGCCCCCGCCCCCCGCGCGGGTGGTCGTGAGCTCTGTGCCGTGGGCGGAGCTGTATGTTGATGGTCGGCTGGTGGGAAACACCCCGGTCGCGGACTTGCGGCTGCCAGCAGGCCGCCACCGGCTGCGCCTACAGCGGGCTGGCTTCCGCCCCTATGAGGAAGTCGTGAACCTCGCGCCGGGGCAATCGTTGAGACTGGTCGGCGTTGTGCTGCAGCAGGAGACCGCACCGTGACTCATCGTTTTGCGGCGTGGGGGTGCGGAATTGCGCTGGTGCTGGCGCTCGCCGCACCCCAGGCCTCCGCGCAAAGCGACGGCTTGGTTGAGCGCGGGGTGCGCGCCTACCAAGACGTCGAGTTCGAAGCGGCCGCCACACTGCTCCGCCGCGCCCTGGCCGGCGCTCTCAGCGACAGCGAGCAACTCCAGGCCCTCGACTATCTCGGCGCGGCAGAGGTATTCGCCGGACCCCAACGCCGGGATTCGGCGCAAGCCGCTTTCCGCCGGCTGGCGCTAATCGATCCACGGCATCGCCCAGATCCTCTCGTATTCCCACCGCAGGTGCTTGCCGTTTACGAGGAAGTGCGCCGGGCGACCAAGGCGGTGCGCGTGGAAGCCCCGCCCGAGGCTCGCTTCAAGCCCGCTGTCGAGGCCGGAGGATTGAGTGTCCGGCTGCACGCGACCTCTTCTCACGAGATCGAGGTCCGAATTGGCCGTGACGACGGCGCGGTGGTCCGTACGCTGTATGTGGGGCCGGTGAGCGACAGCCTGGACGTGCGATGGAACGGGCTCGATATGAATGACGGCGAGGTGCGTTCGGGACGGTACGTGCTGTCGGTCGCGTCGCGCCGGTCCGTGAGCGCGCCGGTCGTGCGCGTCGTGAAGCTGCCGTTGCGGGTCGAGATTGTTGTCCCAGACACCACCGTCATGCCCACGCTGCCGGACTCGCTGCTCCTGCCGGAACAGGTGTCGCTCCGCGCCGGAACCGGCTCGCTCGCCACGGGACTGCTCGCAGCCGGCGCGGCGATAGCGCTCCCGTCGCTCGTCGCGGACGGCACTCAGCCGTCCGGCGCGCAATTCGCGGTCGCGGGAGTCCTGAGTCTGGCGGGCATCGTGGGTTTCGTGACCGAACCGGGTAGAGTGCAGCGTCGCCATATGGCGGCGAATGCAGCGACCCGCGCCGAATGGCAGCGTCGCGCCGAGGCGGTGCGAGCCGAGAACGCGCGCCGGCGCGACGCTGCGCACCTGATCGTATCGGTCGGACCGGCGACTGTCATTGACTCGCTCGGGGGGGGGCGATGACGCACCAGCTGGTGGTTGCCGTAGTGTGCGTGCTCGCTTTGGGGGGCGAAGCACTCGAGGCCCAAACCGCGAACTGGCTCAGAGTCGGAGCAAGCGCGCGCGGGATTCGACTGCAGAACCGGTTCGCCACGGGCGCGTCGTCGGACGTATCGGGCGTCGCGCTGGGAGCGTCGGGCGCCGTCGAGCTGGGGCGGGTAGCGCTTACGTTGGGGTACTGGCAGGGTCGGCTCGACGCGGCTCCTGGCGGCACTCAAAAGCAGGATGTGATCGACGGGTACGCGCTGCTTGGGCTGCGTGCCACAACGTGGCTTGCCGCGAAGGCGGGTGCCGAAGCGCGCAGCTACGTCACGCCAGCGGGCACCGAGCATTGGGTGTTTTGGCAAGCGCGGTTGCGCGCTGAGCGCACGATCGTGAACCCGTCGGTCCGCGGCCACGTCGAGATATGGCGCTCGCTTTCGACCGAGGTCAACACACCGGTGACCGTGGACCGAGCTCAAGGAGGAGAAGTGGGCGTGACGATGCTGCGCGCCCTCGGGCCGCTTTGGGTGCGGATGAGCTACGGGATCGATGACGTGCGGGTGGTCGAGAGTGCTCGGCGACAGACGCTGGAAGCGCTGGCACTCTCGGTCGGGTACGGCGGGCGGTAAGTGGATCAACCCATCGCGGCGAGATTCTCCATGAGCTCGGCCGCGCGCGCGAGCACGTCCTGATCATTCGTCGTTAGCTGCGCAACTCCGTGCGCGAGTCGCGCCACCCGCCGCGCCCGGCCTCGGTTCAACAAGCGCCGGCCAGCCGCGGTTGCCTCCACCAGTTGGACCCGTCCATCGCGCGCGTCGCTGACGCGCCGCACGAGTCCCCGCCGCTCCAATCCCGCCACCAAGCGTGTGATCGTCGGTGGCCGCACCTGCTCCGCTTCAGCCAGGGCGCTCATGGTTACGGGCCCCCGAAACACGATCACGGACAACGCCGACGCCCGCGGCCCCGACAGCCCGATCGCCTTGTCCTCGACACGGAGCCGCCGCAACACGTGAATGGCGGCCGAGTGCAGCCGGTCGGCGATGGTGGCGGGTGGGGCTTGACGGGGAGCGGCAGGCATAATTACTTAGCTAAAGCTAACTAATTTCCCTGGGAGGCACAATGGCCACCGCCGCACCCGAGCTCGCGCAAGTCACCAACGTCGTCCACGATCTCGACCGCGCCGTCCGGTTCCACCGCGACGTCCTTGGCCTGCCGTTGCTGTTTCAGGCGCCGCCCTCGCTCGCGTTCTTCCAGATGGGCGCTGTGCGGCTGATGCTGTCGCCGCCCGAGAACGCGGGCCAGGATCACCCCGGCTCAGTGCTCTACTTTCGCGTGTCCGGCATCGACGCCGTTTATCGGCGATTCCTGGAGCGCGGCGTCAAATTCGTTGGCGAGCCGCACCGCGTGCACGAGGCGCCGGATTACGATCTCTGGATGGCGTTCTTCCACGACCCCGACGACAACCCCATGGCGCTCATGGAGGAGAAGCGGAAGGGGTAGTTCTTCGAAAGGATGAAATGACGGCGACCGAGGCAACAAGGATGTTGGCCACGATCACAGGGAGCGAGTTGATCAGCACGCCATATAGCGCCCAAAGTCCCGCGGCCACTCCCTGGACGCGACGCAGCGATGTCGGCTGGCGCGTGTAGTAGGAAACGAGAAACACGGCCGTCGCAAGCCAACCGATCCAGTCCACGCTTCTCATCGCGCGCGCTCCTTGAGTGGCTTCAGAACGAGAACCCCTTCCTGAGTGACACAGCCCATCGCTTCCCCTTCACGCCCTGCCCGAACCGGTAGCCGAACGCGAGCTCGGCCGCTTCACCACGCACCGCGCGAGTCGGACCGAAGCGCAGCGACATCCCGGCATTGCCTCCCTGTCGCGCGGGTTCGTCGGCATACCAGGCGCCTCCGTATTCGACAAAGGGAGCCAGACCGAGGGCCATCAGCCCGAGAACGTCGTCGACAAGGAGAATTCGGTCCTCCAGAACGAACCACGTCATACGTGTCCCGGCGAAGTCGTGGATGCCGAACAGGCGGGGGCCGCGTTGCTCGAGCCACGGATCGAACTCGCGGCCCGGCTTCGGGTTGGTCAGCAGCCCGCCCTCCGCATGCAAGATCAGTGTGTGGCGCTCGACGTTCTGGCTCACGGCGGTCACTCCCGCGCGCGTCCGCGTCGAATCGAGACCGCCGCCGGTGGCGCCGACCTGCGCCAGCACGAAGCCGCGATTCCACACAACCGACGCCCGCGCCAGCGCCTCGTATCCGATGCCCGATTCCAACACCGCGCCCAGCCGCAGGCTCGGCGAGAGATCGACGTCCTCGCGGCGTGCGTAGGAGTTGAAGTGCTCGAGCACGCGGAACCGCACCGATCCCAGATCGATCCCCGCCCGCACCGTCGTAAACAGCGACCGCGGGAAGGGCGTGGTCCCGCTGTCGGCAAAATCCTCGCGGCGCCACTCCCAGGCGGTCCAGAGCCGGTTGTAGCTGTGCGTGTTGGGCTTCACCGCGATTGCGCCCGTGATCCCGACTCGCAACAGGCGGTGCCACTGCGTCAGGACCAATGAATCGTCCCGAAAGCTCAGCACGCGCTCATCGGCGGTTTGCCCGTACGTGATGAGCGAATGCGGAGCGGCCGTTTCGTGAAACGGCATGCCGAGCACCCACTCCCCCTGGTTGCCGTCCGACAGCGCTGCGTATTTCACCTGCATCAAGGTGCGGCGACCGACGAAGTGCTGATTGATGAACGTAAAATCGAGTCGGTTGCGATCGGGATTCTCCCCATACACGAGCGCCAGCTCCGTCGCCGTGCCCAGGAAATTCCGCTCTCTGAACCCGACCTCCCACGTCTTGTCGCCACCGACAGTCGTGTAGCTCGCTTGGGGCTGCGTGCTCCAACCGTCCGACGTGACGGCCCGCACGGCGAGCCGGTCGCCCGGCTGCGATCGCACGGTATCGACGCGGACGGACCGGAACACGCCCAATGTCCGCAGCGCCCGTTCACTCTCTTCCAGACGCGCCGGATCGAATGCATCGCCGGGATTCAGCAAGAGCCGGCGTCGGATCACCCAATGCCGGGTCCGCACGTGCAATCCGTTTGCCAGATTGGCGACCCAGCCAGGCGTCGGGTCGCTGCTGTCGAAGATGTTGCGGTTCTCGACAATGACGGTGTCTATGGTTTGACGGTCGGACGGTTGGACGGTTGGACGGTTTGTCTGAGCGTCCAGTCGAGCGAACGCCATGGGCGTAATGATCGCCACGACCAGGCCGACCGTCCAACCGTCCAACCGTCCAACCGTCATCAGGGTCGCACCCCATGTATCCGCTGCTGCAACCGGTACGTCGCGTGCGTACTGGGACTGTCCCACGCCGTGAAATACAGCGTCGCATCGATGCGTCCGGCGAGCTGGCGCAGGCCGCGCGTCTGAATGGTGTAAGTACCGCGCACGGAATCAGGGCGCAGCGGACGGCAGAGACAGGTCACGGTTGCAAAGGCGGGAACGGAGTCGCCCAGCGAGTACGGGCGATTCGCAGAGCGGGCGCGCGCGTTGCCCAGATCGAGCGCGATCGTCAGCGCGTATTCGTCGCCGGAACCCTCACTCGGGTCGAAATCGAATCGCGCGAGCACGACGTCATGACGCTCGCCCACCCCGGCCGTGTCGACGCGCATGTGCACGACCGTGTAGCGCGGGTCGGGCTCCACCACGATACGCCCGTGCTGGTGCCATTCGCCTTTCTGCTGCACGCCATCGGTGTCGCCGGGCCGCGGGAGGAGATCGCAACCCCCAAGCCCGAGCCCCCAAACCCCAATCAGTACACACTCAAGTACCGCTCGAGCTCCCACTCGCTCACCTTTCCGATGTACTCCTGCCATTCCTCACGCTTGGCCTCGACGAAGCGCTCGCAGATGTGCGTGCCCAGCGCGTCCTTCACCACGGCGTCCTTGTCCAGCATTTCCAGCGCTTCGTGCAGATCGCGGGGCAGCTCGTCGATGCGATATTTGCGCCGCTCACGGAAGCTCATCTCGAAAATGTTCTTGTTGACCGGGTCGGGGGGCGTGAGCTTTCGGGCGACCCCGTCGATCCCCGCTGCCAGCTGCACCGCCAGCGCGAGATAGGGGTTTGCCGATGGGTCCGGCATCCGCAGCTCGCAGCGAGTTCCGGTGCCCCGCCGATCCGGAATTCTCACTAGCGGCGAGCGATTCCGCATCGACCAGGCAACATTTACGGGCGCCTCATACCCCGGGACGAGGCGTTTGTAACTATTCACCAACGGGTTCGTGACGGCGCAAAAGCCTCGCGCGTGCGTCAACAGTCCCGCAATGTACGATAACGCGACCGCCGACAGCTCCCACTGCGCTTTCGGATCGTAAAACGCGTTCACCCCATTGCGGAACAGCGACTGGTGGGTGTGCATGCCCGACCCGTTCTGGCCGAAAATCGGCTTGGGCATGAACGTCGCGAGAAACCCGTGCCGGTAGGCGACGTTGCGCACGATGAAGCGGAACGTCGCCAGATTGTCCGCCGTCTGCAGCGCCTCGGCGTAGCGAAAATCGATCTCATGCTGGCCGGGCGCGACCTCGTGATGACCCGCCTCGACCTCGAACCCCATCGACACGAGATCCGTCACGATCAGCCGACGAATCTCCTCCGCCCGGTCCACGGGCGTCTGGTCGAAGTACCCGCCGCGATCGTGCGTCGCCGTAGTCGGATCGCCGCTCGCGTCGAGCTGGAAAATGAAAAACTCCGCTTCGACGCCCGCCATCATCTCGAAGCCCAGCGACTTGGCTTTGGTGATTTGGCGCTTGAGCGCTTGCCGCGTACACCCCGCGAAGGACGTGCCGTCTGGGTTATAGATGTCACAGATGACCCGGGCCACCCTGCCGGCTGCATCGCCGTTGGGAAGGATACGGAACGTTGCGAGATCCGGCTTGAGCACCATGTCCGATTCTTCGATCCGCACGAACCCTTCGATCGACGATCCATCGAACATGATGTCGCCCTCGAGCGCCTTTTCGAACTGGCTCGCGGGCACCTCGACGTTCTTGTTGACACCGAGGATGTCGGTGAACTGTAACCTAAGGCTGGTTACGTTCTGCTTTTTGGCGGCGTCGAGGATTTCTCGTTTGGTTGGCATTGGAGTTGGGCGGTCGAGAGCGGACGAGGGCGGGAAAGGTGACCGCCCTCGCCCGCCCTCCACCGCCTTCGACCGCCCTCAGTTGTCAGGCGTCGTAATACAAGAAGAATTCGTACGGATGCGGTCGCAACGCCACCGCGTCGACATCCTTCACTTTCTTCATCGTCAGCCAGGCGGCGATCACGTCCTGCGTGAAGACCCCGCCCTCGAGCAGGAACGCGTGGTCGGCTTCCAGCGCCGCCAGTGACTCCTGCAGGCTTCCCGGCGTGTTCTTCACATGCTTCCGCTCCTCCGGTTCCAGCTCGTACAGATCGACGTCCATCGGTTTCGGCGGCTCGATTTTGTTCTTGATGCCGTCGAGACCGGCCATGAGCAGCGCCGCGAACGTGAGATACGGATTCGCCGACGGATCGGGCGCCCGGAACTCTAGCCGCTTGGCCTTCGGCGACGTCGAGTACATCGGAATCCGGCAGATCGCCGAGCGATTGCGCTGCGAGTAGATCAGGTTGATTGGCGCTTCATAGCCTGGTACGAGCCGGCGATAGCTGTTCGTCGTCGGGGCCGCGAAGGCCAGCAGAGCCGCCGCGTGCTTGATCAGCCCGCCGATGTACCACCGCGCCGCATCGGAGATCAGCGCGTAGCCGTTCTTGTCGAAAAACAGGTTGTTCGTCCCGTTCCACAGGCTCATGTGCACGTGCATCCCCGAGCCGTTATCGCCGAACATCGGCTTGGGCATGAACGTCGCCGTATAGCCGTGCTGGCAGCAGACGTTCTTCACTATGTACTTGTACATCATGATCTGATCGGCCATACGCACCAGCGTGCTGTAGCGCATGTCGATTTCCGTCTGGCCGGCGGTTCCGACTTCGTGGTGATGGACTTCGACGTCGATTCCAGCGGCGATCATCGCGAGCATGATCCTGGAACGCAGGTCCTGCAGCTTGTCGGTGGGCGGGACCGGGAAGTAGCCCTCTTTATGTCGCGGGCGGTGACCCAGGTTCGCCGTGCCGTTCGTCCCAGAGTTCCAGATGCCTTCTTCAGAGTCGATGTGGTAATAACCCTCGTGCGCGTTCTGATCGAAGCGCACGGAGTTGAAGATGTAGAACTCCGCCTCGGGTCCGAAATACGCGGTGGTCGCGACGCCGCTCTTCTTCAGATACGCCTCGGCCTTGCGCGCGACATAACGGGGATCACGCGAATACGGCTCGCGTGTGATCGGATCCACGATGTCGCAGGTCAGCGAGAGGGTGGGCACCTGCAGGCACGGATCGACAAATGCGCTGGACGGATCGGGCATCAGCAGCATGTCGCTTTCGTTGATCGCCTGGAAGCCGCGGATCGACGAGCCGTCGAAGCCCAAACCGTCGGTAAAGGTGTCCTCCTCGAGCTCCTTCAGGGGAATCGAGAAATGCTGCCAGGTGCCGGGGAGGTCGGTAAATCGGACGTCGACCACCTGCACTCCAGCTTCCTTGGCTTTGCGAATCACGTCGGCGGGCAACGGGCCAGCAGATGGTTTCGCCCCACCGGCGACGGTGGGTTCCAGCGTAGCAGTCATTGGGGGGGATCTCCTTCCCGGGTCGGTGAAGTGCTTCGCAAGCCGCAGGCCATATGGGAAGGTAGGTGGCACCTTCGGGAGTGTCAAGAAAACCGCGCACGTTTTGCAGTAAAAACACCCAAATCCACTTTTGCACCTCCAAAAATGTGCAAACTGTGTGCTCAAATGTGCAGCATATGCGCTACAGCGACTCCACGAAGTGCAGCAGTTCGACAGCGGAGAACTCCCCAAAACGTTCGTGAATCTCCTTCTCGTGCCATTCAAGGAAGATCCAGCCGGTCATCTTATGCTGCTCGCCGCTCACGAAGTGGATTCGACCGCGTACTGCCCCCAGTGCGGTATCGGGCTGGCCCTCCAGATAGACGTCCCAGCGCTGCTCGCCGCGCTTCAACTCTCCCATGTGTTTGCCGTACTCGGTGCCCGCCATGCGCCCTACACTACCGGCTTTCACTCCGCCCGCTAGCCCGCCGCGCCGAGTACATTTTCAGCCCTATGACCTGTTATGCATGTGGTGCACAACTTTCATCGGGGGCGCGGTTTTGTCATAAGTGCGGCGCCGCGGTGGCTACGGCCCGATCAACCGGGTGGCGAGCTGGGCTGCCGTGGGGCCTGGCCGGCGCCGCGCTGGGCGCGTTGGCGACGGTCATCGCGCTCCGGGGAGCAGGGAGCCCGGGGCAGAACGCACGGAGCACCGAGCAGCCTTCTCCTCCTGGCTCCGTGCTTCGTGCTCCCGACATCTCTCAAATGACCCCCGACGAGCGTGCCAATCGGCTCTTTAATCGCGTGATGATCCTGGTTGAAGCGGGAAAGCTAGACAGTGTCCGGTTCTTCCTCCCCATGGCCCTCGGCGCGTATGCCCAGCTCCCCACCCTCGATCCGGACGCACGCTACCATATCGGCATGCTCCAGATGGCGGGCGGCGACGCTGTGGCGGCCTTGGCCCAAGCAGACACGATTCAGCGCTCCAGCCCCACGCACCTCTTCATTTATGTACTGCGTGCCCACGCGCATCAGCAGCAGGGGAACACGCAGCTGGAACGCCGTGCCTACGCGGACTTTCTCCGTAACGAGCCCGCCGAGATCGCCAAGAAGCGTCCTGAATACACCGATCACGGTGACAACCTCGCCAACTTCAAGGCTGAAGCGGCGCGGGTTACTGGAACACGGCCAGGCGGATGACCGCGCATCCCACATCCCGCATCTCCCATCCCGGCGTCATCCGCGTGGCTCATAGCCCCGACGCCGACGACGCTTTCATGTTCTGGGCGATGGCCGAAGGAAAGATCGATACGGAGGGCCGACGCTACGTCCACGAGCTCAGCGACATCGAAAGCCTGAACCGTCGGGCGCTCGGGGGTGAGCTGGAGGTGACCGCCGTCTCACTGCACGCCTACGCCTACTTGGCCGATCGCTACGCCCTGCTCGCGCACGGTGCGAGCATCGGCGATCGCTACGGCCCGCGTATTGTCGCTCGTGAACGCGCGCCGGCGGATCCTCGCGCTGCGCTCGCGGAGCGACTGGTCGCCGTGCCGGGCGAGCTGACGACGGCATGTCTGACGCTGCGCCTGTATCAGCCCGCGGCGCGTCACGCCGTCGTCCCGTTCGATCAGATCGAGGATTTCGTCGCCGCGGGGAAGGCCGATGCGGGACTCCTCATTCACGAGGGCCAGCTGACGTACGCCGACCGTGGCTTCCACTTGTGGGCGGACATGGGCGAATGGTGGTATCAACAGACTCGCCTCCCGCTGCCACTTGGCGGCAACGTCGTCCGACGCGACCTCGGCGAAGACTTGATGCGCGCGATCGCACGCGACCTGAAGGCAAGCATCGAATACGGCCTGGCCCACCGGACTGAAGCGCTGCGGCACGCGCAGCAGTTTAGCCGCGGTCTCGACACGAAACGCACGGACGAATTCGTGGGCATGTACGTGAACGACTACACGGTCGACTACGGCGCAACCGGACGGCGCGCCGTCACGGAGCTGCTCGCGCGCGCCCGCGCCGCCGGCATTATCCCGGCACCGATAGACTTGGCATTTGTCGCGGCCGATTCCTAGCGAGCCGGTTTTCCAAGGAGCATCGCTTAATTAAGGAAGGGACCAGCACAGCCTCTTGTCGTCTTATCGTCCTATCGTCTTAAAAAAGACCAAACCCCGGGGCGATAACTCTCCCCGGGGCTGGCGGTCGGGTGAAGTGGCCGTCACACTTCAGCCGCGACCCTTCAACTAACGTGCAACTGCATTTCCAAGTTTCACACGATTAGATGCATCGACCTGCCGAACGGTTGCATCTACCAGCGCTTGACTCGTCCCACACGCGACATCGTGATGGTTTCGGATTGGGACCCTCGTCGCAGCACGATGCGCGTGTTCGAAACGCCCCATGCCATTCCGTTAGGACCGAACGTGACAATCGGGTTGGAAATCTCCATGAGCACACCGTGGCTCGCGGGACCCGCTATCTGCCACCAAGGAACCCAACTCTGCGACTCCAGACGCTCGATACGGATCGAGTCGGGGTTGAATCGTATACGGGCGCGAGTCGCGCGCATCACGGCACCATGTCGGCCCACGGCGATGGCCGTTGTGACATCTCGAGCAGCGCGCTCGGTCGCGAACCAGTCCATCAACCGGCTCGCGCGCGGCACCCAAAACGCCAAAAGAATGCCTGCAATGCACGTGACGACCGCGAGTTCGAGCAGGGTGAACCCTTTACGCATACCTCCGTTATAACGGTCAGCGAAGTCCTTCCGGCACCCGAAAAACCCAGCGAAAAGCGAGAAAACGCGCCATTTGCGGCCTAACGCCCTGACCTACCAAAGGCTATGTTGATGCGTGTGATGGTCTTGCCTGAACGGCACACCCGCTGCTCCCGAGGCGCGCGATGACCATTGAGCCGAAAAGCCATCGCGCCGGATTACCCCACTCGGTCTTTCTCCGACGCATGACCGATGAGCCGATACCGTCCCCACAGGTCCGTCTCGGGCAGGGCGCCTTTCTCGCTTTGCGCTTCGTCGACCTCCTCGCGCCGGACCGGGAAGCGCCGACGCCAGACGTGTTCCGCTATCAGTGGGCCGCGACCGAGCGCTATTGCGCGGAGCTCGCCAGCGAGGGAACCGAAGCGTCACATCTGAGCTGCATCGTGCGCTCGGCGAGCGAGGCCCACCGGCGGGCCGACATCAACCTCCTAGCCCCGGCGTTGTTTGCTTACGCGCTGTATTTGGAACAGGAAGCGCAATTCGAAGAAGCCGAAGACGTCCTGCAGACCATCCTCGCCATTGGCCGCGGGCGGCTGCAACAAGCGGATGAGATTTCGGCATGGCTGCGATTGGGTCGAACCCGGCGCAAGCAAGCCGAGTTCGACGGAGCGATAACCGCGTACTCGGAAGCCGGACGGCTCGCGAGTGCCGCCAATGACACATTCTCGGTTTTCTTGAGCCGGATCGGTCTGTGCAACGTGCATTACTTCCGCGGCAACCTTCCCGAGGCAGAACGCGGATGGCGCGCCGTGCTGGCTGACGCGTCCGCGGCCGGATCCCGCGCGGCTGAGGCGCAAGCCCATCACGGTCTGGGCACCCTGCTCCAGCGTCGCGGATTGGCCGAGTCGGGCGCGCCGCATCTCTGGCGGGCGTACGAGCTCTACGACAATGAAACGGATCAACTGCGTGTCTTGACCGACCTTGGCATCGCGTTGTTATCACTCGGCGATGTGGAGGGAGCGGAGCACGCGCTTGCCGAAGTAGCGCGCCGCGATCGACCGGGGGAGAACCGCGCCAACTGCTTGATCGAACTGATGCAATGCGCGTCGTTCCGCCACGATCGACTACGCTTCGAGCGCCTGCGCGAAGAGTGCCTTACCAACCTGGATACCATGCCGCCCAACCTTCGCGCCGACTACTATCTCAAGGTCGGCGTAGGATTGGCGCGGTTCGGCAATTCCGTAAAGGCGGCGACAAACGCTCGTCACGCGCTCGAGATCGCCAGCGCACATGGACTCCACGAGCTCGTGTTCCGCATCGAGCGGATAATCAATGGGCTCCAGGTCTGCGATGCGCCAGATGAAGCGCACCTCGCCCCGGAGCCCATCGTTCAGAGCGACGCCCTCAGGGAAGTCAGGGCTTCACTGGCGGCGTTCAGCTCTTAGCGGCAGGTGTTGGGGTTGCTCGTATCGCAAGCCGTCTCACGGCTCGGACCCGATGCATCAGCGCATGCCGCGGCGGTGAGGGCGAACGACACCAGGAGCAGGGCTAGGGCGTAGCGGATGCGGCGGGTCATGAGACCTCCACGGTCGGGTTGAACTGGGAAACAGGGAGTGGTTGCAACTTGAGCGCATGGCGTGATGACGTTTAGGGCGTTTTTGCGGCATCGTAGGGCGATTTTGCGGCAATTGTGAGGTTCTTCGGAGGGCGTACTGGGGAAAATGCTAGTACTGGCTGCAGTTCCTGATCTTTCGTTCCAGAAGTTGCGCGGCGCGGTGGCGCCGCGATTCTTCGTGGCGCACGCCTCCACGTGGGACAGCGCCTTGGAAACGATCCGCGGCCGCCCGGTCGAGATCGCGGTCGTCGACCCGGCCCTGGGTGGTGCGGCGAGCGGCCAGGAAATCGAGCGGCTGCACCTCCTCTTCCCTTCGCTGCGGCTGATTCTCTACACGTCAATGACGCCGCAGCTCGCGCCCGTACTCCTCACCCTGGGCCAGTTCGGCATCCGGCAGGTCGTGTTACGCGGAGTCGACGATCATCCCGAGGTGTTGTGCAACCTGGTGTCGTCGGAAGCGGTGCATGCCGCCTCGTACCGGCTCTTCGATCAGCTGACGGCCGCTCTCGCCCCTCTGCCCCGCGAGCTCCGCTGGATATTGAAGGACGCACTGCGCACCCCGTGCGTCGTACAAACCATCCAGCAAGTCGCCGCGCGCGCGCGCGTCGACCGCGGCACCTGCGCCCGCTGGTTCGCGCGCGCCGGCCTCCCCAGCCCACGGCACATCCTCGCGGCCGCCCGCGTGCTCTACGCGCACCGCCTGCTGCAGGATCCCGGGTTCACGATCGAAGACGTCGCGAAACGTCTCGGCTACGCGCAGGCGAAAACGCTGCAACAACACGCTCGCACCTACCTCGGGCTCACGGCGGGGGAAATGCGGCTCTCGCTCACGGCCGAGGAGGCCACCGCGCGCATCGTTCAGGGATTCCTCACGCCTGCACGACGTGAGGTAAGGGTCAGCGCATCGTGATGACCTCGCCGCCGCGAACGCCCCCCCCGCCCACCGTCCTCATCGTGGATGATGAGGCGGGCCTGCGCCGCGTGGTCGAGCGTTTCCTCGTCCGGAACGGCTATCAGGTGCTGTCGGCCGGTACGGCGGAAGCGGCGTACGAGCTGCTGAACTCAGACATGGCCGACGCGCTGCTGCTCGACATCCACCTGCCCACCATGTCCGGCTTGGCGCTGTACCTTGCGATCATTCATCGTTGGCCGGCCCTGGAGGGGCATGTTGCCATCATGACCGGTGACGCTGACGCTGAAGAAGTGCGCACCTGGCTCGAACATCACCATTGCGTGGTGATCCGGAAGCCTTTCAATCTTCAGCAGGTAGCAGAGTGGGTCTCGTCCGTGGTGCAGCGAAACGATTCGACTGGAGCAATGGACGCATGACGACAGTGGCACACGCAGATCCCCTGCATGTGCTCCGCGAATACCGCAACCTGGCGCCGTGGAATCTCCGGGATCTGTCCGTCCTGGTCGGCGCCGTGCTGGACGCGTCTGCTGTTACCCCGATTAACGCAGCCGCCCGGGCCGCGCCGAGCGAGCGCACGATACGATTCTATGTCACTCGCGGGCTGGTCAGCCCGCCCGAAGGGCGCGGGACAGCCGCGACGTACTCCTACCGTCACTTCCTCCAGTTGCTCGCGATCAAATTGCGGCAGATGGAAGGCGCTACGCTTGCGGCGATCACGAAGGACATGCACGACCAGACGGGCGACATCCTGGAGCGTCGCTGCGCTCAGGTGCTCGGCACCTCGCTGCCGACACCCGACCGCCTGCCGCTCAAGGGCGCCGAGGGAATGCCGCGTGGTCGTTCGGGACGGGCACTGACGGCTTGGCTCACGCGGGATGCCGACAAGGAGCCCAGCGGTCCGACGACCTGGCGGCGCATCCCGGTGACTCGCGGCGTGGAGCTCCACGTCGACGCGGACCATCCACTTTCGCGCCTCGGTTCGGACGACAGCAGTCTCGCCGAGACGGTTCGCCAGGCGATTTCGAAACTCCTGCCGCACAGCACGTAATACTCTGTACGGGCGCAGCATGCTGCGCCCCTACTCTTACCGGGAGACGATCGACCATGTGGGTGCTGCTGGTAGTGCTGGTGCTTGCCGGTCTATGGATGATCGGCGCTTACAACGGCCTGATTTCACTCAAGAATCAGACGGTGAATGCCTTCAAGCAGATCGATGTCCAGCTGAAGCGCCGCCACGATCTCATTCCCAATCTTGTGAACGCCGTGAAGGGCGCGATGAACTTCGAGCGCTCGACGCTGGAGGCGGTCGTGCAGGCGCGGAATCAGGCCGTGAAGGTGAACGCGTCAGGTCCCGAGGCGATGAAGCAGATCAGCCAAGTGGAAAACGCGCTGTCGGGTGCGCTGTCGCGTTTGCTGGCGGTCGTGGAGCGCTACCCCGACCTCAAGGCAACGGGCAACATCGGGCAACTACAGGAAGAACTGTCCTCCACCGAGAACCGGATCGCCTTCGCGCGGCAGCTCTACAACGATACCGCAACGCAGTACAACACGAAGCAGGAGCAATTCCCCACGAAGCTCGTCGCGGGAATCGCGAGCGCGGCACCGGCCGAGCTGTGGGAAATCGAAGTACAAGCAGAACGCGCGGTACCGCAGGTTGACCTCTCAGGGCGGTAACCTCTTTCAACAACAGGAAGCCAATCGCCGGCGCACACGGTGGCTGGTGATTGGCTTCATCCTGTTTTTCGCCTGGCTGGGCTTCGGCGCGGATCTCATTCTGTATCTTGCCACGCAGGCCGCTGAGCCGGGGGAATACAGGCACGTGGTTCCGTGGTTCGGGATTGCGGTAACCACGGTCGTAGCCATCGCCGCGCTGAACGCCTACAAGACGGGGCCGCAAAAAGTGTTGTGGGCGGCCGGCGCGCGTG
>JBIOXD010000105.1:0-21894 GCA_044869265.1 Gemmatimonadales bacterium
CACCACGCACCTTCGTCACCACGCACGTTTATATTTCCTGCCCCATGGCCTCTCAATCCTCATTCGACATCTCCACCGGCGCCGACCTCCAGGAGGTCGACAACGCCGTGAATCAAGCGTCCAAAGAGGTCGCGCAACGCTACGACTTTAAGGGGTCGAAAGCGTCGATTGCTTTTGACCGCCCCAAGGCGACCCTGACGCTGGTCGCCGACGACGACTTCAAGATGAAAGCGCTGTTCGACGTGCTGCAGTCCAAGATGATCAAGCGGGGTGTCCCGGTGAAAAACATGGAGCTCGGCACGATCACGCCCGCCGCGAACGACACGGTGCGGCGCGAGATCAAGCTCACCCAAGGTATCCCGCAGGAAAAAGCCAAGGCGATCGTCAAGGCGATCAAAGACAAGAAATTCAAGAAGGCCCAAGCCTCGATCCAGGGTGAGGAAATCCGCGTCCAGGCGCCGTCCAAGGACGAGCTGCAGGAAGTCATCGCATTTCTTCGCGCGCAGGACTTCGGGCTCGAGCTCAGGTTCGGGAACTATCGCGGATGAAGCTGGGCGTCATCTCCCTCGGCTGTGACAAAGCGACCGTCGATTCCGAGCGGTTGGTCGGTGAGCTGGTCGGACACGGCGCGGTCGTCACGCCGGAGCTTTCCTCCGCCGACGTCATTCTCGTGAATACCTGTGGCTTCATCGACGCCGCCAAGAAAGAGTCGATCGACGCGATTCTGTCGGCGGCCAAGTTGAAGGAGGAAGGCGTCAAGGCGGTCGTGGCGGTCGGTTGTCTCGTGCAGCGCTACAAGGACGAGCTGACGAAGGAGATCCCCGAAGTCGATCTGATGCTCGGCTTCTCCGACCTGCATCACCTCGTGCCGGAGCTCGCCAAGCGCGGGCTGATCGCAGATCCGGTGGCGGACCATCCGGGCGTGCGCCAGTTCCTCGGCGCGCAGTCGCACGTCCGCTACCTCAAGATCTCCGAGGGCTGCGATCACACCTGCGCGTTCTGCGCGATTCCGCTGATGCGGGGCAAGCACCGCTCTGAACCGCTCACGCGTCTCGTGCGCGAAGCGCAGCAGCTCGAGGCGCAGGGCGCGAAGGAGATCAACCTGGTCGCTCAAGATCTCGGGCACTGGGGCCGGGACTTGGGGTTGGGTGGACCCAAGCTGCCAGATCTGCTCGAGGCGCTGCTCAAAGACACGACCGTGCCATGGTTCCGGCTGCTGTACGTGTATTCGGCCGGCATCAGCGAGCGGCTGGTTGGTGTGATGGCGCGCGAGTCGCGCATCGTCCCCTATATCGACATGCCGATCCAGCACGCGAGCGATCGGATGCTGGAGCGCATGCGGCGGCCGGAGCGGGTGGCCACGCTGCGCGAGAAACTTGCGTGGCTCCGCGGGGCGATACCCGACCTCGCTATTCGCACCACCTGTCTGGTGGGTTTCCCGGGTGAGACTGACGAGGACTTCCGGGCGTTGCTGGCATACCTCGAAGAGGCCCAATTCGATCGCATGGGAGCGTTCGCGTATTCTCCGCAGGAAGGAACTCGCGCGATGCAGTATCCGGACGATGTGCCGGAGGAGATCAAGAAGGAGCGCCTCGAGGAGATTCTCGAAGTGCAGCGTGGCATCTCAGCCGAGCGCCTGGAACGATTTGTTGGGCGGGAGGTGGATGTTCTCGTGGATGGTTTGGAAGAGGAAAACGGCATCAAGGCGGGCCGCGTGCAGTGGCAGGCGGATGACGTGGACGGGGTGACATATCTCGAGCGCGGTGGGTGGGCCCAACCAGGAGAATTCGTCCGCGCCCGCATCACCGGCAGCGAGGACTACGACTTCCAGGCAGCTGCGCTGACGTGACACGTTCCAGCGACCTCTTTGACCGGGCGAAGCGGGTGTTGCCCGGTGGCGTGAATTCCCCTGTGCGGGCGTTCCGGGCAGTCGGCGGAACGCCCTTTTTTGTCGCGCGCGGGCACGGCTCCCGCCTCGATGATGTCGACGGTCGCGAATACCTGGACTACGTCTGCTCGTGGGGCGCGTTGATCCTGGGGCACGCGCCCGCGGCCGTGTTCGATGCCATCGGCCAGGCCGCCGAGCGCGGGTGGACCTACGGCGCGCCGTGCGAGGCCGAAGTGGAGCTCGCCGAGGAAGTACGGCGGCGGATGCCCTCCCTCGAGATGATGCGGTTCGTCAACAGCGGAACCGAAGCGACGATGGCGGCGGTGCGGCTCGCGCGCGCGGCGACCGGGCGCGAGCTCATCATCAAGTTCGACGGCTGTTATCACGGTCACGCGGACAGCTTCCTGGTCAAGGCGGGATCGGGCGTCGCGACGCTCGGCCTGCCCGACAGCCCCGGCGTGCCCTCCGAGCTGGCGCGCCTCACACTCACCGCTTCGTTCAATGACGCGCGGACGGTCGCGGATCTGTTTCGCAAGCACGCCGACCGGATCGCGGGCGTAATCGTGGAGCCGTATGTCGGGAACGCGGGATTCATCGCGCCTGAGCCCGACTTCCACACGGCGCTGCGTTCGCTGTGCGACCGGCACGGCGCCCTGCTGATCTTTGATGAAGTGATGACCGGATTCCGCGTAGCCGCTGGTGGCGCGCAGGAGCGGCTCGCGATCAAACCCGATATCACGACGCTGGGCAAAATCGTGGGTGGCGGTTTTCCGGTCGGCGTGTACGGCGGACGGGTTGACCTGATGAAGCGAGTCGCACCGGAGGGGCCGGTGTATCAGGCGGGGACACTCTCCGGCAACCCTGTCGCGATGGCGGCCGGCCTGGCCACGTTGCGAGAAACGGCGCAGCCCGGCTTCTACGAAGAACTGGAGCGGCGCACGAACAGGCTCGTTGTCGGACTGGCAGCAGTGGCCGCCGGCCACGGTGTTCGAGTCACGGTGAGTCACGCGGGATCGATGTGGGGTCTCTTCTTCACGGCCGGCCCGGTCCTTAGCTACGACGACGCACGGCAGACCGACACGGCACTTTTTGCGCGCTGGCACAAGGCCGCGCTGGCACGCGGAGTCTTTCTGGCGCCGTCATCCTTTGAGGCCGCGTTCGTGTCGAGTGCGCACTCGGAGTCGGATATCGACTTCACGATCAGAGAGCTCGATGCCGCGCTGGGCGAAGCGCGCGGTCGCTAGCGGCGCGCTGCTTGCGGCGCTGGGCTGTCCGCGGCGGCCAGCGGCTCCGCCGGCAGCCGGTGCGGGGGGGGCGCCCGAGCTTCGAATTGGTCTCGTGGTCGGCGTCCCGCTGGTGTCCATCGGCGGAACGGAGAGCGGCGAGCTTTTCGTCACCGAAGCTGCGAGCGGCACGGCCGTCGGCTCGATCCCCGCGGGCGTGCGTTGGGTCGTCGTTCCCGACTCGGCTGATTCCTTGCGACTGCGACTCGTCAAGCCCGACAGCAGCCGCAGCGACGCGCTGCGAGGCATTGCCGTCGTCAACGTGACGGAAAACCACTTCGTGGTCGCCAATCGCCGTCGCTATCGCGGGCGGATCCACGTCTCGTCGAATCGCGGAGGCTTGACGGTGGTGAATCGGCTGGACATCGAGAGCTACGTCGCGGGCGTCGTCAGACCGGAGATCGGCGCGCGCACGGGCGACGAGAAAGCCGCGGTGCACGCCCAGGCGGTCGTATCGCGCACCTTTGCGTTGAAGAACCGTGGACGCTGGGAGTCGCTGGGGTTCGATGCGTACGCCGACACTCGCGACCAGGTGTATCTGGGCGTGGCTGTGGAAAGTCCGCAAGTGTGGGATGCGGTGCGAGCGACGGCAGGCCAGGTGTTGCGGTACGACGGCCAGCCGATCGATGCGTACTTCCACTCGACGTGCGGGTCCAGCACAGCGGGCGTCGAGGAGGCGTTCGCCACCGCGCGGACTCGTCCGTATTTGCGGCCCGTCTCCGATGATCGCGGTGGCGGCCATTTCTACTGCGACATCTCGCCACGATTTCGCTGGCGTGAAGAATGGGATGCCGCGAAACTGCGCGCTATATTGTCGCGAACGTTGCCCGATGACACGCTCCAGCGAATCACGGACATCGTCGTGAGTCGTACGACCAGAACGGGACGGGTCGGCGAGCTGCGGATCGTGTTCGAGCGCGGCGACATTCGCATTCCTGCATCGGACGTGCGATCGGTGCTCCGGCCCGAACCCGATCGCCAGCTTGCCAGCACAGCATTTCAACTGACGGTCTCCAAGGCCAACGGTGAAGTCTCCCGGGTCGTGGCCGCGGGCGCCGGATCAGGACATGGGATCGGAATGTGCCAATGGGGAGCGATTGGGCGGGCGCGGGCGGGGCAGGACTATCGGACTATTCTGACTACTTACTTTCCGGGGACGAAGATTGAAAAGATCTACTAGTTGGACTGTTGGACGGTTGGACGGTTGGACCGTGGTGAGCATAGCCGCAATCGCGTCAGCTATTCTGTCTGTCAGTCCGACGGTCCGACTGTCCGCCCAAGGCGTGCTCAACGAGTTCTCGTACGAGAATCTCCGGCTGTCGGGGATCCAGTTGGACGTCGGCGTGCTTGGCGCGTCACAGCTCAAGGGCACCACGGTCGGCGGGCTGCGTCTCGACTTTGGGCGGATCGCGCCGCGCGTGCGTCTCTTGTTGGGCCTCTCGTACTTCAAGTCGGATTTCGATCAAGAGTCGCTTACGCGGTTCGAGGCGGCGCTGGACAGCATCATCGTCGACCCGTCGGGAGACGATATCATCAATGTCGGCGAGATCTCCCTTGGCGATTTCATCGGGGACATCGACTTCCAGTACGCTTTCCCGCAGGGACACGGCATCACCGCCTATATGGGGGCCGGTCTGAGTATTCATCTCCGCAATGGCAGCGGAGCGGCAATCGACGGGACCTTTGTCGAAGACGCCCTGGACGTAGTCACCGCGGGACTTAACGGGACTATCGGCTTCGAGTTCAATCTCGCGCGTGCGATACGTTTTACACTCGAGGGTCGAGGTGTGCTCTCGAGCGGCTTGCAAACCGCGAGCCTGCGAACGGGGCTGATGTTTCGGCTGCCCGCCGGCAGAGCACCGGCCGCGGGAAGCAAGCCGTGAACGATCCGATCCGGGTCGGCGTGATCGGCGCCGGCGCGATCGCGCAAGTCGCGCACTTGCCGGTGTTGCGCCGTCTGCCCGGCGTCGAAGTCGCCGCGATCTGCGACAACGACCTCGGGAAAGCGCAGGCCCTGGCGGCTCGATTCGATGTGAAGGACACCTACGACGACATCGAGGAAGTACTGCGGTACGCCAACGTCGATGTTGTCGTGATCTGCACGCCGAACCACCTGCACGAGATCCACGTGACGTCCGCGCTGGCTGCCGGAGCTCACGTATTGTGCGAGCGACCGCTTTCCCTGACGCTGGCGGGCGTGGAGCGCGTGCTCGTCGCGAGCGACAAATACGGCAAGCGCGTCATGGTGGGCATGAATCATCGCTTCCGGTCGGATGTCCAGGCGATACGCGGGTTTCTCGCGGGCGGTGATCTGGGCGGCCTGCAGGCCGTGCGCGGCGGCTGGTATACGTTCCAACCATCGCGCCAGATGCTCGGCTGGCGATTGCGGCGCAACGAAGCGGGTGGCGGCGCGATGCTCGACCTCGGGCTGCCGCTCATCGACCTTGGCTTGTGGTTGTCCGGCTGGCCTGCTCCAAAGCGCATTTCCGCGCACCTCACGCGCGGCAGCAAGGACGGCGTCGAGGATATGGGCTCCGCGCTCCTCGTGCTCGACAACGGCGTGTCGATCGCCGTGGACGTGAGCTGGCGGCATCTGGGAGAAGGGGAGCGGTTCTGGCTCGATATTCTCGGTGCGCGTGGATCCGCGATGATCCAGCCGTTGCGCATTTTCCGGGAGCAGCACGGCGCCGCCGTCGACGTCACACCCACGGGCGGGACGGGTCGCGAAACACAGTTCATTCAATCGTATCGCGCCGAGTGGATGTATTTCCTTGCGGTGATCAAGGGAGATGTCAACGCGCCGCCGCCCCGCGACCAGCTCGCGCTGCAGCGGGTGCTCGAGGCGATTTACCGCTCGGCTGACGAAGGGCGCGACGTCTTGTTGTGACCCGCCGTCGTCTGTGGCTGCTCGTGGTGATCGGGGCGATCGCGCTCACCGCCAGCTATCCGCCGTTCCCGCTGCCACCCTTGAGTTTCCTCGCGATCACTCCCGTCGTCCTGCTCGTCCGGCAAGCGATCCTCGACAACGACTACCGCAAGGCGTTTCGCTGGGGTTGGTGGTATGGACTCGTGACGAACGCCCTGGTGCTCTATTGGATGATCGTCGCGCTGTGGCATTTCACACCCTTCTCGGCGCTCGGCTACTTCGCAACGATTGCGATTCTAGGATTGTTGACCGCCGCGACGTTCTGGTTCGTTGCCCGGCTGTGCCTCACCGCCACGCGCGTGCCGCTGTGGATCGCGCTCCCGGTTGCGTGGACCGCACTCGAATGGCTCGTGGGACACCTCGGCGACATCCGCTTCCCGTGGCTGGGCCTCGGCACTTCACTCACCGACGCACCGGTGCTGATCCAGTGGGCGGATATCGCCGGCGCCCGCGGCATTACCCTGTGGCTGGCGTGGTGCAACGTGATGCTGGTGGAAGCGGCGTTAGACGTGCGCCGTGCGCCGTACGCCGTGCGCCGGTTTGCGGCGGTTCTGGTCACCGTCGTGATCGCTCTGAGCTACGGCAGTTGGCGAATGAAATCGCTGCCGGTTCGAGACGTCGGCGTCATCGGGATGGTGCAACCCAACGAAGCCTTCAGCGAAAAATGGGATCCGGGGCACGCCGACAGCGTCATGAACACATTGTTTTCGCTGTCGCGTGGTCTCCTGGCTGGCTCCCCCACGCCAAAGCTGCTCGTCTGGCCAGAGGCCGCGATCCCAGGCTACTTCCTGAACCATCCGCAGTGGGATCGAACCATCAGCCAGTTCGTCGCCGAACACCGCGTTCCCCTGATGACCGGTGGTCTCCACGCGGAGCCGGAAGAAGCGCCGCCCGGCGGCTTCCGCATCTTCAACGCCGCTTTCTACTACGATTCGACGGGCGACCGAATGCGCTATCCCATCTACGCCAAGCATTACCTCGTCCCCGTGACTGAGCGGGTGCCGTTTTTCCCTGTTCGACTTTTCCGCGCGATTCCGGGGTTGGCCCGCTGGTCGGGCGGCTTTCGCCCCGGGCGCGAGTTTCCCGTGTACGCTTCGCCGATTGGCAGATTTGGCGTTGTCATCTGCTACGAGTCGGCGTTCGAGGACGCGCCGCGCTACTATCGGAGTCACGGTGCCGATTTTCTCGTCAATGTGACGAACGACGCGTGGTTTGGGACCACCACCGCACCGGCGCAACATGCGTCGCATTTGGTGCTGCGCGCGATCGAGACGCGGATGGGAGTGGCGCGCGCGGCAAATTCCGGGATTACCGAATTCGTCGACCCACTCGGCGGAACCTATGCGCAGACCAAGTTGAACGAAATGGCAGCCATCGTGGGCGTGCTGCGCACGAGCGACGTCATCCCGCTGTACGTGCGGCTCGGCGACTGGGTCGGGACAACGGTGGTGGTGCTGACGCTGGCAGGTATCGCGTTCCTCGTGAGACGCCGCTTCGCGCCATGACGCGCGTCGGCGTAGACGTCGGCGGGACGTTCACCGATCTCGTCGCGGTCAGACAAGACGGGACTCTGGAGATCCGTAAGGTTGCCAGCACGCCACAGGATCCGAGCCTCGGACTGTTTCGAGCGCTCGATGAACTGGGGCTTGGGGTCTCGGGCCAGGGGCCTGGGGGGGCTCGGGGTCTGGGGCCTGGTCCAGGCCCCAGGCCCCAGGCCCTAGGCCCAGCAACAATCGACGCCCTCATCCACGGCACCACCATCGCCACCAATGCCCTCCTCGAGCGCCGGGGCGCGCGCGTGGTGCTGGTCACGACGGCCGGATTTGAAGACTTGCTCTGGCTCAGGCGCCAGGATCGCGCGGCCCTGTACGATCTGGCACGAGATCATCCGCCGCCGCTCGTTGCGCGCGAGGACGTGATCGGCGTTCACGAGCGCATGGGACCGGATGGCCCGGTTCTGGACCTCACAGAGCAAGAAGTCGAACACGTCACGGCCGCGGTAAAGAAACTCGCGCCGGAGTCGGTCGCGATCGCGCTGTTGTTCGCGTTCCGGCATCCCGATCATGAACGTCGACTGGCCGTCGTGCTTCGAGACGCGCTACCGGACGTCGCCGTGGTCTCGAGCCACGAAGTGCTTCCGGTCTTTCGAGAGTATGAGAGGACCAGCACGACCACGGCGGAAGCGTATCTCCGTCCCCGGGTCTCGTCGTACATCGCCAGGACTCAGGCCGCGGCCCAGGCCCGCGGCGTCCAGTCGCTGCGAATCATGACATCGAGCGGGGGAACGCTGGAGCCCGAGCAGGCGACGCGCCGGGCCGCGAGCCTGGCGTTGTCAGGGCCCGCGGGCGGCGTCGTGGGTGCGGGGCTGGTTGGTGCGGCCGTCGGTGTGCGGGACCTCTTGACGCTCGACATGGGCGGAACGAGTGCGGACGCCAGTCTCGTGACCGGCGGAGTCGCGCTGACTGAAGGGGCGGAATCGATCGCCGGTGTGTCTTTGGCGTTGCCCGCGATTCTGATTGAGACGGTGAGCGCCGGCGGTGGCAGCATCGCATCGGTGGACGAGGGCGGCGCGCTGCGCGTCGGCCCGCGCAGCGCGGGCGCGGAGCCCGGCCCGGCCTGCTATGGTCGGGGTGGCACTGAGCCGACGGTCACCGACGCCTGCCTGGTGCTGGGATGGCTCGATGCCGACTACCTGCTCGCCGATGCGGTGCGCCTGGATCGGGCCGCAGCCGAGCGCGCGCTGTCGGGGGGGGAGCTGGCCCGCGCCTTTGGAGATCGTGACATCTGTGGCCTTGCGGCTGGCATTGCTCGAGTGGCGACCGCGGTAATGGCGCGTGCGCTCAAGCGGGTGAGTGTGGCGCGCGGACTCGATCCCCGCGGCATGGCGCTGTTGCCGTTTGGCGGCGCGGGCCCGCTCTTTGGCTGCGCACTTGCCGAGTCGCTGGGCATGTCGCGGGTCGTGATTCCCGCGCATCCCGGAGTCCTGAGCGCGCTGGGCCTGGCTGTGGCGCCCGAGCGGGTGGATTTCGTTGCATCGCTGCACCGGCCACTCGGCGCACTCAGCCCGTTGGCTCTCAGCGCCGCGTTCCAGCCGCTCGTATCTGCCGCGGCGGTTGCTCTCCCGCAAGCACCGGTGACCCGATTCGTGGACTGCCGATTTGCCGGTCAGGGCTACGAGATCACCATTCCAACGGTGCGCGATGATCCGGCGCTGCTCGACACAGCGTTCAGAGCGGCCCATCGCACGCGCCATGGTCATGCCGACGCACAGGAGGCGATCGAGTTGGTGAATCTGCGCGTGGTGGCGGAGCGTCCGGTGGCAGACAACGTGATCGGCCAGAATCGGCGCAAGGGCGGCGAAGGGCCGACGGGGCGTCGAGACATCATGACAAGCGACGGCGCCCGAGTAGAGGCGACAGTCTGGCCGCTGGGTGAGATGGCTGTGGGCCAGCAGCTCGTCGGTCCCGCGATACTTGCCGGGCACGATGCGACTGGCCTGATCGAGCCAGGCTGGCGTGGTGTCGTTCATGCATCGGGCGCCGTGATCGTGGAGCGGTCGTGAGACTCGATGCCGTTGGCCTCGAGGTGATGGCCCATGCGTTCGCCTCGGTAGCAGAGGAAATGGGACTCGTTCTCGTGCACAGCGCGCTCTCACCGAATATTCGGGAGCGGCGCGATGCGTCCGCCGCGCTGTTCGACGCCGAAGGCGAGATGATCGCGCAGGCCGCCCACATCCCGGTGCACCTCGGCGCGCTGGCCGACGCCGTGGCCGCGGTGAGGCAACTCGATCCCACGCCTGGTGAGCTGTTCCTGCTCAACGATCCCTACGCCGGTGGGAGCCATCTTCCAGATCTCACGCTCATCGGTGCCATCGACGTCGACGGGCAAGTTGGTGGATACAGTGTCGTGCGGGCCCATCACTCCGATGTCGGTGGCATGACCGCGGGCAGCATGCCGGCGGGCGCGCGGGAGCTGTACCAGGAAGGCCTGGTGATTCCGCCGTCGCGGCTCACTGCGGACCTGGAGCGACTGTTGCTGGCCAACGTGCGCACACCGGCTATGCGCCGGGGCGATCTCGCGGCGCAGCAGGCGGCGGTGGAACGAGGCGCTGATGGTCTGCGGGCACTGGCGCGTCGATATGGGTGGAGCGAGCTCCGCGAGGCCGCACGGGAGCTGCTCGATTATGCTGAGCGCCGTACGAAAGCGCTGCTCGGGAGGATGACGGTCGCAGGACGTGCGACCGACTGTCTCGAGGGGGACGGTGTAATCGATGACGATCTCGAGATTCGTGTTGCCGTCACGATTGCCGATGGCCTGTTTCACGCGGACTTCACCGGGACGCGCGAGGCGGCGCCCGGCAATGTCAACTGTCCCATCGCTGTGACGCGCTCCGCGGTGCTGTTCGTCGTACGGACGTTGCTCCCTGACGACGTGCCGATGAATGGAGGAGTAGCGCGCGCTATTCGGGTGACCGCGCCGTTGGGTTGCTTGGTGAACGCCCGGCCGCCCAGCGCCGTGGCAGCCGGCAACGTCGAGACGTCACAACGCATCGCGGACACGGTGTTTCGCGCGCTCGCCGCGGGGGGCTGCGTTGTGCCGGCACAGGGGCAGGGGACGATGAACAACGTCACGTTCGGGGGCCTAGGGCCTGGGGCCTCGGGCCTCGGGAAGGCGTGGACGTACTACGAAACGATCGGCGGTGGTCAGGGTGCGAGTCGAGGCGCAAACGGCCCTTCCGGGGTCCACGTGGGCATGTCGAACACGCTGAATACGCCGATCGAAGTGCTCGAGCTCGAGCATCCGCTGCGGGTGCGCACCTATGCGCTGCGGCGCGGCAGCGGCGGCAAAGGACAATGGACCGGCGGCGAGGGCGTGATCCGCGAGTTCGAAGCGCTCGTGCCGATGGAGGCGACGCTGCTGACGGAACGGCGACGACACCGGCCGGCTGGAGCAGCGCACGGAGCGGATGGGGTGGCGGGCAGTAATACACTGAACGGGCAGACCATGCTGTCCAAGACGACGCTGCGCCTCAGGGCCGGCGCCATCCTGCGCATCGAAACCCCCGGTGGCGGCGGGTGGGGTTCACCGAAAGGACCGACGCAATGATCTGGTTTTGGCTCGTAATCGTGGGCGTGCTGGGCGGCCTCGTCTCCGGTCTGTTCGGGGTCGGGGGCGCGATCGTCATCGTCCCCGGGCTTGTGCTCGTCGCGCATGTGTCGCAACACACCGCGCACGGGACTTCGCTCGCGGCGCTCTCCATCCCCATCGGCATCATCGTCGGAGCGCTGCAGTACTACAAACGGGGAGAGGTCAACCTCGCCTACGCCGCCGTCATCGCCGTCGGATTGATTGTGGGAGCGTACGTCGGTGCCCGCCTGGCCGGATCGGTGTCCGATGTCATGCTACGGAAAGCTTTTGGTGCGTTCCTCCTGCTGGTCTCGGCAAAACTGCTACTTTCGTGATCATGCGAACCTGGATCTCGGCTCTTGTCCTCAGCGGCGCCGCTCCGGCGGCGCTCGGGGCCCAAACGCCCAGTCTGCCCGCATGGCTCGCGGGTTGCTGGCAGCAACGCAGCGGGAACCGCGAAGCCCTCGAGATGTGGATGCCGCCCGCGGGTGGCCTGATGCTCGGCGCGAGCCGAACAATCGTTGGTGGCGCGGTTCGAGAGTATGAGCAGCTGCTGATCAAGATGTCGAACGGGAAGCTCATCTTTACGGCGACGCCATCGGGTCAGCAGACGGCGTCATTCACCTCCACCAGCGTGACCGACACGAGCTTTGTCGTCGAGAATCCTCAGCACGACTTCCCGCAGCGGATCATCTATCGCCGGCGGGGGGCTGATTCCCTCATCGCCCGGATAGAGGGACCGGGCGGAAGCGGAGCGGCGACTCGAGGTATCGACTTCCCGATGCAGCGAACGGGCTGCGCCTCCTAGAGACTCGCGGTCTCCGCCAGCTGGCGCTGAAAAACCCGTCCCTCGATGAACAACTTGAACAAGTCGTGGTCGAGCTGTCCCTCCTGCACCTCATCGCGCATGATGTCGAGTGCCCGATCACTGGACACGGCGCGCTTGTAGGGCCGGTCCTGAGCGGTCAACGCATCGTAGATGTCGCTGATCGTCATCATGCGAGTCTGCACGGAGATCGCGTCGCCCGTAACGCGACGGGGGTAACCTCGCCCGTCGAGCTTCTCGTGGTGTCCGTACGCGATGAGCGGGACCTGCTGCAGCTCGCGCGTCCACGGAATACGCTGCAGGAACTGATACGTGTGGGTCACGTGGCTCTCGATCTCGTGCCGCTCGGCATCGTCAAGGCTGCCCTTGCGGATCGTGAGGTAGCGAATCTCATCGGGTGAAATGTACGGTTCCATTTCCCCATCCAGCGCCGCATAGGTGCGCTTGGACCACGCCTTCAGCTCCTCGAAGCTTCCGTCGGGAAGAATCGTCGGTTCGTTGGCCTGCAACACGATCTCGAGAAAGCGATCCAGCTCCGACAAATCCTGCTGGTGCGCCGCTTCCAGCTGCTTCACAAAACCCTCATAGCCCGTGCGACCGTTCTGTTCCAGGAATTCGGCGCGCTTGCGCCAGAACTCGCGCTCGGCCGTCCGACGAATGAAGGCATGACGATGCCGTACGAGGCCGAGATCGGACGGATAGAGCTTTTTGGCCTTCACAAGCACCTGCTCGCGCACGCCGACCTTGCCGAAGTCGTGCAGCAGAGCCGCGTACCGCAGCTCGCGCAACTGCTCGCGAGAGAATCTCTGGCTGCTATATGGACCATTGTCTGCCCGGTCGACGATCTCGGCGAGGTTCACGGTCATTCCCGCGACTCTTCCGCTGTGCCCGTACGTGGTCGGATCGCGCTGCTCGATGGCGTGCACCGCAGCCAGCACAAACCCCTCGAACAGCCTCTCGATATCCTCATAAAGGCGACTGTTCTCGATGGCGACGGCCGCCTGCCCCGCGAGGGCAGTCACCAGCTCGACGGTGCGCCTGGAGTACGGTACGACTTGTCGTTCAACGTCCGCCGGCGTCGCCAGGGCCGCTTCGAAGTTGCGCTTGCGATTGATGAGCTGCAGGACGCCGATGATTTCGTTCTTGTGATCCTTCATCGGGATCACAAGCATCGATTTCGAGCGGTATCCATACCGTTCGTCGAATGACCGGTTGATGGAGTATTCGACGTCGGGAGGCAGGAAATAGGCGTCGTCGATGACGAGGGGCTCGCCGGTCACGGCACAGTAGCCCGCGAGGCTCGTCCGGTCGACGGGGATCGTAAACTCGACGAACGGCGCGTCCGGTTTCGAGAACGTTTGCGCCAGCCGAAACCGCAGGCGCTTGCTGCCTTCCTCACTCAGCTCGACGAGGTACAGACTTCCCGCGTCCGACTGGGTGATGCGGCGCGATTGGGTGAGGATCAAGTCGAGGAGTGTTTTGAGATCCCGCTCGGTGCCCAGCGCTACGCCGATGCGCGTCAACTCGCCGATTTCGCGCGCCCGCTGGGCGGCTTCGCCGCGCGCGCGCGCGGTCTCGGCCCGCGCAGCCGCCTCGCGGAATCCGGCGCGGATCGCAACGAGCAAGCCCCGCGTGCTGGCGGGATTGCTCAGGAATCCGGACAGGAATTCGGTGGGCAGTCCTTCCGGGACGTCGGTCTCGCCATTGCGGCCCAACGCAACGATCGCACCTCCCGCGTCCACGAACGAGCGCAGAATGTCCACCGGAAATGCGGAGCGGCTTTCCCCATCGAGCAGGAACACGGTGGGTCGGTCGTCCACCGAGAGATCGCGCCATTGGCGGACGGGCCGGACTTCCACCTGCGAAGTCTCGAGCGCAGGTGCTACAACGTCGGGCCGCCACATCGGCGGATGCAGCAGGAGGTACCTCATGGTGCCGTCGCCCTGGCGAGACGGCCCAGAGCAGCCGTTAGGAGCGCTTGACCCGCTGCAGGCCTTCCTGCGCCTCAGCGTACTCGGGGAAAATCGTCAACGCCTGGGTGTACATGTCGACCGCCTTGTCGGTTTGGCCGCGGTCCTGATAGAGCAACGCGCGCGAGTAGTAGGTCAGCGCCTCCGTCGGGATCTTGCGCTCCGAGCGCTGGTCCGACGCGCGCCGTTCCAGCGGCGGCAAATTCGCATCCTTCATCAAGCGCGCGGAAACGTTCCGAATGAGATCGAACAAGTGATCGCGCTGCGCGCGATCGGATTCGGTTTTGACGATCTCGGACGTCTCGGTATTGACCAGACGGACGTCGATGCGGAAATCACCGTAGAAGTCAATGAACGTTCCCATCACCATGTAGCGCGCACCGGTCACCTTCCCGACACGGGCAATCGTGGCGGAGTCGATCCGCCCCTGGGCGCCGAGGTTCTGCTCGCCCAGCAGCTGCGTGATCTGCTCGCGCTCGACGACCCGCGCGGCGGGATTCCGGGCCAGTTCCGAGATCATCATCCCGGCGATGCCGCGCTCCAGCGCATCGAAGTTTTCTTTGGCCTGGCCATATGAGCCGCCGTTGCTGAACGGCAGTACGGCGATGCCGGGCCGCGTGTCCCCACTCCGCTGCTGCGCCCCGAGGAGGGCCGGAACGAGGCTCAAAACCGTCACGATCGTGCGCACGCGCATGGCTACTCCTCGAGTCACAGGGTCACCTTCATGCCTTCCTGGGCCGCGACGACCTCGAGCGGGTGGCGACGCGATTTCGCGAACTTCCGCGCCGCTGCCAGCAAGGCATCCATGTCCTTATCGCCGTGCTCGGGCTCGTGATGGAACAGCACGAGCTTTTTGGCGCCGGCCTCCTGGGCCAGGGTCACTGCTTCTTCATACGTCGAGTGTCCCCAGCCGCGGTGTCGCTCCAACTCCTTCGGCGTGTACATGGCGTCGTGAATCAGAAGATCTACGTTCTTCAGAAACGCCAAGAAATCACGACGCCAGGTACCGGACACCTCGTACAACCCGCCCGGACCCAATTCGTTGTCCGTCACATATGCAATGCTCGGCGCACGCGCTTTTGCCGGCGTGAGCCGGAAGCCCAACGTCGTGCCGGGGTGCCGCAGCTTGACGGCCTGCACGCGGAACTCACCAATCGAGAAATCGTCCGTATCCACCTGCTGCACCGTCAGCTGAGCCGAGAGGGCGTCGAGCGGCACGGGAAACACGGCGGGATCCATCTGCTGACGCAGGATCGCTTCGAGAGACGTGGTGCCTTGCCGCGATCCCCAGATTCGCACCGTATTCCCCGGCGCGAAAAACGGTTTGAAGTGCGGGAGTCCCTGGATGTGATCCCAATGCGCATGCGAGAGCAGGATCTCGACTTTCGCGGCACCGTTTTGCTTCGCTTCGAGTTCGAGCCCCAGGGCCCGAATCCCGGTACCCGCGTCGAGCACGACCAGTTGTCCCCCGGTGCCCTCCACGGCGACGCATGGCGTGTTGCCGCCATAGCGCGCGGTGGCGGGCCCCGGAGTTGGAATACTTCCCCGAGTACCCCAAAAAGTCACCGTGTAGGCCATGCGTTTCGACACGCCGAAGTCGGCCTAAGTTACGGGGAATCAGTCACGTAGACCGTGATGCGCCTCACGACCGTCCGGCCGCCTGCTCCAGCGCGCCACGATCGCGAATCACGATGTCCTTGCGACTGACGTCAATCAGTCCTTTATCGACCAGTTCCCGCATCGTCCGCGACACGGTCTCGCGTGACGATCCGATCATCTGGGCGATAGTGTGGTGGGTGAGGCGGCGGGTGATGCGCTGGCCGTCGGTCTCGTCGGCGAGATCGAGCAGCAGCTGCGCGACACGGCCATGGACATCCAGCAGCACGAGGCTGCCGACCTTCTCATCGACGCGGCGCAACCGGCGCGACAGCTCGCGCAGCAGCGCCAGCGCGATGCCGGGGGAGTGTTCGAGGATGCCCTGGAAGTCCTCGCGCCGCAGCACGAGCAGCGTCGAGTCTTCCATCGCGATGACGTGCGCCGAGCGCGGCTCGTCATCGATGAGCGCCATCTCGCCGAAGAACTCGCCTTCGCCGAGCACGGAGAGAATGACCTCTCGGCCATCTTCTCCGATGAGGACGACCTTCACTTGCCCCTTCGCGACGACGTACAGCGCGTCGCCGGGATCGTCTTCGAACAGGATGACGGAATTCTTGGGGTAGGCTCGGTCGCGAGCGACTTCGACCACACGCTGCAGGTCGATCGCAGCGAGCTGGCTGAACAGCGGAACCTTCTGTAGCACCTCGGCAGGGGACACTAGAACGCTCCTTGGTTCGCGCTCAGCTTATGGTGTCGTGCTTCGTGTGTCAATCGAACCGAAGCCCTGAGTCTTGCCCCCAAGTTGATGTGCCAGCTATATTTCCGCACTTCGTTCCGTCCGACATTCAGCAAGGATACGTGCAGTGAAACCCGGGATTCACCCCAAATACCAACGGGCGAGCGTCCAGTGCGCGTGTGGAAACACGTTCATTACTCGCTCCACGACGCCCGTGATCCACGTAGAAGTCTGCGCCAACTGCCATCCCTTCTTCACGGGCAAGCAGAAGCTTGTCGACACCGCCGGCCGCGTGGAGCGCTTCCGCCAGAAGTACGGAACCAAGGTTCCTCCCGGAGCGAGCTAAGTCCGTGGAGGCGCGACTCCGCCAGGCGCTCGCGCGGGCGGAGGAGGTCGCGCGGCAGTTGGCCGACCCCGAAACCGCGCGGAACCCGGCCAAACTCAAGCAGCTCGGACGAGAGCACGCCCAGCTCGATGCCATCCGCCAGGCGCACCAGCGCCGGGAACGGCTGGCCGGCGAATTGGAGCAGGCGCGCGAGGTGCTGGCCGATAAAGATCCCGAGCTGTCGCAGCTCGCGCGCGCCGATGTCGAACGCATCCGGCCGGAAATCGATCGGCTGGATGCCGAATTGGCCGAGCTGCTCACGCCCAGCGATCCATTCGATGACCGCGATGCCATCGTAGAAATCCGTGCGGGCACGGGCGGCGACGAGGCTGCGCTGTTCGCCGCCGATCTGTTCCGCATGTACACGCGCTTCTCGGAGCGGCGCGGCTGGAAGGTCGAAATCCTCTCAACCTCCGAAGGAACGCTCGGCGGCCTGAAGGAAGCCGTCTTCGCGGCGCGCGGTGCCAAAGCCTACGGCACGCTGCGCTACGAGTCCGGCGTGCATCGCGTGCAGCGTGTGCCTGTGACGGAACAGCAGGGCCGCATTCATACGTCGGCAGCCACGGTCGCCGTGCTGCCCGAAGCCGAAGAAGTCGACGTCAGGATCGAAGACAAGGATTTGCGCATCGATGTGTTTCGCTCGGGGGGTCCCGGAGGACAGAGCGTCAACACGACCGACAGCGCAGTCCGCGTGACGCACATCCCCACCGGCCTCGAAGTGAAGTGCCAGGATCAAAAGTCGCAGCTGCAAAACAAGATCAAGGCGCTCGAGATTCTTCGCTCGCGCTTGCTCGATCGCATGGTTGCCGAGCAAGAGGCGGCGCGCGCGCGCGAACGACGGGCGCAGGTGGGAACGGGCGACCGCTCGCAGAAGGTGCGCACGTACAACTTTCCGCAGAACCGCGTCACCGATCATCGCATTCACTTCACCACGCACAACATTGACCAAGTGATGGACGGACGGCTCGACGAGCTGATCACGGCGCTGAAAACTGCCCAGGAAAAGGAGAGACTGTCTGCTTAGAACAGGCGCGGTAAAGAAGCAACTGCGGCGGTCAAACAGCAACGGCGGCGGTCAAACTGCAACGGCGGCGGTCTGGGCGGCCGTGTCGGGCATGTCGATCGGTGAGGCGTGGCTACGACGCGACGAGCCCAAGGCTCCCGAGCTCGTCGCGCGGTTTGAGAAGGCCGTTGCGGAGCTGGATAGAGGTGCGCCGTTTGCGTATGCCGTTGGTTCGGTCGGATTTCGCACCCTCGATTTGAAGATCGATCCACGGGCCCTGATCCCGCGGCCCGAAACGGAGGGACTCGTCGAGCTTGTGTTGGGGAAGATCGGGAAACGAGAAACGGGAAACGGGCGGCGTGGTTTCGCAGCGGATATCGGCACGGGCTCCGGATGTATCGCGTTGGCGCTGGCCGTTGAAGGCTCATTCGACAAAGTGATCGCGGTCGAGCAGTCGGCGGCTGCCGCGGCACTCGCACGTGAGAACGTCGCGCGCATCAATCCGCCGACTCCCGTCGAAATCCGCGAGGGGAGCTTGCTCGAGCCCTTGATGGAGACGGGGGAGCGTTTCCGCGCGATCGTGGCAAATCCACCTTACCTCAGGACCGACGAGTATGAGGAACTCGATTCGTCGGTCCGACAGTTTGAACCTCGAGAGGCGCTGGTAAGTGGCTCCGATGGACTCGACGCTACTCGTGCTCTCTTTGCCGGCGCGCGATCCCTACTCGAGCCGGGCGGCCTGTTAGCGCTGGAAATTGACGAACGGCGCGCCGATGCCGTTCGCGAGATCGGGCGTAACTGTGGGTGGAACGTCGAGACTCATGAGGATTTGTTTTGCTGTCCACGCTACGCGCTTGCGTTTTCACACCCTAAAGGGTGTGCTCGGCAAACGCTGCCCTAAAGGGCAGTTATCGCCGATCACACGCTTTAGCGTGTGTATCCCCACGAGGAGGATTGGTGCTCGAAGAAAAAGCCGAAGATTTAGGGCGCGTACTCGGCCAGACCGAAGAGTACAAGGCGTTGCGACGCGCCACCGAGGCGCTGCGCGACGACCAGGCTGTACAGAAAGTGCTGGCAGACGCCGAGCGGCTGGCGCAGGAGATCGAGCGAGTCGCGCAGCAGGGGAAAGAGCCGACGAAGGAGCAGGTCGAGCAGTATGACGCCGCGTTGCAAAGCGTGCAGGGCAACTCGGTATATCAGCAGATGGTCGCGGCGCAGGCGAACTTCGAAAAACTGATGGCGCGCATCAATGCCCGCATCTACGAGGGCATCAAGAAGGGCGCCGCAAGCCCCATCATTACGCTTGGGTAGGAGCTCGGGGTTGGGGCACTTCGTTGTGATCGAGGGTCCCGAGGGAGCGGGGAAATCGACGCTCGTTCGGTGGCTGGCAAGCCAGGTTCGCGCGGAAGGTCATCGCGTCGTGACCGTCCGCGAACCCGGGGGCACGCCGATCGCGGAAGCCGCCCGCAAGCTCGCGTTGAAATCGCGGCATGATCGCGCCTACGCTGCCGAGCTTTTCCTCTTCCTCGCGGCGCGCGCCGACCTGGTCGAGCGAGTGATCCGGCCCGCTCTGGCGGCAGGTCAGATCGTCATCGCCGACCGGTTCGGGCTCTCGACCATGGCCTACCAGGTCGCCGGTCGCGGCCTACCGCCCCAGGATGTGGAAGCCGCCTTGCGGGTGGCCACGGGGGGGCTGACGCCCGATCTGACGCTCGTCCTGGACGTCCCGGTCAGCCTGGGGCGGGAGCGCCAGAAGGCCGCCGGCAAGGCGCAAGACCGTATCGAGCGCGAAGATGACGCGTTTCACACACGGGTCCGTGACGCCTACGGTAGGGCATCCGGGCCCGGGATTGTTCATATTGATGCTAGCCAGCCGAAGAAGGTTGTTCAGGAAACCGCGTGGCGGGAGTTGGCCGCGCTCACCGCGGGAAGGGACGCCCTATCCATGAGAGGCACAGCATGATTCGTCATAAAGGATCCGTCATCGCCGTCGTCGCACTGGCCGCGCTCGTCAGCGGCGGTTGGTTCCTGCAACGCAGCACGGAGCCGGCCGGGTCGGTCTACAAGCAGGCGCGGCTGTTCGACGACGTGCTCGCGCACGTCGCGGACTACTACGTCGATTCACTCGACGAGCGCCAGCTCTATCAGATGGCGATCGACGGCATGCTCGATCAGCTGGGCGATCCCTACTCGGTGTTCCTGAAGCCCGAAGACTTCCGTCAGCTGTCCGAAGCCACCACCGGCAACTACTCGGGGCTGGGGATTCAGATCGACGTGCGGGATGGCTGGATCACCGTCGTGGCCCCGCTCCCCGATACGCCGGCGGAGCGCGCGGGTGTCCAGACGGGCGATCGTATCGTCGAACTCGACGGCCGTTCGACGGAAGGGTGGAAACAGGATCAGGCCGTGAGAGAGCTGCGCGGTCCGGTTGGTTCAACAGCGGAGCTGACGATCCGGCGGTTGGGCGTGGATCAGACGATGAACTTCTCGC
Source organism: Gemmatimonadales bacterium (assembly GCA_044869265.1). Taxonomy (GTDB): domain Bacteria; phylum Gemmatimonadota; class Gemmatimonadetes; order Gemmatimonadales; family GWC2-71-9; genus 20CM-2-65-7. The sequence continues at coordinate 20,232 of JBIOXD010000105.1, forward strand.
TGAAGCGCGCCACGATTCACATCCGGTCCGTGCAGATCGCCATGATGCTGAACGACCACGTCGGGTACATCTCGCTCAATCCGGTCAGCGAGAACTCGACGCGTGAAGTCGCGCAGGCGATTGACACGCTGCTCAAGCAGGGCATGAAGTCGATGATCTGGGATTTGCGCAACAATCCGGGCGGCTTGCTCGATCAGGGCGTGGCGGTGTCGGATCTGTTCCTCGATCCCGGCAAGGAGATCGTCCAGACGCGCGGCCGCGCGCCCGGCTCGTCGCACGAGTACAGCGATTCCAAGCCACAGCAGTGGCCGCAGCTGCCGGTGGTCGTCATCGTGAACGGCGGCTCGGCCAGCGCCGCTGAAATCATCGCCGGCGCGCTCCAGGATCACGACCGTGCCGTGTTGATCGGGACGCCCACCTTCGGGAAGGGTCTGGTGCAGTCGTTCTGGCGCCTCACGCCCGAGACCGGGCTCAAGCTCACGACGGCGCGCTGGTACACGCCCAGCGGCCGGACAATTCAGCGCGGCACGCGCACCGAAGCCGAGCAAGAAGCGCAGGTCATCGCGGCGCAGCGCGGCCAGGACACAAAGCTCGACTCGACGGCAACCTTCCGCACCGATGGTGGCCGCATCGTGTATGGTGGCGGCGGCATTCGGCCGGACATCTATGTGGTCGCCGATACCTTTACGACCGCGGAGCGCAATTTTATCCGCGCACTCGGCGAGAAGGCGCCACTCTACCGCGATGCGCTCGTGAGCTATGCGCTCGAGCTCAAGGAAGGGAAGCGGCTGACCAGCCAGAGCTTCACCGTCTCGCCCGCCATGGTCGATGAGATCATTCGGCGGGTGCGCGCCAAGGGGGCGGAGCTGCCCGACAGCGTGCTTCTCGGCGCGCGCTCGTTGATCACGCAGGAGATCGGCTACGAGGCCGCCCGGTACGTTTTTGGACGCGGTGCCGAGTTCCGGCGCCGCATGTCGGATGATCTACAGGTGCAGCGCGCACTCACGCTCGCAGCCGGCGCGAAAACGCCTCAGGACCTCCTCACGATGGCGGCGCAGTCCACTCCGTCGACCGTCCGCAATCGGTGAAATCTCAGTCTTCCCGCGCGATCGGGCTCATCGGGCCCGGTCGCGCGGGAGTTGGACTGGCGCTGGCGCTTGCTCGAGCGGACTACTCCGTCCGCCTCCACGGCCGAAAGAAGAAAGTTGTTCCTCCACCGCTCAGCCTCACCGTGGGCGACGGCAGCAACCCCCCCCCTTGGATCAATGACACACCCGTCGTCATCCTCGCCGTTCGGGATGACGCTATCAAACCGCTGGCGGAGTCGCTGGCGCGCTCGCGCGCGGTCGACGAGCGGCACGTCGTCCTGCATCTCTCGGGTGTTCAGGGCCAGGAGGCGCTCGGGCCGCTGGTCGGCACACGAGCGGCGCTCGGCTCACTCCATCCGCTGCAAACGATCGTCGAGCCGGAGCAAGCAGCGCAGCGCCTCAAAGGAGCCTGGGCGGCGGTGGAAGGAATGCCACGCGCGGTCGAGGCGGGAGAGCAGCTCGCGCGCGACGTGGGCATGCGGCCGTTTCGCATCGCCACCAAGGCCAAAGCCATTTATCACGCCGGGGCGGTGTTTGCGTCGAATTATCTGGTCGTCGTCGAGGCCGTGGCGCAG
>JBIOXD010000106.1:0-2792 GCA_044869265.1 Gemmatimonadales bacterium
CGCGGCACCCAGCAGCGCCACCGCCGCCCAAACGACTCTCGCGACCAGTCGCACGTGGGCTAAGTTGTGGCGCCGCTTGCCGATGTTCAAGTTCGAACATAGGTTCGAACGGCTTGAGCCAGTCCCAGTCGTACCCTTGGTCGTCGAGTGGGCGCGGCACTGCTGCTGCACTTGCCGTGCAGGAACGACCCCAGCCCCAACTCAGCGGCGACACATTTCGCGGTCGCGCCGTCATCGTCACCGGCGGCGCTACCGGCCTGGGTCGTGCCGTAGCGCTCGAGTTCGCACAGGCGGGATGCGGCGTCGGGTTCAATTACCTGGAACTGCCGGGCCGTGATGTGGGATCGCAGGCGCTGCTGACCGAAACGTCGATCAAAGCCCTCGGTGTCCCGTGCTATTCGGCCGTGTGCGACGTCCGCAAGATGGCGGCGGTCGAGCAATTTGTTGGCGAGGCCAAGAGCAAGCTGGGTGGAGTTCACTACCTGATCAACAACGCCGGCGTAACCCACGACGGCGCGCTGTGGCGCCTCAGCGCTGAGGCCTGGCAAGAAGTCATCGACACCAATGTCAGCGGCGCGTTCAACTGTATCCACACCGTTGCGCCGGTGCTTCGTGCCCAGCGCTACGGCAAGGTCGTCAACGTCGCGAGCCACCAGGCGTTCCGACCGGGCTTCGGTATCGCGAACTACGCTGCCAGCAAGGCCGCGCTCATCGGCCTCACCAAAGCCGCAGCGGTCGATCTCGGTTCGGCGGGGATCAACGTGAACGCCGTCGCGCCTGGATTTGTGAAGACGGAGCTGCTCACGCAACTGCCGAAGGAAGTCCTCGAGCGCGCCGAGCACGAGTCGGTGTTGGGACGCGTTGCGGAGCCCGAGGACGTATCGCGCGTCATTCTCTTTCTCTGCAGCGACGCCGCCCGACACATCACCGGACAGGTCATTGTGGTGGACGGCGGACTCACGCTCGCTTAGATTCGGGCCGTGAGTAACCCGTTAAGAAACAAGAACTTGGTGCGTGGTGCGTGGTGCGTCGTCGCGGTCAGCACCGCGCTGAGCTGCGGTCCCAAGAAGTCCGATCAGAAGCCCGCTCCCGAGCCTCCGCCAACCGCTCCATTGCCCACCGCCGGTCTGGCCGGCCAGCGCGTGCCGATCATGCCTCTCGCGCTCGTCGGTGCCGAGGACTCGCTCAAGTGGGAGTGGCTGACTGCCGAGCGGCGCGCGACGCTCGACAAGTGCGACAGCATCCTTGCCACGTTGCTTGGCGCGCGCGCACCCGAGGTGACGTGGGTGCTTCCGGCCGAGCTGAGGCGCACGGCTCGCCGCGCTCCCGGGATTGCGGCCGATCCCGATCAGATGGGAACGCCGTTCTTGCGCGCGACCAACGTGGTTGAAGTGCCCGACCCGCTGCGTTATCAGCTGCGAACCCTCGTGGGTCTGGTGGGGGGCCGGTTTGCGCTGATACCGGCCGGCCTCGTGTTCCGCGTCCCGCCCGGCCGCCCGCACACCAGCCCGGTGGTCGCCACGGCGGAGCTTTCGATGGTCATGATCGATACTCGCGTCGGTCGCGTCGGCTGGCGGACGACCGCACGCGGCGAAGGTGAGGATCCCTGGACCGCGCTCACCCGCGCCGTTAAGGCCCTCACTCCAGGCATGCCTTGAGCGCAGCGAAAGGACTGCCTTGACCAAGCGCGACGCCACGCTGATCCCGGGCGACGGCATCGGCCCAGAGATCACGGCCGCCACACTCCAGGTCCTCGAAGCCCTCGGCGTCGAATTCGAGTGGGATGAAGAGTACGGCGGCATGGCCGCAGTGGAGCTCGCCGGGACGCCGCTTCCCAACGCGACGCTCGACTCGATTCGCCGCACCAAACTGTGCCTGAAGGGGCCGCTGACGACGCCGGTCGGTGGCGGCTACCGCTCGGTCAATGTGGCGCTGCGGCAGGAGTTCGATCTCTACGCCAACGTCCGGCCGACGAAGACGATCGTTCCGGGCGGACGCTACGAGCACGTCGATCTCGTTATCATTCGCGAGAACACCGAAGGGCTGTACGTTGGTCTCGATCACACCTTCAAGATCGGCGGCGATCGTCGCGCGTTGGCGCAGGCAATGTCCATCGTGACACGCGAAGGCAGCGAGCGGATCGCGCGCTACGCGTTCGAATACGCCAAGACCCATGGCCGCAAGAAGGTCACGATCGTTCACAAGGCCAACATCCTCAAGGCGACGTCGGGGCTGTTTCTCGAGGTCGCCCGGCGCGTCGCTCAGCAATACGCCGGCACGATTGCGAGCGACGACAAGATCGTGGATAACACCGCGATGCAGCTCGTCATGAAGCCCGAACAGTTCGACGTGATCGTGACGACGAACCTGTTCGGGGACATTCTCTCGGATGAAGCCGCTGGTCTGGTCGGCGGGTTGGGCCTCGCGCCCGGGGCCAACATCGGGACGCACGCGGCGATCTTCGAGCCGGTACACGGGTCCGCTCCCGACATTGCGGGGAAGGGAATCGCCAACCCGTCGGCGCAGATGCTCGCGGCCGCGATGATGCTCGACCACATCGGAGAGCTGGAAGCCGCCAAACGGCTGCGGTGTGCGATCGAGGCGGCCATCGTTACCGACAACGTCCGGACACCGGACCTGGGAGGTCGTGTTGCTACGGCCGAGTTCGCCCGCGCCGTGGTTAAGCGGGTCCGGGCCTAGTCACCCGTGCGCCAAGTGCGGCGAGTACACGGCCGGGATCGCGATCGGCGGCCTGTGCGCCAACTGCACGCGCCTGCTGCAGCGGAGGGCCA
>JBIOXD010000107.1:0-3710 GCA_044869265.1 Gemmatimonadales bacterium
GGTCGTCAGGACGGAACTATGTTTATGCTGGTCGATCCCGGTGAAGAACATCGGAGGCTCCAAGCCGAGGGTCGCTCGAGTGTAGCACCATCCGGCTTGGAAAGATCAAGCGCTTGAAGCTGGCGGCGCGCGTAGATTAAGGAATGAGTCTTTCTTCAGCGCGCCGCAGCTTAAGCGCGATCCGTTAGGCGGCTGAACACTCTCAAACATGGCCAAAGCACATCTCGACGGTTCTCAGATCGAGGATTGGAACTCGTTTCACGATATCAGCACCCGCGAGCTCGGGTTCCCTCCGTTCTATGGGCGCAACCTGGATGCCTGGATTGATTGCCTTACATATCTCGACGAACCCGACGGGATGTCGCGGTTCTCGCTTGACGCTGGAGAGGTTCTGGAGCTTGAGCTCACCGCAAGCCAAGCATTGGAGCGAAAGGCGCCCGAGATCCTCAGGGCACTGGCGGAGTCGGTGGCGTTCGTGAACAAGCGCTACGTGGATCGAGGGAAGCCGCCGATGCTACGACTGGTGCTTAAGTGAATCTCTTGCCTCAGCCGTCTGATATCAACTTTGAAGTGCAACACTGAGCGTCATCCTTCATAGCATTCCTCCGGAGTCTGAAAGCCGAGCCGCTTCCGTGGGCGACGGTTTAGTTTCGCAGCGATCCGATTGCACTCATGCTGGGTGAGGTGGGCCATGCTCTGGCGTTTGGGGAGATATTGGCGCACGAGGCCATTGGTGTTCTCGTTGGTGCCGCGCTCCCAGGCGTGATGTGGCGTCGCGAAGTAGAACTGAGTGCCGGTCGTCCGCTCGAGCTTGGCGTACTCGTGAAACTCGGTCCCGTTATCGACCGTGATCGTGCGGACCGCGTGCAGTTGGGTCGCGATGAGCTGCCGCACCCGCTGATTCACCGCCGCGCTGAGGCGCTGGCGTAATTGGCCGAGCAACAGGTAGCCGCTCTTCCGCTCCACCAAGCTCAACACGCAGGGGCCGGCCTGGCTCGCGCCCAGCATCGTATCCGCTTCCCAGTGCCCGAGCTCCTGGCGCGTCTCGACGATCGGCGGCCGCTCGGTAATCATCCGTTTGCCGGCGAGGCGGCCGCGGCTGTCATAGCGGCCGTAGCGTTTGCGGCGTTGTTTGCGCGCGCCCCGCAAATGCAGATGCAGCGTGCCGCCGGCGCGTTTGTCGGCCCAGACATAGCGGTAGATCGTCTCATGGCTGATCGCGAGCTCGCGGTGCCGCCGCAGCCAGCCGGCGACCTGCTCCGGACTCCAATCCTCCCGCAGCAGCTTTCGGATCCGGATCCACTCGGCGTCCGTGAACTGCCGATTGCGGCGGGAGCGCGAGCGCCGGCTGCGCGCATACCAGTCGGCGAGCTGGGGCCGGTAGGTCCCATCACTGTGGGCACGATTGCGCCGCACCTCGCGGCCGATCGTACTGCGGTGGCGGCCGAGCGTGCGAGCGATCGCGGCGGGGGAGAGACCCTGCTGCCGCAACAGCCCCACGGTGTACCTTTCTTCGAAGGTGATCTGGCGGTACAGCATTGGTAGGCTTCCTTCTCTTGGCGGAGTTGGTTGCCTATGGTATCGCCAGGTCACCGTTTTCGTCGGAGGTGGTGTTGCACTTACTATATGAATGCACCCGGCCTAACAAGCGCTTGAAGCTGACGGCGCGCGTAGATTAAGGAATGAATCTTTCTTCAGCGCGCCGCAGCTTAAGCGCGATCCGTTAGGCCGACTTCACCGCGAGTGGTTCGGTGCCGCAAGGCAGGTGATTGCGGTCGCTCGCGCGCCAGCTTCTGACGCGAAGACACGGATGCGCGAGGCGGCCCAGAACGAATGACACCATCACTAGGCTAACCAGAGCGCGGGAGGCTGTCGCGACGGTTCGAACCATATGCCGCCGGTCGCCGTCTAACTCAGCGTCCCGGTCGGAGGCACTTCATGCGTCAAGGTTTGATCGCCATAGCGCTGCTCCTCACGTTCATTGGCGCCGTGCCGACCGCCGGGCATTCCCAAACGACGCGGTTCAACGCCGTCCGCAGGCTGATTCAGGATGGGCTGGCACGGGACTCAGCTCCGGGTCTCGCAATCGCCGTGGCGCGCGGCGATTCAATTCTCTGGGAAGAAGGATTCGGCTGGGCGGACCCGGAGAAACACATTCCGGTCACGCTGAACACCCCGTTCTACCTTGCGTCCGTGACGAAGACGATCACGGCGACCGCGCTTATGGTGCTTCGCGAACGGGGGCAACTTGGCCTCGACCAGCCCGCAAACGAATACCTTCGCACATCAAAGCTCTGGAGCCCGCGCTGGAATTTGGACTCGGCCACGGTGCGTCGACTCGCCACGCATCGGGCCGGTGTCACCACGTTCGACCTCGATTGCCCCACCGACGCACCAGCCTGCCCGTTCCCGTCGATGGACGAACTCATCCGACGCTACGGCGTCGTGTCGCGGCCACCTGGGGAGTACTTCGACTACTCCAACCTCGGCTATGACATCCTCGGTGAGGTCATCGCGAGCGCCGCCGGCAAAAACCTGAGCGCGTTCCTGCTTGACGAGGTCTTTCGGCCATTGGGGATGACGCACTCGACGCTCGGCGTAGATACGAATTCCGCGCCGGCGCCGGCAGTGCCCTACTACTGGGTCCGTGGACGCGTGCCGCATTCGCTGCGAACGTTCGCTGCGTCCTCCGGCTATTCGAGCGTCCATGACCTCGTCCGGTTCGGTCAGATGCACGCGAAGGTGCGTCTCTCACGGGCGCGGCCGATCCTGTCCGACGCTGCGATCGACACCATGCAATTGTCCGATGTGCCTGCGACAAGCACACAGCGCTATGGGATCGGCTGGTGGATCGATGAGAATCGCTTCGGGTACCGCTCGCTGCTCGCGCAGGGCGGAACGGGTGCGGCGGCGGCATGGCTCAGAGTCATCCCGTCTGAGCGCGTGGTGGTCGTGGTGCTGGCGAACAAGGGCGTGTCGTTCGCGCGTGCAGTCGTGGATGCAGCGATCGCGGACTTACTTCCCCGGTACGCCGAACTGATGAACGCCCCTCAACCGACGCAAACGAGCGCCATGCCGGCGGCGGCACCCGCGCCGCTGGACACGAGTTTCGTTGGAGCCTGGAGAGGCGAGCTGCTGACCGAGTCCGGCGAGGTGAAGATGGACCTCACTGTATCGGACTCCGGCGCCGTGCGAGCCACCTTCTCGTCACGTCCGGGGGCGTCACCCGGTCGGGCGCGATTCGCGACCCGACTCCTCCGCCTCACCATCACCGGGGATCTCGGCACGGCCGACAGTACGCGAGGGCAGCGCTTATTCTTCTACTTACGGCCGGGTGCCGGAGTCATGAATGTCGCGGTGACACTGGGGGCTGGCACAGGCGCTCTCTCCGGCGTGGAGGGGAGGGTCAGCTACTGGGTGGAGCTGAGGCGGCGGCAGTAGTTTCGCTACTCACTCTCAGGCCGTCGTCCGCATGCCGAAGGGCCGAAATGTCCGCTGCCCAGAGGCGCGGCCTAACGAGGAGTTGAACCTGACCGGCGCTCTTCGGTCGTGGCTCGCTCGCATGGCTCGCGAGCCGCATCATATTGGACGCGCCGGCAGGTTAACTCCGGCGCGTTAGGCACCCCACGCGCGTTCAGTGTATACTCAAGGTCATGTCGACTAAGACACCGGTCGTTCACAGCGACCCAGACATTCTTGGAGGGACACCG
>JBIOXD010000108.1:0-29330 GCA_044869265.1 Gemmatimonadales bacterium
TGGTGCGCAGCCTAACTAGCGCGTGAAGCTGGCGGCGCCCGCACCTGTGGGTCTGGTGCCATCCGACGGCGCACTGTGATACAATTAGCGGTGTGAACACCTGTAGCTCGCGCCGCAGCTTACGCGCATTTCGTTAGGCCGCGCGTCCACCTCGCACCGAATATACGAGCATGGGATACTCGATCGCTTGGATCGCAGTCCAGACACCGAACCAAGCTTCTCTGTTCGAGCAGGCGCAGGTCCACCCGACTGACGAGGCCGACGAGTACTTCGAGTCTGCGATCTCGGGTGCCGCCCTCAATGGTGGGTGGTTCCTCCTGGTCGGTCAGGGCTGTGACCATCGACTCATCGATCCTACCCTGCTTGCGTCCCTGTCTGGCCGATGGCCATGCATGGCGTGTTCCATCGAGGAGCACGTCATGTTTAGCTCTGCTGCATTTTGGCGTGGAGGGGTTCAGGTCTGGTCCGCTGCCCACGACGCGCAGAAAGGTATCTTCGACCTCGTTGCTTCTGGGGACCTTCCGAGCTCGTTCGCCAACCTGCGGCAACGCACGCTTCAGGAACAAGAAGCCGAGGGAGGCCAAACGGCGAATGTGGATCTCATCTTTGATATTCCATTGCTTCTTGCCAAGGAGCTCACCGGCTTCAAGCACGATGAGGAACCAACGTGTCTTGCGCAGCCTACACCGATTGCATTTGTCGACGAAGCCTCGCCCGTGCGCGGGTAGCGGAAGCTGGCGCGTCGTGGCCTCGCGTCGCGCGGTCTGATATCAACTTTGAAGTGCAACACTGAGCGTCATCCTTCATAGCATTCCTCCGGGGTGCGATAGCCGAGCCGCTTCCGTGGCCGGCGGTTCAGTTTCGCCGCGATCCGATTGCAATCGTGCTGGGTGAGGTAGGCCATGCTCTGGCGTTTGGGCAGGTACTGCCGGATCAGGCCATTGGTGTTCTCGTTGGTGCCGCGCTCCCAGGCATGATGCGGGGTGGCGAAATAGAAGCACGTGCCTGTGGCCCGCTCGAGCTTCGCGTAGTCGTGGAACTCCGTCCCATTGTCGACGGTGATGGTGCACACCGGCCGGGGCTGGGCCCGGATGAGCTGACGGGCGCGCGCGTTCACCAGCGCGCTGGTCCGCTGATCGAGTTGGCCGAGCAGCAGGTAGCCGGTCTTCCGTTCCACCAAACTCAAGACACACGGGCCGGCCTGGCTTGCCCCTAGTATCGTATCGCCTTCCCAATGGCCGAGTTCCTGGCGCGTCGCGACGATCGGCGGCCGCTCGGTAATCATCCGTTTGCCGGCGAGGCGGCCCCGGCTGTCGTAGCGGCCATAGCGTTTGCGGCGCTGCTTGCGGCTGCCGCGCAGATGCTGGTAGAGCGTGCCGCCCGCCTCTTTATCCGCCCAGATGTAGCGGTAGATCGTCTCGTGGCTGATCGCGAGCACGCGGAAGCGCCGCAACCAGCCCGCCACTTGATCGGGACTCCAATCTTCCCGCAGCAGCTCCTGGATCTGCGCCCACTCGGCGCTCGAGAACTGGCGGTTGCGCCGCGAGCGCGAGCGGCGGCCGCAGGCGTACCACTCGGCGAGCTGCGGCCGGTAGCAGCCGTCGCGCGGGGTGCGGTTACGCCGGACCTCCCGGCCGATCGTGCTGCGGTGGCGGCCGAGGATCCGGGCGATCGCCGCGCTGTTCCACCCTCGCTGGCGCAGCAGGCCCATCGTATATCTTTCGGCAGCGGTGATCTGGCGGTACGGCAGCATAGGCTTCCTTCTCTTGGAGGAGAGTGAAGCCCTATGGTATCGCCAGGTCACCGTTTCTGTCGGAGGTGGTGTTGCACTTACTATATGAATGCACGACGCCTAACACGCGCCTGAAGCTGGCGGCGCCCGTCGTCTGTGGTAGAATTGCGTTTGTGAACGTTCTAGCTTGGCGCCGCAGCTTAGGCGCATTTCGTTAGGCGGCGCGTTTGAGACATGAGCTCGCCCAAACGCTGGATCATCATCTCTCTGCTTGTCGCCTTAGGCCTTGCCTCGCTCACGTTCGCCTGGAGCTATGCACCTCTCGTTCTCAAGTTTCGTGAAGCGAGGTTGCATGTGGCGTACAACGCCGAGATTCGTCGTTATTTGGCCGGTACCGACTCCCTTTCCGTCGCTGCTCACCGCCTGGCCTCGATTATCGAGGACCTCTCCAGCCTTGCCTCGCGGCAGGGGTACGGTGCGTCTTCGACTCCCGGCTCGTTAGACATCACCGTGAATGACACGCCGGATATTCCTCGGAATGACCCGAGAGTTCTCGAGCTCGAGCTTAATGCTCACAGGCTTGCGAGAATACCGGGCATGCCAGAGAGTATTCAGAGCCGGGCCGAGCAGGCGTTTGATAGCATCATTCAGGCGAAGGGTTTTCGGAGTGTTCGTTGACGCGCCGCCTAACAAGCGCGTGAACCTGTCGGCGCCGTTCTTCTGTGGAGGCCATCCGTTTGTGAACATTCTAACATCGCGCCGCAGCTTACGCGCATTTCGTTAGACAGCGGCATCGTACTTGCGAGGATTCTGAGCACGCGTCGAACCTTCCACTCTCCCCTGGTTGTTGCGATCGCTGTTCTTGGCTGTTCCCAGGTCGCGGATCAGGGGAAATCTCCCAGCGTTGGCCATTGGAGCCGCGCCGTGGGTTTCGTTGATTCCGGGGGCATTTTCACGAGTCCACTGGTTGCGCCAGACACCGTGCAGGCAAGTGTAGGGTTCACGGTGACCGTTTCGACATTCGGGAGCTCCGCTTGCATTCGTCCCGACCAGTCCGAAGTGCAGCTTGATGGGTCGGTCGCGAGTATCACTCCCTACGACAGTGTGTGGTCGAACCACCCGCCTTGTCCTGGTGATTGGCGGGGCCATCCTCGCCCCGTCGATCTGCGGTTCGACGCGGTTGGCAGCGCTAGGATCGAATTGCACGGCCGGGGATTCGACCACGACCTCACGCTAGAGCGAACGATCATCGTACAGCCTTAGGGCTCGTTTGCGCCGCTGTCTAACACGCGCTTGAAGCTGACGGCGCCCGTCATCTGAGGTAGAATGGCGTTTGTGAGTATTCCAGTCAGGCGCCGCAGCTTACGCGCATTCCGTTAGGCAGCCCGCTCAAGCGCCTGCCTTAGTTAGCGAAAGGACGAGCCTATCAACTATTCCCGCATTGCTCTCGCCGGACTTGTTGCCACGCTCGTGTACTTTGCGATCGGCTTCCTGCTCTTGGCCCTGTTACCACTGGCTGACGAAATCCGCCAGTTTGCGGCCGTGTACCGCACACCAGAATCCATGAAGCGCGTGGCTCCGGTGGGTATGGTGGCCCTCCTCGTAGCGATGATGGCGCTCGCAGCTCTTTATGCCCTTGCGTTTCGCGGCGACGGTTTCTACGTCGGCCAAGGGGTGCGTTTTGGCTTCTTGGTCGGAGTCTTTGCCGCTGGCTCGTTCGTGCTACACAACTACGTGAGTCTGAACATTGGGCTCCGGCTAGCGCTGCTCCAGGCAGTCGCCTACTTCGTTCAATGGCTTGGCTCGGGGGTTGTCATTGCTCTCATCTACCGGCCGGCCAAACTCTGACTCGAAGTGTGAACGGTCCAAGTGATAGGTAACACTTTGTACTCAGGTGATGAGTAACACTTTTTAGTGAACTAAAACGCCAACCTCATCTCCACGCCGGTCCCGGTACCGACCGCGCCCACCCGCATCTCCGACGGATACGGAATGTTGTCCGGCCCTCCACCGCCCGGATTCAGATCGATGATGAAGAGCGCCGTGGTCGCGAACAGCGTGGCTTGCGCTGCGAACAGCCACTGATTCGCCTTGCTGGCATGGACGCGCGAGAGCTGGTACAGCGCTTCGGCGTCGGTGCGGACATAGGTGCCGTCGGGACTGAGGAGACACGCGTCCTGTGAGGTTCGGCAGATGGCGAGCAGAGCATTCCACTGGCGCTGCGATTGCTGATTCTCCTGTGCCGCGAGCACGGTCAGGGCCACCGCGCCGGCGGCGGTGAACCACTTCCCGTAATGGACGAGCGTGGCGCGAAACGAGTCGTGCGATGGCGCCAGCGCCGCGGCGGAGCCGACTGGGGGGGCGGGTGGGGATGCGGCCGCGGCATACTGCGGCGCAAGGTGCTGCGCCGCGAGGGGCATCGCACCTGGCTGAACGACAACAATCGCAAGGAAGATCGAGCGTCGCTTCATCGGTACGTGTGAATATTGCCTCTGCCGGCGATGACTACCAACTGCCGGTCACGAACCAGGGGTGGCTCCTCGATGGGTCCCGCCACCTGCGTGCGCCACTTGATCGCCCCGGTCACGCGATCGACTAGCAGCACCTCGCCACTCACACTCCCGACGAGCACACCCGAAACGAGCGGCGTGGGTCCCGCGGTCGACACGATTCCCAGCGCGTGCGTCGTGACACCGTCGGGCGCGTTGGTCGGAATAATCCAGAGCCGGCCGTCGCGCGACAACACGAACAGCGTGTCACCGACAAGCGCCGGCGCGCCATACACGGGTTCGCCGGTGGATCGATCCCAGCGAACCGCCAGCGGCTCGAGGTCCACGGCCATCACCGCGCCATTCGTGGTGGCCAGATACACGCGGCGGCCGTCGCTGGCCGGTGTGGCGAGCACGGCGCCCGGCAGCGGCAGGCGTGAGCGGATGGCTCCGGTCTGACGATCGAGCAGATACAGCATGTCGGTCGTTGTCGTCACGACCAGCCCATAGGGGGTCGGCACCGGCCCTCCGCGTACGGCACCCTCCAGCTCACGGCGCCAGAGAACCCTGCCGTGCTCGGGCTCGAGACGGAGCACGAGACCGCGCTCTGTGCCGGCGTAGAGCGCCTCTCCATCGAACGCGAGCGGTGCCGCGACGCTGCCGACGTTGGTTTTCCAGAGCGCCTTGCCGTCGCGCAGGCGGATGGCGTACACCCGCCCTTCCGGCTGCGCTTCGGTTGCGAGGTAGAGTCGGTCAACGTCGAGCAGGGGGCCGGCGCGCATCGTGCCGTCGACTCGCGAGCGCCATAGCACATCGCCGCTCGCGCGGTCGATGAGGACGACGTAGCGGTCGGCAGTGCTCACCGCCACGATCGTCTCGCCCAGCGCCGGGCTGCCGCGCACGCCGCGACCGACCCCGACGCGCCACAACGGGCGCGGATCGGGATTGAGTGTCTCCTGCGCGCCCGCGTCGTGACGTGGATTGCCCAGGTAGGAGGGCCAGGCCGATTCCTGACGTTCCGGTCCGCTTCGGACGACCGGCGTGCATGCCGTCGTGATCGCGTTGACACTCAAAAGGCCCGCCACTAGTATGCCGCGCCTATGCCGGATCGATACTGGATCGACGAGCTGCCGCAACATGTCGGCGAGACCGTAGCCGTGCGCGGCTGGGTTGCCACCACGCGCTCGAGTGGCAAGATCGCGTTCGTCGTGGTGCGAGACGGGACCGGCATGCTCCAAGCGGTGCTCTCCAAGAAGGACGTGTCGGCCGAAGTTTGGGAAGCGTTCGGAAAACTAACACACGAGACGTCGGTCGAGGTGACCGGCGTCGTGCGGCCCGATGCGCGAGCCCCCGGCAGCGTTGAGCTGCAGGCGGCCGACCTGCGGATCATCGGGCCCAGTCCCGAATTTCCCATCACGCCCAAGGAGCACGGCACCGCATTTTTGTTCGAACATCGTCATTTGTGGTTGCGCTCCAAGCAGCAGGTCGCGATCGCGCGCGTGCGCGCCGAGGTGATCCAGGCGATCCGCGATTTCTTTTACGAGCGCGGGTTCACGCTGGTCGATACGCCGATTCTCACCGGTTCTATCGGGGAACACGCGGGCACGCTGTTCGCGACCGAGTACTTCGACCTGGGCAAAGCCTTTCTCGCGCAGACGGGCCAGCTGTACGTCGAGGCCGCCGCCGCGGCGCTCGGCAAGGTCTACTGCTTCGGGCCCACGTTCCGGGCCGAGAAGTCCAAGACGCGTCGCCATCTGACGGAGTTCTGGATGGTCGAGCCCGAGGTGGCGTGGAACGATTCCGCGGCGAACATGCGGCTCCAGGAGGACTTCGTTTCCTACGTGGTGCGGCGCTGCCTCGAGCGCCGCAAGGCCGACCTCGCTGAGCTGGGCCGCGATCTCGCGCCGCTCGAGCGCGTGGTGGCGCCGTTCCACCGGATCTCCTACACTGACGCGGTGGCCAAGTTGAAAGCGCTCGGCGCCGATATGGAATGGGGCAGGGACCTCGGTGGGGACGATGAGACACTGCTGGCCAAGCAGTACGACCGGCCCGTATTCGTCTACAACTATCCGAAGGCCGTGAAGGCCTTCTATATGAAAGAGAATCCCGAGGATCCGCGCACGGTCTTGAACAACGACTGTCTCGCGCCCGAGGGGTATGGCGAGATCATCGGCGGCAGCCAGCGCGAGGATGATTACGACAAGCTGCTCGCGCGCATTCGAGCCGAGAGGCTGCCGGAAGAGGCGTATTCCTGGTATCTCGATCTGCGGAAGTACGGCACGTTCGTGCATGCGGGGTTCGGCCTTGGTGTGGAACGCACCGTCGCGTGGATCTGCGGCATCCCGCACATCCGGGAAGCGATCGCATTCCCGCGGACCCTGTACCGGCTCTGGCCCTAAGCCGGTTTCGGCCGGTCTTCGTGCCGGCGATGATAGACCAGAGCAACCTCACCGGTTTCGAGCAACGACTTGAGATTCGAGATGACCATCGGCCAGCCTTCCGCGACGGCTGCGATGAACCTGGAGCTCGGCCGGTCACTCGAATGCGTGAGTGTGAGCTTCGCCGACGGCCCCGTGACCTCAATCTCGAACACGCATGTGGACTTGCCCTCGGCCTTGAACTCGGCGCTCCATTCACTCCGCCAACTCATCACTTCGCTTCGGCGCAACGCTCTCGAGGATATCGCCCGAGTCCATGAGGTGTCCGTCAGCATACATTTTCCACGCTGACCCGACCTTCCAATCGCTTGCGACGTTCATTCCGAAGCGGTAGTGCGCGATGATCTCGGGGGTGGTGAGAGCGCGCCACAGCTTCTCAGGTGTGGCGCGGATATAGGTGACGTAGACAAAGCTAGAACCAGACAAGGGACTCTCGGCCTTTGGGTCCTCACCCCCTGGCCCCCTCTCCGTTCCGGAGAGGGGGAACTATGCCCTGATGTAGCTCAGCCCCACCACGCCCGTCGGGTAGGGATGGGCCGACGCCAACGTGAATTTCGCATCGACGCGATCGGGGAAGACGCGCTTGCCTTTGCCGAGCGCGATCGGATAGACGTGCAGAAATAGCTCATCGACCAGGTCGTGCTGGAGCAGCGCGTGCACGAGCTGGCTCGAGCCGTCGGTAACGATATTCCCGCCGGGCTCGGCTTTGAGCTTTCGCACCGCTTCGATCGGATTGTCCCGGATGATCGTCGTGTTGCGCCAAGTCGGTTCTTTCAGCGTCTTCGAGACGACGTATTTCTTGGGCGCGTTCATCACGTCGCCGAACGGGTCGCCGGGCTTCATGGGCTCGAAGGCAGCGGCGTGGCCCACATAGGTGCGCCGGCCGACCGCTCGCTGCTCTCCCAGAATTCGCGGACATCGGCGCGTTGACATCACGCCTAATTGCTGCAATCGAGGCCTTGCCTCGAACCTACTCAGTAACGGTAGCGATACCACATAACGCAGTGCAGGTGATCGGTCCGGCTGTCCCTAATGGTTTGGAGCTAACACCGGACGTCAGACTCTTCACGGTACCGGAAAACGGTGGTCCCTTCGCATTGGCCCCCAAGCAGGAGGGGCTACTCCTCCCGTTTCTTGGCGAGGCGAAACCCAACGGCGTCACGCCTGGGAACCTTTACCTGCAATCAAGTGCTACGGCTACATCCCCATCTATGGCTCCTCCACACCCCTGGAGTTCGCGTCCTTTCTCTCGCGTGCGTTCTTTGGCCTGTGCATGGCCAACATCCTATTGTCGCGTAGTCGTGAATTTCGAATGGGCGGTCCGCACCGACGGTATCTTCTGGCCTTCGCGCACTCGGCAGAACCCTATCCGTTCCACAAGGCATACGAGTACCCCCTCGACATTAGTGAAGCCATCGATTCGTTGACGATTAGCCCATTTTTTGCACAAGCAAAGCCCGAGCAACGGCCGAGTTGGGCGCTTGAAGAGTTGAGGGAAATCGGGACGGTAATGGCCCAGCATGCAGACGATCGCCTACTCCGGGCCGCGCAGTGGCTATTCGACAGCTATGCCGCGACTAACCCGTTGCTCGAATTTGTTCAGGCGACCACGTCCCTTGAAATACTCCTCGGCGATAAGGAATTCTCCGACTTGATAGGCCTGGGCGCCCTCCTGGCAAATCGCTGCGCGTTCTTGATCGGCAGGTCGCGCAGTCAGCGTGACAAGATCATGGCCGACTTCAATCGTATCTATGATACGCGGTCCAAGATTGTTCATCGGGGCCATCCTCGCCTGTCGCCGACCGAAGAGGACGACCTCTTCATGCTTCGGTGGATGTGTGCCCGCGTGGTCCAAGAAGAGATGAAGCTCTTGCTGGCCGATGTAGAAGAAAAAAAGAAAAAGGTCTAAACCCCGGGCCGTGGCGTCGAGACTCGAGATTAGACCACGTGACAGCGCGATGCCCGTCAGGGCGGAAACGACGCTCTTGGTCACAGAGCGCACGTCGAAGGTGGTGGTACTGTCTGCGCCGCCGCGCTCTCAGCCTCGGCCGTGAGCCGTGGATCCATCCCGACCGCCGCCGGCAGGCCCCTAGTCCACGGCTCCGCGACATCGATCAGGCTCCCCGGTGCGGTCGCGTCGCCACTGCAGGCGCAGCCCAACAGGGCGGCGCCGCACAGCAAGATTTTCCTCACCACGGCTTTTTCATATCCGGCTTCTAACGTACCTTCGTTCCCCCTCTCCGGAACGGAGAGGGGGTCAGGGGGGTGAGGACCGAAACGGAGTGGGTTTAGGGCCTAGTGACTGCGTCGCACCAACGACTCGAGACCCTCGAGCGCTTCGCCGGCCGCAGACAGGCGCTCCACTTCCGACGTAAGCTCCCGGCAACGTGCCTCGGCGCGCGCGCGACCGGACTGCGCCTCCTGCAGCCGCCCGTCCAGGTCGACCAGCTCCGCCTCAGCTTCCTGCAGCAGGGCCGCCTGGTCTTCGAGCCCGCGCAGCCCAGTAATCTCCTCGAGCACCTGGTCGCGCTCGGCGGCGAGCGCTTCTGCCTCGGCCACCGCTTCCTCGGCGATCCGCCGCCGCTCCTCGGCTTGAGCCTCGAGCGCGGTCCGGGCACGGCGCTCCTTCTTCAGGTCGGCCTCGCTCCGCCCGAGCGCGGCGCGAGCTTCCTCCAGCTCCCCAGCTAGCCGGGTCCGTTCCTCGATGGCGGACTCGAGCCGGGCGCGCATGGACTCGATCAGCTCTCGCACCGCGGCGGCGGTTTGCCCCGGCTCGGCGCCAGCGGCGGACGCGTGAGCGGTCATCGCTAGACGCTCCCGCAGCGACGCGGCACGCTCCTGACCGCTCTTCCCGCGTGCCACGCGCGGGCCTGGTTTCGCCGCTGCAGGCGGAGGCTCGGCGGCCCGCTCGATCGTCGCCGGCGGCTCAGGGGGTGAGGACTTGTCGGGGACGGCCGTGAGCTCGGACAGCACGCGGGAGATCGGCCGCGGCTTGCGAGCTGGAACGTTGGCGTCGAAACCGGTGGTCACGCGCTTCTCTCCATCGCGCGCTCTAGGCGCGCGCTCATCATCTCGGTAATAAGGGCGTCGATGTCTGTGGCTCCCTTGGACGCTGGAGCGTAGGCATTGATGGGCAGGCCGTCTCTCGAGGCCCGAGCGAAGTCCGTACACTGCCGCACGATCGTGTCCGACAGAAACTCGCGATAGTGCTGCTCCAGCGCGGCTTTGGCCTCGCGCGCGATCCGGGTCGTGGGGTTGTATTGATTGATGATGATCTTGATTCGGTCCAGCCGATGGTTCAGGTCGTCCTCGAGCTGGCCCAGTGTCTCGAACAGCAATTTGAGACCGTGAAACGACAGGAAATCCGGAAGCACCGGCACGAGTAGTTCGTCGCACGCCATCAGCGCGTTGAGGTTCAGCAGCCCAAAGGAGGGCGGGCAGTCCATCACAATGAACTCGTAGCGATCCGCCACCACGGCGAGGGCGCGCTGGAGCTTGTACTCACGCCCGGCCATCGGCATGAGGGAGATGTCGACGGTCGTCATCCGCAAATTGGCCGGGAGTACATCGAACTCCGCGAGCGGTGTCGGCAAGATCACGTCTGTGATCGGGACGCCATTGACCAGGGTATCGAAGACCGTGCGCTCGAGTTTTTCGGGACCTAGCCCTAAGTGCTGGGTGGCGTGCCCCTGTGAATCAAGGTCGATCAGCAGCACCCGGTGGCCCAGCTCCGCGAGCCGGTAGCCGTACGCCACCGAGAGGCTGGTCTTGCCGGTGCCACCCTTGAAGTTGAGGAAGATCTGGCGGCGCAGCGGCTCCCTTTCAGGGTGGAGGTCCAATACTCTGCGATAGGCCGACAGATGTCGCGGCTGGTACGAATCGGGTCCGCCGCCGAGTGCCTTCAGCTCGGGCATTTTGTCCGCGGCAGCCAGTTGGTTGTCCGTGAAATCCAAGAGCTTGGCGAAATGACTTCGCGGGTAACGGATGTCCACTATGACGCTCGCTGCACGATGTCGGCTTTCGTGCGCTCAGGGTCTTGGGTGCGAAGGATCCGATGGACGATGCGGCGCACCTGGGGGTCGGGATCGCCGCTCAGCGGCTCCAGCAGCGGCCGGAGGGTGAGCCCGCGCGCCGCCGCCGCGGCGAGCACGACGCGCCGCCGAACGTGCGGGTTCGCGTCGGCGATCCCCCGGCGGACGTGGGGTTCGAACCGCGCCGGGTCCCGTCCCAGCAGCATGCCAAGTGACTGGTAGGCCGCGGCGCGAACGCTCGGATCGGGGCTTTCCGCCGCCGCCAGTGCCGCGACCAGATTGTCCACAGGAGCGGGAGGGGGGACGGGCGAAGGGGGAGCGGGCTCCGGTGTCACCGTCCCCCCCGGCATTGCTGTCGCCTGGTCGAGCTGCTCGCGCAGAGCGGCCTCGCGGCGCGCTCCCAGGGCGTTCTCTCGTTCGAGGTCGAGGACCGCGCGGCGCAGGCTGGCGATGAATTCGCCAAGGTCGACCGCTTCGGTGTCGCCGTCGCGCACAGCGCGTTGCCACTCGACCACGCGCGTGAGCAAGATGTCGCGGGATGCCACCAGCTCGTCCAGGCGAGCCCGCAGCTGCGACGCTGTCTGTTCGCTGGCGGCGTTGCGCTCCCGGGCGGCAGCCACTTCCTGTCGCAGTCGCACCAGCTCCTGCGCGTCGCCCTTAGCCTCAGACTCGAAGAGATGTCCCTGTAGCTTGGCGCGCAGCGCCTCGGAGTGTTCCAGTCGCCGGTGCAGCGCGGCGACTTCTTCACGGGCGCGGGCGACTTCGTCTTGGAGCGCGCTCAGGCGGTGGGTTTCAGCGGCCTCACGGGCCGCGGCCTCGGCGAGCCGGATGCGGGCCTGATCGGCTTCGGCGCGCGCCTCGTCGAGCGCGCCGCGCAGCTCCTCGAGTCGGCACTCGAGCAGCAGGGTCCGGTCCGAGCCGGCTGGCGTGCTTCGACGCGGGCCCGTTACGCCTTCTCGCAAGGCAAGAAGACCATACGTCACTATAGTGAAATGCGTGAGTTCGCGAAACCCGGGAGCCCGGGGCCGCTGCCCAAACAAGTCGGCTTCCCCCTGACCATGAGCCCGACTTGACACCCGCATGGCGCGCCGATAGAGTTCTCTCGAATTCAAGGGAGTCGCGTCCCGTTTTGGCTGCTCGAGGTGGCCACGGTGACGCGATTTTTGTTTTCGGGAGACATCAAATGCTTGGTGCTGTACCGCTCATGCTGATTGGAAGCTTGGAGGTCGGGAGGAAGACCTTCCGACGGGCGGGCGAGGTCTGCCCCGCCTATGGGCTAGACGTATTCGGCACGGGAGCACAGCGCTAAAGCACGCGATTCTTCGAGTTTTCGTGCTCTTACGCCCCACCCCGTGCCGCCACGTGGTGGGGCGACGTGTTTTTGGCCCGGTCCGGGCGGGAAGTCCCCGAAGGACCGCGACTCCCGAAGGGGACGGAACGTTCGGGCCGGGCCAGGCAGAGGCTATGTGGCGCGGCACATTGAGCGAGAGCTCGATCGCTGGCCGCAGCCCGCTGGGTCACGTTCGTTGACGTGGCCGGGGGCAGGGTGAAGGTACGCCCGGGGATCATCGAGGGTCTGGAACAGTCGTCGACCGAAACCCGGGAGCTGTGGCGGCTGTGGCGCAAGCAGCGCGACAAGGAAGTGCCGGCCGACTTCGAGTGATCGCAGCGCCGGGGTGGGCCCGCGGGCAGGCTGTCCCTCTCATCCCGGCAGGGTATGATTTGAATGATGGTTCCAGGCAAATGTAGGGGCGCAGCATGCTGCGCCCCTACACCACCTGGTCCGGAGAAGATCCTATGGGTCAAATCGAAATCTTTGGTAGCCACGAGCCCAACACGCTCGAGCAGCTGCGCGACGTCGCCAGCCGCGCCGAGCGCGCCGCGCTCATGGCCGACGGGCACCTGGGGTATGTCATGCCCATCGGGGGCGTGGCGGCGTACCGCGACAAGGTCTCCGTTGTCGGTGTGGGATTCGACATCGCCTGCGGTAACGCCGCGATCCGCACCGACCTTGAGCTTCCGGAGATTCAGGGCCGCCTGCGCGAGCTGGCGGACGAGATCCAGGGCTCGCTGTCGTTCGGCGTGGGCCTGAAGAATCGCGCGCAGGACGCGCCGCGCGAGGATCCGCTGTTCGAGGATCCGGCGTGGGAGGCGGTGCCGGACCGCCACGAGCGCGATCGTCTCCGTGCCAAGGCGCGCGAGCAGCTGGGCACCGTCGGCTCGGGCAATCACTACGTCGATGTGTTCGCCGACGAGGACGACCGCATCTGGGTCGGCGTGCATTTCGGTTCGCGCGGGTTCGGGTTCGGCGTGGCGCATGGGTTTTTGGCGCTGTCGCAGAACAAGCAGTGGCGCGAGCGCGCGCCGGAGCGCGAGACGCTGCTCGACGTGCATGCGCCGGTCGGCGATGCCTACTGGCAGCTCATGAATCTCGCCGGGCGCTACGCGTATGCGGGCCGCGAGTGGGTGGCGCGCAAGGTCGTGTCGATTCTGGGCGGACGTGAGATGGAGCTGGTGCACAACCATCACAACTTCGCCTGGATCGAGGAGCACGGCGGCGAGAAGCTCTATGTCGTCCGCAAGGGAGCGACGCCGGCGTTCCCGGGGCAGAAGGGCTTTGTCGGGGGCTCGATGGGCGACAACGCCGTGATTCTCCAGGGCGCCACGCCGCCGGATGCCGAGACGCGCGAGCTTCAGGCGCGCGCGCTCTACTCGACAGTGCACGGCGCGGGCCGGGTGATGAGCCGCACGGCCGCCGCCGGCAAGCGCACGCGCAAAGGGAAGGTGCTCAAGCCGGGCGCAATTTCACGCGACATGATGAACGCGTGGATCAAGGAAAAGGGTGTCTTGCTGCGTGGCGGCGGCACGGACGAGAGTCCGCACGTGTATCGCCGGCTGCCGGATGTGCTCATGGCTCAGGGGCCGACCGTGGAGGTGCTGCATACGCTGCGGCCGCTGGTCGTGGTGATGGCTGGAGCGGACGAGTTCGATCCGTACAAGGACTAGCGCACTTCACGCAATGAAGTCACGTTTGGCAGCGCCGGTCACGAGCCCAGGAGGAGTGCCGGTGCGAACGCTGATGAGCCCCCGCGCTGGCGTGCGGGAGGTTCTGCTGTCCGTACTTCTCGTCCTCGCAGCCTGTCATGGCGACGCAACTGGGCCACGCGACATCAGCGTCACCCTAACGGCCTGCGTGCTGGGCACCACGCCGGCCGCCAAGACCTGCCCCGCGACGAATCTCCTCCCCCTCCAGCTCGTCGAGGTCACCGCAGTCGCCACGCCCTCCGGTGCGTTTCCGATCGACCGCATCGTTGTCACGGCGCACGGCGTCATCACGGTCAGCGACACGTTCGTGGCGCAGTCACCTCAGCCTGGGACCGGTGTCGCTGTCGACACGTTTTTCATTCCTCCGGCTCTGGGCACGGTCACGTTCAATGCCACGGCGTCCGCAGGGTCGGTAAGCGCAGCGTCGCAGCCAGTCGTGGTCACGATTGCCGACACAGTTCCGCCCGTCATGACAGGCGTCGTCCTCACCCCCCACGACAGTCTCGAGCCCGGTGACTCTATCTACGTAGACATCACGGCCACGGACAATGCAGCGGTGGAGGGGGTCGTGTTGCGAGGTGTGGGTGTGTTCGCCGGCGTTGTCGACACCCTCTTGCAGTTCACCCCGTCCCTATCGTGGCGAGTCGGATTCCGGGTGCCTCAGGCTGCGGCGTACGGTACAACCGTATCGTTCCAGGCGCACGCGTTCGACCTCGCCGACCTGACCAGCCCGGTCTCGACGAGTCCCACGCTCACGCTCGGTGACTTCACCCGACCGGTGATCAGCGGCGCGAACGCGAACGGTCCGCCATCGGAGCCGCTCGTGCCCGGCGACACGCTCCGCGGCGTGATGGACGCCGTGGATAATCACAAGCTCGTATGGATCGGGTACCGGCTAGGGCAACCGGTCGTCGTACAGGACTCGTTCGCCGTGACGGGGAGCGCGGGTCAGTATGCGTTCAGCGGTATAGTTGCGCAAAGCTGGGTGGGGAACGGGGTTCTCACGCTGTTTACCCGCGATTCGTCCGGTAACCAGGGCACGTTCAATCTCGCGTTCCGCGTGCTGGATGCTGTTCGCAAGCCCATCCGCAACTCGGGAAGCCAGGCGGGAATCCAGGACCTGCGCTACGACGCGAAGCGCAACACGCTGTACTTCATGAACACCTTCACGATCAGTGTGCTGCCGGTTTCGACCATGATTTTTGCCGCGCCGATCTTTCTACCGACTGAAGCCCGTGGCGGTCACATGGACCTGACGCCGAGCTCCGACAGCATTGTGTTTGCGAACCAGGTGGTGATGGACAGCGTGTTCGTCGTTCTCACCGTCGTAGACCTGACGCAGGCGTCGCCGACGGTCGATACCGCGACGCACTTGGCGCGTGACCAGACGAACACCTGGCCCGCCGAAACCGGCGTCGTGAGTACCAATCGGGTCTTCGTTCCCATTCTGTCGATGACCGGATTCGGCGAGATCCGTCAGTTCGACCTGACGGCAAAAACCGACACGCGGCGCAACGACGCCGGCGAGTCGGGGAACTTCCCCACGTTCGTCACCTTCCTGCCGAACCAGGATCGCACACGGATGGCGATCTTCTGGAACAGTGTTGGGCAGATCTACTCAAGTAGCGCCGACGCGTTCTCGACGGTGGTGACGCTTCCGTCGGGCAACCTCGGTGGGCCCGGATCGGCAGACAGTGCAGGCGCACATTACTTGCTGGGTGGAACGCTGCTCGATGGCAACCTGTCGCTCGTCCGCACCTTCAACTATCCGTCGAACCCCGCATTCCCGAACACCGTGGTGCTCTCGGCAATCGCTCCCGACGGGACGATCGCCTACTTCAGCCAGGCGGTGGATGGGACGGATCGCGCCTTGATCCTGAAGGTGCGCCTCTCCGACAATACGGTGCTACAACGCATCCTCGTCCCAACAATTCTCAGGTCACTGCTCGTGCTTCCCGACGGGAACACGCTGATCGGTGTCGCGCCAGACAACACTGTCTACGCTGTCGACTTACGCTAGCGTTTTGTCTTGCAGACTAACGACAAACTGAAGCTCACTCCATGCTGGGCGGACGAATTCGATCTGACAAGGACTGAGGATGAAGACTGCTGCGCTAAAACTCGCCCCCGTGTTCATCGCGTTCGCCTGCGCATCGTCCGTTGCTCCGCGCAGCCTGTTCAACGGCAGAGACCTGACTGGGTGGCATGTCGACATCCCCGCGGCTGACACCAACGCGCGGCTCAGGAATGCGTTTACCGTGCGAAACGGACTGCTGGTTAGTCTGGGTGAGCCGCGCGGGCATCTGATCACTGATTCGAGCTATCGCAACTACCGGCTCGAGATCGAGTACCGCTTTCCCGCTGCTCCGGGGAACGCTGGCGTATTGGTGCACGCGTCTACTCCGCGCGCGCTCTATGCGATGTTCCCGCGGTCGATCGAAGTTCAGATGGAGCACGGGAACGCCGGCGATTTCTGGTGCATCGTCGAGGACATCCGGGTTCCCGACATGGAGGCTCGGCGCGGACCCGCGGCGGAGTGGGGGATTACGGAAGGCAAAGCGCGGCGTATTCGCAATCTCACCGACAGCTCCGAGAAACCGCTCGGTGAGTGGAACAGCATCGTGATCGAAGCGGTCGACCGCTCGATTCGGGTTTGGGTGAACGGCGAACTGGTGAATGACGGTTCGGAAGCGACCGCCGACCATGGGCAGATCGCGCTGCAGGCGGAAGGATCCGAGGTCGAGTTCCGAAAGCTGTTGTTGACTCCGATTCGTTCGTTGACGACGGCACGGTAGCCCGGCACGCCGAATGATCAGGTCACCTCTGATCTGGCTGAGCGCCGTGTGGATCGGGGCACTCATTCACCTCGATTGGCACTTGGGTCGGCCCGGCCACGATCATCTGAGCTTCGGCATGCGATACCACTGGTTGCTTGCCATCCTCACCTTCACACCGCTGCCGTGGCTGCTGGTGCGCCGCTGGCCAAAGTCACCCTATGCGGCGTCCGTGGTCGCCATCGCGCTCGGGATACTGCTTGGGCAGGGAATCGAGCCGCTCAGCGAGGTAATCCTGTTTCAGGCAGGTGCGGAGCCCTTCACCAATCCGGTTCGCTGGCGGGTGTTTGGCGAGTTCATGGCTGCTGGTATCGTCACCTGCCTCGCGAGCACGGCGCTTGCTTCAAAGCGGACAGGAGCCGCGGTCGAATAGACGTCTTGCCGTTCGGCGTAGTAGGATTCCGTGTGTGAACGCGTCAGGTCCGCACCGCTTCCAACGTCTTTGGCGGTGCCCAAAATGCGGTCATCGATTCGTCACCACGAATCTGTGGCATTCATGCGGGCGCTTCTCATTGGCACCCCACTTTGCCGGCAAACCACCGGCCCTGCGCGCGGCATTTCGGCGCTGGGTCGCGATCGCGCGGGCCTGCGGTCCGGTGACGGTCTATGCGCAGAAGACCAGAATTGTTCTCCAAGCCCGAGTCCGATTCGCGGGTGCGGTCGTTCGGAGCCAGTGGCTCGACGCCGGCCTCTGGTTGCGCCGCCGGATCGAGCATCCTCGCGTTCACCGGATCGAAGACTTTGGGCGGCTCGGCTACGGCGTGCATTTCCGGCTGAAAAGCCCAACCGATATTGACAAGCGGATTGTGAAACTGATGCGTGAGGCATATACCGCCGCCCGGACGGGGGGGTAAGGGACATGCAAGAACAAAAGACGCAGCCACGAGTGACGTCGTTCGCCCCGCAGTTTCTGGTCGACGACCTGGGACGCTCAATGAGCTACTACAAGAGGCTTGGCTTCAACTTTGGCGAGCCGTGGGACGGCTTCTACGCGATCGGAACGCTCGACGGGCTGGAGCTACATCTGAAAGAGGCGCCCAAGAATCGCGCCGAGCGCCAGCACCGGCGCACGGAGGAGCATCTCGATGCGGCGGCCGGCGTAGATGGCATCGAAGCCTTCTATGAGCGATGCGTGGCGAATAGCGTACCTATTCTTCGGCCGCTCGCCCCGACGGCGTGGGGTACCAAGGATTTCTACGTCGAGGATCCCGACGGTTATGTCATTTCCTTCGGAGGCACCTCGTCGTGAAAACGACGTTCGAGCACGCTGAGCCGATTCTTCGCGTGACCAACATGGCGGCGAGCCTGAAATACTACGTCGATGTCCTTGGGTTCAGAAACGCCCACTGGGGCACTGAGCTCTTCACTTCGGTGAACCGTGACGGGGCCGGCATTTACCTCTGCCAAGGCTGGCAGGGAGCACCTGGCACCTGGGTATGGGTCGGCGTCGAGGATGTCGCGGCCCTGCACGAGGAGTATCAAGCGACCGGTGCGAAGATTCGCCTGCCGCCGGCGAACTATCCCTGGGCGTATGAGATGCAGGTTGAAGATCCGGACGGCCACGTGCTCCGCTTCGGCTCCGAGCCGCGAGCGGGCGTGCCATTTGCCGAAGCGACCTTCTGAGATCTTCATGTCGTTAGCGCTAACCGTGTCGGCGGCGATAACCCTGGCTCAGGGTGCGGCGAATCTTCTCCCTCCGCCCCGCGGCGCGAGTGGCGTCGGTCGAGTCACGTATCACTGGGTGGATTCCAGCCGGGCCGAGCGCTTTGCAGCGGACCCGGGCGCACGCCGAGAAGTCCTGATCGACGTGTGGTATCCGGCAAGCCGCGACTCCACACGGCCTGTGGCGCCGTATCTGCCGGGTCTCGAACTCGTGCGACGCGCGCTCGGCGACTCAGCAGCGCGGCGACGCTACGCACCGGCGTACGCCGCGGTTGAGGCCGGGCGGTTGCAGTCGCATGCGATCGAGGGTGCACCCGCGCGGTGTGGCCGGGGTGGGTGTCCCGTGCTGCTCTTTTCGCACGGTGGCGGCGTGGATCGCTCCCTCTACAGCGCGCAGTATGAGGACTACGCGTCGCACGGCTATGTCGTCGCGGCCATAGCGCATCCGTACCTCACGCACACGCTCGCGTTTCCCGATGGCCGGGTCGTCCGCATCGCCGCACGACCACGCGATAGCGTGCCTCCGGACACGACACTGCGGGTGTGGCAACGTCAGATGGCGTCGACGAAAGCATGGGCGGACCTGCGCGCGGGCATTGGCGCCGCCGACCTGCGTTTCGTTATCGACCAGCTGACGGAGCTGAACCACAACGCGTCCCTCGGCGCTCCGTTCGCCGGGCAGCTGAATCTCGAGCGGGTTGGCGCGCTAGGCCATTCCATGGGCGGGCGCGTTGCAGCGACAGCGTGTCAGGTGGATCGCCGGATCAGGGCGTGCCTCAATCAGGATGGCGTCAGTGGCGGTGTCCCATTCAGCCGCGACGCGCAGGGCCACACGATGCAGCAACCGTTCATGTATCTGGGACGACGCGAGCCGACTCCGCCACCGCTTTCGGACAGCCTGCGCGCGGCCTTGCAGATGACTCCGGTTCAGGATGATTCGCTCCTTCGCGTTCTGCCGCTGCAGCACACCGCTCTCCTGTCGGACATCCCGGCCGGTGCCTGGCGCGTCCGACTGACCGTCCGTGACGTGGTGCATATGAGCTTCAGCGACGAGCTTCTGATCCAGGCGGGGGACGATTCCAGCAAGCGAAATCCTGCGCTGCTGGCGTCGCGGGTCATTCAGGATTACACGCGGGCGTTCTTCGAAAAGACGCTATGGGGGGGTCGCAACACGCTGCTCGATCGTGCGCCGGACACGTCGTTGGTGGTGCTGGAGCGTTTCAGCGGTGCGGGCGCATCCCGACAGCCGTAGACGATTGGTGAGGGACTCGAGTAGCTTTGGGACATGAGTTCGACTACGACCGCTGCACCGCGCGCGCATCCCGACGGGGCGAAGAGAAACCTCGAGTTGATCAATCCATTCTTTATCGTGAAGAACCTGCAGGCCTCCATCGCACATTATGTCGAGCGTCTCGGTTTCCAGCTCGACTTCCAAGGTCCACCCGGCGACCCGTTCTACGGGCGGGTGAGTCGAGACGGGATCGGCATCATGCTGAAGCAGATTCTTCCCGACGTCCTTCCATGTCCAAACCACACGCGACACGAATGGGCTCGTTGGGACGCGTTCATCTACACCTTGGATCCCGACGCGCTGTTCGACGAGTTCAGGCAGCGGGATACTTCCTTCGTAAAAGAGTTGTCGTTCATTGACCATGGACTGTGGGGTTTCGAAATTTCCGACGCCGATGGGTATGTCCTTGCGTTCGCTCGGGTCCGCAACGAGTAAGCGCCACCGGGACTGTGAGGAGGACGAGCGCCTATGCGCAACGAGTCTAACCGACCTCACCTGACAGCCGCGCAGCGGGACAGACTCCGACCCACGGTCGACGTCCGCGCCCTCGAGCGTTTTCTCGCGGTCGTACCGACGGAGTCACGCCAGTTCTACTTCCTCGCGTGCACACAGGCAGTCACGAACGCCGAGCTCGAGGCGGTCGGGATCATTCCGCCGCCGCCGCCCCCGGGGGAACCTGTCGTGCCGCCAGCGCGCCGCGGTCCGCACAAGCGGGCGCATGTTGCGTCGCCGAGGCACCTACATATCGTCCTGCATCACGTCCCCGATCCGAAGCTCGATCGTTTGTGGCAGAAGGTGGAGCGGTCGGAGCAGGGCGGCGCCTGACGCGGCTTCTTCCGCCCGGACGTTCACAACTAGTCACCGCGCTGGCCTCACGTTGATGCGCCTTGCAGCGGCCCTCGCGCTGCTTTCGACAGCAGCCTCCGCACAAACTCCCGTAGGCGTTTTCGACGACCATGCCGATGTGGGACGCGTGCGCCGGCCGGGTTCCGCGGTGTACGATCCGCAATGGCAGGAGTATGTGATCGCCGGGTCGGGTCAGAACATGTGGGACGCCCGCGACGATTTCCATTTCGTCTGGAAACGCATGACCGGCAACTTCATTCTCTCGGCACGGGCGAGTTTCGTCAGTCCGGGAGTCGAGGCGCACCGGAAGCTCGGCTGGACCATCCGGCCGTCGCTGGAAACCAATAGTGCCCACGTGACCGCGGCGTTGCATGGCGATGGACTGATGTCGCTGCAGTTCCGGCGCGTGACCGGCGGCGCCACCGAGGAGACAACGTCGCGCGACAGCCTGCCCGATCACGACGCCGTGATCCAGCTCGAGCGGCGGAATGGCCGCTACATCATGTCGGTCGCGCATTTCGGCGACACGCTCGCCACTACGGAGCTCACCGGCGTGTCGCTGCCGGATACCGTCTACGTCGGGCTCTTCGTCTGCGCGCACAACGACACCGTCATCGAACGCGCCACGTTCAACAATGTGCGCATCACGATTCCGGCCGCCCCCGGCCTCGTCCAGTATCGCGATTACCTCGGCAGCAATCTCGAGATTCTGGACGTCGCGAGCGGCACCGCGACGATCGTGCATCAGTATCGGGGATCGTTCCAGGCCCCCAACTGGACGCCGGACGGCAAGGCACTCATCTACGCGCAAGAAGGGCGTCTCTACCGCTTTGATCTCGCCTCGCGCTCGGCGGAGGCGATCAACACCGCCTTCGCGACGCGCAACAACAACGATCACGTCCTGTCGTTCGACGGCCGGATGCTCGCCATCAGTCACCACGCGGTCGAGGACAGCGGCGCTTCGATCGTCTACACGGTCCCCGCGAGCGGTGGCACGCCCAAACGCGTGACCTCGAAAGGGCCTTCGTATCTGCACGGCTGGTCGCCCGACGGTCGCTGGCTGGTGTTCACCGGCCAGCGCCATGGTGAGTTCGACGTCTATAAGATTCCAGCCGCCGGCGGCGACGAGATCCGCCTGACGTCGGCGCCGGGACTCGACGACGGGCCCGAGTTCACACCGGACGGCGCCTACATCTACTTCAATTCAGCGCGCAGCGGCCGGATGCAGATCTGGCGCATGCGGCCCGATGGCAGCGGGCAGGAGCAGGTCACGAGCGACGCCTTTAACAACTGGTTCCCGCATATCTCACCGGACGGTAAGTGGATCGTGTACATCGCGTTTCCACCGGACGTCGCCGCGGACGATCATCCCTTCTACAAGCACGTGACACTCCGACTAATGCCCGTCAGCCGGTCGGGGGGGCCGGCGCGCGTGATCGCGTATGTCTATGGTGGCCAGGGAACGATCAACGTCCCGTCGTGGTCGCCGGACGGAAAGCGGCTCGCCTTCGTCAGCAACACCACCGTGCGGTAATCCGAGGCCATGCTCATCGCGGTGACGCGCGCCGTCAGTCCCACGCTCGCGGACTGCGAGCTGACGCATCGTCCGCGCGACCCGATCAACATCGCCGATGCCACGGCCCAGCACACGTACTATGAGGAAACGCTCCGCTCGCTTGGCGCCACGGTTGTCCGCGCGTCGCCGGAGCCGACCCTGCCGGACGCAGTCTTCGTCGAGGACACGGCGCTGGTGCTCGACGAAGCCGCGGTTCTTACGAGGCCTGGGGCACCAACGCGGCGTCCGGAAGTCGAATCCATCGCCAATGTCCTGAGCGCCTACCGACCGCTGGTGCGGATCCAGGCACCGGGCACGCTGGATGGTGGTGACGTGCTGCGAGTGGGACGCAGGCTCTACGTTGGTCTATCATCGCGCACCAACCGCGCGGGCATTTCTCAGCTTACGGCGCTCCTCGGCAATTGGGGCTACGAGGTCATCCCCGTCGAGGTCAACGGTTGTCTCCACCTCAAGAGCGCCGTCACGCAAGTCGGTGAGCACATGCTCCTGATCAATGCGCGCTTGGTGCGTCCGGAGTGCTTCGCACCCATGGAGATGATTGCCGTCGCGCCGGCGGAACCTGACGGTGCAAACGCGCTCCGGGTTGGATCGACGGTCATCTACCCAGAGCACTATCCCGAAACGAACGAGCGACTCGAGCGGGCTGGACTGCAGGTGGTACCCGTCCCCAGCACGGAGCTCGCGAAAGCCGAAGGCGGCGTGACGTGCTGCAGTCTGCTGTTTGAGGTTGTGTGAGCGATTAGCCTCGCTGCTTCACCTCGACCCACAAGCGGTCGAGCTCTTCAAGCGAGGCACGGCCCATCTCCAGGCCGCGCTCCTCCGCCAGCTTTTCAACCTTCTCGAACCGTTGCGTGAACTTCGCATTCGCGCGTTCGAGCGCCTGACCCGGCTCGATGCCGAGCTTGCGCGCGAGATTCACCGCGGCAAACAAGAGATCGCCGATCTCTTCCTCCATCGTTTCCCGTTTCCCGTTTCCCGTCTCCCGCTCGAGCTCCCCGATCTCTTCTTTCACCTTCGCGAGTGGACCTGACGGATCCGGCCAGTCGAACCCGATCCCCGCGGCGCGCTCTTGCAGACGATACGCCATCAGTAACGGCGGCAATGTCGGCGGCAAGCCGGCCAGTGTCCCGCGCTTGCCGCCGGCGCGCGGCTCGCGCCGTTTGACCAGTTCCCACCCTGCGTGATCCTCGCTGCTGCCCCGGCCCCCTTCGGCGAAGAGATGCGGGTGCCGCCGCCACATCTTTTCTTCCAGTGTCCGCGTGACGACCTCGGCGTTGAATTGCGAGCGCTCTTCGGCGATGACGATCTGAAACGCGAGATGCAGGAGGAGATCGCCCAGCTCGTCGCGCAACGCGGCGGGATCGTCGGTCTGGATCGCATGGTCGAGCTCGAGGACTTCTTCGACCAGGTAGGGACGGAGCGTTTGTGGGGTCTGCGCGCGGTCCCAGGAACAGCGCTGGCGGAGTTCACGCACGAGTCCGAGAGCGCGTCCAAGCGCTGAATCGCCTTGCATTTAGCCTCCGGGCCGGGTATCATTTCGGCGCCAGTGAGCATGTCAACGAGTGGCAGGGCCTGGGTGGAAGTGGACGTGGGTGCCCTCGTCGACAACGCCCGAACGGTAGCAAAGATAGCAGGCACACGGCTCCTCCCTGTCGTCAAGGCGAACGCGTACGGGGTCGGAGCCGTCAGTATATCCAAGGCCCTCGAGCAGCTCGATCCATGGGGCTACGGCGTCGCCACGCTGGACGAGGGCGCCGAGCTGCGAGCGGCCGGGATCACGCGTCCGATTCTCGTCTTCATGCCGGCGCGCGCTCAGCTGTTCGACGACTACGACCGCTATCAGCTGACACCGGCGCTCGGCAACGCCGGCAGCATCCTCGAATGGACGACGCGCGGCGATCGACCCTTCCATATCGAGATCGACACCGGGATGGGGCGTGCCGGTGTGCGCTGGGACGAGGTGGACGAGCTGGGTGCGGCGCTGGATACGCCGTCCTTCGAAGGGTGCTACACGCATTTCCACTCGGCCGAGCGCACAGACGGCAGCGCGGAGCGACAGGTGGAGCGCTTCGTGGAGGCCGTCGAACGGTTGCCGCGACGGCCGCCATTGCTCCACGCCGCGAACAGCGCGGCGTTGCTGCGGGGCAAGCAGTTCACGTTCGACATGGTGCGGCCCGGCATCTTCCTCTACGGCGGAGTCGGCGCACCAGGATTGGATGAACCAAGACCCGTCGTCAGCATCCGGGCGCGCGTGTTGAGCGTCCGCCGGGTGCGCAAAGGGGAGAGCGTGAGCTACAACGCCAGCTGGGTGGCTCCGCGCGACACCGTCGTCGCCACGCTCGGAATCGGCTACGCGGACGGCGTACGTCGCGATATCGGACTCGGCGGCAAGGCCCACGTGCTGCTGCGGGGGCGGCGCTGTCCTGTTGTCGGAGTCGTGCAAATGGACATGGCGCTCGTCGAAAGCGGCACCGTCGAAGTACAGGTCGGCGACGTAGCGACACTCATCGGCGAGGACGCGAAGCAGCGCGTCACGCTCGGCGAGTTCGCGTCGTGGAGCGGCGAGCTGGCGCACGAAGTGCTCACCGGCCTCGGACCGCGGCTGCCCCGATTGTATACGTGACGAAGCGGGCCGCGATTATCGTGCTCGACGGGCTGGGCATCGGACCGGCGCCTGACACAGCGCAGTACGGAGACGCGGGGTCGGATACGCTGGGCAACGTGGCCCGCGCGGTGGGTGGATTGAAGTTGCCGAACCTCGAGGCATTGGGCTTAGGAAAGTGTCGGGAGGGTTTCGTTATCCCCGGGCTTGCGCCCGGGGTCAGACCGACTGCGGCGTATGGGATAGCGCAACCAGCGTCAGCAGGGAAAGACAGCACGACGGGACATTGGGAAATTTGCGGCGTGTTATTGAAGAAGGCGTTCCGCACGTATCCCAAAGGATTCCCCGTCGCGCTCCTCGACGAGTTCGCGCGCCGCACCGGCCGGGGATGGCTCGGGAACAAGGCCGCGTCGGGGACGGCGATCATCGACGAGCTCGGCGCCGAGCATCAGCGGAGTGGAAAGTGGATCGTCTACACGTCTGCGGACTCCGTCTTTCAAGTCGCGGCACACGAGTCGACCGTGCCGCTCGACGAGCTATACCGCGCGTGCATGGTTGCACGCGAAATGTTGATAGGAGAGCACGCGGTTAGCCGCGTAATTGCGCGACCATTCGAAGGGGTGCCAGGGGACTACCGCCGCACGTCGCACCGCAAGGATTTTTCGATCGCGCCGGTCGGCACTACGCTGCTGGATCAGTTGGCCGGCGACGGGATCGAGCGCGTCGGCATCGGCAAGGTGGACGACTTGTTTGCCGCTCGCAACATCAGCAGCGAGCACACGCCCACGAACGATCACGCGTATCGCCTCATCGAGCAGGCGCTGGAGACGCTCGAAACGGGGTTCGTGTTCGTGAATGTGATCGAGTTCGATCAGACCTGGGGGCACCGCAATGACGTGGCGGGGTTTCATGAGGGTCTCAAAGAGTTGGACGCTTGGGTGCCGCGCCTGCTCAGCAGGCTCCGTCCTGAGGATCTCGTGATGCTGACGGCGGATCACGGGAACGACCCGACGACGCCGTCGACCGATCACTCGCGGGAGGTCGTCCCGTTGCTCGTGCTGGGTCCCAGGGTGCAGGCCCGGTCGCTCGGCGTCAGGCGAACGTTCGCCGATCTGGGGCAGACCGTCGCCGAGTACTTCGGGGTGCCACGGCTCGCGGCCGGGACGTCGTTTTTGCGAGACGTGTTCGCGTGAGCGACGTCGTCGCGCGGGCGCGCGCCGCGATGCGCAATGCGTGGGCGCCCTACAGTAACTTTCACGTCGGCGCCGCCATCGAGGCCGCCGACGGAACGGTGTACGTGGGGTGCAACGTCGAAAGCGCGTCCTACGGTCTCACGATTTGTGCCGAGCGCATGGCGCTCGGCGCTGCAGTCGCGGGCGGCGCGCGCAAACTCACGCGTGTCGTCGTTACGACGGAGGTCGATCCGCCCGCGGCACCGTGTGGCGCGTGCCGGCAGTTGTTGGCGGAGTTCGGTCTCGATGTGGAAGTGATTGCGGTCGGGCCCACCTCTGAGCGGCGTTGGAAACTGGCCGCTCTGCTACCCGACGCATTTACCAAGGAGACGCTCGAGCGGTGATGCGGTATCTCGGTATTGCACTACTCTGCGCGGTTCCGATCGCGTGCACGGAGGTGGCCAGCGCTCCGGGCGTGTGTCCTACATTCTGTCCCAACGGCACGATCGAGAGTCGCGACACGATCTTCACCGACATCATTGTTCGGGATTCGTCGTTCCGTGGCTACGTGCAGGGCTATCAGGCGGAGGCGATGACCGCCGCGGATATCCCCGGCGTCATCGACAGTCGTGCCTTCTTTGTCTTGAACGACATGTCGAGCCGGACGACGTACCGCGCCGGCGATACCACGACAGTCCCCATTGTCCCGGACTCCGCCCGTTTGCGCACGATCATCGTGCGGCGCGACACGCTGGCGACAAACCTGCGGCTGAATCTCTACCGGCTTCCCGTGACGGCGGACTCGAACGACACGTTCGCGTCGCTGGATCCGTATTTCAACAGTCCGCCGGTCGACAGCGTCAACATCTCCGCGGTGCTCGCGCGGCCTCCGATTACCGATGACAGCACTCGGCAGATTTGGGGCGACTCGATTTGGACCGACTCGGCCGGTCACGTGATCACGCTCGCTGAGAACGGCCGGACCCTCGTGTTGTTCTGGCATCTTGATACCTTGCAGGCACCGCTCGTCGAGGCGGACTCCGGGAGCCTTGCGTACGGTGTCCGCGTCGCGGCGGATTCACTGGCGACCGTCGCCATCGGAACACTCGAGTCCGCCCGTAATGCACAGTTGACGTGGTACTACCACTACACCGTGCCGGACACCGTCACGACCGAGCCCGACTCGGTGAAAAGCGGGTCAGCGCCGAGGGCACCGCGATTTGACAGCTTCGTCTTCGATCGCCCCGTGCCCCCGCTCGATGAGAATTTGGTCGTGGGCGGCGCGCCGTCCGCGCGAAGCCTGCTCCGCGTTGACTGGCCGGAATTCCTGCACGACAGCATCGACGTGGTTCGCGCGACGCTGATCCTCGTACCGGTCGGTCCGGTCCTCGCCTCGCCGGCCGATTCATTTGAGATTCGCGCTCTGCCGGTGACGACCGATGTCGGTGCGAAGTCACCGCTCGCGCTCGTTTTTCAGGGCTTGGCGACGATTCACCCGCAAACGACCGACACGGTGCGGATGGAATTGACGGACCTGGTTCGCAATTGGGCCCTCGATACCGCACAGACTACTGCATTCATGCTGGGCCAGGTTCCTGAAGCGGCATCGTACACCGAGATCCGCTTTTATTCGTCCCGCGCGCCCGCGTTCCGGCCCGCGCTGCACGTGACGTACGTGAAGCGCTTCCCGTTTGGGATGCCATGAGGGTCGGACAGCCGGACGGCCGGACGGCCGCGGCAATCGTGATCCTGGCGGTGGTGCTAGTCTGGCCGGTCGGTCGTCTGGCCGCCCAGGATTCCCAATTCGGCATCCGCGGCCTCGGCACACCGGGCAAGCAGGAAAGTGTGCGGGCGCGCTCGACTGGGGGCGCGTTTGCGCCGTTCGATGGGTTCTCGCCGCTGATGGACGCCTCTCTGGTCGATGTGAGGCGTCTGGGCGGCTCGGTGACCGGCGCTTTGTCGCGACGCACCGTGGACATCGGTGGGGCGCAGACGCCGTTACGTGGGACGCGCTTCCCGGCGTTTGTGATCGGAGGCCCGATCGGCCGTCGCCTTGTCGTCGGGGCCGGGTTCTCGACATACCTCGACCGTACGTTCGGCATCAGCACGTCGGACACCATTGTCGTTCGCAACGATACGGTGCCGATCACTGACGCTGTGACGAGCGATGGCGCAGTCGCCGATCTGCGCCTCGCGGCGGCGGGGCGGGTCAATCGGTGGTTTGCGATCGGCGGTGGATTGCATCTCCTGACCGGGTCCACACGCGTTGAGGCGACGCGCACGTTCGGCGACACCGCCTACCGCAACACGACCGCGCGCGACCAGGTCTCCTATGAAGGGGCAGGGGCTTCGGTGAGCGCGCTGCTGGATCTCGGCGCCTCACTGCGCGTGGCGGGATGGTTCCGCGCCGATAGCAAATTGCGCGCCCAGATCCGTGGCAGGACGGCCGCCGAGAACGACCTGCCGAACTCGTACGGCGCGGGGATCCTCTGGCGGCCCGGTAGTCAGTTCGCCCTCGCCGGCACTGCCACGTGGCGTGACTGGACCGCGTCCGCCCCCAACGGACACAACACCCTCAACTGGTCTCTCGGTACCGAGCTGGGCAGCCCAGGCTCAGGCTTCCGCCTCGGCGCACGGGGTGGTCAGATGCCTTTTGGGGCGGGCTCCGAAGCACCGACGGAGGTCGGCCTGTCCGCTGGTCTCGGCAAGCAGTTCTCGGCCGGGCGGGGACGCATCGATTTCGGTGTCGAACGATTGGAGCGCAAAGGCCTGGGACTCAGTGAGCAGGTGTGGACGTTCCTCCTGGGGCTCACCGTGCGGCCGTGAGAGTCTACTTCCACACCTTCGGTTGCCGGGCGAACCAGTACGACACCGAAGTGGTTCGCCAACGTTTCAGCGACGAGGGCGCCGTCGTCGTCGATGATCCCGCGCTCGCCGATCTCGCCATCATCAATTCCTGCACCGTCACCCACGAGAGCGAAGTCAAGCTCCGCCGCTTCGTGCGCCATGTCGCGAAGAGCGGAGCAGGGGCGACCCAGACCATCGTCATGGGGTGCGCCGCCGCGCTGGACGATGGCTCGATCGCGGCATTGCCCTCGGTGCGCGCGGTCGTGGCCAATGCGGATCCGGCTGCCGTCCTTCGTGCGGCGGGGGTGTCCTCACCCGCTGTTCCCCTCTCCTCCCGGAGAGGGGGAACGATCGGAAAGAATCGCGCCCTGCTGAAAATCCAGGACGGGTGCGACGAACACTGCACGTTTTGTGCGACGACCATTGCGCGCGGAAAAAACAGGTCACGCTCGGTGGAGGAGCTAATAGAGGAAGCGAAAGTGCTTGCGGCAAATCACGCAGAGATCGTGCTGACTGGTGTACATATCGGCACTTACGGACAAGACAGGTTTTCTGACCCCGGGCGCAAGCCCGGGGAAAACCAAAACCGATGGCAGGAGGGTCTGGCCCAGGGGGAAGACCAAAACCGATGGCAGGAGAGTCTGGCCCAGGGGGAAAACCAAAACCGATGGCAGGAGAGGCTGGCCCAGGGGGAAAACCAAAACCGAGGGCAGGAGAGGCTGGCCCAGGGGGAAGACCAAAACCGATGGCAGGAGAGTCTGGCCC
>JBIOXD010000109.1:0-3964 GCA_044869265.1 Gemmatimonadales bacterium
CAACACGAGACCCATGAGTCGGGTCAGGATGCGCATTCCGGTCTGGCCCAGCCGGCGCTCGACGAGCGACGCCGCCGACAGCACGACGTAGCTGAGCAGCGCGGTGAGAAAGATCGAGACGTAAACCGCCGCGGTCGCTGCCGTCGATTTCGCGCCGAGCGCGAGCACCATCACGGTGGAGATCGCTCCGGGCCCCGCGAGCATCGGTACGCCGAGGGGCATGATTCCAATGTCGTCCTTCTGAATGCCTTCGGCGGTCTCGATTGCTGTCTCGCGCTGCTGGCTGCGCCGCGCCTGCACCATGTCGAGCGCATTCAGGCCCATGAGCACGCCGCCCGCGATCTTGAATGCCCCGATGGTGATTCCGAAGATCTTGAAAATCATGCTGCCGCCCAGGGCGAACGCCGTGAGCGTAATGGCGCAGGTCCATGCGCCGCGCCGCGCGAGCACGCGCCGCTGCGGCGGTGAGTCGCGTATGGTCATCGCAAGGAAGGTGGGTATGACCGCGAATGGGTCGACGATGAAGAAAACAGACGTGAAAATCAGGAGCAGCTCCATCACCCGGCCGCTCATGGTGTGCGGTCCGTCAGAGCGCTACCTGAACGACGCGATCCTTCCCCATCTTCTTGGCGTCGTACATGGCCTGGTCGGCCCGCCGCAGCAAGTCGTCGGTGCTGGCATCGGTCGCCGTGCACGATACGACGCCGATACTCGCAGTCACGTTCGGCGTTCCCTTGAACACATTGCGGAGCCCGGCGACGAGCCGTTTGGCGGCGGCATCCGCGACTTGTGCGTCGGTCTCCGGCATCAGCACGGCAAACTCGTCGCCGCCG
The DNA here is from genome assembly GCA_044869265.1 of Gemmatimonadales bacterium. Lineage (GTDB taxonomy): Bacteria > Gemmatimonadota > Gemmatimonadetes > Gemmatimonadales > GWC2-71-9 > 20CM-2-65-7. The sequence continues at coordinate 834 of JBIOXD010000109.1, forward strand.
AGTCGGCCGACGATATCCGAGTGCCGGACCGACGACCGCATCGCGTCGGCGACGAGCCGCAGCACAGCGTCACCCGTTTGATGCCCGTGCGTGTCGTTGATGATCTTGAAGTTGTCGAGATCCATGTACAGCAGCGCCAGCGGACGGGGATAGCGCCGGTTGCGGTCCAACTCCTCACTCAGCCGGTCGGCAAAGGCCCGCGCGTTCAGCACGTTCGTTAACTGATCCTGGATGACGAGCTGGGCGAGCTGGGCCTGGCTGCGTCGCAAATTCCGCAGCCCCGCGATCGCCACGGCAAGGACGGCAACGTAGGCGCCAGCGTTGGCAATGCGCCACGGCAGCGGCGTGTCTAGGGGCATCTGGTCGAGCGCCACAGTTTCGCGCAGCGCGATCGACGCGACCCCGAACACAATGCCCCAAATGAGGCCGTCGGTCCACGTCACCAGCAAGACCGGGATGACATAGAGGATGCCGAAACGGGCCGTCGGGGGGGTAGCGCTGTTCCCCCAGTAGACCAGCATCGTGAGCAGCACGTAGCCCACGAGCCGGAGCACGCGCCCGACCGTCGAGGGGCCCGCCATCAATAGGGGGCGTCCGCGACGTGCTGAGGATCGTCCAGGACCAGGGCCTGCAGCGCTGTGCCGGCTGGCACCGCCTGCATTTCGGCTGGAACGATGAGCAGAGCGTTCGCGCGTACCATGCTGGTGAGAATGCCCGACCCCTGCGGTCCTGTCAAACGTGCCTCTCCATCCTCTACGATAACGCGCAGGAAGTGACGCAGCTTGGGCCCCAGCATCACCGGCTCGCGCACCACGACCGGGACCACGCGACGAAACGGTAGGCGATGGCCCTGCATCCGCCGGATTGCCGGGCGCACGAACAGCTCGAACGTGACCATCGTGCTCACGGGATTGCCCGGCAGGCCGAGCCAGGGGATGCCGCCGATCATCCCGAATCCCACAGGTGAACCTGGGCGCATCGCAATGCGCCAAAACTTGAGCTCACCGCCCATCTCCTGGAGCACGTCGCGTACGAAGTCGTGCTCGCCCACACTCACGCCCGCCGTCGTCACGATGAGGTCTGCTCGAGTTGCCCCTGCAAGGTGCTCTCGGAGACTTTCCTTGGTGTCTCGCGCAATGCCCAAATTGAGAGGCTCGGCGCCGGCGCGGCGAATCAGGGCGTCGAGAGTGTAGGAATTGGAGCTCGCGATCTTCCTGCCCGCGAGGATTTCCTCGCTGCGGTCCAGGTCCACGATCTCATCGCCCGATCCCAGATAGGCGACGCGCGGCGCGCGGTGAACGCGCACGACGCTGTGAGCGATGGATGCGAGCACGCCGAGCTGAGCCGGTCCCAGTGCGGTGCCCGACTCCAACACGACGCTGCCTTTCTTGATGTCCTCGCCCCGGCGACGAATGTTCTTCCCGGCATCGCGGGCGTTCATGATCGTCACGGCGCCGTTCCCGGGCTGCGTGTCCTCCTGGCGGATCACCGTATCGGCGCCTTGGGGCAGGGGTGCGCCCGTGAAGATCCGAATCGCCTGCCGGGGTCCGATCGTCTTGCTGGGAAACTGGCCGGCGGGCACGGTTTCGATGACAGCGAGATCGGTGCCGCCTTCCATTAGGTCCCCGCTGCGGACCGCGTACCCATCCATCGCCGAGTTGTCCCACGGCGGCAAGTCGATGGGGCTGCTGATGTCTTCGGCCAGTACCGTGTCGAGCGCGGCGCGCAACGACCGGCGCTCCGGTAGGAGCGGCTGGAAATGGCTGATGATGAGGCGCGCCGCTTCGGCGGGGGTCATGGAGGCAGGATCTTGGCGCGGTCCCAGGCGAGGTTGGCCAGCGTCACCAGCCACGCCGTGTCGCTGAAGCGAAACACGGGAAACGGCGCGCGAAGCGCGGCGTCGTCGGTCACCATCGCGATCCAGTCGCCGGGGTCGTGCACGGCCGGATCGAAGATCGGTTTGGGTCCAGCAACGGTGCGATACACTTCGATTTTGGGAAGCGAAGCCCGCTTGAATCCTTCCGCGAGCACGATATCGGCGCCGGCGAGATAGCGCCGCGCCAGGGTGATGGGATCGGATTCGGCCGGCGTGCGCTCGAAGAGGACGCGCTGGCCCGGCGCTTCCATCAGCACGCGCTCCGCTTTCCCTTCGTGCCAATGCCGCCAGGTGTCTTTCCCTTTCTGATCCATATCGGCGGGGTGCGAGCCGTGCTTGAGCGTCATCACTCGAAACTTGCGACGCACGAGCTCCGCCGCGAGCGCGACGAGAAACGTCGTCTTGCCCGCGTTCTTGAGCCCAATGATCGAGATCATGCGCGTTGCTGCCACATCGCCTCCGCCCGCTCCAGGTCCGCCGGGGCGTTCACGTTGAAGAACAGCTGCGCAGGGTCGCCGAACTCCCTCACTCGAGCGAGGGAGAGGATACCGACGCGCACGTCGGGGTGGAAGGAGATGGCCCGCAGATCGCCCGCTGTAAGGCGTTTCTCGATGGCAGGGCCGCACGCCGGGCCGTAGACCGCGCAGAGCGGCTCGAGACCACGCCGACCGGAGCTCTCCGGGAGGACGGCATCGTAGTCACTGTCCCCGAACCAGCCGACGAGCAAGCCGAGCAGCGGCCCGTTGAGGAAGGGCATGTCCCACGCAGCGCAGAGAACGGGTCCTTCGCCGGTGGTCACCGCCGTGTAGATGCCCCCGAGTGTACCGAACCCCGGTCGCACGTCGGCCAGCGTGTTGAGGTCGGGTCGCCAAGTCGCGGCATCGGGTGCATTGGCGATGAGGAGCGGCATCTCGTTGAGCACCCCCGCCATCGTGTCGACGACGCGATCGAGGATGCGCTGCCCACGCACTTCGAGCAGACCCTTGGGAATCCCGCCGTACCGGCTCGCCGCCCCGCCGGCCAGCACCGCTCCGCGCAACTAGTAGCGCCTGCCGCGTGCCTTCTCGAGCACCACGTCCAGTCCCAGCGTGATGGAGAAGTGGTGATAGCTCTTGACCTCTGTCGGTGCGAGTAACGAGACGGGATCGGCCGCACCCGTCACGCGCTCGAACGAGCTGATGGCGTCGCGCGCTTCGAGGCGGATCTGGTAGCCGCCGTTCCGGCCCAGGGGTTGAGTGAATCCGACGGCGAGACC
>JBIOXD010000110.1:0-33238 GCA_044869265.1 Gemmatimonadales bacterium
CGCGCGCGGCCCGTTCCACGTCGCCGAAGATTTCGGGAATCGAGAGACAGCCTTCCTCCGCTGTCTCATGATCCTCGCTTCGCTCCACGATGACGGGATTGATGAGCGTGACAGGCGGTGGATCCTCATCGCCGACGTCCACGACCGCGACACGTCGCGCCACGCCGACCTGGTTGGCGGCGAGCCCGACGCCCTTGGCGGCGCGCATCGTCTCGAACAGGTCGTCCACGAGCCGGCGCACCTCGTCGTCCACCGCGGCGACGCGGGCGGCCTGCTGTCGCAGCACCGGTGATCCAAGCAGATGCAGCATTCGCACCGTCACGCCGGCTTCACCTCGGTCCCGGCGCGGTTCGTGATATTCGCGATGCCGCTTCGCAGGATCACGAGCCTGGATTCGCCGCTGCGGATCGTGACCTCGTCTTCCTTGATATGGAGGACCTCGCCCACGATGCCGGCCGACGTCACGACGCGGTCGCCCCGCTGAAGGGTGGACAGCAGTTGCCGGTGGCGCTCCTGCTGGCGCCGCTGGGGACGGATCAGCAGAAAGTAAAAGATCGCGATCATCGCGCCGATCTGGAGCACGAACGCGACTATCCCCGGTCCTCCACCCTGCCCGGAGGGAACGAGAAACAGCAGGGACAACATCGTGGCGATCGTCATGCGACCCCTTCCCCAGTTGGTTGGTAACGGCGACGCCAGTCGTCCGCCCAGGCGCCGAACGCGTCGCCGCCGCGCTGGATGACGGCGCGCATCTCAGCCGCGAGCCGGATCAGATACCGCACGTTGTGCAGCGACAGCAGCCGGAGGCCGAGCAACTCCCCGGCGACGAACAGATGGCGCAGATAGCCGCGCGAGTAGGTCGTGCACGTTTCGCAATCGCAGCTGGGATCCAGTGGCCGTTCGTCGGTGCGGAAGCCGGCGTTGCGGATATTCAACGTGCCGTCCGGAGTGAAGGCCGATCCATTGCGTCCTCCTCGCGTCGGCGCCACGCAGTCGAACAAGTCCACACCGCGCTCCACGGCTGCGACGAGGTCCGCCGGAAAACCGACGCCCATAAGATAACGGGGCAGGGCCTCGGGCAGCCGCGACTCGAGCACGTCCAATGTCGCGTACATCTTGTCCTTCGGCTCGCCGACCGACAGCCCGCCGATTGCGATGCCGGTCCAGGGGCCTAACTCCAGAATGCGATCGAGGGATTCCGTTCGTAGGGCCGGCAGGGTCCCGCCCTGGACAATAGGCCAGAGGGTTTGCTCCTTCGTTCGCACCGCATCGTGTCTCTTCTTGCAGCGCTCGAGCCAACGGATCGTGCGGTCGAGCGCGTCACGCGCCGTGGCTTCGTCCGCGCCGCCGGGGATCACGTGGTCGAACGCCATCGCGATGTCGGCGCCGAGTTTCGCCTGGATTTCGACGGCGCGCTCCGGCGTGAGCTTGCGCCGCCCGCCGTCGATGTGACTCTGGAATTCGACGCCGTCTTCGTCGACCTGCCGGAATCCTTCGAGCGAGAACACCTGAAATCCGCCGGAATCGGTGAGCAGCGGCCGCTCCCACGCCATGAACTTGTGCAAGCCGCCGAGCTGCGCGATGACGTCCTCGCCGGGCCGCACGTGCAGGTGGTAGGTGTTCGCGAGCACGATCTGCGCGCCGACGGCTTTGAGGTCGCCAGGCGAGAGCGTGCGCACCGTCGCCTGGGTGCCGACGGGCATGAACACCGGCGTCTCGACCGTGCCGTGCGGGAGCTTGAGCGAGCCCGAGCGCGCGGCGCCGGACCGAGCATCCATGCGGAAGTCGAACATGATTCCCAGGCTAAAGCCTGGGCTCGGCAGACACTGTCCTTAAGGACAATGCTGTGCCGAGCCCACCCTTTAGGGTGGGAACCACCACGCACGGACCTCTCATATCACCAGCATCGCATCGCCATAACTATAGAACCGATATTCTCCCTTCACCGCTTCTGCATAAGCTGCCATCACCGGCTCGTAGCCTCCAAACGCGCAGACCAGCATCAACAGCGTCGAACGCGGCAGATGGAAATTGGTAATCAGGCGGTTGACGATCCTGAACTCGTACGGCGGCCGAATGAACAGCGACGTTTCGCCGGTGCCGGCACGGACGGAACCATTCGTCTCTACTGAAGACTCGAGCGCGCGCACAACGGTCGTGCCTACCGCCCACACCCCACGCTTCTTCTGCAGAGCGTGATTGATGATCTGCGCAGCGCCCGGCGTGATGTCGAATGCTTCCGGATGCATCGGATGCTGCCCGAGGTCTTCGGTCTCGACCGGCTTGAATGTCCCCGGCCCGACGTGCAAATCGAGTGACGCGACGCGAATCTGGCGTGTGTGGATGTCGGCCAGGAGCTCTGGCGTGAAATGCAGGCCGGCAGTGGGCGCCGCGACGCTGCCGTCATGCGCGGCGTACACCGTCTGATAGCGCTCGCGGTCGGTCGCGTCGGGTGCCCGCTGGATGTACGGCGGCAACGGGACTTCCCCGTACTTCGCGAGCGTCGCGCGTGCATCGAGCGACCCCACAAAGCGCACGCGTCGCAAGCCGCCGCCCAGCATCTCCAGAATCTCGACGGCGCTGTCGTCGCCGACCGTCACGCGCCGGCCGGGTTTGAGCTTGCCGCCTGGATGACCCATTGCGAGCCATGTACCGTCTGGCTGCTCCCGGACCAACAGCAGCTCGGCCGCGTTTCCCGTTTCTCGTTTTCCGTGGAGCCGTGCGGGAATCACGCGCGACGTGTTGAGCACCAGCGCGTCACCGGCGGGAATCAGTCCCGGCAGATCTCGAAAATGGAGATGCTTCGTCGTCCCGGTCGCGCGATCGAGCACGAGCAACCGGCTCGCTGAGCGATCGGGCAAGGGGCGCTGAGCGATCTGCGAGCTGGGGAGTTCGTAATCGAAATCAGAGAGACGGTGCACTAGCCGTCGAAGATACTCGCCTGCTCCGCAGACTTGGGAGGAACGAAGCCAAAGTGCCGATAGGCGGCGGGCGTTGCCACGCGGCCGCGTGGGGTGCGCGCGAGAAAGCCCTGCTGCATCAGGAATGGTTCGTACACCTCTTCGAGCGTGCCGGGGTCCTCGCCCACCGCCGCCGCAACGGTCTGCACGCCGACCGGTCCGCCCTCGAACATCTCGATGATCGCTTTGAGAATTCGAGCATCCATGTCGTCGAGTCCGAACTCGTCGACGTCGAGCCGCTTGAGCGCCTCGGCCGCGACCGCGGACGTGATCTTGCCGCCCGCGCGCACCTGGGCGTAGTCGCGCACGCGTTTCAGCAGTCGATTGGCGACTCGGGGTGTGCCACGGCTGCGCCGCGCGATCTCTGCCACGCCGGCTGCGTCCGCCGCGACGCCGAGGATGCCGGCCGAACGCGTGATGATCTGCACGAGATCGTCCGGCGGGTAGTAGTGGAGCCGCTCGACCAGGCCGAAGCGGGCGCGCAACGGCGGTGTGAGCAGGCCAAAGCGCGTCGTCGCGCCGATCAGGGTGAAGCGCTCGAGCTGCATCGGCAGCGTCTGCGCGTGGGGGCCATCAGCGATGCGCACGTCGACGCGATACTCCTCCATCGCGGGATAGAGAAACTCCTCCAGCGCCGGCCGCAGGCGGTGCACTTCATCTATAAAGAAAATGTCGCCGGCTTTGAGTGACGTGAGCATCCCCACCAAGTCGCCCGGCCGCTCGAGCACGGGGCCGGACGTCGTGCGGATGTTCACATCCAGCTCCTTGGCCATCAGCAGGGCGAGCGTCGTCTTGCCCAGTCCGGGCGGGCCGAAGAACAGGGCATGATCGAGTGGCTCATTGCGCTGCTTCGCCGCGTCGATCGCGATCTGGAGCGATTCCTTGACCTTCGCCTGGCCCACGAATTCATCGAGCCGCGACGGGCGCAACGCGGCGTCGGTGAGCCGCTCGTTCTCGAGTGCTTCCGGCGTGGTGATTTCAGCACGCGCCATCGTTCACACCCTGAAGGGCAGGCTTTAGCCTGTGAATCATTTCCGCGCCAACCAAGAGTCCGAACCTCTCCCTTTCGGCAGGGCACGCCACCGCACGGGACGCACCTGGGCCTCGATGATGTGGAGCGTATGGCACATGACGCAGGAGTCTTCCGCGGTGGTCGCGCCCGCGGGCACCAGGCGCCGGTTCGTGGAACCACACCGGGCACAGATCCATTCAGCAGTGACTTCAGCGCCTGGTGGTGTCATCGGGTCGTGAGAATGTGAAGTGCGCCCCGCACGAGCGCTTCCGTTTCGTCGTTGCCGTTGCCGGCGAGCACCTGGCGCACGGCGCGATCAGCTTCCGCCGTCGCGTACCCGAGCCGTTCCAGCGCCTTGAGGGCCGCTTCGGCGCCGACCGGAATCGGCGCGGCCGGTGCCGCGGTAAAATCCTCGACCTTTTCGCCTAGCTCCAAGGCGAGTCGCTCGGCGGTCTTTCGCCCGATGCCGCTCACGGAAGAAAGCAAGGCGATGTTCTTCTCGCGCAGCGCCCGGGCGCCTCGCTCGACACCGAGTGCGGAGAGCAATGCAATCCCAATCTTGGGTCCCACGCCGCTGACGCTCGTCAGCCGCTGAAAAAACCTGCGTTCCGCGTCGTCGAGAAAACCGTACAGCGCCCACCCGTCCTCGCGCACAACGAGCTCGGTCGCCAACGTCACGTCTGCGCCGACGGCGGGCAGGCGTTCCATAACGCCAAGCGGGACCACGACGTCGTAGCCGACGCCGCCCGCCGTCTCGACGATGACCCGGTCCGCGGATTTTGCCGCGAGCCGTCCCCTGACATGCGCAATCATCTCCCCGTCCTCACCCCCGGGCCCCCCCTCCGTTCCGGAGAGGGGGAACGAAGAATAAATGTCAGCGCCGCGGCCACTCCATCCGCCGCGTCGGGAGGCTTCGGTGCGCTCTTCAAGCGCAGCAGCCGCGCGACCATCGCGCCGACCTGGTTTTTCTTTGCGCCCCCGGCCCCCACCACCGTCTTCTTGATCATCGCCGGCGCATACTGCGCGATATCGAGCCCTTCCTGCTGGGCGGCGAGCAGGATTACCCCTCGAGCATGACCGAGCACGAGCGTCGTCCGGACGTTCTTATGATAGAAAGCGTCCTCGAGCGCGAGCACCGACGGCTGGTGGCGCTTGATCAACAGCGCGATTTCGCTGTGGAGCTCGGCGAGCCGATGGGGCAGGGGATTGTTACGCCCGAACCGCAAGACACCGCATTCGATCAGACGACCCATCCCGGGAGTACCGTTCCCCGTTTCGATCACGCCGTAGCCCGTGACCTGAGTGCCGGGGTCGACGCCCAGGACCCTCACGTCATCCTGTCACCGCCGCCATCGCCTCGGCGTCGATGTCGAAGTTGGAGAAGACCTTCGCGACGTCGTCCATTTCTTCGAGGCTTTCGACGAGGTGCAGCAGACGCCGGGCATCGCTGCCCTCGACCTTCACGGTGTTTTTGGGAACCAGCGCGATCTCCGCGCTCTGCACCGGCAGCTTCTTCGCTCGCAACGCCTGATCGATCGCGTGGAGCTGAGCAGGCGGGGTCGTGATGACGTAGATGTCGCCCTCTTTCTCCATATCATCGGCGCCGGCATCCAGCGCCACTTCCATCGTGGCATCCTCGCTTGCCTTCCCGTCGACGACGATTTGTCCCTTGCGATCGAACATCCAGGCAACCGCGTTCGAGGCGCCGAGGTTGCCGCCATGCTTGCTGAAGACGTTCCGGATCTCGGCGACCGTGCGATTCGCGTTGTCCGTCGTCGCCTGAACCAGCAGCGCCGCGCCGCCCGGACCGTATCCTTCATATGTGACCTCTTCGTAGGTCACACCCTCGAGCTCGCCGGTCCCCTTCTTGATGGCTCGATCGATGTTGTCGGCGGGCATGTTCTCTGCCTTCGCCGCGTCGATCGCCGTGCGCAGCCGCGCGTTACCGCCGGGATCCCCCCCACTGGCCTTGGCCGCGATCGTGATTTCGCGGATGAGACGGGTAAACACCGCACCGCGCTTCTGGTCGGTGACCGCCTTCTTGCGCTTGATTTGTTTCCACTTGCTATGACCGGCCATCTCACCGCCCCCGCCCCCATTGCGTTCACACCCTGAAGGGTGTGCCTGGCAGGCATGTCCATTATAGCTTGACCCGCGCGCTGCGCCACAGGTAGGATTCCCGCCGATGTCTCGCGCCCATCATCTCGTCGTCGTGCTTGCCCTGCTCGTCGCCTGCGATCGTCCCGGCGATACGGCGCGCGCCCGCGAAGCGGTCGGCCGCGCGTTGAGCGGAACACTTGCCTACCCGCAGTCCACACCGGTAACCGTGGCGGCGGGCGAGGAAGCGGCCCAGCTCACCATGACGTCGCCCGATTCTGTTGCGGTGATCGTCGCTTGGTTCCGGAACGCACTGCCGCTGAATGGCTGGGTTATTCAGCGCGAGACCGCCGGGACAGGGGGCTCGGTAACCCTCTTCGCGCAGAAGGGCGATCGTCCTCTGTGGATTACGCTGCGGCCAAATATCGGGGCGGCGGGATCGACCTACACGATGATCAGCGAGATTCCTGCGGATTCGGCCCAGAAAAAGTAGGGCGCAGCCTGCTGCGCCCCTCCCCCCCAAATGACCTCTCGCATCCGGTTACGCTATCGAGCCGGATCCAGCATATCCTCAAACCGCATCCAACGTCGATGGAAATACAGGTCCACAAATCCCGTCGGGCCGTTGCGGTTCTTCGCGACGAGTAGCTCGGTCGCACCCTCGACGCCGCCGCCCGGGCGATACATCTCCTCACGGAAAATCGACAGGATCACGTCGGCGTGCTGTTTCGGTGCGCCCAACACGCCGTAATCGTCCAGCGTGGGCCGCGGGTCGTTCCGCTCGGCCTTGAAACCCGGCAGCTGCGCCACGACCAGCAGCGCGACCTGCCGCGCGAGCGCCGTCGCCTTGAGGTGACGCAGCACGAGCGCCGTGTCCTCATCCTGCGTCGTGCGCGTGCTGGGCGGTGGCACGAGCTGGAGGTAATCGACGACCACCAGGCCGACTTGCCGCAGCGGGTCCAGATGTTCGACGACCGCCTCGAAGCCCTCCCCCGCGAGAGGCAAGAAGGTAATTGGCAGACCGCGCAGCCGCACCGCCGCGCCTCCGACTTCCGCCCTCGACTGCTCGCTCAGTTTCGCCCCGCGCAGCTCGTCGACTGCAACGCATCCTTCGATCGCGAGGGCACGCTCCATCAACCGCTCTTCGTTCATTTCTCCGGACAGATACGCGACGCCCACCGACTGCTGCGCGACGCGCAAGGCAATACTCAGCGCGAGCGCCGACTTGCCGCTCCCGATGTCGCCTCCCAGGAGAATCAGGTCGCGCCGGCGCACGCCGCCGCCCAGGAGCTTGTCGAGCGAGCCGTAACCGGTCGGGATCGTGTCCCCGGTGATTTCGCCGGGACGCTGCGCGTCCACTTTCTCGACGAGACGGTCGAGTGAGGGGCGCTTCTCGAGCTTCCGAGCGGGCGATGGCATGGTCTATAGATGCAATTTGGCCGTACGCGCTGCAACAGTGACGGCTTCGGCTGCCTCGCTGCCAAGGACTTCGCGCGCGGGTGCGGTGAGCTGGCTGAGCACCAGTGCGGCCGCGTGAGGCGTGGCGGTCTCGAGATGTTGACGGGCTGCTGACAGCGCACGGCGCAGTGGCGGCGGCAACGCGAGACTCGCGAGTCGCGACTCCAGCGCCTGCAGGCGACGGCGGTGGTTTTTCGCGCTGACGGGCGCGGGGGGGAGGAGCGCTTCGGCGGCGCGCACGACCAGCCAGAGCGCAAACAGTCCTTCACGCTGCGGACCGCGTGCCGCTTCGGCGATCAACGTGACGAGCCGTTCTTCGGCCGGCGTGGTCGCGGGAATCGTCATGCGACAAGCCGCTCCACGGCAGCGGCCACGTGATCGGGGAGAAGGTCAAGGAGGCAGCGATGGTGGCCCAGCGGGCAGCGATTCGAACCCATCGCCGAGCAGGGCCGGCAGGCGAGATCCAGTTCCACGACGCTCGCGCGCGGTGAATAAGGGAAGAAGCCGAACGGCTCCACGGTTGGTCCGAACAACGCGACGACTGGTGTGCCCACGCCCGTGGCCATGTGCATCACACCGGTGTCGCCGGAGACGAGCACAGATGAGCGCGCGAGGCAGGCGCCGGTCTCCTGAAGGGAGAGTTCTCCCGCTGCATTCGTGACCGCCGACCCGAGTTGGCTTACCAGCTCGCGATCATCGGCGCCACCGATCGCCACCAGTGCATAGCCCAGGCGCTGCAGTCGCTCGATCAGCGCCTCCCAGTGCCGAATCGGCCACCGCTTGGTAGCGTGCGCGGCGCCCGGGGCGAGAGCGGCGATGGGTTTGCCTTCCAGCCCGCGCTCAGCGAGCCACCGCGCGACGCGCTCCCGCGCTGCGGGCGCCAGAAAAAACTCCGGCGGCCGTCCGTCCGGCTCGACGTCGAGGGAACGCGCGGCTTCGAAGTACCGCTCGGGAACCGGGACATGTCTGCCGTAGACGTTGATCTTTGTCGAGATCAGCGCCGTGCGAGCGAATTTCCGCTTGGAGTATCCCGCCCAACGGCACCGGACCAGCCAGCGCAGCGCTGTGCTGCGCAGACTGCCGTGAAGATCGAGCCCGTGGGTGGCGCCGACCGTGCGTAGCCGGCGTGCCAGATCGGTAATGCGCTCGCCGGGCTCGAGCGCGATGACCTGCATGAGATTCGGGTTCTCCATCACGAGCGCGGCCATGGCGCGTTTCGTGACGAAAAAGATCTCCGCGTCGGGATGACGGCGCTTCAACGCGCGCAGGAGGGGAGTGGTGAGAAGGACGTCGCCAATGGAGCTGAACCGGACGCAGAGAATACGCAACACGCGGCCAATGTAGTCGCGTTGCCCGGCTTCGCCAGCGGGACTACCTTCTCTGCGATGCCACGCCCGAAGAGCATTCTCTGGGTTGACGACGAGATCGACGGCCTCGCCGCGCACCGCCGTTTTCTCGAGGAGCAGGGATTCGCGGTGGCGCAGGCGGCGCACGGCGACGACGCTCTCGCAATGCTGCGTCGCCAACCCTACAGCATCGTGCTGCTCGATGAGCAGATGCCGGGCCGGCGCGGCATCGAGCTGTTGCCGGAGATCCGAGCGATTGATCCTGCCATGGCCGTCGTCATGGTCACCCAAAGTGAAGACGACGCGCTGATGCGCGACGCGATCGGCATCGAGATCGACGACTATCTCGTGAAGCCGGTGCATCCCCGGCAGGTCTTGTCCGTGGTGACGCGCCTGCTCGAGGGCGATCGCATCCGGCAGCAGCGCCTCGCGCGCGACTTCGTCACCCGCTTCCGCGAGCTGGAGGGACGTCGTGGCGCGGCGCTCGCGTGGCGCGAGTGGATCGAGCTGGTCGCCGAGCTGGCGCGCTGGGAAGTGCGTCTCGCCGCCGCTTCGGAGCCGGGCCTCTCGGAAGCGCTGCGCACGCTGCAGGAAAGCCTGCGCAAGGATTTCCAGGGGTTCATTGCCCGGCAGTATCCCCGCTGGCTGGCCGACCCGGAGCGCGACCGGCCGCCGCTGTCGGTCGACGTCGGCGCGGAGTTTCTGGTGCCCGCGCTCAAGCGCACCGGGCGCGTCCTCTTCGTCGTGATCGATTGTCTGCGGCTCGATCAGTGGGAGGTGTTGCGGGACCTGATCACGCCGCTGTTCGATGTTGAGGAGTCTCACTACTACAGCATTCTGCCGACGGCGACCCCGTTTTCCCGCAACGCCATTTTCAGCGGCCTGTTCCCGATGGAGATCGCCGCGCGCCATCCCGACTGGTGGGGAGCGCCTTCGGACGAGGAGAGCCTCAACGCGCACGAACCGGAGCTCCTGAACGAGCAGCTCCGTGAGCTGGTGGGCGAGACGGTCCCTGTGCGCTACGAAAAACTGTTCACCGCGGCCGACGGCGCCGATCTCTTGCGGCGGCTGCCGGCCCATCTCGCGCAGCCCGGCGTCACCGCGCTCGTGTTCAACTTCATCGATCAGCTGACCCACGGCCGTTCGGAGAACGCGATTCTGTACGAGGTGGCGCGCGATGCGGATGCGTTGCGAGGGTTGACGCGAACGTGGTTCGAGCGTTCGCCGGTGCTCGCGGCGCTGGAGGAAGCGGAGCGGCGGAGTGTCCCGGTGCTGCTGACGACCGATCACGGCTCCATTCACTGCGATACACCGGCGACCGTGTTCGCCAAGCGCGATGCCACGGCCAATCTCCGCTACAAATTCGGTGAGGACCTGCGTGCCGAGGATCCGGAAGCCGCGATCATGGTCGAGGATCTGAAATCGTTCGGTCTGCCGGCCAAGGGATTGGGGGTGCGACTGCTGCTCGCGACCGGCGACCGGTTCTTCGTGTATCCGACGAAGCTGCGAGAATACCAGGCGCGCTACCGTGGCGCCTTTCTCCATGGCGGAGCGACGCCGGAGGAAATGATCCTGCCCGTCGCCCTGCTCACCCCCCGCTCCGCCAAATAATGGGCCGCGGCGCTCGGCTGCTGTGGCTGCTCCGTCCGTATACGTCGCTGTTCGCCGCCACGATCGCGGCGACAGTGATTTCCTCTGTGCTCGACGGCTTTACGTTCGTGCTGCTGATCCCGTTCCTCCGCACGCTGTTCGGCACGGCGGCGTTGCCCGCCGAAGGTGGATCACAGGTCGAAGCCCTCCTGGACTGGATCGCCGGGCCGTTCCTGGCCGCGGGCTCGCCCGAGGTCGCGCTGCGCAACGTGGTGATCGTGCTGCTCGTGGCGCTCCTGCTCAAGAACCTGACGTCCTATCTGGCGTCGATCGGCAGCGTGTCCATTCAGGAAGGCGTGGTGCGCGATCTGCGCGTGCGCCTGTTCCGCCACCTGCAGACCCTGCCGCTGGGCTACTTCCAGCGGACGCGCGGCGGCCAGATCATCGCGCGCATCATCAGCGACACCGATCAGGTCAAGACGGCTGTGAGCGCGGCGCTTGCCTCACTCCTCCAGAACGTCGTCGTGATCATGGTGTACCTGGTCATTCTCTTCGGGCTGTCGCCACGGCTGGCGCTGCTTTCCCTGCTCCTCGCTCCGGTGCTGCTCCTGATCATTCGCCCCATGATCAACCGCCTGCGCCGCCGCTCGCGCGAGCTCGCGACCGAGCGCGGCGAAGTCACGAGCCACGTCGGCGAGATGATTGCGTCGGCCAAGCTGGTGCGAGCGTACGTGGCCGAAGCGTTCGAGCTGGGACGGTTTCGTGAGCTGGCGGAGCGCTATCGGCGGCGGGTACTGCGCGCGCAGCGCTACTCGAGCCTGACGAGCCCCGTCAGCGAGGTCTTTGGCGGCGTGATGATCGTGTTGATTCTCGTGGTGGGCACGCGGCTCGCGCTGGGGGCGGGCGCCTCGCTCGATCCCGCGGTGCTGATCACGTTTCTCGCCGTCAGCTTGCGGCTCATGTCGCCGATCAAATCGGTGTCGAATTACCCGGCGGTCATGGCGGCGGCCGTGGCGTCGGCGGAACGCGTGTTCGAAGTGTTGGACTTGCCATCGGCGGAAGGCGATCGCCCGGGCGAGACCACCGCCGAATTCAGCGAGCAGATCGAGTTCCGCGGCGTGTCGTTCGAATACGACGCGGGCGAAGCGGTCCTGCGGGATGTCGATCTCGAAGTGCGTCGCGGTCAGATCGTCGCGATCGTCGGACCCTCGGGGGCGGGGAAGACCACGCTCGTGGATCTGCTCCCGCGCTTCTACGAGCCCACGCGCGGCGAGATCCTTATGGACGGCGTCCCGCTCACGAACTTCACCCGCACCTCGCTGCGGCGGTTGATGGGGATCGTTTCGCAGGAGACCGTGCTGCTCAACGAGACCGTGCTCGCCAACATCGCGTACGGTTTGAAAGACGTGCCGATCGAGCAGGTGCGCGCGGCGGCGCGCGCCGCCAATGCCGACGACTTCATCATGCGGCTGCCCGAGGGCTACGACACGCTGCTCGGCGAGCGCGGGACCCGGCTCAGCGGTGGGCAGCGGCAACGCATCGCCATTGCCCGCGCGCTGCTGCGCGATCCGCCCATCCTGATTCTGGATGAGGCGACGAGCGCCCTCGATACGGAGTCCGAGCGGCTCGTGCAGGAGGCCATCGACCGGTTGATGGCGCACCGCACCGTCTTCGTGATCGCGCACCGGCTCGCGACGGTGCAGCACGCCCATTTCATCGTGGTGCTCGCCGAAGGCCGGATCGTGGAGCGCGGTACGCACGGCGACCTGCTGTCCGCGGACGGCCTGTATCGCCGGCTGTACAACCTGCAGTTCCGGACCTGATGTGCTCTCCGGCTTCACCATCGTCCGCAACGCGGTCAAACTCGACTTCCCGATCATCCCCGCCATCCACTCGGTGTTGGAGGTGTGCGACGAAGTGGTCGTCAACGTCGGCAAGTCCGAGGACGACACGCGCGACCTCGTGGCGTCGATCGACGATCCGCGCGTCCGCATACTCGATACCGAGTGGGACTTCACCAAGAAGAACATCATGCTGTCCATCGAGACGCAGCGCGCGATGGACGCGTGCCGCGGGTCGTGGGGCATCTACATCCAGGCCGATGAGGTGCTGCACGAGCGGGGTGCGCACATCCTGAAGGAGAAGGTCGCCGAGTGGGATCGTGACGACCGAGTCGAAGGACTGCTCGTCAAGTATCTGCACTTTTACGGCGGCTTCGATCGCATCGCCACCAGCCGCCGGTGGTACAGGCGGGAGGTGCGTTGCATCCGTCTCGGCCAGGATATCCGGCCCTATCAGGGCGCGCAGGGATTTCGGGTCGGCCCGGGCTATCGCAAGATCCGCGCGAGGCCGACCGAGGCGGAAATGTTCCATTACGGCTGGGCGCGGCCCGCCAAAGCGATCAACGCGAAGCTCGAGATATCGAAGACGATCTATCCGTGGGCCGGCGATCGGCTCGAGAAGGAACAGGCGCGCGGATTTCTCGAGTGGATCCCGCTGCTGCGCGACTTCACCGGCAGTCACCCCGCCGCCGCCCGGGAATGGATCGCGGACCGGACCCACGATCCCGACCGCGTGATCGGGCCGCGGCACTTCAAGCCCGAACACATGCGATTCTACGTCTCGGACTGGATCGAGCGAATGACCGGAGCGCGCGTGTTCGAGTTTCGCAACTACGTCGTGGTATAGATCGCGGCCGTACGAGCCTTGTTGTGCCGGGGATTGATCGCGTGCGCAATGCGATCGCTGAGACTCGGTGTGATGACGGTCAACAGGGTGAGCGGACGGCCGAGCGCCTCAGCCAGGGCTGCGCGATCGCTGTCGGGTGCGTCACTGTAGAGAACGACGTAATTGATCCGCGAGCCGGTCTCGGCCATCCACCGGTCCGTGAACACCGTGTCGTCCTGTCTCCGCAACACCACCAGCACCGGCCTCGGCTGACCGAGATAGTACTCCGGCACAGTGAAAGTCTGATTGTACTGCGCGACCAGGACCCCGGTCGCATCGTGACGTCGGGACACGTAGACTAACGGTGCCACACGATCCTTCTTTGAGAAGCTGAACGTGAGCACGAGCAGCAGAGCGCCATTCACGGCCCAGAAATACCACCACATCGCCCGATACCAGCGCCGCAGCCAGGACGCCAACCACGGTAGCCCCGCGACGATCAGAATGAAAAGGATGGGCAGGATCGGAAGGAGGAATCGCTCCTGCTTGTTCGCGATCAGGCTATGGCTCAGAAGAAACGCGACCACGCCGGCGCCAGGCAGAAGGTATCGACGCGATATCCCGCCCTTCACGGCGGCGGCAAGGAGCGGCACCGAGGCTGGAGGAATCAGCGCCGCCAGCAGCGTGAGGACGTAGTGCCACGGCGGACTGCTGGGATAGCCCTCCGATTCCAACGCCATTCGCTGCGGATGCAGCATCGGCCCCAACCGCGCTTTGAACGAATACCACCACTCGTGATTGATCAGCGCGTTGCTGTAGCCCTGCAGGACGACGATGAGGAGCAGGCCGCCCAAGAGGGCGAGCTTCGTTGTTGCCTGTCGCCGCTGGATCAGCGCGATCGCCAGGAACGCCGCCACGAGCGTGATGAGTGGAAAGCGGAGGATCAGGGCGAGACCGAGCGCGACCCCAGCGAGCGAAGCCCAGAGAGCTGACGGCTGACGGCCGACGGCTGATTCACTCCGCTGCCACCACCAGTACGCCGCTAGGAGCGGGACCTGGCAAACTGACTCCTCGAGTTGATGCACGGACGTCACCGGCATCGCGAAGAAAACGGCGGCCAATAGGCCACCCGTAGCTGCGGTGCTCCGTACTCCACGTTCCCCCTCTCCCGATGGGGAGAGGGGGTCAGGGGGTGAGGTCAAGGGGGAGAGAGGGTCAGCGGGTGAGGCCGCCAGGGAGATGGGGCCACGGGGTGAGGCCAAGATTCGATAAACGAAGTAGACAACCAGCAACGCGTATGCACCCTGTACCAACCGTACGAACATCATCTCGATGCCGGGATCGTGGACACCGAGCGACCGGGTGATGGTCATGACGCCTGCGATGGCGGCCGGAAACAACGCCGAGCGGGCGTATGTGGGGGGCAGTCCATCGCCCCTCGCGATCCGATCGGCGGCGGTGATGACGACGTGATGGTCGTCGCTGGCGAGAAACCCCTGACTGAAAATCGCGGCGAGCAAACGCAGCGCACCGCCGAGCAGCAGCACGCGCCGCAGGTCGCGATCTATGTGGCTTTTCCCGACGGGAGCTTGCCGGCGCTCATCACGGCCTGATACATGCGGACGTATGCCTCCGCCATCACAAGGTGAGTGAAGTGCCGCTCCGCCCGCGCACGGCATGCCTGCGGATCGAGTGACCCGACCTTGTCCATCGCGGCGATCAGCTCATCCATCTTGTCACGCAGCACGCCCACGTCGGGGGTGACGATTTCCGGCAGCGCGCCTCGCCGCGTGCCCAACACGGGCGTCCCGGAGAACAGCGCCTCGATCGTCGGCAGCCCGAACGGCTCGTCCCATTGCGCAGGCATCCACAAACATCGCGCGCGCGCGAGCAGCACCGCCTTGCGCTTGCCGCCGACCTCGCCGACGTACTTGATCACACCGGTGAAGCTGGGTCGCCACCCTCCGGCCACGATGAGCCGGCGCCCGGTGCGCTTGGCGGCGTCGATCGCCCAGTGATAGCCCCGATCGCTGTGCAGCTTCCCGAGGAACAGGTCCCACCGCTCCTTGCGCCGGCGAAAGATGTATTCGACGGGGTCGAGGCCGTTGTACACGAAGACATCGCTGCCATGACGCTTCGCGTGATCGCCCGAGAGAAAAATCGTGTTGGGAGGGAGCGGCGTTCCCGGTTTCCAGTTACTGTGCAGCGTTTGTACGAGCGGGACGTCTTTCGGCAGTGTCTTGACGGGGAAGTGTGCGTGGACGATGTCGGCGTCGGCCGGAATCAGCGAGGTAAGGTCGCCGCCCGCGTTCTTCAGGATTCGCGGTGCTACCTCGACGATCTTCGCCGCCTCGGGGAGGCGCGTCCCGGGCTGTGCCAGCACCGTGACCTTGTGACCGAGCGCCGCAAGCCCGCGAACCAGCGCCACGACGACGCGCTGCGGTCCGCCATAACCCTCGACGGGGAGCCGGTGGTGGGACGCGACCACGACGTGCATCGGAGTCCCAGTATAACTAGCTTCGGCACATGACGGAGCCTGGGCGGCTCACGACGTTGCAGCTCACGCACCAGGGCCAAGGTGCAGGCTCGACGCAATCGATCTACAGTCTCAGTCGCGAGCTGGCAGCGCGTGGTCATCGCGTACTAGTCGGTTGCCCCGAAAGCACGCTGCTCGCGCGCCAGGTCGCGGATACGAAGTCGCTGGAGCATGTGGCGCTGGACTTTCGCGGCACGCGCCACGTCGCTCGTCAGATTGCCCGCGTCATTGCCGAGCGCCATGTCGATGTCGTGAACAGTCACGCGACGGGCGATCGTCGAGCGCTGACGTGGCTCCGTTGGCAAGGGCGCCTGCCGCAGCCCTTCGTCGTCACGCGTCGCACCATGCCGCTGACGTCGCCGCCCGAGCTGATCGCCGTCGGACTCACCGCCGACCGCACGATCGCCGTCAGCGCGGCGGTGGCTAGTGCCCTGCGCCGCCGTTTCCATCCCGCCGCTCGGCTTCGCGTTGTGCCGAACGGCATCGATCTCGAACGTGTCCAGGCGGAGCCTGCGCCACCCGATCTCGCCGCCGCTCGGGATGTGCTCGGGAACTCCGGCAAGCCCGTCGTGGTGGTCGTCGCGCGCCGCAAGGACCAGGAGATTTTGGTGCGCGCGCTCCCGGCACTCGAGCGTCCAGTCACGGTCGCCTTTGTCGGGATCGAGCCGGACAGCGAGCTGACCGATGCCGAACGCGCCGTCCCGCCGCGTCATCGCATCGTCTATGTCCCGTTTACCGAGCGACCGCTCGCGTTTTACCGCTTCGCCACGGTCGCGGCCTTACCATCCCGGATCGAAGGTCTGTCGCAAGCACTCCTCGAGGCGATGTCGCTCGGCGTTCCAGTGATCGCGTCAGCAGCCGGCGGGAATCCCGAGCTGGTCTACCCGGGTGAGACGGGGCTGCTGGTCCCGCCGCTCGACTCGGCCGCCTGGACGCGCGCGTTGGACCGGATGCTTGGTGATGACGCGCTCCGTGCGCGCGTTGCCGCGGCCGGACGCGAGCTGGTCCGGTCCGAATTCACCGTGCCACGCACGGCCGAGCGAACCGAGGTCGTCTACAGAGAGGCGATTGCCCGTCGGCGATTGCTCGCCGGGGAACGCTCCCGTTAACATTCGGCACAATGGCGTCTTCCCCGGCAGCGCTCACAGTCGTCATCCCCACGCTGAACGAGGCGGGCCAGATCGAGGATTGCGTGCGCGGACTGTCGTGGGCCGGCGAAGTGATCGTAGTAGACGCCGGATCGAAGGACGATACAGCGGCAGTCGCTGCCAGAGCGGGGGCGCGAGTTCTCAACGGCGTCACCCCAGGGATCGCGGCGCAGCGGAATGCCGGCATCGCCGCCGCGACGCACGAATGGGTGTTCGCGCTCGATGCCGATGAACGCATTGGGTCGGGACTCGCCGGAGAACTGGCGGCGGTGGTGGCGGCGCCGAGACACGAAGCCTATCGCGTCAAACGCCGCAATCTTTTTCATGGCCACGTGCTGCGGCGCGGACATTGGGGCCGTGATTGGGTGGTGCGACTGTTCAAACGGGACAGACGGTTCGGAGGCAAGACGGCACATCCGGGACTCGAGTTCCCCGAAAGTCAGCAGGGCGAGCTGCAGCACGAGTTGGACCACATGCCCTACCGCGACCTGCGGCATCACCTCGACAAGATCATTGCGTACAGCAGAATGAGCGCGGCCGATTTGGCGGCGCAGGGCCGGCGCGCCTCATGGATCGACGTCACCCTGCGCCCCGCGCTCCGGTTTTGGCGGGACTACCTCCTGCACGGCAGCATCCTCGACGGGCGTCTTGGCGCGATCCACGCGGGAATGAGTGCGGCGTCCGTGTTCTTCAAGTACGCCTTTCTATGGGAGCGGCAACGGCGTGGCTAAAACCTTCCTGCTGACCGGTGAATTCCCACCGATGCAGACCGGCATCGCGCGCATGATGGGTGAAGTGACGCGTCGTTATCCGCGCGGGGAGCTGCTGGTATCGACTGGCCAGCATCGCGATTCGCAGGATTCCGACGTGCGCTTCAGCGGAGCAGTTGTCGATCGTCTCCCCGTGCCGAGCAAAGCGCTGCGCAATCTCGCCGGGCTGTTGTTCTGGTCGCGTCGCGTGGCCACACTGGCGCGTCAGCACAAGCCGCGCTTCGCCTGGTGCGATTCGATCCGGCCCTGCACGTATCCCGCGAAATGGGTGCACGAACGCGTGGGCACGAAGTACGGCGTGTTCGTGCACGGCGGTGATCTCCTGAAAGAGCTGCACGCGATCCATCATTCGCGCTTCGCGCGCAAGACGGCGAAAGCGTTGTTCGGCTCGGCCGTGGCCGTCGTGGCGAACAGCCAATGGACCCGCGAGCAGGCCCAGACGGTGCTGCGCGAGCTGGGACTCGATCCTCTCGCCGAGCACGTGAAGCTCGTGCCGCTCGGCACCGACCCCGAGCAATTCCGGCCGGGCATCGACACGCGCGCGGTTCGCGCGCGGTACGGCGTGAATGGCGGGACGTGGGTGCTCACGGTCGCCCGGCTCGAGCCCTACAAGGGCGTCGATACGTCGTTGAAGGCCATTGCGCAGTGCCGGCGCGAAGGGCTCGATGTGAGTTACCTGGTCGTAGGAAGCGGCAAGCAACGCAAAGCGTACCAGAAGATGGCCGAGGAGTTGAGGATTGCCGATCACGTCCGCTTTGTCGGCAACGTCCCCGAGGCCGAGCTTCCGGCCGTGTTCAACCTCGCGACCGCCTACGTCGGCGTGTCGCGGCGTGCCGACGGCTCGCGCGTCGAAGGATTCGGCGTGGCCCTCGCTGAGGCGAGCGCCTGCGGTCTCCCGGTGATCGCCGGGAAGTCGGGCGGGTTGGCGGAAGCGGTGCAGGATGGCGAGACCGGACTGGTGGTCGATCCCGATGCACCGGATGCCGTCGCGGGCGCGATCAAGCGGCTCTTTGGCGATCAACTGCTGGCCCGACGGCTGGGTCAGGCGGGTCGCAAGTCCATCGAGACCTATTACAACTGGGACCGTGTGATCCGCGACCTGCGGGACATCGAATCACAAGTCTCCTCCTAGCGTTCAATTTTCCACCCCACGGCGGCGGTATCGCCCGCATGATGGGCGAGCTGGCGCTGCGATATCCCCCGAGCTCGCTCGTCGTTTCGACGGGCGCCGATGAGAAGAGCGCGGCGAGTGACGCGCGCTTCCCGCAACCGATCGATCGCGTCGGCATACGCGCGACGCGGCTCCGCACAGTTCAGGGACTCACGCTGTGGACGTGGCGAGCCATCGCTCTCTCGATGAAATGGCGCCCGGCATTTACGTGGTGCGGGGAGCTGAAACCCGCAGGGTATCCAGCGCGCTGGGTGAACGCGTTGCGCGGCATTCCATATGGCGTAATCGTTTACGGGACCGAGCTGCTGTTGATCGATGCCAAAGTCCGGCGCAGCCGCTTCAAGCGCCGCACGGCCGGAAGCATCCTCGGCAAAGCCGCCGTCATTGTCGCAATCAGCCGGTGGACGGCGGATCTGACCCGAGATGTACTGCGCCTGCTCGAGCTCGATATCCCGATCGAAACCGTGCCGCTGGGCACGACGCCCGAGCATTTTCGGCCCGGCATCGATCCGAATGGGGTGCGTGCCAAGTACGGGCTGAATGGCGGCCCCTGGCTGATTACCGTTGCCCGTCTTGAATGGCACAAGGGGATCGACACCGTCATGCGGGCGCTACCGGCGATTCGCCGCGCGCATCCCGGGACGCGTTACGCCGTCGCCGGCGTCGGGGATCGCCTGCCGCAGCTCGAACATCTGAAAGACGAGCTCGGCCTTGGCGAAGCGGTGCGGTTTCTCGGCGCGGTCCCGGATCAAGAGCTCCCGGCGCTGTACAACGCGGCCGATTTGTACGTTGGGGTGTCGCGGCGTCACGACCTGCTGGCCGAGGGATTCGGGATCTCCCTCGTCGAGGCATCTGCATGCGGCCTCGCAGTGGTTGGCGGACGCTCGGGCGGTGTGCCCGATGCGGTGCGCGAGGGAGAGACCGGGATTCTCGTGGATCCTGACGACTCGAGCGCGGTCGCTGCAGGCGTCAGCGAATTGCTGTCAAACCCTGAGCGGCGCAACCAGCTGGGCGCGGCGGGCAGGAAAGCGGTCGAGACGTACTACAACTGGGATAGGGTTGCAAAAGAACTGATGGAGATCGATCGTCGATATCGGTTGTCGACACGCTGAAGCGTGCGCCCGGTGAAGCACTGCGCTTAAGCGCAGCGCTTTGTTGGGCCCGCTCTTTAGAGTGGGAACCCCACTGGGCCAGACGCCCTTCTTCACCCAGATCTCCTCATCTCTCGCTCCTGCTGCGCCGGTCGCGCGATGATCGCGTACGTCGGGCAGTGCCGGATGTAGTCGCCGTCCATCGGCGACCATTCCTGGTCTGGCTCCGTCACCACCGCCTTTCGATCCGCATCGAGCACGAACATCCCCTGGGGCCCGTGGACGAGGCACGTACCGCAACCAATGCAGCGCTCGCGCTCCACGCGGATGGTCACGCGACGTTTGGGATAGATCCCCACGTCGTGCGGCTGGGGCCACTCGTCGAGGCGATCGAGGGCCGCGCTCGTGGCGCGATAACCTTCCTCGACCTCCTCGCGCAGGTGATCGAACGAAAACATCGTCACGTGCTCGACGCGCGGCTGGATGTAGTAGACTGGCGGAGTCGTCCAGGTGCGCACCCGCTGCTCCAGCAGCGTCTGCATCAGGATCTCCGTGGCACGCGCGAAAACGCCCGCGAATCCGTCGTCCTGCGCATCGGCCGTCAGGACGCTGGAGGCGGAGACGTCGACGGCGACGATCAGCTCGGGGCCAAGGGCGCGCGCCGCGTCGAACGGAACGTTCGACACGACGGCTCCATCGACGTAGAAGCGGCCGCCGATCTCGTGCGGCGGGAAGTAGCCGGGCAACGCGCAGGACGCGAAGACGGCGTCGGCGACGCGAATGTCGTCGAGACCCGGGAGCCCCCAGAAGACCTGCATGCCGGAATTCAGGTCTACGGTGTTTATGATGAGTGGGGGGTCGAGCTGCTGGAACGTGAGGTCGCCGACGGTCCGCGCGATCAGGTGCTCCAGAGGCTCGCGGCGGAACAGCGCGGGAGATCGCATGCGCTTGAACGCCATGTCGGCATGCGCGACGGCGAACACGTCTTTGCGTCGTAGCGAAAGCGCCACCTCGCGCAGCCGAGCGATGCCCATGCCCCCGGCCCACGCGGCGCCGACGAGCGCACCCACGCTCGACCCGATGATCCGGGTCGGCCGGTGACCGCGCTCGAGCAGTGCCTGGAGCACGCCGATATGGGCGAGCCCCTTCATCCCGCCGCCGCCCAGCACGAGGGTGAACGGTGTATCGCGTTTCACGACTCTATCCGCTTGCCCGGGGGGTTGAGTCCCGAGTAACGTAGTCGACACCCCCATGGCGGCGCCACTCTTCTGGACACGATTCGCGCGTGACCCCTGCGCACGGTTCGGCCTGGGATTAGTCGGGATCCTCGGCGTGATCGCGCTGCTGGCGCCATGGCTTGCTCCGGGCGATCCGTTACGCGGCGAGCTCGCCGCGAGTTTGCAGCCTCCATCGCACACCTTTCTGTTCGGCAGTGATGCGCAGGGTCGAGACGTCCTCTCCCGTGTCCTCTACGGCGCGCGGCTCTCCCTGACGGTCGGGCTCATCAGCCAGAGCATTGCGCTCGCCCTGGGCCTCACGCTCGGCCTCATCGCCGGCTTTTACGGACGATGGGTCGACGGCGTGATCATGCGCATCGCCGACGTGACCCTGGCCTTTCCTTCACTGCTGCTGTTGATCGCTATCGCGGCCGCGGTAAAGCCGTCCCTCCCGGTCGTCTTCGTCGTCATCGGCATCGTGGGCTGGGCCGGCATGGCGCGCCTCGTGCGCGGCCAGGTGCTGTTGGCGCGCGGGCTCGAGTACGTCCAGGCCGCGCGGGCACTGGGCGCGTCCGATGCCCGCATCATCGGTCGACATCTCTTGCCCAACGTGATCGCTCCCGTGATGGTTGCGGCGACACTCGGCATTGGCGGAGCAATCATGGCGGAAGCTGCCCTCTCGTTCATCGGCCTCGGCGCCCAACCCCCCACTCCATCCTGGGGCGCGATGGTCGCCGAAGGACGCGATCTCCTGCGCGTCGCCCCATGGGTGTCGATTGCACCCGGTGTAGCGATTGGACTCGCGGTGTTGGGACTCAACCTCCTTGGCGACGGGCTTCGCGACGCCCTCGACGTGCACGGATTGGGCCGCGCGGGCCGGGGCGGCTTCGCCGCATGACCGAGATTGCGTATCACCCCACGCATGTGCGCGCCTTGCGCGAGACCTTCAAGGCGCTGCGGACCGCAGAGTTCCCGTGGACCGCCGATACGACCTACCTGAACAACGCCTCGATCGGACCGATTCCGGAGCGGACCCGGCGCGCGCTGGACGAATTCACCGCCAAGCGTACCGCGCCGCATCTCCTGCCCGACCGCGAGCTGCTCGGCGGCCTGGCCGCCGCGCGACTCGGGATCGCCCAGCTGATCAATGCAGAACCTTCCGAGATCGCGCTCGCCACCAATACAGGCTTCGGATTGCACCTCGCGGCCCGCGCGCTGCCGCTCAAGGCCGGCGACACCGTGCTTCTATCGGACAAGGAATTCCCCGCGAACGTCTATCCCTGGCTGCTGCTCCGCGATCAGGGAATCACCGTCGAGATGGCTCGCTGCCGGCCCGAAGGGTGGCCCGACGAGAACTATTTGCTCGAACGGCTGCGCGACCCCAAAGTGCGTGTGCTCGCCGTGTCGTTCGTGCAGTTCTCCAACGGTTATCGCGCGGACCTGAAGAAACTCGGGCTAGCATGCCGGGCAAACGGGACGTACCTCGTCGTCGACGGCATTCAGGGCGTCGGCAATGCCGTGCTCGATGTGACCGACACGCCGATCGACATCCTCGCATGCGGCGGACAGAAATGGCTGCTGTCGCCGTGGGGATCGGGCTTCGTATATGTGCGGAAGGAGCTCATCGCGCAGCTCGAGCCGACCATCACCGGCTGGATGGCGTTCGAGGGAACGGACGATTTCTCGCGGCTCACGGAATACAATCCCACTTTCCGCTCCGATGCCCGCCGATTCGAAATGATGACGCTGCCGTATCAGGACTTCGTGGGCATGACCGCGTCATTGCAGCTCCTGCTGGAAATCGGCGCGCGCGAGATCGCGGAAGTCACGCGCTCGGTACACGAACCCGTCGTGAAGTGGGCGCGCGAGAACGGCGTGCGGATTACGTCCCCGACCGAGAACGGGCACCGCTCGGCGATCGTCTGCGTCGCTCCCACCAAACCGGTCGAAGCCTATCACGGCCTCAAGCGGGCGCGGGTCGTGTGCAGCTTACGGGAAGGGGCGATACGGCTCGCGCCGCACTGCTACAACACCGTGGAAGAAATGGAAAAGGTGGTCGAGGTGCTGGATGACCTGACCTGACCAAGGTAGGGAGCCCCGCGGCCACGCCGCTGGGAAACCAATCCCCAAGCGTCACTGGATTCGGGGACGCTACTCTCAAAGCATCGGTATGCTGGCGGGCATCGCTTCTCTGTGCCGATCAACCCACCAGGCAAGCAACGCAAACACCCACCCGAAGATGATTGCGCTGACGGCGAGCGCCGTCTGACTTGGCGGCGTGGGCGCGTTGAACGAGATCACGTACGAGACGGTGAGTACCGCAATCAGCGCCCAAAAACCCCAGCGCCCGATGGCATCGCGCGCCTGCGTGGCGCGCGTGTAGATCGCGACCGCAACGAGCAGCATCACTGACTCGACAATCATGGTCGCGGTCGGCGAATTCCACAGACCGAGACCGATAGTGGGACTGCCGGGGTAGAGCGGCATGTCCGGCCGGTGAGTGACGAAGTCCAGCAGCCAGTGACTGACGACGAGCAGGCCGATCACGATCGCTGCCCGTTTATCTCTCCTGCGTCGCCAGTACAGATAACCGTAGAGCGCGCCCCATCCGGTCAGCGTCAAAAGACTGTGCGAGTATCGAATGTCGTCGAGCCAAAGCGTGAGGAAAGGATTGGGGCCCGGTACGACGTGGGAGTGTTCCCACCCCAGGAGCAGAAAGAACGGCCACAACAGATCGGCCAGCGTCGGTGCGATGAAGAGCGTGCCCAGGCTGGTGCGCGGCGCGTATCGCTTGGCCGCCAGTCCGAGCGCGTAGTGCCCAATGAACATGACTCCTCGCCTTATCCTAGCGTCGCCTTACCCTAGCGACGCTTCATCAGTCTTTTGAGTATCTGGATCTGTCCAGCATGATAAAGATCGTGCGAGGCGATGCCATAGACCTCGGCTCTCAGGGGCCATTGGGAATGCCACCCACGGCGGCCCAGCTCCTTTGTGCGGAGCGCGGCGACCGCGCGGCGCAGGAGCCGGTGCTGCTCGTCGAGCAGGGCGCGGTCGCGCTTCCAGGCCGCCTCGTCGGCGGGCCGGGGCAGCTCGAGCCAGTTGCTCCCGTCGCGCGGAAATGAGATCTCGGGATCGCGCAGCAGCCGCCGCCGCACCATGCACTTCCAGTAAGCGGTGTGCAGCACGAGGTCCCAGATGCAGTGCCGCCTCGGGCCCGGGCGCCACAGGGCCTGACGCGCGGTGACGCCGCGGATGGAGCCCTTGAGCGGCGTACCGTGCCAGGCGGGCGCCGTGTAGGCCTGATCGAACATCTCCAGCAGCAGCCGGACCGCCTTGTCCACGCTCAGCTCCCGCGTCGCAGCAGCGCGTACTCCTTCTTTCCTTTGCGTAACAGCAGATTACGACCGCCGATCCAGTCTCCCGGCGCAATCGTCCGCCCCACATCGTCGATGCGTTGCTGATTGAGGTAGATGCCGCCCTGCTCGATGCTGCGGCGCGCCTCGCTCTTGGATTTGGCGAGTCCGGCGCTCAGCACAAGATCGATCAGCACGGTCTGATCAGCGACGTGCTCGAGGGTGACCGTCGGAATCTCGCCCGCGAGAATATCGAACACCTGTGGGTGTACTTCCGCCTGCTCTTCGCCGAACAGGATCGCCGACGCTGCCTGGACGCCCGAGAGGACCTCGGCGCCGTGGACGAGAGTCGTGACGGCCGCGGCCAGAGCGCGTTGGGCTGAACGCCGCGCGGGGTTCGCTGCTTGCTGGGCCATGACGTCCCGGATTTCGTCTGCTGCAAGATGGGTAAACAGCTTCAGGTATTGCTCCACGTCCCGATCGTCGACGTTTATCCAGAACTGATAGAACTTGTAGCGCGACGTCAGCCCCGGATCGAGGTAGATCGCGCCGGTTTCGGTCTTTCCGAATTTCCGGCCCGATGCCATCGTCACGAGCGGGGCGACGAGGCCGTGCGCTTCCGCGTTCTCGATGCGCCGGATCAGCTCCACCCCGGCCGTGATATTCCCCCACTGATCGCTGCCTCCCACCTGGAGCGTGCATTTGCGCTCACGAAACAGGTGCAGGAAGTCGTACGCCTGGAGCAGCATGTAGCTGAATTCCGTGTACGACAGCCCCGACTCGAGCCGGGCCTTCACCGACTCCTTCTGCAGCATGATGTTCACGGTGAAGTGCTTGCCCACGTCGCGGAGGAAGTCGATCAGCGATTGGGCGCCGAGCCATTTCGCGTTGTCGAGCAGCAGTGCTGCACTGGGGCCCGCGCCGAAGTCGAGGAAGCGCGCCATCTGGTCGCGTTGGCGCTGCAGGTTCTCGCGGATTTGCTCCTTGGCGAGGAGGGGTCGTTCGCCCACTTTGCCGGATGGATCGCCGATCAATCCCGTGCCGCCCCCCATCAAGACAATGGGCCGGTGCCCCGCCCGCTGCAGATTGGCGAGCAGCATCAGCGGCATCAGGTTGCCGAGCTGGAGCGACGGCGCGGTCGGGTCGAAGCCGCAGTACGCGGTGACGGGACCCTTGGCGAAATGCGCGGCCAGGCCGGGCGTCGCCTGCTGCACGAATCCACGCCACTCCAATTCTTGCAACACGTTAGGCTTCGTCATGGCGGCGAATCTATCGCTTTGCTAGGTTGTTACACAGATGGCCTCGACGCCTTATTCGTCACCCTCCGCCGCCGCTTCAGCTCGCCGACCCTGGATCGTCCGCTGGTGGTACGATCCCGTGCAGCGCAAGCGGGTGATCATCGTGACCGTGCTGGCCCTGCTGTACGGGAGCGGCCTGGCTTACGGCTCATGGACGCGCGTGTGTGCCGCCGAGCGCTGCCCCAGCATCATGCGTCTCGACCCGGGACGCGGCGGCCCGCAGCAAACATCCAAAATCTACGCGGCCGACGGCCGGCTGATTACGGAGCTGGGGATCGAACGGCGCACGGTGCTGCCGCTCAGCGACATCCCGATCCACGTCCGGCAGGCATTCATCGCCGTCGAAGACAAGCGCTTTTACAACCACGAAGGCATTGACTACTGGCGCGTTCTGGGCGCGCTGAAGACGGATATCCTGACGCTCTCGTTTGCGGAGGGGTTCTCGACGATCACGATGCAGCTCGCGCGGAACGTTTTCCCGGATCACCTGGGTCGGGAAAAGCGGTTGACCCGCAAGCTGCGCGAGGCGCGAGTCGCGGTCGAGCTCGAGCGGAACTTCCCCAAAGATACGATCCTCGAGCTGTATCTGAATCAGATCAGCCTGGGTCCGAACGTCGCCGGTGTGGAGGCGGCAGCGCAGGTATTCTTCGGCAAGTCGGCGCGCGATCTCAATGTCGCCGAGGCGGCCACACTGGCGGCGCTGCCCAAGGCTCCCGGGCGGTACAATCCACGCAACCATCCCGACCGCGCCGTGAACCGGCGCAATGTCGTGCTCGGCTTGATGCGCGATCAGGGGTTCCTGACGCCCGAGGACGTTGAATTCTGGAAGGCGTATCCGCTCGTGCTGACGACGCGCCGCACCAGCTACGGCGACGTGGCGCCGTACTTCGTCGAGTGGCTGCGTTCGGCATTCCTCGAGCCCCGGTACGGGCGCGATCTGTATGAGAAGGGCCTGCGCATCTACACGACGCTCGACCTGGACATGCAGGAAGCTGCGGAGCAGGCCCTCCAGTCGCAGCTCGATGAGATCGAGGCGGGCATCTACTCGAACGGCAAGTTCGAGGGCACGCCGTATCGCGAGTACATCGAGCAGGGCCGTGCGACACCCGACGATCAGGGACCGTTCTCGCCCTATCTCCAGGGCGCCATGCTCGCCCTGGACGCGAAAACGGGGAACATCCTCGCGATGGTGGGCGGCCGCGACTTCGTAGACTCGAAGTGGAACCGCGTGACGCAGTCCGCCCGCCCGCCGGGCTCCACGTTCAAACCCTTTGTGTATTCGGCCGCCGTGCGCGCCGGACATCCCGTCACCGAGATGCTGGATGATTCGCCGCTCAATCCGCCGATCATTCAGCTCGACAGCTCGCTGTGGGCGCCCAAGGACTACGACGACACGACGCTCGGCTCGATCCCGATGCGTCAGTCGCTGTATCTCTCACGCAACCTCTCGACGATCAAGCTGGGCATGGCGCTCGGCGAGCAGACGGTGATCGGCGAGACGCGCCGCTTCGGCATCACGACACCGCTCCCGCCATATCCTTCTATTCACATCGGCGCCCGTGAGACAAAACCGATCGAGCTGATTACGGCCTACACCGCGTTCGCCAACGGAGGCGTCCGCGTCGAGCCGATCGGGATTCAGCGCATCGAGGACAGGCAGGGCAACATTCTCTATCAGTCCACGATCAAGCGCGAGCAGGTGATGGACCCCGAGCACAACTGGCTCATGCTCGACATGCTGCGGGACGTCATGCGCTGCCAGCCGGGCACCGGCCCGCATCGCTGCGGCACGGCCGCGGGGGCGGTGGCCGGACTGCGTGTTCCGATGGCCGGCAAGACGGGCACGACCGACGACTACACCGACGCCTGGTTCGTGGGTTTCACGCCCGAGATCGTGAGCGGCATCTGGATCGGCTACGATCTGCAGCGCCGCATCATGAACAACGCGGGCGGCGGCCGCATCGTCGCGCCGGCGTGGACGAAGTTCATGCGCGACGTGTACGAGCGGCGCCCGGCACCGGCCGATTGGGCGCGTCCGGAGGACATGGTCACGCGCGAGGTGGATTGGTCGAACGGCTTCCTGGCGACGCCGTTCTGCCCGCTCGAAGTGCGGCGCTGGGAATGGTTCTATCCCGGCACGGAGCCCACACAGGTCTGCCAGGTGCACTCGCCGTTCGGGGTGGGGGTGTCACCGTAAGGGCAGGACTGGCGCATAATCTTTCCTTTCTTCTCTTCTCTTTGTTTCGCCTAACGAGCGGGCCTGTCATCCTAAGCGCCGCAGGCGCGAAGGATCTGCTTGTCCGTGCTAGCCCTCGGGTTTGCCCGAGAGCGGATCCTTCGCTACGCGCGCGTTCCGCGCGCTCCGCTCAGGATGACAGGCCGCCTTTCGTTCTTGAAAATGAAGCAGTAAAGAGAGAACGAGAAAGGGCTTTGTGACTCTCAGAATCCGCGCCGCTCGCGTCCATCCCATCACGGCGCCATCCATTGAGGATGGCGCCGTTCTTGTCGATGGGATCGGTCGAATCGCCGCTGTCGGTCCGCAGGCCCAGGTCCCCTCGCCGATCGGCGTGCAGGCGCTGCACTTCCCCGACGCTGATCTCCTGCCCGGCCTCGTCAATTGTCACACACACCTCGAGCTCCAACATCTCGGCGGCGGCGAGCGGCACGACGAGCCGGAGTTCGGAAAGTGGATTCGTCGCATTCGTGAACTGAAGGAGGCGACGAGCCCGGATGCGTTCGACGAGGCGGCGGTCGCGGGAATCCGTGATTGCTGGAGTCGCGGTGTTACGTGCATCGCCGAGACGGGCAGCACCGGAGCAGTCATGCGCGCGCTCCACGATCTTCGCGGGCGCGGGATCGTGTATCAGGAAGTGTTCGGGCCTGATCCGACAAAGCGCGACGACAGCATGCTGGAGCTGCAAGCCCGAGTCCGCGACCTGCGGACGTTGACCACGGCAACACTGCGCCTCGGAGTATCCCCGCACGCGCCCTACACGGTGAGCGGGCCGCTGTACGACTCGGTGGCGGCATTCGCTCGACGGGAGCAGCTGCCCATCGCGGTGCACGTCGCGGAATCGAACGAAGAGGTTGCGCTGGTCTGTGATGGGGCGGGCCCGTTTGCGGATGCCCTGCGTGCGCGGGGCATCACCTTCGAGTCTCGACGCTGCTCGCCGATCACCTACCTTGTGCAGCGCGGCGTCATCAGGGCTGGCACGCTCTGTATTCACTGCGTACACGCGAGCGAGGCGGACGTTGAACTTCTTCGAACGCTCGGCGCGGCCGTCGCCCATTGTCCGAGGTCCAACGCGGCGCACCGGCATGGCCGCATGCCCCTCGATCTGTTCCGAAACGCCGGCGTGCCCGTAGGTCTTGGCACAGACTCGGTGGTCAGCGTCGGCGACCTGGATCTCTGGCCGGAGGCAGCAGCGGCGGGATTGGTCGGCGACGCAGCGTTGCGCGCGCTGACAATAGAAGGCGCGCGTGCGTTGGGCTGGGATCATGAAATCGGATCGCTCGAGGTCGGCAAGGCTGGTGATCTCACCGTCTTTTCTTCCGCCGCGCTTCGCCGCCCCTCGCCGCCCCCCGCCGCCGTAGTCACAGTAGTCAGCGGCCGGATCGTGCATCAGATTTCGGCCCCATGAAAACGCAGCGTCACGCGGCGATCCTGCGCGTCATCCGAAACGAGACCGTGGGAAGCCAGGAGCAGCTGCGGGAGCGCCTCAAAGCCGAAGGGTTCGACGTGACGCAGGCGACCCTGTCGCGCGATATTCGCGAGCTAGGGCTGGCCAAGGTCGCCGCGCCGGATGGCGGATCGCACTACGCGGCGGCGCCCGAAGGTGCCCCGGGCGTTCGCCCCCATCTGGAGCAGTTGCTACCCACAATGCTCGTTTCCGCCGAGGGCGTCGGACCGCTGCTTGTGCTCAAGACGACCACCGGGGGCGCGCAGGCACTGGCTTTGGCCCTCGACGGGGCAGGATGGAGTGAGGTCATCGGCACCATCGCCGGCGACGATGCGATTCTGGTCATCACACGCAGCGAGCGAGGCCGCCGCGCCGTTCAGGTGCGGCTGCAGGAGCTCGCAGGACTTCCCGCATGAAAACCCATTTGCCGTTGATTGCTCTGGTTGTCCTGACGAGCACGTGTAAAGAACGATCCCAACCCGCACCGCCCTCGAGCACCGTGGCCCAGAACACGCTGACCACTGAGGAGAAAAACGCGGGCTGGCGGCTCCTCTTTGACGGACA
The DNA here is from genome assembly GCA_044869265.1 of Gemmatimonadales bacterium. Lineage (GTDB taxonomy): Bacteria > Gemmatimonadota > Gemmatimonadetes > Gemmatimonadales > GWC2-71-9 > 20CM-2-65-7. Next base: position 29,959 of record JBIOXD010000110.1, read on the forward strand.
GAGCACGACGGGATGGCGCAACTACGGCAAGCAGACGATGTCGGACGGTTGGAGAGTCGAAGACGGCACGCTGACGCGCACAGGCGCGGGCGGCGACATCATCACCCAAGATCAGTTCGGCAACTTCGAGCTGTCGCTCGAATGGAAGATCGAGTCCGGAGGCAACAGCGGGATTTTCTATCGCGCCGCCGAGGACAAGGACGAGATCTACTGGAACGCGCCGGAGGTACAGGTCCTGGACGACGCGAATCATCCCGATGGCCGCACGCCGTTGCAGTCAGCGAGTGCGCTGTACGATCTCTATCAGGTGCCCGCCGGCATCGTCAAACCCGCGAATGAGTGGAACGCCGTGCGGCTCATCGCCGACGGCCCCCACGTGGAGCATTGGCTCAATGGTGTGAAGGTGGTCGAGTACGAAATCGGCAGCCGCGACTGGGACGCCAGAATCGCGCGAAGCAAGTTTGCGCCATACAAGAGATTCGGCCGGAATGCCCAGGGGCACATCGGGCTGCAGGACCACGGCAACGTCGTCGCCTTCCGCAACATCAAGATTCGAGTGCTGCCATGAAGAAGAAGATCTCACGCCGTCGCTTCGTGGGTGACGTCGCGACGGGAGTCGCATTCACGATCGTCCCGCCTCATGTCCTGGGCGCCCGCGGCCGTCAGCGCCTCGCGCCAAGCGACAAGCTCAACATCGCGTGCATCGGCGTCGGCGGAATGGGCGCGACCGACGTGCGCGGAGTCGCCAGGACTGAAAACATTTACGCACTGTGCGATGTGGACGATCGGCAGGCGGCGGCATCCTTCACCGCGTTTCCTCAGTCGAAGCGGTTCAAGGATTTCCGCGTGATGCTCGAGAAGGAGGGCAAGAGCATCGACGCGGTCACCATCTCGACACCCGATCACACCCACACGGTCGCCGCCATGGCGGCTATGAAGCTCGGCAAACACGTCCGCATCCAGAAGCCGCTCGCGCGTACGCTGTGGGAAGTGAAGCAGCTCGAGGATGCTGCGAAGAGATACAAAGTCGCCACGCAGATGGGGAATCAGGGGCACGCCGACGAGGGCACACGTCAGATCCGCGAGTGGGTGGAAGCCGGGGCGATCGGCACCGTCCGCGAGATCCAGCTGTGGACGAACCGGCCGATCTGGCCGCAAGCGCTCGACCGGCCGCTCGAAAACCTCTACCCCCCGGCGTGGCTCGACTGGGATCTCTGGCTCGGGCCCGTCGCCGAGCGTCCGTATCATTCCGCGTACGCGCCGTTTCGGTGGCGCGGCTGGTGGGACTTTGGAACGGGGGCGTTGGGCGACATCGCCTGCCACTCGATGGATGCCTCGTTCTGGGCCCTCGATCTCGGCTATCCGACGCGCATCGAGGCGGAATCGACCAGGCTCTTCCCGGAGTCCGCGCCCGCCTGCTCGCGCATCACCTACAGCTTTGCGGCAAAAGGTCGTCGGCCGGCGGTGACCGTCGTCTGGCGCGACGGCAGCCTCTACCCGCCCCGCCCGAAAGAAGTCACAGACCCGCTCGCCTGGCCGTTCGACACGAGCGGCCAGCTCTGGATCGGGGATTCCGGCAAGCTCGCGGCGGGGATCTACGGGGAGAATCCGCGGTTGCTCGATCCCGCGAAACAGGCCGACATCGTGGCGCATCCGCCGGCGCAAAAGTACCCGCGCACCGAAGGTAGCTACGCCGAGTGGATCGCCGCCTGCAAAGGAGGGACGCCGGCCGGCTCCAATATCCCCGACCATTCGGGACCGCTCACCGAGATGGTGCTGCTCGGCAATCTGGCCGTACGCACGGCGCAACCGATCGACGTGAATCCGCAGACCGGAGCGGTGCTCACCCCTGGCGTGCCGGAGGAGTATGTGAAACCGGCGTACCGCAAAGGATGGGAATGGTAAAGCAGGTCCTTCGCTACGCGCGCGTTCCGCGCGTTTTTGTGGCCTTGCGTGAGCATCTCTGCCATGTGTATTTTTATTCACACTTATGCATAAACAAACTACCGGCCGCCCCGGCAGCGGTCCTCTCGTTGTCCTCGCCTACTCCGGTGGGCTCGATACCTCCGCCATCGTCCCCTGGCTGCGAGAGCAGTACGGCGCGCGCGTTGTCTGTTTCGCCGCCGACGTGGGGCAGGGGGCCGGCGAGCTCACCGGTCTCGTCGACAAGGCGAAACGCTCCGGAGCCGCAGACTGCATCGTCGAAGATCTGCGTGAAGAATTCGTGCGTGACTTCGTTTTTCCGACTCTGCGCGCCGGCGCGGTCTACGCCCGGACCTATCTGCTCGGCACCTCGATGGCTCGGCCGCTCACCGCGGCGCATCAGGTCGCGGCCGCCCAGCGGCTCGGTGCCGACGCAGTCGCGCACGGCTGCACCGGCAAAGGCAACGATCAGGTCCGTTTCGAGCTGACGTACGCCGCGCTCGCACCCGAGCTGCAGATCATCGCGCCGTGGCGCGAATGGAAATTCCAGGGCCGGGAAGACCTCATCAGCTATGTCCACGCCAAAGGCGTGCCGGTTCAGGCGACTGCCGAGAAGCCGTATTCGACCGACCGTAATCTTTGGCACTGCTCCCATGAGGGCGGGATTCTCGAAGATCCGTCACAAGAAGCTCCCGAACACATTTTCGTAATGACCAAGAATCCGATCACGGCGCCGGACGAGCCGGTTGTCGTCACGATCGGATTCGAGGAAGGCAATCCTGTCAGCGTGGACGCGGTTCCGCTTGGTCCCGTCGAGCTGCTCGAACAGTTGAACGAGATCGCCGGCGAGCACGGTGTGGGCCGGGCCGACGTCGTCGAGGATCGCCTCGTGGGGATGAAGTCGCGCGGCGTGTACGAAACGCCCGGCGGCACCGTGCTGTACGCCGCGCACCGAGAGCTGGAACAAATGGTGCTCGACCGGCGCACGCTCCGGCTCAAGGACGAGCTGGCGCTGCGCTATGCGGATCTCGTGTACGACGGCCGCTGGTGGACGCCGGAGCGCGAAGCGCTCGACGCGCTGGTGACCGCCTCGCAGAAGAACGTCACCGGTACCGTCCGCCTGAAGCTGTTCAAAGGCAACGTGATCGTTGCGGGTCGAGAGAGCCCGTTTGCGCTGTATCAACCTTCGTACGCGACGTTCGGCAAGGACAACGTCTACAATCAGAAGGACGCCGAGGGCTTTATCCGGCTCTACGGACTGGCGAGCAGAATCGCGGCAGGGCTGGCCGCCGAGCGGACGGATGTCCCAACGCGCTGAAACCCCGGCACATCAGATGTGGGGTGGGGGGGGGCGCTT
>JBIOXD010000111.1:0-4537 GCA_044869265.1 Gemmatimonadales bacterium
TTTAGCCGCTCGGCCCTTAGCCTCTTGGAGGGTCGCCCACCCTACCCCAACCTTGGGCTGCCGAATCCTGCCCGAGAGATACGCGATGACGATCTCGACCTCATCGGGGCTCGCCTGCTTGAGGAGGCCGGCCAACAGCTTGATCTTGGCCAAACGGCTGGAGGAGGCCGCGACTTGGGTGGAGGTCTCGACTAGAGACTGAAGGAGCATTCAACAAAGCTACCCCGGACTGCGACCATTTCCCCACGGTGCGCGTCAATCGGGCATGACCGTCCTTCTGCTCATCCAAGCCCTGAGCCTCGGGCACACTGTCGACAGCCTTGCAGCGGCCCAAAGCTTTTCCGGCGTCGTGCTGATTGCCCGCAACGGCACGGCGGTGGTCGAAAAATCCTACGGGATGGCGGATCGCGAAGTCCGTAGAGCCAACAACATCGAGACTGCGTTCAACGTCGGCTCGATCAACAAGTTCTTCACGCAGATCGCGATCCGGCAGCTCAACCTCAACGTCGACTCGACACTCGCCCACTATTGGCCCGGTTATCCCAACGCGGCGGTGCGAAGAGTGACAATTCGTCAGCTGCTCGAGCATCGCTCGGGAATCGGCGGCAACATCTTCGGCGCCCCGGCCGGCGGCAACCGCAGCGACCTTCGCAAGCTCACTGATTTTCTTCCACTGTTCGTGAACGAGCCCATGCAGTTCGAGCCAGGATCACAGCAGCGATACTCGAATGCCGGGTATTTGGTGTTGGGTCTCGTGGTCGAGCGGGTCTCTGGGGAGAGCTACTACGATTACGTGCGTAAGCACATCTATGAACCCGCCGGATTGGCGCGCACAGCGCATTTCGCGGTGGATTCGTTGCCGGAGAATACGGCGATTGGATACACGAGGGGCGGCGTGAGAGGCGGCGGCGAGAGAAGCGGCGACGAAGGGGCGGCGTGGCAACGAAACACGGATCTACTTCCTGGACGCGGGAGCTCCGCAGGGGGTGGCTACTCTACCGCCCATGACTTGTTGCGACTGCTCAACGCCTTGCGCGATGGGAAGATACCCGGCGGACCAAGTCTGGGCTTCGCGATTGCGGGCGGGGCGCCGGGACTCAATGCGGTTGTCGAGACGGATTTACCGGGCGGTTACGACGTGATCGTGCTCGCGAATCTCGATCCGCCGTCGGCAGAGCGGATGGGGCGGGAACTCAGAGCGAAGATTCGGTGAGGGATCCCTACCCTCACCTGCACCCGCAGAAAAACACCACAAACGTGGGCCACTCGATGTAGTACGCGATGTCGGCAGCAACCGAAAACAGTCCCTCGACCACGCGTAGATCTGTCCCCCGCAGCCGTTGGCCCCCGGGCCCCGTCGCGGACGTGCCAATGTCGGTCCGCGTTACCGTGGCGAAGTGAGAACCGTTCATGGTGATCTCAGATTTGCCGATCAGCTTGCCGGCGTGGGGATGCAGCGGCCCCGAGACCGCGACAATCGAGTCGTTCCCGAAACGCAATCCCATATTCGCTGTTGCTGCCGTCGCGTTGGCGCCTGGAAGCGTCGCGAAGTGCGTGAAGTTCACGCCCCCACCCCACGACGTGCCGGAGAACTGCCCGTCACCGTCGATCGGAATCTGATACGGTACGTCGAGGTAGACCGTGCGACCACCGAAATCAGCAGACGCACTGAAGCTCGCGCATTGACCACATGCTACATTCGCTGGTAGTCGCCAGACCATGATGTCGGCTACGACATCTGGGTTCAGCGTGTCGTTGGTGAAGGCGGTAATCCGGAGCGACACGCTGTCGGGCCGGCCGCCGGTTCGCTCATTCATCGGTACGAGATAGGCGTAGCCGATCTCTACTGCAGGAAACGCCGGCAAGCCGGTCGAGTCGTTCTTATACAGGAGGAGCTTGATCGCATAGGGCGGCGCGCCGCTCCGCTGCGTGAACTGCACTTGACGACGGATCGGATCCCACTCCATCGTCCGCCCCAACATCGTCGAATCCATGCTATAGATGGTGACGCGAAGGTTGAGCAACGGCAACGCCAGGCTGCCCAAGCTCCTGAGCTGTGGCGACGCGAGAGCTGCGTTTAACGTGTCTAATTGAGCGGCTAGACGCGCACCGTTCTCGATCAACGGTGCGGGGCCGGAGCCGTCACTGCAGGCGGCAAATGAAGCGGCGGCGAGAAAGGCGGCGGCGACGCGGCGGCGACGCATGATTTAATCTATGCCGAAAACGAGCGCTGGGCTTCTTCTATACCGTTACCGCGACGGTGCACTCGAAGTGTTTCTCGTGCATCCAGGGGGACCCTTCTGGGCGAAGAAGGACGACGGTGCGTGGTCGATCCCGAAGGGCGAGTTCGAGCCTGCGGAGGATCCGCTCGCCGCTGCGAAACGTGAGTTCACCGAAGAGACGGGATTCACAGTGGCGGGAGACTTCCTCGCGCTGCCGCCACTCAAGCAGCCGAGCGGCAAGATCGTGCATGCGTGGGCGATCCAGGGTGACTGCGATCCCGCGCTCCTGCGCAGCAACACGTTCACCCTCAAGGGGAAGACGTTTCCGGAGGTCGATCGCGCGGGGTGGTTTGGATTGGAAGAAGCGCAACAAAAAATCCTGCCGGGACAGGCAGGATTTTTGGATCACATCCGGCGACTGCTTACCTGAGACTCTCGAACAGCCGCACGGTCTCCACTCGCGGCTTGGTCTGCAGCTCTGTCTTCAGCCGATCGGAGAATTGCTGAAACAGCCGCAGTGCTTGGGGCTTCTCGCCAAGCGCGGCATGGCAGCGCATCAAACCCTGCAACGCCTCCTCGTGGATCCCGTCCCGTGCCAGGACCCGCCGATACGCCTCGGCAGCCTGAGCATGTCGTCCTTCCTGAATAAGGCGCGCGCCGAGCTCCATGAGGGCGTCGAGATAGAGCCGCTGCAGCCGGTCGCGGTGCTCGAGGTGCCAGTCGCCGACTGTCTCGCTATCCAGTAAGTCGCCACGGAAGCGGGCGAGGACTGCGTCGAGTTTGGCGGCGCCGTCCGGCTGCTGTCGCTTGAGCGCCGCGCGCGCGGCTGCCAGATCGCGCTCGAACGCCGCGGCGTCGAACTCCTCGATCAACTCCGGAGTGATGCGATAACGATCGTTTTCGAGCGTCACCCAATCCGCACCGCCCAGCGCCTTGCGCAGGCGATGCAGCGTCACATGGAAGCTGTTGCGGAGCTGTGCCGTGCTTGCATCGGGCCAAAACGCGAGCCCGACCTGCTCCTTGGTGCGCCCTTCCGGATGGAGCAACAGATAGACGAGCAGCTCCCGCGGGCGGGCGGAGCCCCATGCCGACGCCTCGATGAGTTTACCGCCGACAAAGACCTGCAATGGGCCGAGCGCGAAGACGCGGAGACGTTTGTCCACCGGCGCTCTCTCTGAAGCGGAGAGGCGGGGCGTCGCGACGGGGAGTTCCGTCGTATTGCGCGCCGCCTCCGCAAAGGCCCGCGGGATCAATTCGTCGGTCGAGAGCGTGGCGCCTTCCGCATAGACCGCGTCGAATCGCGAGCCCAGTGTCTGGCGCAGCGTTTCCAGCAACCGCAACCGCGCACCCGCCGCCGGGCCGGGGAGCGCCATCGCAAGCCGGGCGCGATGTGCCTCGATTCCCCCGAGCATCCGCGTCGCCTCCTCGTGGCGACCGCGACGCGCCGCGACGAGCGGAGCGACATCGAGCCCAAGCGCGATCCCCCACCCATCCTTGATCGCGATCTCGCACTCGAGCCCTTCGGTCATGAACTTGCAAGCTTCCTCGATGTTGCTGCGCGCGAACTCGATGTGCGCCAGCGCACAGGTGGCGTGCGCATGACTGGTCGGCAATCGCTGGTGGGACGCGGCCCGCTTGATGGTGGTGAAGAGCTCGTGCGCGGCATCGAATTGACCCATCCCGTACGCGGCCCATCCGCGCCAGAATGTCGCGAAGACGACGGCGATATCATGGCGCGGCCAGTCACTGGTGAACGCAAGCGTCTCATCGAGCACCTGGATGGCACGCGCCGCCTGGCCGCCGAGCAGCAGCGCCGCGCCGTACTTCGCCATCGCTTGCGCGGTGGTCGCCCGGTCACCCCCCTCGCGTAGCAGCGGCAACGCGGCCTCGAAGTCGCGCTGGGAACGGGCGTACTCCCCCTGCGCCAATGCCGTCAAGCCGCTCGTGGTGAGAGCGCGTCCGCGGAGCAGCGGCGGCTCGGTTCCGTCAATCATGGCGAGCGCGCGGTCGGTCAAGTCGCGTGCTTCGCGGAACAGCCCTAACGCGTAGAGATACCAGAACAGCGAGCCGACAAAGCGCAACGCGAGATCGGCGCGCGAGTGATCAGCACACGCCCACACCGCGGCGGCGCGCAGGTTGTCGTGTTCGGCAACGAGACTCGCTAGAAGCGCTTGCAGGTTCGATCCGCCAACGAGGTCCGCCGCATTGGCTTCGAGCATGCACAGGAAGTACTCGGCGAAACGCCGCTCGAGTCCCTCGCGCTCACCGGATTCGACGAGCCGCTCGAGGCCGTATTGACGCACGGTCTCGAGCAG
>JBIOXD010000112.1:0-22970 GCA_044869265.1 Gemmatimonadales bacterium
CGCCGTTCCAGGACCTGGTGGCGGCGATCAGCTTGCGGGAGAACGAGCGCGGCACGCAGGTGGGCGCGGGCTGGAGCCCGCACTGGCACCAGCCTACGGATCGCTACGCGACGTATAGCGACAAGGACTTTCGGTTGGGGCTGAACGCGGCACAGACGACGCTCGCGGCGATCGCGGGGCTCGTCGGAGCGACGATCAAGTAAAGGCTCAGGGCGTCGCGAAGGACCTGCTTGATCAGACTAACGACTGAATCGGCAGCCGGCGGATCCGCTTTCCTGTCGCGGCGAAGATGGCATTGCACACGGCCGGCGCCAGCGCCGGAAGGGCCGCCTCGCCCACGCCGCCCGGCGGCGCGTCGGTCCGGACGAGATGCACCTCGACCTCCGGCATCTCGGCGAGCCGGAGCATCCGATAGTCGTTGAAGTTGCTCTGCACGACGCGCCCGCGATCGATATCGATCTGCCCAAAGAGCGCCGCGGTCAAACCATACACGATGTTGCTCTGCGTCTGTGCCACGACCGTGTCGGGATTGACGACGACGCCGCAATCGATGGCACAGACGACGCGATGCACGCCTACCGATCCGTCGCCCTTCACCGAGACCTCGGCCACCTCCGCCACATAGGTTTCGCCGAACTGCCACAGCGCGATCCCGCGATGGCGGCCGGCCGGGGGCGCGGTGCCCCACTTCGCGCCCTTGGCCGCGGCGTCGAGCACGGCGACGAGCCTCGGGTTCCCGGCCACCAAGTCCCGCCGGAACGCGTACGGGTCCTTGTTCGTTGCGTGCGCCAGCTCGTCCACGAAGCTCTCGACTATGAACCCATTCTGTGACGGTCCCACTCCACGCCACGGCGCGATGGGAATCCCGGGGTCTTCGATCACACGTTCCAGGCGGAAGTTGGGAATCGCGTAGATCAGCTCATCCGCACCGCGTGTAATCATGAACGACGCACCGTCCGGCCCAACGAGCTTGTGGCTCCAGGCCACCGGACGACCCGCGGGGTCGAGACCGGCTCGCAGCACGTTGTAAGTCGCCGGGCGGTACACACCGTTCTGGATGTCGTCCTCGCGCGACCACACGACCTGAACAGGTCGGCCAACCTTCGCCGCCAGCTCGATCGCTTCGTTGGCGTAATCCATCGGCCCGCCGCGCCGACCGAACCCGCCGCCCAGGTAGGTCACGTGGACCGTGACGGCTTCGACCGGCAGACTCAGGACTCGTGCCGCCTCGCGCTGAATGCCCTGCGGGTTCTGGGTGGGGGCCCAGATTTCCGCCTTGCCGCTCGTCATGTGTGCGGTGCAGTTCATCGGCTCCATGCAGGCATGCGCGAGATACGGTGCCTCGTACACGGCATCGACCTTGCGGGCTGCGCCCGCAAGCGCCGTGTCTACATCGCCTGTCGCGCGGACGGATTGACCTGCACGCGTGGCCGCGTCGGCGAACGCGCGCCGGATGCTCTCACTCGACCATCGCGCCACGTCGCCCTCGTCCCATTCGACGCGCAGCGCTTTCTTCCCTTCGAAGGCCGCCCACGTGTTCTCTGCGACGACTGCGACGCCGCGCGAGATCTGCTCGACGCGGAGCACGCCGGGGACGGCGAGCGCGGGGGCGGCGTCGAACTGCCGGACCCGGCCGCCGAACACCGGACAGCGCGCCACCGCGGCGAACGTCATCCCAGGGACACGCACGTCGATCCCGTACTGTGCCTTGCCACTGACTTTGTCTGTCGTATCCACGCGCGGCACTCGCGTCCCCACGATGCGGAACTCCGAGGAAGGCTTGAGCGGCGGGTTCTCGGGGAGGGGAAGGGCGGCCGCGCGCTCCACGAGCTGCCCGTAGCGGAGCTGCCGACCGGACGCGGCGTGTCGCACCGCGCCCCGTTCAGCCCGGCACCCGTCACGCGGCACGCCCCAGGTGAGCGCCGCAGCCGAGATCAGCATCTCGCGCGCGGCGGCGCCGGCCTTACGGAGTGGCTCCCAGCCGCTCTGGACACTCCGGCTTCCAACAGTCATCTGATTGCCATAGGCCGGATTGGCATCCGCCTGGATAACACGGACGTTTTTCCACTCAACGTCGAGCTCCTCGGCGACGATCATCGGCATGGCGGTCTTGACGCCCTGGCCCATCTCCGAACGGCCGGTCCAGATGCTCACGGAGCCGTCGGGATGGACTTCGAGCCAGGCGTTGGGCTTGAAGGTGGCTACGGGCGCGGGCAGGTGAAACCCGATGAGGAGCGACGCGCCGAGGGTGGCACCGGTCTGGAGGAATTCGCGACGCGTTTGGGTCGTGCGACTCATACCGGGCTCCAAGAACGTGGCTTCAGCCCAAACTAGACCGCGTGCGGCCGCTCGTCTACCCGTGTTTTGGAAGGGGCCATCTCTCGCTGCCGCACTGGCTCCGCACAACTTCATCCCCGGGATGATCGGTGAAGGGATCACACTCCTGTGGTTGCTGGTGAAAGGAGTGGATCGACGCGGGCCATCGGAGGCCGTCGCTTAGAAATCCTCATTCCCAACTCATTTCCGTCTCATCCACGTCCGCCTAGCCTCCTTTAGCAACACAAGGAGGCGTTCATGCGGAAGCTCTTGCTCGGCTGTGGCTTCGTCGCCGCGCTGCCGGAACAAACCGGCCGCTGCGCATCGTGGGCGTCCTGCTGCTCGTCTCCGGTCTGCTCGGCTTCCTGTGGCCGTTCGCGCCGATGCACCAGCGCGAAGTCCTGGCGGCGGGCGGCGGAACGTTCGGCGATACGCTGCACAAGATCCTCGGAATCGGCACGGGGCTCCTCTTTGTGCTGACGGTCGGGTTCGGAGCGGCCGCATTCGGTGCGCGCTTCCGCCTCTATTCCGTCGCGACCATGGTGATCGCCTTGGTGTTCGGCATGTTGACGGGAATCCAGAGCCCGCGCGTCGGCGCGAATCTGCCCACGCCGTACATCGGGCTGTTTGAGCGCATCAGTATCGCTGTGTACATGATCTGGCTGATCGTGCTTGCCATCACGCTGCTGCGTCGGCAGCAGACGGGCACCGCGGCGTCGGCGCGACGCTCGATGCGCGAGGCGGTCGTATGGTAGTCATCGCGATCGATTGAAGACCAAGCCTCACGACCGGAACGCTGGTGACTGCGCTCACGCGCGCGACCCTTTTCGTTTCAACTCTGTGCGGTCTTCTCATCCTCAGGATTTAGTCCCAGGATTTAGTCCAGAAGAGCGCGAAACTATCGCGGGACCAGAGTGTGCAATAAGCCGTGACAATGACACATGGCGTCGCGGCCCTTCTCATCTTCACCGCGTGGTGCCCGCCGGCATTCGCAGCATTCGCGCAGAGCACTGACGCGGAGCGACCAATCTCCTATGGCGCGGAGATCGCGTTCCGCTCAGGGCATGCGGACCGCGGCGTCCTCATCAGCGATCGTCCCGTCATCCAGCCCGTGACGTGGGTAGCTGGGGGCGGCGCCGAGTTCTCGCTCTGGAGCAGTTTCCCACTGGCAGCGAACACGAACCGGTCGCGCCCGGAGATTTTGGAATTGGAGGTGACGCACGGACTCCAATGGAGGGCGTTCACGCTCGGGCCCGCCGTCAGAACGTACTTCTACAACGATCCCCCGAGCGGCAATCGCACGCGTTCGATTGAAGGCTGGCTGTACGTGTCACTTGCCGTGGGGTCATTCCGACTGTTCACAAATCACAGCGTCGACGTCCTGACATACCGGGGCGCGTACTTCGGCGAAGCCGGGATTGCGTCCGAGCGGCCTGTGTCACGACGGGTCGAGATCGGAGGCTTGGTCGGCGCCGGATGGGCCTCCGCGACATTCAACGAGGCCTACGTCGGCATCGCCAAGTCCGCTCTCAATCGCATCAACGCAGAGGCCCGGCTGACCGTTCACGTAACGCCGCACGTCTACGTCGGCCCCCACGTCGAGTTCAGCACCATCGTGGACCCTGTGGTGCGTACGGCCCCCGACCTGCTACGGCCGACGTATGTGTTGATCAAACTGACCACCGGAGGCGAATTCTAGATGACATTCCCGGCCAGTCTCCCGGTCCGCCGCCCGAAGCCGGGGCCCACGCCGTCGACTCTCGTCACGCGCCTGGAGCAGCTCCGCAGAACCCTGCGGCCTACACCGCATGTGCCGCTGGCTGTGGACGGCATGGACCTGTTCGCCAAACTCGAGTACGTCAACCCGATCGGCAGCATCAAGGACCGCCCCGCCTTCTGGATCCTCAAGCGTGCGGCGGAGCGCGGTGAGATCTGCGAGCAGACCACCGTGATCGAGTCCTCTTCGGGAAACTTTGCCTCTGCGCTCGCTGCCTTCACTCGCTTGGTCGGCCTGCGGTTCATCCCGGTGATCGATCCCAACATCTCCGGTACCTATGAGTCGTTCCTCCGGCGCACCTGTGTCACCGTGGTGAAGGTTGAGGAGCGCGACGACACCGGCGGATTCCTGAAGACCCGCCTTCAGATGGTGAAGCACCTGTGTGCGACCACCCCGCATGCGTATTGGACGAATCAGTACGGCAACCCCGACGCCGTCGAGGCGCATTACGAGCTCACGGCGGGTGAGATCTGCGCCGATTTCGAGTCGCTCGACTATGTCTTCATCGGCGTCAGCACGGGGGGGACGATCGCCGGCATGTCGCGTCGGCTCAAAGAGCGCTACCCGAACGTCCGGATCATTGCCGTCGATACGAAAGGCTCGGTCATCTTCGGAGATGCACCCCGCAAACGTCATATTCCCGGCATTGGCTCGAGCATCGTTCCGCCACTCTTGTCGCAAGCCCTGATTGACGACGTCGTCCTGATTCCCGAGCGCGAGACCGTCGCGGCGTGCCGCGAGCTCCTCGCGACGCACGGGCTGTTCGCGGGCGGTTCCAGCGGGACCGCCTACGCGGCGGTCAAGCGGTATGCGGCGAGGATGGCCGCGTGGCGAAGAGGCAAGCGTCCGAGAGTGCTGTTCGTGTGCGCGGACCGCGGGACGCCGTATCTCGATACCGTGTTCGATCCCGCGTGGGCGGCGAAACTCGAGTAGAGGCCAGGGCCATGGACTTCGAGCTTTCGATCATCAACGGTGAGACCGTCTTCGACATCATCCGGGCCAATCGGGCCGAATGCATCGATGTCGTTCGGAACGCGTATCTCGCGCACGCCAACGGACACTCCGTCAACCCGGACAGCTACTTTCTGCGGTTTCCCGAAAAACCCGATTGCCGGATCATCGCGCTTCCGGGCTACCTGGGAAATGGCGTCGGCGTGGCCGGGCTGAAGTGGATCGCCAGTTTTCCCGGGAACGTCCAGCGCGGCTTTCCGCGGGCGTCGGCCGTGCTGGTGCTGAACAGCTACGAGACCGGCTACCCATTTGCGATCCTGGAGAGCTCGATCATCTCGGCGGCGCGGACGGCGGCCTCGGCTGTTCTCGCTGCGTACTGGTTGAACGGGCAATCGCGACGCGCGCAGTCGCTGGGCATCGTGGGTACCGGGTTCATTGCCCGCTACGTCTACGACTTCCTCGTCGACACCGGGTGGGCGATCAAAGAGGTCCGGTTATACGACAAATCGCCGGTGGAGAGCGAGAAATTCCGAAACACGGCCTGCCGCCTCGAGCACCACCGCTCGGTCAAGGTCGTCCCCGACGTCACGGACGTTCTCAGCGACTCTGACCTGATCGTGTTCACAACCGTGGCGTCCGCGCCGCACATCGCGGATTCATGGGTGTTCGATCACAACCCGCTGGTGTTGCACATTTCGCTGCGTGATCTCGCCCCCGACGTGCTCCTCAGATCTCAGAACGTGGTCGACGACGTCGAGCACGTCATGAAGGCGAATACGTCCCCCCATCTCACGGAGCAGCAAACCGGAAACAGAAGCTTCGTGACGGGCACGCTCGCTGAGATCATGATGGGACAGCGATCAGTGAGCAGGAGCCGTCCGATCATTTTCTCCCCCTTTGGCCTGGGGATCCTCGACGTGGCGGTCGGCAAGTGGGTGTACGACCAGGCGGTCGCTGCTGGCCGGGAGCAGTGCGTGGCGGACTTCTTCTACGAGACGGTGCGATGACCACCACGTCATTCGTAATACGGGCGGCCCGGCCCGGCCCGGAAGCAGTATTCGCCGAGCTGCTCGCCGAGGTTCTGCGCGTCGACCAGGTGGCGGTCGATAGCCATTTCTTCGATGAGCTCGGTGCCGACTCGCTGGTCATGGCACAGTTCTGCGCGCGAGTGAGAAAGCGCGGTGACCTGCCGTCGGTGTCGATGAAGGACGTCTACGCGCATCCGACGATCAGAAGTCTGGCGGCGGCAGTCGCGGACGCGGTGCCCTGCGCCAAGTCGTCGACGGCAGAAGCGTTGGAGCTGCCGACACCGACCAACACGCGCGAGTACGTCCTGTGCGGCGCGCTGCAGGCGCTCTTCTACCTCGGGTTTTCGTACCTGGGCATACTGGCAGCCGTCACGGGCTATCAATGGCTGGTCGCCCACGCCGAAGGCGTCGAACGAGTGCTGCGTCTCGTGCTGTTCGGCGGCGCGGCTTTCCTCGTGGTGTGCGCCGTTCCGATCGCGGCGAAATGGCTGCTGATCGGTCGCTGGAAGCCGCAGCAGATTCGCCTTTGGAGTCTTGAGTACGTCCGCTTCTGGATCGTCAAGACACTCATCCGGTCGAACCCGGCCCCCTATCTGTTCGTCGGATCGCCGCTGTACGGGCTCTATCTGAGGGCGCTGGGCGCGAAACTCGGGCCCGGGGTCGTGATCCTCTCGCGGCGCATCCCCGTGTGCACCGATCTGCTCGCGATCGGGGCGGGAAGCGTGATCCGCAGGGAGGTGAGCTTCTTCTGCTACCGGGCACAGGCCGGCCGGATCGAGATCGGACCGGTGACGCTCGGCCGGGACGTGTATGTCGGCGAAATGGCCGTGCTGGACATCGAGACCGCGATGGGCGATGGAGCCCAGCTCGGTCACGCCTCCGCGTTGCACCGCGGCCAGGCGGTACCGGCCGGCGAGCGGTGGCACGGATCTCCGGCCCTCCGGACCGATACGGAGTTTGTGAGGGTCGCGCCCGCTCGGTGCGGCCGGCTGCGTCGCGCCACCTCGGCCACCGTCACGTTGATCGGCATTCTCTTCGTGTTGGCACCGCTGCTCGAGTGGGGCCTGGGTCTGCTGTTCGCCGAGGTGTCGTCACTCGTCGAGGCGCTGGTGCCGAGCGTGCAATCCAGCGGCGTGTTGACGGGGCGCGGTCTCGTGATCGAGGCCCTGGCCTTCTCGGTCGTCCTCTTCTTCGGGGGCGTGCTCGCCGGCCTCCTGGCCGTCGGAACGGTTCCTCGCGCATTGAGCGGCTTCATCAAGTCCGACACGGTCTATCCGCTCTTTGGCTTCCGATACACGGTCTACCGGGTTATCGGGGGACTATGCAGGGTGAAGTTCTTTCCATTTCTCTTCGGTGACAGCTCCTACATCGTGCACTTCTTGAGGTGGGTCGGCTTTCGCCTTACGCCCGTCGTGCAGACCGGATCGAATTTCGGCAGCGAGCTGACGGCCACGAACCCCTTCCTGACGTCCGTCGGCACGGGGACGATGGTCGCCGACGGTCTGAACGTGTTCAACGACGACGTCTCGAGCACCTCGTTCCGGGTGTCGCGGGCGGCGATCGGGCGGCGCAATTTCGTGGGCAACTACGTCAACTACCCCTCGGGTGCACGGACGGCCGACAACTGCCTCCTCGCCAACAAGGTGATGGTCCCGATCGACGGCAAGATTCGCGAAGGCGTAGGCTTGCTGGGCTCGCCACCCTTCGAGATTCCGCGGTCCGTCGAGCGCGACAGCCGATTTGACCATCTCCGGACGGGGGAAGCGCTGCGCCGCGGCCTCGCCGCAAAGAACCGCTTCAACCTTCGGACGATCGCCATTTTCCTGTGCACCCGGTGGCTGGGTGTTTTCCTGATCGTGCTCATCGACCTGGCCGCCCTCGAGTTTTTCTTCGATGTGTTGGGACATGCGATCATGGCGGGGCTCTTCGCGCTCAGCGCTGTCGTCGCGGCGATCTACTACGCACTGGTGGAGCGCTGCTTCGTAGCGCTCAGCCCGCCACCGCCGGCCATTTGCTCCATCTACGACCCCGGTTTCTGGTGGGTCGAGCGCGGTTGGAAGCTGCATCCGATCAACTTCCTGCACCTCTTCGACGGCACGCCGTTCAAGAGCGTGCTCTGGCGCCTCATTGGTGTTCGGCTGGGCAAGAGGGTGTTCGACGATGGCGTCTACATCTCCGAGCCGACCTTGACCGCCATCGGGGACGAGTCCGTTCTCAATCAGCAAAGCATTGTCCAATGCGATTCGCAGGAGGACGGCACGTACAAGTCCGGCACGGCCACAATCGGTGCCGGCTGCACGATCGGAGTCGGCGCATTCGTGCACTACGACGTTACGCTGGAGGACGGTGCAGTCCTCGCCGCGGACTCATTCCTCATGAAAGGCGAAACCGTCCCACGAAACGCGCGGTGGGGTGGGAACCCCGCGCGGGAGCTGTGAGATGAGCCCGCACTCCACGTCCATACTTACCGGACCAAGCAGGAACCTTCCCAACCGCAGGGCCCACGAGGTCTTCGAGGAACAGGCTCGTGCGCGGCCGGCAGCAATCGCCGCCGTCCACCGCTCGAGACAGCTCACGTACGGCGAGCTCAATGCGCGTGCCAATCGCCTGGCTCGAGCGCTGCTCGAGCGTGGCCTCACCCGCGAAGCAGCCGTCGGCGTGATGACTGAGCGGAACCTGGACTGGGTGACCGCGGTGCTCGCGATCTTCAAGGCTGGCGGCGCGTATCTGCCCATCGAACCCCACTTTCCCGCCGAGCGCGTCGCCAAGATGGTTGCGCGCGCCGGTGCAAAGCTGGTGCTCACCGAGTCGGCGATCGCTGCGGCCTGCGCCGAACACCACTCCGACGACGATCTCGGCATCGCGGTGATGCCCGACCAACTCGCCTACATCTACTTCACCTCCGGCTCAACGGGGGAGCCCAAGGGCGCGATGTGCGAGCACGCCGGCCTGCTCAATCACCTCCTCGCCAAGATCGACGACTTGAACATCGGCGCGGGAACGGTGGTCGCCCAGACCGCGCCGCAGTGCTTCGATATCTCGCTCTGGCAATTGATTTCGGCGCTCCTGGTCGGCGGACGGACGCTCATCGTCGAGCAGGAGACGATCCTCGATGCGGAGCGCTTTCTCGACAAGATCATGGAGGCCCGAGTCAACATCGTGCAGGTCGTACCGTCCTACCTCGAGGTCCTTGTGACCAGCCTGGCACAGCACCGCCGCGTGTTCAGGGACCTTCGGTGCGTGGTTGCCACGGGTGAGGCCCTCAAGAAAGAGCTGGTCGATCGCTGGTTCCGAGTCCAGCCCGGGATCAGGCTGGTGAACGCCTATGGCCTGACCGAGACGTCGGACGACACCAATCACGAGATCATGGACCAGCCGCCGCGCGGGGACCGCGTTCCTCTGGGCCGACCGATCAACAACGTGCACATCTACGTCGTCGATGAGAACCTGCAGCCGGTGGCCTTTGGCGAGAGCGGGGAGATCGTGTTCGCCGGGGTGTGCGTGGGCCGCGGGTACATCAACGACCGCGAACGCACGCAACGCGCGTTCCTGCCGGATCCTCTTCGCCCGGGCACGCGCCTCTACCGAAGCGGCGATTTCGGGCGGTGCCTGCCCGACGGCAAGCTCGAGTTTCTCGGCCGGCAAGACTCACAGGTCAAGATCAGCGGGTTCAGGATCGAGATCGGCGAGATCGAGAACGCGCTCTTGCGCGTGGTTGGCGTGCGTGACGGCGCAGTTGTTGTGAACAACCACCTCGTGGCCTTCTACTCTGGCGAACGGCCATTGGACTCCGCCGTGCTGCGAGCCAAGCTCGCCGAGTCGCTCCCGGCGTACATGGTTCCGTCGGCCTGTCGTTGGCTGAAGACGCTCCCGCTCACAGACAACGGCAAGACCGACCGGAAGGTCCTGACGGCGCTCGCGGGAGAGGTGGAGGTCGCCAAGCCGACCCACGAGCCGCCGGCCACGGCGGCCGAGCAATCGCTGGCGGCCGTGTGGGCGGAGGTCCTCGCCATCCCCAAGGACGAGATCGGCAGGCGCGACAACTTCTTCGACCTCGGCGGCACGTCGCTGTCCGCGCTGAGCCTCGTGATCGCCTTGGGCCGCGCAGTGTCCTTCAAAGACGTCGCAGCCCGCCCGGTCCTCGCCGATCAGGCGAGCCTGCTTGATCGCCGGCTGGAGCAGGTGCTCAAATGACGTCCTCCACTCAGACCTCGCGGCTCAACGTGGACCAGCAACCCGGCAAGCCACCGATGTTGCGGGTCGAAGGGGCGTGCAGGCGAGGCGACGCGGCGCGTTGGGCGGCCGAGCACCGCGACCTGCTGCGCGGCGCGGTCAGCGAGCACGGGGCGCTCCTCGTTCGCGGGCTCGGCCTCTCCGACGCGGCTGAGACCGAGGCGGTGTTTCGGCAGATGGGCAGTCTGATGATCGAACGCGAGGCCTTCGCGCCCCGCCGACGCTACGACCAGGACGTGTACTCGGCGTCGAAGTGGCCGCTCAACCAACCGATGTGCATGCACCACGAGCTCAGCTACGCGGCACAGGTCCCTAGCCTCATGTTGTTCGCGTGCCTCGTCGCGCCGACCCGCGGGGGGGCAACGCCGCTGGCCGACTCGCTGGCGGTCCTCGACGCGCTGCCGGCCGAATTGGTCGAGCGCTTCGAGCGCGTAGGGTGGCTCCTGGTCCGCACCTACAATGAGGACATCGGGGCGTCGGTCGCCGACGCCTTCGGCACCGACGACCGGGGCGCCGTGGAGCGCTACTGCAGCGCCAATGCGATCGAGTTCGAGTGGCTAGTGGGCGGCGTCCTGCGGACGCGCCAACGCCGCAGAGCCGTCGTGCGCCACCCGCTCACCGGCAGACGGTGCTGGTTCAACCAGATCGCATTCCTGAACGAGTGGACGATCGCTCCGGAGCTGCGCGAGTACCTCGTGGACGTCTACGGGCAGGACAGGCTGCCGTTCAACACCCGTTTCGGGGACGGCGATCCGATCAGCGAGGATGTCGTCCAGACGATTAACGAGATCTACGACGCGAACACTGTCCGCGAGGGGTGGGAGGCCGGCGACCTGCTGCTCGTGGACAACATCCGCACCGCGCATGCCAGGGAGCCCTTCGAGGGACCCCGCGAAATTGTAGTCGCGATGGCCGACGGTGTACGCGTGTCCGGCAGTTGAATGCCTCCGTGGCACCTGGCGTCCGGCGAAGTGCATAGTTGGTGCGTCCGCCTGGACGTTCCGTCTGAAACAACCGCTGACTTTTACGCGACGCTCTCGAGTGACGAACGAAACCGGAGCGCGCGTCTTCGATTCGAGCGTGACCGGCAGCGTTTCATCGTTGCGCACGGAGTGCTTCGTGCCGTCCTGGGACGTTATCTCGAGAGCCCCGCCGACCAGATACGCTACGTGTACAATGCGTTCGGCAAGCCTGCGTTGGGTCTGGAACTCGCCAGCCGGCTCACGTTCAACCTTTCTCACTCAGCCGATCTCGCCCTCATCGCCGTCGCCGCTGGCGCCGACATCGGCGTTGATCTCGAACACATCCGGACACAACCTGATTTCGCCGAGATCGCACGCTACTTCTTCTCGGCGGCTGAAGTTGATCGCTTGAACGCGCTCCCAAGCCGCCTCCAGGCCCGTGCCTTTCTCAGTTGTTGGACAAAAAGGGAGGCGTACGTCAAAGCGTGTGGCGAGGGTCTCGCGAATACGCCTTCAGCCCTCGATGGGCGTTGGTCGCTCTACAGTCTTGAGCCTGCTCCGGGTTACATCGGGGCACTGGTGGTGGCGGGAAGCGGCCGGCGCCTAACTCAATGGCAGTGGCAGTCTCCCGCACCCGTGTGACGCCGCTCACCGTTCACCGCCGTTACCTCGCCCGCCCGCGCCCAGTCTTCATAACTGTTGTACGCAGGACTCATTCAGGAGCCTCTTCGGAGGGTACGAAAATGCTGCGCAAGATCCTGTTCCTCGTCGCGGTGCTCGCCGTTCCCGGCGTGCTCGCGGCGCAGGGCGTGCCGAATTCGCGGGCGTCCGACACCGCCAAGTCCAAGGTGGCGGCGCACCGCCAAAATCCGGAGGTGCCGGCCCAAGAGGCGTCGGACGTCGCCAAGTCGAAAGTGACTCAGCGCGCGACGAAAGTCCGTGGGACGGCGTCGGGAACCGACAACCGACCGGTCACGCCCGCCACTCGGGCCGAGCCGGCGATGCCCAGCTCGGGCGGGAGCGCTGGCGCGCCAGCCAGCCCCGCGATTCCTGCCGCGCCCGCCGTGCCGGCTTCACCGTCCCAGAAGCCGTCGAGCCCTGGCAGCCAGGCGCGTGGCCGTCGGCCGTAATAGGTGAATCAAGGTCGCTTGAACCACCGTGAGGCGCGGCGTTTCGACGTCGCGCCTCACATCGCTTTGATGACTCTCGACGCGTGCGCGTTACCCAAACGCACCCCGCGCGCTCTTTAATGGAACAATGCCCTGAACTTCCTCTCCGGAGTTTTTCAAACATGCAAATGCGCAGCAGCTTGCTCCTGGTGGCCCTGGCAGCAGGGCTGGGTTCATGCCAGGGAACGGGCGGACCACAGCTAAGTCGGGTGACCGTCTGGCTCACGGACGCGCCGGGAATCGACATGATCGAGAGCGCGCAGGTCACGATTTCGACGATTTACCTCGTAGGGACCGATGGCACACCCCGCGATACGCTCGCGACGGATGCAGGGGTGTTTGACCTGCTCGATCTGCAGAACGGCCTCAAAGCCTTCCTCGGGACAGCGACCATCGCAGCCGGTGATTACGAGCAGCTGCGCCTGGTTGTTACGGCTGCGACGATCTCGCTCAAGAGCGGCTTCACCTTCAGCGATGGGACGTCGACCCGCGACTTGAAGGTGCCGAGCGGCCCGCAAGCCGGCATCAAGGTGAATTTTGGCGGACCGGTGCATATTGCGCCGCCGACCACCAGCTTGACGATCGATTTTCCGATTGATCAAAACTTCCTTTTCACCGGCGGGGCAACCAGCCCGGACGGTGTGCTCTTCAAGCCGACGTTACACGGCACCGTGACTCAGTAGTTGGGGCCTTTCGCCTTTAGCGGCAGCGACAACCTTGCCTCACACCCGCGCACGCCTGTTCGATTGACGAGCGTCAGCGTTCCCCCGTGCGCCTCGGCGATCTGCCGCGACAGCGCAAGCCCGATTCCCGATCCTGCGGGCTTCGTCGTGTAGAAAGGCACGAAGAGATTGGCCGTGTCGGCGAGGCCCGGCCCGTCGTCCTGCACCCACACGTCCAACCGGCCATTGCCGGCTTCCCACCCGACTTCCACCGACCCGCTTCCATCCAGCGTCGCGTCCACGGCGTTGCGCACGAGGTTGATCAACAGTTGGTCCAGCTGGCCGCCGTCGGCCTGTATCACGATGCTCGGACCTGCCCGCACGGCGACGGCGCGCCTGGTTTCCAACGCCACCACTCGACGCACCCAGTCCTGGACGGCGACCGGCTCGAGGCGCGGGGCCGGCAGCCGCGCGAGCCGGGCATACGCCCCCATGAGGCGGCTCAACGATTCCGAGCGGCTGGCGATGACGGCGAGGCCCTTGCGCAAGTCCTCGCCCTGGTCGCTCGACGGCCCGCCTTTGCCGATGAGCGCGAGCAGACTGTCAGCGATCGACTTGATCGGCGCGAGCGAGTTGTTCAGCTCATGGCTGAGCACGCGAATCAGCCGCCGCCAGGCCTGGCGTTCTTCCTCACTCAGCGCGCGACCAACATCGGCGAGGACCAACAGCTGATGCGGCAGACCGCTTTGGCGAAACGTGCCGCGTCGTATTTCCCACCGCCCCGCGCGCTCGGGGAACGCCAATGCTTCGACGCGCGGTGTCTCCCCGCCCAGCGCGCGGGCGAGGCCCAAATCGCCCGCGTCACGCCCGAGCAGCTGCTCGGGCGGCCGGGCGAGGAGCGCCGCGCCGCTGCGGTTCACCAGCTGCAGCCGCTGCGAGCCATCGAAAGTGAAAATCGCGACATCGATTTCCTCCATCACCCGGCGCAGCAGCGCCGTCGCTTCCAGCGCGCCTAGCCGCTGGGCGCGCATGTCGTCGCTCAGGCTGTTCAGCTCGAGCAGGAGGAGTCCCAGCGCATCTTCCGGATTGGAGCCGCGGGCGCGCAGTGTGTAGTCGCGCTCGCGCAGCGCGGCCAGCACGTTGGACACCGTCTGCAGCGGCCGAATGACGCGCTCGCGCACCAGGAACGCGGTGATGAGCCAAACGAGCGCCACGATGCCGCCCAGAGTCCACTGGACGCGCTGGGCAAAGTCACCGAGCCAGAGCAGCGCAATCGCCAGCGCGACTCCGGGGAGCCCGCCCAGCAGTGTGAGCCAAAAGACTCGCTGCTCGTGGCGCGGCTTAGAGGCCATGCCGTTTGAGCCGGCGGTACAGGGCGCTGCGGGACAGGCCGAGCGCCGCGGCGGCTTCGCTGACGTTGCCGGCGGCGCGGGTCAGCGCTTTTTGGATCAGGACGCGCTCGACTTCTTCGAGACTCATCTGATCGAGCGCGGCTCCACCACTGTTGCTGGCCAGCCCCAGATCGCGGGCGCGCACCGCCGGGCCTTCGGCGAGGAGCACCGCGCGCTCGACCGCGTGATCCAACTCGCGCACGTTTCCCGGCCACGCATGATGCAGGAGCACTTCGATCGCCTCGGGCGCAAACCCTTCGCTCAACTTCTTGCGGTACCGACTCGCGTAGCGCCGCAGGAAGTGCGCAGCCAGCAGCGGGATGTCGTCGCGACGTTCGCGGAGCGGTGGCAGGCGGATCTCGAGGGTGTTGAGGCGGAAGAGCAGGTCCTCGCGGAACCGGCCCGTTTTCACTTCGCCGAGAATGTCGGCATTGGTCGCGGCGATGATTCGCACGTCCGCGCGGCGCGCGCGGGACGCCCCGACGCGCTCAAATTCTCCCGTTTCGAGCACCCGGAGCAGCTTGGCCTGCTGTGGCAGCGGCAGGTTGGCCACCTCATCCAGGAACAGCGTCCCGCCTTCCGCCAGCTCGAACCGCCCGACACGGTCGCTCTTGGCATCGGTGAACGCGCCGCGCACGTGGCCGAACAGCTCGCTCTCGAACAGGCCGTCCGGGATCCCGCCCAGGTTCACCGCGATCATCGGCCGCTCGGCGCGGCTCGACGACGCATGCAGCCACCGCGCCACGACTTCTTTGCCAGTCCCATGCTCTCCCAAAACCAGGACGTTGGCGTCCGACGGGCCGACGCGCTCCATGAGCCGGAGCACGGGCTGCATCGCGGGGGACTCTGCGATCAGCTCCGGCAGCCCCTCCTTGCGCAACGTCCGCGTTTCGAGCTCGAGCCGCTGGCTCTTGCGCAGGGCGCGGCCCAGCTCGACCTGCGTACGCAGCGTGGCGAGGAGGCGGCGGTTGTCCCACGGCTTCTCGACGTAATCCCGCGCACCGCGCCGCATCGCTTCGACGGCGCCGTCGATGCTCCCCCACGCCGTCATGACGACGACCGGCGGGGGGCCGTCCAGCGCCTGAACCCGCGAGAGCAGATCCAGCCCCTCGGCGCCGGATGTCGTGTCGCGGGTGTAGTTCATGTCCACGAGGAGGGCGTCGAAGTCGCGGGATTCCAGGGCGGAGAGCACGGCGCGCGGGGACGCGGCGGTCTCGACGTCGAAGCCCTCGCTCTTGAGGAGGAGCTTCAGCGCCTCGAGAATGTCCGCCTGATCGTCGGCGACGAGGATGCGGGGCTGGGACATGCACTCAAACTCAAGGGCCTGGGGCCTGGGGGCTAGGGCCTGGGGGGGGAGTGGGGTACGGGGGCGCGAAATAACGGTACGTCAGGCAAAGAAATGATCACGCAGAATTGCCCAACCCCACGAGATTCCAACTGTGCATCAGCCAACTGCTCCCGATGTTATTCGCAGTTATCGCGACCTGCGTGTGTGGCAGAGAGCGATCGAGTTGGTCGACGACATATACCGCCGCACAAGAACGTTTCCTGCGGATGAGCGCTACGGCCTCGTAGCACAGCTGCGTCGAGCAGCCATCTCTGTTGCCTCCAACATCGCCGAAGGACACACGCGATCTCGTGCTGATTACCGGCGGTTCCTGGAAATCGCCGCTGGTTCGCTGACGGAAGTTGAGACACAGTTACACATCAGCATGCGACTCGGATTTATCGACACCTCAGTCGCCGATCCGGTGCTCGAACGATGCGGGCGGTTGGGGCGAATGCTCACGACACTGCGCAAGCGCCTCTTCCTGCGGAATCGCAATCTCCAACCCCCAATCCCCAGTCCCAGCCCCAGGCCCTAGGCCCCAGCCCCCAGGCCCTATTCAGAGCGGAGAGCCACGATAGGATCAACCCGGGTTGCACGCCGCGCCGGGACGTAGCTCGCGAGTAACGCCACCGCCAGCAGCAGCACTGAAACGGACGCGAAACTCAGCGGATCTGTGGGGGTGACGCCGTACAATTGACTGCGGAGAACCCGGGTCGCGGCACCTGCGCTCACCAATCCGATCGCCAATCCGATACCCCCCAGTATCAATCCTTCTCGCAGGACTTGCCGTACAACATCCGGCGTTTGCGCCCCGAGCGCGATGCGAATGCCGAACTCGCGGGTGCGCTGCGCCGCGGAGTAGGACACCGCTCCGTACAGACCAATTGCCGCAAGCGCCAGCGCCAGAACCCCGAAAGCTCCGACGAGTGTCGCAGCCGAGCGCTGCTGCCCCAGGGATGCATCGAGCCGCTCCTGCAGCGGCTGGATGCGGTAGACCGGCAAGTCCGGTTCGATCGAGTGAATCACACGCTCGAGTGGGCCGGCCAGGGCCAGGGGATCGCCCTGAGGCCGCAAATGCACGACGAGCGCCGGGTGATAATCCTGGGGCAGCGGCTGGTAGAAGGTCAGGCGTCGAGGTTCGAACAGACTGCGGTACTTGGCATCGCGCGCCACGCCGACAACCTCGAGCGGCGGGCCTCCCCACGTCTGGACGAGACGTTTGCCGATAGGATCTTGACCCGGCCACAGCTGCTCGGCGATCGCTTCATTAATCACGGTCACCGGTGTAGAAATCACGGTCACCGGTGTAGACGTGGCCACATCCTGGTCCGTAAATCCCCGGCCGCGCACAACGCCAATGCCCATCGTTTCGAAGTATCCGGGCGACACCGAATTGCGGTCGGTGCGATATCCCTGATGCTCGGCGTCGATCAACGCGCCCTGTGCGTCGATCCGTGTGTCCCAGCCGCCGCCGAAAGGCCGATTGAGAGCCAGGCTTGCCGAGCGCACACCAGGTAACGCTTCGAGCTCTCGCAACAGCTGTGCATAGAATCGGCGCCCGCGCGGTTCGTCGTAGCCTTGCAAGCTGAGATCGAGGTGCGCGATCAGGACATCGGTCGCGAACCCGGGATCGATGGCGTATGCATTTCGCAGCGTTCGCACGAACAATCCCGCGGCGATCAGGAGCACTGGGACACGGCGACCTGCGTGATGACGAGCGCGGCGCGAAGGCGAGTGCCGCGGGGGCGTCCGGCTTCCGCGTTCTGGCGCATCTCGCCGGCAAGGTCAGAGCGAGCGGCGTGAATGGCGGGCACCAGACCGAAGAGCACGCCGGCCGCCAGCGCCACGACGAGGGTGAACAACAGGACGCGCCCATCGATCGTCAAGTCGATGTCACCGGCCGACCGCAACGCCGGCAACGCTTTCAACACACCGGTCCCCCAATACGCGAGGAGCAGTCCGCCGAGGCCACCGACTGTCGAGAGCAGAACGCTTTCGGTCAACAGCTGCAGGAGAATGCGGCCACGCCCGGCTCCGAGCGACGCCCGAATCGCCAGCTCTTTGCGGCGTGCTGCGGATCGCACGAGCAGCAGATTCGCGACGTTGGCGCAGGCGATCGCCAGGACGAGGATGACCGCGCCTTGTAGCAGCCGCAGGAAACGCACGATGCTCGCGTGCGTGAAGGGATCGAAGCCTGCAGTTGGCGCAGCGGTGACTCCCCAGTCGCGCCGGTAGATGGGATCGAAGACGGCGAATTGTCGCCCGAATGCAGCCAGCTCCGCCTTTGCTTGTGCCAACGACACATCCGGCCGAAGTCGGCCGAATAAGCGGAGCCACACCGCTTCACGCTGACTGATGAATGCCCCCCCGCGTTCCGGCATGACGACGGGTTGCACGGCGAGCGGCACGAAGAGATCGAGCTGGTCTCCACGATTGATCCCCTGAAATCCCGCCGGTGCGATTCCGATTACCTCAAAAGCACGGTTATCGAGACGGATGGTTGTCCCTACGATATCGGTCCGTCCGCCGAAGGCGCGCTGCCAGAGTCCATTGCTCAGAACGACGACCTGTACGGGATTCCCGGCTCGGTCTTCGTCCGGCGCGAAGAACCGTCCCAGTGACGGCGACGTGCCGAGCACGTCGAAGTAATTCCCCGACACGATCGCGCCGCGTGCGCGCTCAGTTGCGCCGGTGCCGGTGACGTGCACCGGGATCGTGGTGAACGCCGCGACCCCCGTGAAGTCTCTGGTCTGGTTCCGCAGGTCGGCGTAGTCGGGGTAAGAGAAGGTGTCGAACCCATCGTTCTGGATGGTCCTGCCAATCAGCAGCAACTCACCGGGGCGCGTGATCTGTGGGAGGTCACGCAGCAGCAGCGCATTGATGATGGTGAAGATTCCTGTGTTGGCGCCGATGCCCAGACTGAGCGTGAGCACGACCGCCACCGTGAAGCCCGGGGTCTTCAGGAGGCTGCGGAATGCATAGCGAAGGTCTTGCAGGATTGTGTCCATTATTCAGTCCTCAACGCCACCATTGGATCCACGCCCGCGGCGCGCCGCGCAGGGAACCAGCTGGCCACCAGCGCCACCCCTCCAAGAGCGAGCGCAACGCCGGCGAACGTCACGGGGTCGTATGCACTGACACCGTAGAGCAGGCTCGACAGGATGCGCGTGACGGCCAGCGCGCCGATGAGTCCGAGTGCCAGACCCCTGATGGTGAGCACAATGCCCTGCGACACCACGAGGGCGCGTACGCCGGCAGGATTGGCCCCGAGCGCCATTCGGATCCCGATTTCGCGGGTCCGCTGCGCGACCGTGTAACTCAAGACACCATGCACGCCCACCGCCGCAAGGACCAGCGCAACAGCGGCGAATATGCCCAGCACCAGCATCGTGAAACGGCGCTGGCCCATACTGCTGGACAGCGTTTGTGCGAGTGGCTCGACACCGAACAGCGCCAGTGCGGGATCGAGATCTCGCACGATGGACCGGAGCGCCGGAGCCAACGCAGTGGGGTCGCCGGTTACGCGGACCAGGAGGCTGTGATTCCCGTTGGCTGACGGTACTTGTGGGAGCGGCAGATAGACCGCCGGCGGCGTGTCCTGTGCGAGGCCGCGCATGCGCTCATTGCCCACGATGCCGACGATGGTTCGCGCCGCGCCCCACAGCTGAATCCGCTGGCCTAAAGGTGCCTGTTCGGCGAAAAACCGGCGCTGCGCCGCGACGTTGATCAGGATGACGGGAGCCCCCGCCGCGTCGTCCGTGCTCGTAAAGTGGCGTCCGGAGACCAGTGGCACGCCGAGCGTCTCGAAATAGTCGGCGGCCACGAGCCGGATCGATGGCTCCGGCCAATCGCCCGCCTCGCCCTCGCGTCCGACGACGCTGATGGAGCTTGTGTACCCGGCGTCGATGGGATGTGTCCCCGCGATCGTCAGGGCCGTGACGCCAGGCAGAGCGGCTACGCGGTTCCGGAGGTCTTCGTTAAACCGCCGCTGCTCCGGCCAATTTGGCCAGACCGCGAAATCTCGCGGGTACCGACTGGCCGGCAGCTGATATTCTGCCTTGAGGACGCCGGCGGTCTGGAAACCCGGAGGGACCTGTTGCAGGCGCCACAGACTCTTGATGAGGAGTCCCGCGCCGATCATCAGCATAACGGCGAGTCCCAGCTCAGCGACAACGAGCGCGGAACGGAACCGGCGGTGCGTCCGACCGGCCGAGGCGCTTCGCCCGGCGCTGCCTTGGAGTGCGGCTTGCAGACCTTGCGCTTGCGCCTGGGCGGTGGGGAGAAGCCCGAACGCGATCGATACCAGCATCGTGACCCCGAGCGTCACACCCAGCACTCTGAGGTCGATCGTGACCGTTCCCACCCTCGGGATGTCGTTGGGTGCCAGGGCGAGGAGTGCGTCGAGCCCCCAGATAGCGAGCAGGATGCCGAGGACCGCACCGGCGATCGCAAGCACAGCTCCTTCGACGAGGAATTGCCGTGCGAGCCGGCCGAGGCCCGCCCCAAAAGCTGTGCGGACGGTGACCTCGCGCAGGCGTGCTGTGCCCCGTACGAGCAGCAGGTTGATCACATTCGCACATGCGACCATGAGGACGAGCGCCACGGCGCCGAGCAGCATCAGCAACGCGGGGCGTACTGATCCGAATACCACGTCCGAGAAGGGTTCGACGTTGACGCCTCGACCATCGTTCTCCGGATACAGGCTCTCGAGGTCGGCAGCGATTCTAGTCAGCTCGTCCTGCGCCTGGACGAGGTTTGCGCCGACCCCGAGCCGCCCCACGACGAAGATCGGATGGTTGTCTCGTGGATTGGACCCCACGATCGGTCGGAGGGGGGCCCAGATGTCCACGCGACCGCCGCCGCGCTCAGCGAAACCGCGCGAGTAATCGGCGCCCTGGAGGATCTGTAGCACGCCGAAATCGGAGAACGACGGCAGGATTCCGACAATCGTCCGCGGGACGTCGTTGATCCGCACCGTTTGCCCGAGCGCGCGCGGGTCACGAGAAAACAGCTGCTCCCACAAGGCTTCGCTGATCAGCGCGACAGCCGGACCGCCGGGCCGATCTTCCTCTTGGCTGAAGGTCCGCCCGAGCAGAGGCTGGATCCCAACCAGCGGCAAGAACTCGTGACTGACTGCGAGCGCGGCGAGGCGCGAAGGATCACCTTCGGGCGGCGTCAGGTTCACCTCGGTCGCCGCCAGCGCGGCCAGGCGCGCGAAGCGGACGCTCCGTGCCTGGAAATCGTTGAAATCGGGGACCGAGGCAGGTTCGTGCGTCGTGCTGCTCTTGCGGTCGGTTTCCCAGATCATCGCAAGACGGTCGATGTCTGTGAACGGCGCCGGACGCAGGAGCACCCCATCCACGACGCTGAAGATGGCGGTGTTGGCGCCGATGCCGAGAGCGAGCGTCATTACTGCGGCGACCGTGAAGCCGGGGCTGGTGCGGAGCTGACGGAGCGCGTACCGGAGGTCTTGGAGGAACGTGTCCATAGAAGCCGGGCCTCGGGGCTAGGGCCTGGGGACGAGAAGGATGCTACTCATGTCTCAAGGCCACCGCTGCATCGATGCGAGTGGTCGAGCGAGCAGGGATAAGGCTCGCGAAGACAGCCATACCGACGAGGAAGGCCGTGACCGTCACGAGAGTGGCGAGGTCCGTCGGTGCCACGTCGTACAGCAATGCCAGTATAAACCGGTTTGCGAGCAACGCACCGATCAATCCGAGCAGCGATCCCACAGCCGAGATCCTGAGACCGCGCCGCAGGACCATCCGCTGGAGATCTCCTGCGGTGGCCCCCAGTGCCATCCGCACGCCGAGTTCTCGCGTCCGTTGTCGCACCATTGTGGCCATGACGCCAAAAAGACCAATAGCGGCTAAAGCGACTGCGGCAGCTGCGAAGACCGCGAGCAGCAGCGCGTTCAGGCGCGGCTGTGCCAGTGGGACATCGAGGAAATCCCGAAACGGTGCGATGGTCGCCAGGGCGACTCCGGGGTCAGCCTCGCCGATGGCACGCCGGATTTCCGGCACCTGTGCGCTCGGAGGCCCGCTCGTGCGTATTGCCAGCGCCATCGGAGCGAAGGGGAAAAACGACTGCTGCAGTGGGAAGTAGATGCTGGGTCGCGCGTCCCGTAGGTCACGGTAACGCGTGTCTGGAACGACCCCGATTACCGTAACGGTCCGCTCTAACTTGGGCCCCAACTTCAGACGCTTCCCGATCGGATCTGCACCGGGCCAATAATGGCGTGCAGCCGATTGACTGATCACGACGACAGCGGGGACACCGGCGCGGTCAGCTTCAGTGAATCCTCGTCCGCGAATCACAGAAACACCGAGCGTCTTGAAGTAGTCTGGCGACACCACGTCCATGTTGAGCATCGGATTAGTGGCGGCGTCCTCTAGAGATTGTCCTTCGACTGCCGGACGTCCGTCCCATGCAGCCGATCCCGCAAACGGCACCGCCACCATTGGCGAGACGCCGTGAACGCCTGGGATCGCTTGGAGCTTCGGAAGGATTCTCTCGAGCAGTGCGCGCTGCTTCAGCGCATCGTCGTATTGGTCGGCGCGCACCGCCAGCTCGCCGATCAGCAACTGCGAAGGGTCGAACGAAAGCTCGGCGCGCTCGAGCTTGAGGAGACTCTTACCAATCAGCCCCGCGGCCGAAAGCACGATCAGCGCAAGCGCGATCTGTCCCGTCACCAGCGCCTCTGTCGCCAATCTGAACGGTTTGCTGCCGCTTTGCCGAGCGTCCGACCGAAGAAGCCGCTCACGGTCGACGCGCGACGTCAGAATCGCCGGCGCGAGGCCGAAGAGGAGCATCGCTACGAATGTGATTCCGAGTGCGCCGGCCCACGCCATTGTATTCACCTGGATCTCGTCGAGCCTGGGAATGCCTGCTGGAGCGAAGCGGACAAAAGACTGGACTGCAGCTGCGGCAACGCCGACGCCCAACGCCCCACCGAGCAAGGCGAGAAGCGCGTTTTCCGTCATCAGCTGATGGACTAGCTGCAGACGACCTCCACCAAGCGCGGATCGCACGGCAAACTCACGGACACGGGCGAGGCCTCGCACAAGCAGGAGGTTGGCAACGTTGACGCAGGTGATCAGCAAGAGTAGCGCGGCGGCGCCGGCAAACGCGAACAATGCCGGCCGAACATC
>JBIOXD010000113.1:0-34451 GCA_044869265.1 Gemmatimonadales bacterium
CCCGCGCCACCTGCAACGGCTGCAAGAATCCTAGTGCCAGAGTGAAATGCCGACGCGGCCGCCAATTGCGATGTAGTCGGCTAGTCCGGCCACCGCCAGCTCGTCGCTCTTCGAGACCCACTGGAAACCGAGCTCGTAGCGCCACGCGCCACCGGTACCATACGGCTTCCTCC
Organism: Gemmatimonadales bacterium; assembly: GCA_044869265.1. Classification (GTDB taxonomy): domain Bacteria; phylum Gemmatimonadota; class Gemmatimonadetes; order Gemmatimonadales; family GWC2-71-9; genus 20CM-2-65-7. The sequence continues at coordinate 174 of JBIOXD010000113.1, forward strand.
AGCCAACTCCGCCTTCGAGCTTGACCGCAGTACCGCTCGCGCTGCCCGACGGGTCGCCGAGCACGAGACCGGCACCACCCGAGAAGTACATCCCGCGGCGATGACCGCCCGGCGAGTTCGAGTACAGCAGATTGACAGCGGGCGTCAGGACGTAGCTCGTCGTCCCACCCACCGTGCTGAAATTAAAGCTGAGCCGCGGCTCCCACATCGTCTTGCCGGAGCGCGGGACAAAGCCGTACCGGAGATCCACTGGTGTGATGATCGCGATCCCGCCATCCACACCCTGGGCACCCGGGCTTACGTACGCGGCGTTGAGATCGACGCCGAATTCGCGTGTCGGGCTCGCTGCGCTCGAGCGCCGCTGAGCTATCGCCGTCGCCGGAAGTGACAGCGCGAAAGCGGTGAAGACCAACACGCCGAAGAGCTTTCGCATACAATCCTCCAGTTGGAGTCGTAAAAACCGCCACATCGTTAAGAACCACCTGATTTTCTGTCAAGCATGACTGCTCCATAGACACCGATGGCCCGTCAGCTATAGGACTGACGGGCCATGGTTTACCCACGACCCGGTGACGCCGCTCACGCGGAGCCGGGCCGGCTGCGGTGCTACTTCTTGCTGCCGATCGGGAACGTCAGACCGAGAGTAATCGGCACCTGTGAGAACGTGACGTCATTGGCCTTGTGCGTGAGATAGCGTCCCTCGACGTACAGATTCGCCGAGCTCATCGCGAACTGCAGGCCCAAGCCACCACCGTATCCCACCGCACCCTTCGACTCGCTCTGACCGCCCGAGCTGATCTTCGTGTTGTTGTAGCCAAGACCGCCGATGATGTACGGCTTTACGCTGCCGGTAGTTTGGAACGGATATACAAGATTCAGCGTGCCACCGAGCACGTTGGTGTTGCCATCAATGCCATCATGGCTGGTTGTTGCATAGGAACCCTCGACCCGAACTCGCACCGGCGCTGTGCCGAGACCGAAGGTGGCCCCGAGGTTGGCGCCGAAGCCCATCTTATCGATGGTCCCCCAATCACTCATGGGATTTACGACGCTTGCGCCGACGTTGAGCCGAGTCTGTGCGGCTGACGGGGTCGCGATTGCGACCAAGCCCGCCGCGGCGAGGACTGCCATTCCAACGCGCTTCATTTCCAGCCTCCTAGGAAGAAGGTCGAAACACCCCAGGGGAGAGGTGGCCTTATGCAGGCTCAAAAAGCCGGACCTACTTTTGGAAATGGTGTTGCAGAAGTCAATAGTGCCGCGCAAGTAACGGCCGTGCAGAAGTCAAGAGGCTGCCGAAGCGGCGCTCCCAGCTACGATTCGGACCACGTCTCTTGCGACTTGCAAGAACCCGCCCGCCACCTCGAGGCGGTGGGTTCCCCCCGCGCCGGTGATTTTGACGATTCCCTTGCCGAGGAGGGTCATGAACGGAGCATGACGTGGGAGAACCCCTAGGAGCCCATCGTAAGCGGGGGCGACGACGGAGTCGGCCTCCCCTTCGAACACAGCCCGCTCGGCCGAGATGACCGAGACGCGCATCAAGACGACGCCATCTTTTTTGCCTGAGCTACCACATCGTCGATCCCGCCCTGCATGTAGAACGCCTGCTCGGGAAGGTGGTCGAACTCTCCCGAGACCACGCGCTCGAACGATGCGATGGTGTCTTCGAGCTTCACGTATTTCCCTTCGAGCCCTGTGAACTGCGACGCCACGAAGAATGGTTGCGACAGGAACCGTTGCACGCGTCGCGCGCGGCCAACGAGGCGCTTGTCTTCTTCGGAGAGCTCGTCCATTCCCAGAATCGCGATGATGTCCTGCAAATCTTTGTAGCGCTGCAGGATTCGCTGGACTTCGACCGCAACCTTGTAGTGACGGTCGCCGAGGTATTGCGCATCGAGAATGCGGCTGGATGACGACAGCGGATTGACCGCGGGATAGATGCCGAGCTCCACGATCGCACGATCGAGCACGACCGTGGCGTCAAGGTGTGAGAACGCGGTCGCCGGCGCGGGATCAGTCAGGTCGTCAGCGGGCACGTAGATCGCCTGCACCGACGTGATCGATCCCTTCTTGGTCGAGGTGATGCGCTCCTGCAGCTCGCCCATTTCCGTCGCGAGCGTCGGTTGATAGCCGACGGCGGACGGCATTCTCCCCAGCAGCGCCGATACCTCCGAGCCTGCCTGCGTAAAGCGGAAGATATTGTCGATGAACACCAGGACGTCCTGACCTTCGATATCCCGGAAGTATTCCGCGACAGTGAGGCCCGAGAGACCAACACGCAGGCGGGCGCCCGGTGGCTCGTTCATCTGGCCGTAGATCAGCGCGACGTTCTCGAGGATGTGCGCTTCCTTGAACTCGAGATACAGGTCGTTGCCTTCGCGCGTGCGCTCCCCTACGCCGCAGAACACCGATTTGCCGCCGTGCGCTTTCGCGACGTTGTTGATCAGCTCCTGAATGACGACCGTCTTGCCGACGCCGGCACCGCCAAACAGCCCGATCTTGCCGCCCTTGACGAACGGCGCGATCAAATCGACGACTTTGATGCCCGTCTCAAAAATTTGAGTCTTCGGCTCGAGGTCTACGAACTTCGGCGTGCCGCGATGGATCGGCCAGCGTTCGGCGTCTCTGGGAATCGGCGGGCCTTCGTCCACCGGCTCACCAATGACATTGAGGATGCGGCCGAGCGCCGGCTTGCCGACCGGGACGGTGATCGGCTCACCGGTGTCGACAACCTCCGTGCCGCGGACGACGCCATCGGTCGTGCTCATCGCGACGGCGCGAACCTGGTTGCGGCCGATGTGCTGCTCGACCTCCGCCACCAGCTGGTGGCCGTCGACATTTACGGTCAACGCGTTGTAGAGCTCGGGCAGGCGCTCGGGTTCGAACTCGACGTCGAGAACGGGGCCGATGACCTGGACCACTTTGCCGACGTTTTGCTTTGCTTCCTTGGTCTTCGTTGCCATGATAGTCCCGTGTTTGTTGTCAGGTGCCTGGTGTCAGGTGTCAGGTTGTAATCCCCGACACCTACACCTGACACCTATCCCTTCAGGGCCTCCGCTCCTCCAACGATCTCCGCAAGCTCCTGAGTAATCTGCGCCTGGCGAGCTCGATTGAACGTCCGCTGCAGGATCGTCAGCATGTCACCAGCCGCGTCGGTGGCGTTTTTCATCGCTGTGCGCCGGGCCCCATGCTCGGCGGCCGCGGTCTCGACGAGTGCACGATAGAACTGGTTGATGACGTACAACGGGAGCAACTCGTGCAGGATTCCCTCGGCGGAGGGTTGGAGAATGTAGTTGACCGCCGCCTTCGCCTCTTGACCGTCCGACCGCCGCCTTTCGGGCGGTAGCACCGGCAGCACCCGCAGCGTCGTCGGTGGCGTACTCACCGCACTATTGAACTTCGCGAACACGACGTCGACGGCATCGAGATCGCCTTTCGCAAACCGCTCCATCAGCGGCTGCGCCAGACCTTGCGCGTGCTGTAGCGTCGGTTTGTCGCCGATATCCACGCGCTGCGCGGCCACATTGCGCCGCGTGAACTTGAAGTAGCTGATCCCTTTCTTGCCAACGAGGTGCAGCTCGGTATGGGTGTGCTGACGCTCCAGCTCGTCGAGGCGCCGCCGAGCCTCGCGGATCAGATTGGAGTTGAACGCGCCGCACAGCCCGCGATTCGATGTGATCAGCAGCAAAGCCGTGCGTGGTGCGTCGTGCGTCGTGCGTCGTAACGCGGGCTGACGCAACAAGGGAAAGCGCTCCGCGAGTTCGGGAGAGTACAGCTGCCCAATGACCTCGGCGAGGGCCTGCGCGTAGGGCCGTGCGCCCACCACTCGATCCTGAGCGCGCTTCAACTTCGACGTGGAAACGAGCTCCATCGTCTTCGTGATCTTGCGCGTGTTCTGCACCGATCGAATCCGGCGCTTCAGCTCGCGGGGCTTCGCCACTAAAGCGCCTTGTACTCCTCGATCGCCTTGCGCAGGCGGCCGCTCAAGTCGTCCGACAAGGCACGCTTGGTGCGGATTTCGTCGGCAATCTCCGGATGCTGCGCGCGGATGAATTCGAGCAGTCCCGATTCCCACTCTCTGATCTTCGGCACATCGACGTCATCGAGCAGCCCGCTCGTCACCGCGAAAATCACGATCACCTGCTGCTCCACCGGCATGGGCTCGTACTGCGGCTGCTTCAGCACTTCCACGACGCGGGCGCCGCGCGCGAGCTGGCGCTGCGTCGCGGGATCGAGCTCCGAGCCGAATTGCGCGAATGCCTCGAGCTCGCGGTACTGCGCCAGGTCGAGCCGCAGCCGCCCCGCGACCTGCTTCATCGCCTTGATCTGTGCGTTGCCCCCCACTCGACTGACCGAGATGCCCGCGTTCACCGCTGGGCGCACGTTCGAATAGAAGAGATCGGTCTCGAGGAAGATCTGACCGTCGGTGATGGAGATGACGTTGGTCGGGATGTAGGCCGATACGTCACCCGCCTGCGTTTCGATGATCGGCAGCGCGGTCAGCGACCCTCCCCCCATTTCATCAGATAGCTTCGCCGCGCGCTCGAGGAGCCGGCTGTGGAGATAGAACACGTCGCCGGGGTATGCCTCCCGACCAGGCGGGCGCCGCAAGACGAGCGAGAGCTGCCGGTATGCCGCCGCCTGCTTGGAGAGGTCGTCGTACACGCACAGCGTCGCCTTTTTCTCGTCATACATGAAGTACTCGGCCATCGTGCAGCCCGCATACGGCGCGATGTACTGCATCGGGGCAGGCTCCGACGCGGACGCCACGACCACGATCGTGTACTCCATCGCGTCGTGCTCCTTGAGCCGCTCAACGACGGCTGCGACGGTCGAGTTCTTCTGACCGATCGCGATGTAGACGCAGATGACGCCTTGTCCCTTCTGATTGATGATCGTGTCGATGGCGATTGCGGTCTTGCCGGTCCCCCGATCGCCGATGATCAGCTCGCGTTGCCCGCGGCCGATCGGGATCATGGAGTCGATCGCCTTGATCCCGGTCTGCAGCGGCTCTTTCACCGGCTGGCGCTTGATGATGCCGGGGGCGATGATCTCGACCTTCCGGGTCTTGGTCGTGTGAATGGGGCCAAGCCCGTCCACCGGGCGGCCCAGCGCGTCCACGACCCGGCCGACCAGCGCCGGGCCTACCGGCACTTCGAGCACACGCGCGGTGCGGCGCACTTCATCGCCTTCCCGCAGCACGAGATAGTCGCCGAAGATGACGGCGCCGATGTTGTCTTCTTCCAGGTTGAGCGCGAGACCCGTGATCTTCTCGCCGGTCGCCGAGACGGTGAACTCGAGCATCTCACCGGCCATGGCGGATGTGAGACCGTAAATCCGCGCGATCCCGTCCTTCACCTCCAGGACCGTGCCGACTTCACGGACGTCGATGTCCGCGAGATCCGCTGCCTGGATCTCCTTGAGGAGGAGGTTCTTGAGCTCGCCGGGGCGAAGGATGGAATCAGTTGCCATTGGAGTACCGTTTGGAGTTTGTGAAAAATATCACATACTACAGGGCGGGGGAAGGCAGACGAAGGCGGGCGACGGCGGTGACCGACTTCGACCGCCATCGACCGTCCTCGACCGTCCTTACACTCGCGATCTCGTCCTTCCTCTCAGAAATCTGGTCAACACCCCGCCAGGGCCCAGCTCGCGAAGCTCGAGGGGCGTCGCCCCGGCGACTCGCCGTGCGGCGCCTGCCAGGTGGCTCGGCGACGCGTAGCCGAGGATGCGAACGACACCGCGCACGGTATACCCCGGGTTACCAAGCAGGTCTGCGGCGCACGCGGCCCGCGCCAGATCGATGACGCGCTTCAGGTTGGGCGCGCCCCCCGCCCCGAATTCCCGGGACAGGTGCTCGCGCGTGACACGCAATGCTTGCGCGACATGACCGGTCTTGGTCGGGACTCCCGCGCGCCGCAACACCTCATCCCACGCCGCGAGCTGCAAACGGTCGGTCAGGCGGAGGAGGCGTGGAGCGTCCGCGAGCGCTGCCCGCCGCGCGACCTGCGCCGTGCGCGCGGCGATCCATTCGCCGGCTACCGCATTGTCCACCCCTTCCACGAGAATTCCGGTGAATCCCGCTTCGCGACAGGAAGCGAGCAGCGGGCCATCCTCGGGCCGCAGAGCGGAAAGCGCATACATCGGAATACGCGGAAACCGTGCCGGGAGATCGAGCCCCTTGCCGCCGCAATGACGAATGTCGAGGACGACGGCGTCGACGAGCCGCTGTTCGATCAACCGCTCGACTTCCTGAATCGAGCGACACAGCCGGACGCTGCCCGCCCGCCTGGGATAACCACGCTTGATCGCGCGGCGCGCCTCGCGCCGAGAGTGAAATACTGGAACGACTGGATACACGGCCGGGCCCGCGCCTGCGCCGGTTGCTGTCTTCATGTCTGAACCAGCGCCTGCTGCATCTCCCCCGCCTGCAGCAAGACGTCACGCGCGTTTTCATAACTGACGGTTTCCCGCGCCTTGGCCAGTGGGTGCCAGACACACGCAGTGATCCCTTCGGCTTCCTCGGGCACCGCCTCGCCCTGGCGCGATTCGAACAGAAAGAAGTGACAGAACTTGTGGATCGTCTTGCCGCCAAACCGGAAGTACCAATCGATCACCTTGATCGGTCCGTGGAGAACCAGTTCTTGCAGTCCCGTCTCCTCGGCCACCTCCCGTCGTGCAGCGTCCGCAGGCGGCTCTCCGGACTCGAGATGTCCCTTGGGAAATCCCCAGTTCCTGTAGGAATCGCGAATAAGCAGGAAGCGCACCTGACCATCCGGGCCGCGGCGAAAGACCACGCCGCCGGCGCTGGTTTCGCGCTGGGCCCGAGCGGGTGACCTCTTCCCTTTGCGTCGGCGGCGTGTCACGACTTCGACCCTGCGACGACCAGCACCTCGTATCCAGGAGGCGCCACGACGCTAAGACGCCTGAGTGGTTTGCAGTGCACGGAAGACAGCACGTACTGATCACTCTCCGCTGATAACCGCTGAGGCGTCTTGGCGCCTTGGCGTCTTCTGGACATGGGGTGCTGATCGACTATCAGAATACGCTAAACGTAAAGTACTTCCGCGGATTCGCTTGAATGTCGGAGAGCAGCTGGCGCAACTGAATCATGGTCAGCGTGGTTTCGCGATAGAGTGAGGAATCGGCGACGAGCAGTCCCAGCGTGCCGCTGCGGTTGGCGATGCGCGACAGTACCGTATCCGCATTCTGGAGTACCCGCACGAGGCTCTCCTGGTTGCGGTTTGCTGCGGCCATCAGCTGGCGAAAGTCCTGAGACGCGCTGCGCAGGTCGGTCGAGGTGGCGGCGGTATTATTGAGGATTGTCGCGAGCTGGCCCTGGTTCGTCGCGGTGTCTACCCGACCCAGGGTGGCCCGCAGGTCGACGGCGGCGCGCGATAATGCCTCGGAGCCCGACTGCAGGTTGGAGCCGACGTTGCCGATCACGTCGGCCTGCTCGTTGGTGACCTGGACGAGCCGGTCGGCCACTTGGCCGAAATCGCGAATCGATCGCCGCAGATCCATCACCGCCTGCGAGTCGAACGCCGTCTGGACGCGAGCCGCCACCGTCCCGATGTCCGTCGCAATACGGCTCGCCTGAGCGGTGAGCTGCCCAATGTCGGGAAGCGTTGCCCCGGGCCACTTATCGCCACCGACGGCCGCGGCCTCCGCGAGCGCTTGCCGGATATTCGGATCGGCGGGCGGGGGCTCGCTCGAAATGAGCGTTGCCGCCCACTCCCCGAACAACGACGCCGAGGCTGCGATCACCGCCGGCTTGTTCGGCAACCCCACACCAGAATAGATCTTGAGGTCCGCTTCGACCCAATTGCCCGGCGCGAGGCGAATCGCCTCGACGCGCCCAACGCGCACACCGCGCAACACCACCGGACTGCCGACGCCTAGCCCGCCGACGGTCCGGAAGCGCGAGGTGAACACCGCCTCGCTGCCCCCGATGCGCGCCCCCGAGAGCCAAAGGGCCCCGCCCACGACCAGCGCGAGCGCGGCAATCACCACGAGCCCCACTGCGAACTCGTTTTCGCGTTTCACTCGGCGCGCCCCTCGATGAACTGGCGGACCAGCGAATCGGAAGTCCCCTGGATCTCTTCAACCGTACCCACCTGCCGGACCTTTCCATCATACAACATGGCGACGCGGTCCCCCACGGTATACGCGCTCCGCATGTCGTGCGTCACCACGACGCCGGTCACGCCCAGGTGCTCGCGCGTCCGAACCATCAGCTGGTCGATCACGGCCGAGGTCACCGGATCGAGCCCGGTCGTGGGCTCGTCGTACAGGATATAGCGCGGCCGCAAGGCGATCGCGCGGGCGATGCCCACGCGTTTGCGCATCCCGCCCGAAAGCTCGGCGGGAAAGCGCGCCTCGTTACCCGAGAGATCGACGAGCGCCAGCGCCTCGTGGACCCGTTCTTCGATCTCCTGATCTTCCAGGCCGCGGCGGCGCAACCCGAGGGCCACATTGTCCGCCACGGACATGGAATCAAACAGCGCGGCGAATTGAAAGACGTAGCCGATGCTTTGGCGCACCTGCGTCAGATCATCCCGGTCGAGCGTGCTGATCGCCTGGCCGTCAACGATCACGTCGCCGGCATCGGGGTGCAACAGCCCTACGATGTGCTTCAAGGCGACGCTCTTGCCGCTGCCCGAATACCCGATGATGACCATCGTTTCCCCGTCCCGAATCTTCAGCGAAAATCCCTGGAGCACGCGCTTCGCGCCGAACGCCTTGTGCAGGTCTTGGAATTCGATCACAACAAGACCACGGCCCAGAACGCGTCGAGCACCAGAATGAGAATGGCCGAGTACACGACTGCCCGCGTCGTACTGCGTCCGACACCTTCCGCGCCGCCTCGGGTCCCGAGCCCCACGATGCACCCCACGAGCGCGATGGCGCATCCGAAGCTCGCGCTCTTCAGCAGTCCGAACCAGACGTCCTTGAAGACATAGAAAAGCCTCAGCCCCTTGATGAAATCGGGCGTCGATAGGTCGAGCAGCACCAGGCTCGTTAGCTGGCCGGTGACGATTCCAACGGCGATCGAAAACGCCACGATAATCGGAAACATGAGCGTCGCCGCCACGACGCGAGGCACGACGAGATAGCTCTGCGGATCGTAGGCCAGTGTCTCGAGGGCATCGACCTGTTCCGTCACCTTCATCGTGCCGAGCTCTGCGGCCATGCTGGCACCGACGCGGCCCGCGAGCGCAAGGCCCGTCAGCACGGGTCCGAGCTCGAGCATCATCGTCTTGCCCACGAGCGTGCCGACGAAATAGAGGGGGACGGCGCCGGTGAAGGTGTAGGAGGCCTGCAGGGCGAGCACGACGCCGGTGAACGCGGCGATGAACAGAGCCACCGGGAGCGAGTCCACGCCGATGCGACGCATTTGGACCATGACCAAACGGCCCCAAATGCCGATGTCGCGGAGGCCCCGTGCCATGTCCATCAGGAAGTGGCCGAAGCGGCCCATTTCCTGGATGGCCATGACGGAGCGGCGGCCGATGGATTCAATCACGGGGGGAAAAACTAGATCAAAAACAGTAGGGGCGCAGCATGCTGCGCCCCTACCATTGCGAATCGTTACGAGCTACGCGGCGAAGCTGGCCAGCGCCTTCCCAACATCACCGTCGCGGAGCCGCTTCAGAGCACGGTCACGCAGCTGACGCACGCGCTCACGCGTGACGCCCAGCATGCCGCCGATCTCTTCGAGCGTGTGCTCGCGTCCGCCATCCAGGCCGAAGTACAGCCGCAGCACCTTGGCGTCACGACGCTGCAGCGTGTTCAGCGCCTGCTCGATTTCGTCGGACAGGAAGCGATCCATAGCCTGATCTTCCGTGTCCGGCAGGTCCTCGGCGATGAAGCGCTCGATCAGCGAGCGATCGCCCTCGGGATCGAGCGGGGCATCGAGCCGCACGTCGCCCGTGTTCAGGGCGGCGAGCGACTGCACGACCTCCAGCGACAGCTTGGTCGCGTCCGCGATCTCTTCGGGCGTCGGCTCTCGCCGCAGCGTCTGGCGCAGATACTCCGCCGTGCGCACGATGCGCGACAGATCGGCAGTGCGGTTGAGCGGCACGCGCACCGTGCGACCCTGGCGCGCCAGCGCCGCCAGAATCGCCTGGCGGATCCACCACACGGCGTACGAGATGAACTTCACGCCCTGATCCGGATCGAACTTCCGCGCGGCGGTCAGCAGGCCGACGTTGCCTTCGCCGATCAAATCGGTAAGCGGCAGTCCACGGTTCTGATACTTCTTGGCGACCGAGATGACAAAGCGGAGGTTGCGCTTGACGAGCTCCTGCATCGACTCTTGATCACCAGCACGGACCTTGCGGGCGAGCGCGATCTCCTCCTTCTGCGTAAGCAGCGGAGTCTTCGATACCTCGTGGAGGTACTGATCCAGGATGTCGCGCTCGTGCTCGTGAGAGCCAAGACCCGTCAGCAAACCCCGCCGCCGGCCGCGACGCTTGGCAACGCGACGCTCGGTCGTAGCGACCGGCGCCTTCGCTGCCTTCGCCTTGGCCTTCGGAGGCGTGGGGACTTTCACTTTCTTACGGGTACGCGGCATTGGGTCGCCTTAATTGGTCTCTTTGATACGCAGAGGTCGCGAAAATGTTCACGAAACCTGCCAAAATCGCTTGACACTGCCTGAACGCGCCGATAAGATGCCGTGTTCCCGCCGAATAGCCATTGCCCTTCCGGGGGCGCCGGGCGCGGGTTCGCGGGGGGCGCGCAATCAGGGGGGCGTAGCTCAGTTGGGAGAGCGCGTGAATGGCATTCACGAGGTCAGGGGTTCGATCCCCCTCGCCTCCACTCGAATGGGCGGGATGGGCGGCGGCGTAAAGCCCTCATCGGGTGGTAGATACCCTCCCACTGACCGGTTAAATTAGCGGCGCGCGGGAATAGCTCAGTTGGTAGAGCACAACCTTGCCAAGGTTGGGGTCGCGGGTTCGAGTCCCGTTTCCCGCTCCTAACGGTAGCAGTCCGGACAACACGTTACAGTAACAAACGGGCAACAATCGACGCGGGGTGGAGCAGTCTGGTAGCTCGCCGGGCTCATAACCCGGAGGTCGTGGGTTCAAATCCCACCCCCGCTACTGTCAATTGCGGATTGCGGATTGGGGATTTGCGGATTGAACGCGTCAAAATCCGCAATCCGAAATCCACAATCCGCAATTCGTTCCGGGCGGTTAGCTCAGTTGGTTAGAGCGCCACGTTGACATCGTGGAGGTCACTAGTTCGAGTCTAGTACCGCCCATTGCGCGCCCATAGCTCAACTGGATAGAGCGCTTGACTACGGATCAAGAGGCTGGGAGTTCGAGTCTTCCTGGGCGCATGCACTCGACGCAGCAGACGCACGACGCACAGACGCGTAGACGCACGGGGTGCGCTGCTTTGAGTTTGAATTGGAAGACCTGTGCGTCTAGCATCGGGGCGTAGCGCAGTCCGGTTAGCGCGCCTGGTTCGGGACCAGGAGGTCGGTGGTTCAAATCCACTCGCCCCGACTAACGAATGATCAATGTCCAATGATCAATGTCCAATGAAGATTGATCATTGTTGTTCATTGATCATTGGACATTGGACATTGGACATTCTTTAGCAGGCGCCAGTAGCTCAGCTGGATAGAGCGTCGGCCTCCGGAGCCGAAGGTCCCGCGTTCGAATCGCGGCTGGCGCATCAGCCTCAGCAGTCCGCTTTTATCCCGCAATCTCCTCCCGCTTCTTCCGCCACACTTTGTACGCGCTGACGAAGAGCGGAATCAGCGAGATCGCGACGACCACGAGTATCACGGTGTGCAACCGGGCGCCGAGCGGCGTGGCGCCGACGAACCGGCCGAGCGACACGAGACTCACCACCCAGAGAATTCCGCCGAGAATGTTGAAGCCGACAAACCGGCGATAGGGCATCTCGGCGACCCCGGCGACGAACGGGACGAACGTGCGGAGAATCGGAACGAACCGCGCGATCACAATCGCGCTGCCGCCACGGGCCAGATAGAAGGCATGCGCCTCCTCGAAGTGGCGGCGCTTGATGAAGCGGCCGTCGGGCTGGCTAAAGACGACGTGCCCCGCCTTGCGGCCAAGGGCGAAGTTCAGTTGGTCGCCGGCGATCGCCGCCAGACACAAACAGACGATGAGCACGACCGGGTCGAAAATTCCACCGCCCACCGCATAGGGCGACGACAGAATGCCCGCGGTCACGAGCAGCGAGTCGCCCGGAAGAAAGAATCCGATCAGCAGGCCGGTCTCCGCAAACACAATGGCTACGAGCGCGAGCAGGCCACCCGTGCGGATGATGGAGATCAGGCCCTCGGTGGTATAGAGGGAGCGGAGGAATTCGCCGATGGAATCCACGCACAAGCCTGGCCCTCTTACGCCCCAAGCGCCAGTAGCTCAGCTGGATAGAGCGTCGGCTTCCGGAGCCGAAGGTCCCGCGTTCGAATCGCGGCTGGCGCATTCACCTACCAGTGCTGTTGCGCACGCCATTACGCCATGTAGGTTTCGCCCTCTTCGCTCCGACTTCGGAGAGGTGTTTATGAAGCGTCCGCTTACCCTTTCGACCGCCCTTGTCCTCGTCCTGTCATGCCAGACCCCGACCGAACCGTCGCCGAGCGACATGATCGACGTCATGAATCCTGTCGCCGCGCCCGCCGTTCGTGGTGCCGGCCGACCCCCGGTGATTGATGGGCGCATCTCTCCCGGCGAATGGGCCGGCGCGAACACATTCGACTTCGTTGCCAACGTCCCCGAAGGCGGCACGACACCGGCAAGGCTGTTCCTCAAGCACGACGGGACGAACCTGTTCCTTGCGGTGCGCATTGCGCGGACTCAGGCGGTGGACGGCGGCGGCCAGGTGGTCTTCGAGTTCGATAACGACGGCGATGGCTTGTTGGAGAATGGCAACGATGTGGTCCTCCACGGCTCCGATGGGAACTTCTTCGACGACTTCCGTACCAATGCACCACCGTGTGAGCCAGGAAGCGCTCCGGGGAGCTGTGGGTTCTTCGATACGAGCGACGGGGGAACGAACGACGGCGTGGGGGCGTACGGCAACAACGGCACGTTTGCCGTCTACGAGATCGCGCATCCCCTGAACAGCACCGACGATACCCACGACTTCTCACTGACGATGGGCCAGACACTCGGGGTTTCTTTGGAATTGCAGCTCTTCTCGCCCGCGCTGGAGGGCGCTCTCACGCTCTTCCCGGGACCGTCCCTCTTCAGCTACACACTCGTCACACTGGGGCGCTAGACGGCACGGCCGCCGCGATTCGAACCGGCTTAGGAGCCGAAGCTACTCAGCGCGGCTGAATCAGCGTCCGGGGTACGCGCCGAGGACACGCAGCACGGGGGCGAACGTGCGCAACTCAGCCAGCGCCTCATCCGACTGCTCGCGCGCACCGCCCATCACATCGAGGTAAAAGAGGTATTCCCACGGACGACCCGGAATGGGCCGGGACTCGATTTTGGTGAGATTGAGACCACGTTCGGCGAATACCGTCAGCGCGCGATGCAGCGATCCTGGTGTGTTCGACAACGTGAACACCAGTGAGATCTTGGTGACTCCAGCGACGCCCCGGCCATCCACGGGCTCGCGCGCGACCACGAGAAACCGCGTGTAGTTCTCCGCGTGGTCCTCGAGCCCCTCCGCGAGTACTTCTCCTCCATACATGTCGGCCGCGAGCGCCGAAGCGATCGCCGCGTCGGCGTTCTCGCTTCCGGCAATGAGATTGCGGACGCTGCCCGCCGTGTCATACGACGGTACGGCCACGAGCCGGGGATGCGTCGCGAAAAAGCGGCGGCACTGCGCGAGCGCGACGGGGTGCGAGGCGACCCGATGAATGTCGAAGAGGTCCGTGCCCGGGCGTACGATGAGGCAGTGGTGAATCCAGACCTGGGTTTCTGCGACGACGTGCAAATCATGCGCGCTCAAAAGGTCGTAATTCTCATGCACCGACCCCGCGAGGGTGTTCTCGATCGGCACGATGCCGCGGGAAGCCGCCCCCGTGGTGACGGCGTCAAACAGGTCTTCGAAGGTCGCGCATGGTACGAGCTGGATCGCTGGGCCATGCGTGTCGAGTGCGGCGGTGTGACTGAACGAGCCGGCTTCCCCCTGAATCGCGACGGCGGTCATAACGCCTGATCCGTCACAGCGCCCTGGCTGCTGCTCGACACCAGGCGGGCGTACTTGGCGAGCACGCCCGACGTATACCGCGGCGGCGGGGCATTCCACATGGCGCGTCGCGTTGTCAGATCGCCGTCGACGACGTTGACGCGCAACTCGCGGTGGGTCGCATCGATCGTGATCGAATCGCCTTCGCGCACCAGCGCGATGGGGCCGCCGAGCGCCGCTTCCGGAGCGACATGACCGACGACGAGCCCGTGCGTGCCGCCCGAAAACCGGCCGTCGGTGATCAGCCCGACGGACTCGCCCAGCCCCGCGCCGATGAGCGCAGCCGTCGGTGCCAGCATTTCGCGCATCCCCGGCCCACCCTTGGGGCCTTCGTACCGGATCACGATGACATCACCGGCGCGAATGGCGCCGGCCAGAATTGCGGCAAGACATGCCTCCTCCGAGTCGAATACTCGAGCCGGTCCGGTGATCGTGTGATTACCCTGCCCGCTAACCTTTGCGACCGCTCCCTCGGGCGCGAGGTTACCGCGCAGAATCACGATGTGCCCTGATGGCGCGAGCGGTCGATCCCAGGGACGAATCACGTCTTGGTTCGGCAAGGGTCGTGATGGGACTCCTGCCACGACGTCCGCCACCGTACGACCTTCGACGGTCGGCGCATCACCGTGCAACGCACCATTGGCGAGCAGGATACTCATCACTTGGGGAATTCCACCCGCGCGGTGCAGATCGGTCGTGACGTAGCGACCAGATGGCTTCAGGTCGCAGAGGACTGGAACTCGTTTCCGAATCGCCTCGAAGTCATCGATCGCGAGCGCTACCCCGGCAGCCCGCGCGATGGCGAGGAGATGCAGGACCGCGTTGGTCGACCCCCCGATGGCCATCACGACGGCGACGGCGTTTTCGAACGCCGGGCGAGTGAGAATCTGGCGCGGCAGCCGCCGGGCGCGGACAGCGTTCGCGAGGACGGTGGCTGCGGCCGCCGCACCGTCGGCTGTTTCCTGATCCTCCGCGGCCATGGTGGACGAGCCCGGCAGACTCATCCCCATCGCTTCGATGGCCGCGGACATGGTGTTCGCGGTGAACATGCCGCCGCACGATCCCGCACCCGGACAGGCGCGTCGCTCGATCTCGAGCAGTTCGGCTTGCCCGATTCGACCGGCGCCGCACGCACCGACAGCCTCAAAAACGCTCACCACGGTGAGGTCCTGACCGCCGTGGTGGCCGGGCTTGATCGTTCCTCCGTACACGAAGATTGCGGGGATGTCGAGCCGCGCGATCGCGATCATCGCACCCGGCATGTTCTTGTCGCACCCACCGATGGCGAGGAGTCCATCCATGCGTTGCGCGCCGCAGGCCGTCTCGATCGAGTCTGCAATCACTTCGCGCGACACCAAGGAGTAGCGCATTCCCTCGGTGCCCATCGAAATGCCGTCGCTCACGGTAATCGTCCCGAAGACTTGCGGCATCGCGCCGGCGCCGCGCAACGCCTCCTCCGCCCGGCGCGCCAGACGATCGAGACCGGCGTTGCACGGCGTGATCGTGCTGTGCGCGCTGGCGATCCCCACGATTGGCTTGGCAAAATCCCCGTCTCCGAAACCGACGGCGCGCAACATGGCACGGTTCGGCGCCCGCTCGAGTCCCTGCGTAATCGCACGGCTTCGGAAGTTGTCGCTCACGACAGTCCTTCCAGCGCTTCCGCGAGTACGAGGCCCACGATGCGCGTGCCCATTTCCATGGTGCCGATGCTTGGCTCACCGGGACGCGCGAGGTCCTGGGTGCGCGCCCCCGCATCCAGTGCCGCCGCGATCGCCTCGTCGACGGCGCCGGCGGCTTCGGGAAGTTGCAGGCCCTGACGGAGGAGGAGAGCAGCGGTGGCGATCGCGCCAATGGGGTTCGCCACATCGCGTCCCGCGAGCGTGGGGGCCGACCCGTGCACTGGCTCGAAGACTCCCGGGCCCGGCCCGAGCGACGCGGATGGCAGCATCCCGAGCGAGCCGGCGAGCACTGCCGCTTCATCGCTGAGGATGTCGCCGAACATGTTCTCAGTCAGCACGACGTCGAGCGACGCAGGCTCGGAGACCAATCGCATCGCCGCCGTATCGACGTAACAGTGCTCCAGCCGGACGTCGGGATACTCGCCTGCGACGCGCGTCACGACGTCACGCCACAGCTGCGAGACTTCGAGCACGTTCGCCTTGTCGACAGACGTAACGAGGCCGCGGCGATGGCGCGCTGCTTCGAATGCCACGTGCGCGACGCGCTCGATCTCGGGCGCCGTGTAGACAAGCGTGTTCACCGCCCTCGTTGCCTTGCGACTGCGTGGCTCACCGTAGTACAGGCCTCCGGTCAGCTCGCGCACCACGAGCAGATCGACGCCGTGCAGCCGGTCGCCTTTCAGGGGGGACGAATTGACGAGCGCCGGATGCACCGCGACCGGCCGCAGGTTGGCAAAGACGCCCAGGAGTTTGCGCAATGCCAACAGGCCGGCTTCGGGACGCAAGGCGGGCGGCGCGTTGTCGAACGCGGGATCGCCGACCGCGCCCAGCAATACTGCATCGCTCTGGATGACGGCGTCCCGCGTGATGGTGGGCAGCGGATCATTGGCAACGGCGACGCCGGCAGCGCCGACCGGCCACGTCTCGAAGCAAAACCGGATCTCGAACCGTTCACTCACCGCCTCGAGCACGCGCACGGCTTGCGCGATTACCTCGGGCCCGATGCCGTCGCCGGGGAGCACGGCAATCGTGAAAGTCTTCATGCGTGACTCCGTTCATAGGCCACGATGCGCTCTTCCTCGAGCAGAGTGCGCCCAATCTCGTCCAGGCCCCTCAGTAGCAGCTGTCGGCCATAAGGATCGGCATTGAAAGTTGCAGAAAAGCCGTGCTCGTCCGACACAGCCTGCCCTTCCAGATCCACCAGAAGCTCGTATGCGCCGTCCGCTGCACGTCGAATCAGCCGGTCCACGTCGGAGACCTGCAGCGTGACCGGCAGCAGACCATTCCGGTAACAGTTCGACAGAAAAATGTCGGCAAACGACGGCGCGACGATCACGCGAAACCCGTATTGGACCAGCGCCCATACGGCGTGTTCACGCGACGAGCCGCAACCGAAATTCGGACCAGTCAGGAGAATCGTCGCGCCCTCGGCCGCGGGGCGGTTGAGCTCGAAGTCCGGGTTGACACGCCAGTCATGGAACAGATTCGGCCCAAAGCCCGTGCGGTCGATGCCCTTCAGGAACTGCTTCGGAATGATCTGATCGGTATCGATGTTGGGGCGCGGCAGTGCGACGACCTTGCCCCGGTGGCGTACGAAGGGGGTCACCATCCGCGCACATCCACGAGGTGTCCCTCGATCGCGGCAGCCGCCGCCATCTCAGGACTCATCAGGTGCGTCCGGCCGCCCTTCCCCTGCCGGCCTTCGAAATTGCGGTTGGACGTCGCGGCGCAGCGCTCCCCTTCCCCCAGCACATCCTCGTTCATGCCTAGGCACATCGAACATCCCGCATTGCGCCATTCGAAACCGGCGTCGCGAAAGACGCGATCCAATCCCTCGTGCTCGGCCTGCGCCTTCACGCGCTGCGAGCCTGGAACGACCATGGCGCGCACACGCGCGGCAACGCGGCGGCCGCGCACGACGCTCGCCGCCGCACGGAGGTCTTCGATCCGCGCATTGGTACATGATCCGAGGAAGACACGATCGATGGGAATGCCTTCGAGCGGCGTCCCCGGCTCGAGGCCCATGTATGCGAGCGCGCGTGTCGCTGCCTCGCGCTCGCTCGCCGTGCGGAACTGCGCGGGGTCGGGAACGCGCTCGCTGATATCAGCGACCATTCCGGGCGTGGTGCCCCAGGTGACTTGAGGACCGACGTTTGACGCGTCGAGAGTCACCCGGGCGTCGTACGTCGCGCCCGGATCGGTGCGGTAGGTTCGCCAGCGTTCCACGGCGCTCCCCCACGCCTTCCCCTGCGGCGCCCGCGGCCGGCCCTCGAGATAGGCGAATGTGACTTCGTCGGGAGCGACCATGCCTGCTCGCGCGCCCGCCTCAATCGACATGTTGCACACCGTCATGCGCTCTTCCATCGAGAGCGCGCGGATCGCGTTGCCCGTGTACTCGATCACGTGACCGGTAGCCCCCGCCGTGCCGATCTTGCCGATGAGCGCGAGGATGAGGTCCTTTGCCCCGACTCCTGGTGCCCGGCTCCCGATCACTCGCGCCTCCAGATTGCGCGGTTTGGACAGCACGATGCACTGCGTGGCCAGCACGTGCTCAACCTCGCTCGTGCCGATGCCAAGGGCGAATGCACCGAACGCACCGTGCGTGGACGTGTGGGAATCGCCGCAGACGATGAGCATTCCCGGCTGCGTCGCCCCGAGCTCGGGCCCGATGACGTGCACGATCCCCTGCCTCGGGGACGTCAGGCCGAACAGCTCGATGCCGAACTCTCGCGTGTTCGTATCGAGCGAATCCACTTGCAACGCCGAGACGGGATCGGCGATGGGCAGCGAGCGGTCGCCCGTCGGGACGTTGTGATCGACGGTGGCCAGGGTAAGCTCGGGGCGCCGGACCTTCCGTCGCTCACGCCGCAGCCCGGTGAAGGCCTGCGGCGACGTCACCTCGTGGACGAGATGCAAATCCACGTAGAGCAGCGACACGCCGTCCGCGAGCTCCTCGACGACGTGGGAGTCCCAGACGCGATCGAACAGCGTCTGCGTCATGCTCGCAGGGCCTGGGGCCTGGGGCTTGGGGCCTGGGGGGGCTCGGGAGGCTGGGGGTGCTGGGGTGGCACTCGCTGGGCCCCAGGCCCCAGGCCCCAGGCCCTGCCTTCTTCCGTCCAGGGCATCATCGCCCTGAGCCGCGCACCGACCTGCTCGATCGGATGATTCTGGGCGGCGCGACGCAGCTCGGCGAAACGCGGAGCGCCGGCGCGACATTCCGCGATCCATTCCTTGGCGAACACGCCGTTCCGAATGTCGGCCAGGAGGCGGCGCATCTCCTCGCGCACGGCCGGGCTGATCACGCGAGCGCCGCGAGTGAGGTCGCCGTACTCGGCGGTATTGCTGATCGAGTGACGCATGAAACCCAGACCGCCGCTATAGATCAGATCGACGATGAGCTTCAACTCGTGCAGACATTCGAAATAGGCCATCTCCGGCGAGTACCCTGCCTCCGTCAGCGTCTCGAATCCCGCCTGAATCAAGGCTGTGACGCCACCGCACAACACGGCTTGCTCACCGAAGAGATCCGTTTCCGTCTCTTCCGCGAAGGTTGTGGCAATGACGCCCGCGCGCGAGCAGCCGATGCCGGTCGCGTAGGCCAGAGCATTCGCCAATGCTTTGCCGCTCGCGTCCTGGTGCACCGCGACCAGTCCAGGGACGCCACGCCCCGCCTGATACTCGCTCCGCACGAGGTGACCCGGAGACTTCGGCGCGATCAATGACACGTCGACCGCGGGCGGCGGCACGATTTCGCCGAAGTGAATGTTGAAGCCGTGGGCAAACATCAGCGTCTTGCCGGCGCCGAGAGCGGGGGCTACGGCGGACTCGTAGACCGCGCGCTGTTCCTGATCGGGAACGAGCATCATGATCACGTCGCCCGCCTTCGCCGCCTCCGCCACCGGCCGCACCTCGAGGCCGTCGCCGCCCGCCTTCTTCCACGAGGCGCCATTCGGCCGGAGGCCCACGATCACGCGGGCGCCGCTGTCGCGCAGATTTTGTGCGTGCGCGTGGCCCTGACTGCCGTAGCCGATGATGGCGAAGACTCGATCTTGTAGTTTCGCGCGATCGGTATCCGCCTCGTAGTACACGCGTACCGATGAGCTCATGATGCCTCCGGATGGCGCAGAGGATGTGGCGCTCGCTGTGCGAACGCCGACCACGTTTTGTAGTTGCAGGACGAGACTCTGGACCGTCGCGTCGTCCGCGTCGATCTCGCACGACATCCGCCAGATGCCCGGCGGACCATTCGACTCCACGGTAAGCGCCCGGATGGGCAGATTTCGCCGGCGCAACACGCCACACGCGCGACTGAGCGTGAGAAGGTCGCTGGAGAGCAGGACCGTGAGCGTGCGCGGAAGGTTCATACCGGTGCCGTCTCGAGCGGCTCGGACAGGGAGCCACCGGGCACGATCATCGGGAACACGTTGGCCTCCTGCTCGATCACCAGCTCGACCAACGATGGCCCCGGTGTTTCGTTGGCCTGGCGCAGGGCGTCGGCGACCTCGCCGACCTGTTTGACGCGCCACCCTGGAATCCCGTAGGCCTGCGCGAGCTTCACGTAATCGGGACTCCAGATCGGCGTGCTGGAGTACCGGCCGCCGTGGAAGAACTGCTGCCACTGCCGGACCATTCCGAGGTAGCCGTTGTTGAAAATCGCGAGCTTCACCTCGAGCCCTTCCTGCACCATGGTGGCGATCTCGGCCATGTTCATTTGGAATCCACCGTCGCCGGAAATGGCCCACACCGGCTCGTCGGGGCGGGCGAGGTGCACACCCATGGCAGCAGGCACGGCGAACCCCATCGCGCCCAGACCGCCGGACGTGATGTGCGTATTGGGCCGCTGGAAGGGGTAGCGCTGCGCGACCCACATCTGGTGCTGCCCCACATCCGAGACGATGGTGCATCGCCCACCCGTTACATCGGCGAGCGTGGAAAGGATCACTTCAGGCGACAGTCCCCCGGCGAACGCTTCTTCGCGATGGCGCATGAGGGCGGCGATTTCCCGGCGCCAGCGCAGGCACTCGCGCGGCGCCACCGCGCTGAGCAGTCGCGCGACGATTGGGCGCGCATCGCCAACGAGGCCGATGGCGACGGGGACATTGCGCCCGATCGCAGCGGCGTCGATGTCGATATGCACGATCGTGGCCTGCGGCGCGAAGGTGGCCGTATTTCCCGTCACGCGATCGTCGAACCGCATGCCAACGCCGATGATCAGATCGGCTGCCTGGATGGCCTTGTTCACGTGCACTTCGCCGTGCATTCCCGGCATCCCGAGAAACAGCTCGTGCGCTTGCGGGAAAGCGCTGATGCCCAGCAACGTCGTGATCACCGGCATGCCGGTGCGCTCGGCGAGCTGGCGGACCTCGGTGTACGCGTTGCTGACAATCACGCCGTGCCCGATCATCAGCAGCGGGCGCTCCGCCCTGGCAATCAGGTTTGCCACTTCGCCGAGCGTTGCTTCACCAGGGAGCTCGCGTGGCGTTTTAGGCTCCGCACTTCTGCGCGACGGGTGTGGCCGCGTCCGATACTCCGCTTTCTGATTCTGAACGTCCTTGGGCACGTCCACGAGCACCGGTCCGGGGCGCCCTTCCATCGCGATCGCCATGGCGTCCCGAACGTCATCGGCGAGATCCTCCACGTCGCGCACCAGGACGTTGTGTTTGGTCACCGGCATCGTCACACCGACGACGTCGGTTTCCTGAAAGGCGTCTCGTCCCAGCATCGGGCGCCCCACCTGCCCCGTAATCGCCAGAACGGGGGAGCCATCCATGTGCGCGGTGGCCAATCCGGTGACGAGGTTGGTCGCGCCGGGACCGGACGTCGCCACACACACACCGACTCGATGGCCGGCACGCGCGTAGCCGTCGGCCGCATGCGCGGCCGCCTGTTCGTGGCGCACGAGGATGTGACGCAGTCCGTTAGCGCCGTGGAGCGCATCGTAGAACGGCATGATGGCGCCACCGGGGTACCCAAACAGCACTTCGACCCCCGCATCGACCAGAGTGCGAGTCAGGATTTGCGCACCCGTCATGAGCTCGGAAGTCACGGCTACACTCCCCACAAGTAGCTGCTGCTCAGCGCGGCCGTCTCGAGGCCGTCGGCGTGATCGGCCTTGTTCAGCGCATGCACGAGCGCGCGGGCGCCCGCCTCGACGATATCGGTGGACGCGCCGTGGCCGCTGAGCGACTTGCCGTCGACGCGCACCTGCAGCAGCACGCGTCCCAGGCTGTCGCGACCCGGGGTGACTGACTGCACGGATAGATCGAGCACTTCGATCGTCCGTCCGACCGCCTCGCCGATCGCCGCGAACGCGGCCGCAATCGGGCCATTGCCGCTCGCCGAGGCGCTGCGCTCGCGGAATCCAGGACCGGAGACGCGCACGTCCGCGGCAGCCGTCTCGGTGCCGCAGGTGACCCGCAGGTACGTGAGGTTGTAGACCTCGGGCGCGCGATAGAAGCCATCGTGCAGCAGCGTCAGCAGATCCTCATCGAGGATTTGACGTTTCTTGTCAGCGAGCGCGGTAAATGCCTGGTAGAGCTGCTCGAGTGTCTGGGCGTCGGGCTCGTAGCCAAGCTCGCGGTAGCGCCGCTCGAGCGCGTGGCGGCCGGAGTGCTTCCCGAGCACGATGCTCGACCCACCGGCGCCCACCGTTTCGGGGGCGATGATCTCGTAGGTCAGACCGTTCTGGAGCACCCCGTGCTGATGAATTCCCGCTTCGTGCGCGAAGGCGTTACGGCCGACGATTGCCTTGTTGGGTTGGGGGAACACGCCAATCTCGTGCGACAGCAGCCTGCTCGTTCGCACGATCTCCCGCGGGTTCACGCGACACTGGAAGGACGCAACCTGGGGCCGCACTCGGGCGGCCATAACGATCTCCTCGAGCGCAGCGTTGCCGGCCCGCTCACCGATGCCGTTCACCGTGCACTCTACCTGGCCCGCTCCGGCCCCGATCGCGGCGAGTGAGTTCGCGACGGCGAGACCGAGGTCATCGTGGCAGTGGGCGCTCAACACGACTTGATCGGTCTCGGAGACGCGCTCTCGAATCGCGCGGAATAGCGCCGCATACTCCGTGGGCGTCGTGTAGCCTACCGTGTCCGGGAGATTTATCGTGGTTGCGCCCTCGGCAATCGCGGCGGCGACGATGCGACAGAGGAAATCGAAATCGCTGCGGGTCGCGTCTTCGGCGGAAAACTCAACGTCGCTCGTGCAGCTCCGCGCGCGCCGCACCGCGGCACGCGCACGCTCGAGGCACGCAGCGCGGTCGATCCTCAGCTTCTGTTCGAGATGGAGATCTGACGTCGCGATAAAGACGTGGATGCGTTTGCGCTGCGCCGGCTTCAACGCTTCCGCCGCCGCGTCGATATCGCGATCGTTGCACCGGGCCAGCGCGGCGATGATGGGCCGCCGCACCGCGTTGGCGACCTGCTGGACGCCGGTGAGATCGCCTTGGGAGGCGGCGGGGAAGCCGGCTTCGATGACGTCCACCCCGAGCGCGTCGAGCTGGCGGGCCAGTCGCACCTTGGCCTCCGGAGACATCGCGTTACCCGGCGCCTGTTCGCCGTCGCGCAGCGTGGTATCGAAGATGATCACTTCCTGAGACATGGCTGCTCCCTCCGCCAATGCGGTGAAAAAAAAAAAAAACCGCGAACCTGATGGGTTCGCGGCGCCGGTGCTACTTCGTCCTGATCGAAACTGCTACATCGTGTTCTCCGCGCGCGCCTCGAACCCTCCCCTGAGCAGCGTAAGGCTCAGGAGCAGGCCGAGGACTAGAAACAGCAACGCGAGCGAGGACATGTGAACCGGGTAATCTCGGTGTGGGCCGCAGGCTGTCAAGGCCACCCGAAACGAGCAGCTAGAAGGCGATTGCCAAGCCAATCCGCCCCAGCGATTGCTGAATCGGCGCCGAGAGAGCCCCACTGCCATCGTCCGTTTCGCGCGACAGGCTTTGAAAATCGTAATCGCCGGTCACGCGCAGGCGACCGCGCAGGGCATCCACGGTGAGACCGAGCCCGAGACGCACCGCACCGAGTCCGGACACCGAGCCGCCCCCGGAGAACTTGGAGCCGAACATCAGGCCCCCGTTCAAGCGCATCCGTACGCCGGGACCGAGGAGATGCGCCATCTGCGCGCCGGCGGTCACCGCACCCATTGATTGCGCCTCGAACTCCGGCTCGGCTTTGCGGTTCACGTAGCCGAGCTCGGCACTGAAGGCACCAGCCACGTAGTAGCGCAGCAGAACGTCTAGTTCGCTCGCGTCGAACTCGTTCGTCGCCGTTCCGCCGCTGGGCTTGTACCTGATCTTCGAGAGCCAGACATCCGCGGAGAACTTCTTCCAGACAACACTGGCTTTTGCTCCCAACCCGCCGCCGCGGTAACTCAGCTGCGCGGAGGTTTCACGATAGTCGCCAAAGGTGATCTGAGGACCGACGGCGAAATGCTGAGCGGAAAGTTGGACCGTTGGACGGTTGGACAGAATGACAACCAGAAGGACCGTCCAACCGTCCAACCGTCCAACCGTCAACCGTCTCATCGTCCACCTCCCGCTCTCACCACCGGCACGACGCGCACCGCGACCTGCTGGCGCCGGCGGACATTCTCTTGCGCGATCTCGGCGTTCCGGCGCGCGATCTGCTCGCGCAGCAACTGGTTGTACAGGATGTTGCCGCGCGCAGGCTGGGGCGCCGGCTTCTTGAGCGTCATGACGAAACCGGCAGCCGCAATTCCCAAGCCTATCACGGCGCCCTCGCGGAACGACGGTGAGCCGAGGTCTCCGCTGGACAGCGCGGACGTCCCCGCCAAGGCCACGCCGGTATAGAGGAACGCGAGGCCCATTGGCCGCCAACTCTTGGGCGGGATCTCCGTCTCCGGCAGATAGGTGTACCCGGGAAGGCTCGTGAGATGCGGAAGCGTGTCGACGCGGCCGTGCGAGACGCGCATCGATTGTGAGGTCGAGAAACTGTTCTGCCCCACGCTCGCCTCAACCACGATGTTGTAGTTGCCGGCGGGCACCGGATCGCCGCTAGGCAGACGCGCGGTCCAACGGATGTTGACCTGGCCGTTCGCCACCGTCGAGTCGATTCGCATGCTCCCGCCCGGTCCTCCGGTAACCCGCGTGACCACGCGCGACGGCTGCGTCACCGTGTAGCGAATCGGGACATTCCCCTGCCCACCGATGAAATCGACGCTGTCCACGCGCAGTTGCCGGACCACGAGGATCTGCGTGAGCGCGACCTGAAAGGCGCTGAGTGCTTTGGGTGACGTGCGATTCGGATCGAGCTCACGCTCGGGCTCGATCAGCACGACCTGCTTGAACGCATCGACCGCTTTGAGGATCGAATCCATCCCGCTGTAGGTGAACGCCAACAGCTCATAGGCGCGCGCGCGCTCGTACCCCGTCAATCGCTCGCGCAGCGAGGCCTGAGCCGCGCCGAGTGCCTGGCGGTACTCGAGATTGTCGAACGCGTGTTGCGCCCGTCGCAGCGTGGCGTTCTGGATGCTCTGGGCCGACAGAAGAACCGGCAGAACGAGCGGTACGGCGACGAGGCAGCAAATCGAGCCTCGCATCATTCCGGTCCTTCTTGATCGAGCACGTAGGTCCGTCGCACGGTGGTATTCGCGGGGACCTCGATCGTTTCGGTCTTTGTCTTGTAGCCGGCGCGCTCTACTCGGATGGTATGGCGACCTGGAGATACGGGCTCTTCGATGACCGGGACGGACCCCATGTCGCGGCCATCGATGAAGAGCGTACCGGGCGGATTGGAATTCACGGATATGAAGCCTTGTGCCGTGACGGGAGCAGGGGGAGGTGGCGTGGGCGTGGTCTGTCGTCTGGTTTCGTTGCCGCCCCATGGCTGCGAGGGCGGCGGCGCCACAACCCGAACGGTCTCGACGGAAGCGGCGGCAGGCGGCGGCGCGACCGTCGGTCCTGCTTGTGGCGGGGGTACGGCTGGTGCCGGTTTCCGCGCCAGCGCCCAGTAGCCGCCGACGCCAATGGCCACAACCGCCAGCGCTCCCACAACCACGCCGATGCTGGAACGCTGCTTCTTCCTCACTGGCATCATCATGGCGGCGCTAGGAATCGGCGTGGTCGGTGCGCTCGTGACTTCAGTCGGTACGTCGGGGGCTGCCGCGCGCGCACTCCGGGAGGGCGGCGGCAGCGGACGGCGCCCCCCCTTTTGCACGCCGGGTTTTGGGATGGCAACCGGCTGCTCGGGCCAGAGCGCCGTCGCGAACTCCTCCATAGTGGCAAACCGCTGGTCCGGCTCTTTCGCGAGGGCGCGCGTGACCGCCGTCGTGAGAAAGTTCGGCGTGCCGAGGCGCTTGCCGCTCACGCGCGGGACCTCCCCGAAGATGTGCTTATAGAGAATTGTGTGAACCGAATCGCCGCTATAGGGCAACTCGCCAGCGATCATCCGGTACGCGACGACGCCGAGCGAGTACTGGTCGGCTCGCCCGTCCACGGATCCGCCTTTTGCCTGCTCGGGCGCCATGTAGTGCGGCGTCCCGATGATCATGCCGGTACCGGTGAAACCGCTCGCCGCTTGCAGCGCCTTGGAGATCCCGAAGTCGGTCAGCATCACGCGACCGTCGTGGTCGAACATGATGTTCGCGGGTTTGACGTCCCGGTGAACGACGCCGCGCTGATGCGCGTGTCCCAACGCGCACGCCGCCTCCCACAACACACGCTGGATGTAGTCGATCGCGAGCGGCTGCTTCTGGTCGAGAATATCCTCGAGCGACGTGCCCTCGATGTACTTCATCACGAAGTAGTTGAGGCCGCCTTCGCTCTCGACGCGATAGATCGGGATAATGTTGGGATGGTCGAGCTTAGCCGCCGTCTTTGCTTCCTGCTGGAAGCGCTTGACGATGTGCTCGTCCATTGAGATGTCGGGCGGCAGGACCTTGATCGCGACCTCGCGCTCGAGCGTCAAATCATGCGCGAGGAAGACGGCGCCCATCCCACCCTTCCCCAGGATGCGGTCGATCTTGTATTTGCCCTCGACCAGGCGCTGCAGCCGCGCTTGTAGTCCCTCGATGCCACTGGTAGCGCTCAGCGTGCCACCCCCGGTGACGTCCGCGCCGCACGCGTAGCAGAACTTGCTACCGTCCGGGAGCGGCGTGTGGCACTTGAGGCACTCCATCATGGCCGACGGAATGGCGACCTCCCTCTTGGGATCTGGGCCGCGGGCACGGCGAAGCGGTGGCCGTCCGGACGCAACCCCGTCGCGGCGAGTGCCGGCGTCGCACGCGGCCTCGGTGCCGCAGCGGGAGGAGCGGGAGCGAACGGCGGAATGCACCCGAATCTGACTGAGATGCAGAGCGAATAGCGCGTGGGCTCACCCGAATAGTCCACGACCGCGAGGTAGTACTCGCCGGAGGGCAGCCCCAGTCTCAGGAAATCGAATGACCCGACGTCGTTGGATGCTCCCCAGAATACGAAGTTGGTGTCGAGGACATAAAGATCGACGTCCGAGCGATCGCCGACCGCGCCGCCGGACGGGCGACCGGCGATCCGGATCGTGGTGGTGTCGCCTGCCAGCGGGGCGTTCACGCGGAACCGGTACCAGTCGAGGTCGTGGGGCACGTCGATCGTGAGTGTATCGCCGAATGGCGACAACGGGCCGACGGGAATGATCTTCCCCGTAGCGTCGGCCATCGTGCACACATCGTTTTCCTCGAAGCGGTCCTGCTGGATCTTCCCACCCGGGATGATCGTATCGGCGGCGATCATCATGTAGTTGAGACGCTTGCCGTAGAAGTTGAGGATGTGAATCCCGTTGTTGCCGGGGACGTATCGCGGCAGCGTCTTCAGGGCGATCACCATGGAGTCGAACGGCGGAATGAGGGGACTGAATCCGCCGCGCGCGCAATAGTAGTAACCCTGACTCGTCACGAACCAGTTCGGCGGAGTTGGCGGCGCGTCATGAAACGAGCCATTGAACACGATGGAGTCCGCGATCACCATGAAGAGGCCGGTGCTGTCGAGGTTGCCCTGCGGCCGCAGCACGAGCGTCAGCGGGCGGGACGTGTCGCTGCGGGTAAACCGATACCAGTCGTAGCCCTGCGTCGTATCACGCGGCAGCTCTTCGAAAGCCAATGCCGGATTGAAGAACTTGACGAACGGCAGGGTGGGATACGGGCCAGGGTTGTCGAGATTCAGGAGCGTCGGACTGACGGTATTGGGTTCGTACAGGTCCACCGTGTCGACCGCGACCGAATCGGGCGTGGTGAAGAAGACGCCCGGCCCGAGCACAAACAGCTGGCTGGTGCGCGCGGGCTGCGGCACCCAGAACTCCATGTGGCTGAAACCGTTCGATTCGACGTAGGACAGAGAGTCGGGAATCAACCCGGATCCGTCCAGACTCGTGATGAACGCGTACTGGATCCCCACGCCCCAGAGCGTCAGCTTGTCGCCCCATTTGACGGTGGGCGGTGTCAGGCTGTCGACCTCGAGGAAACCGGACACGCGCAGCGGCAGCGCGGTGCTGCCCGCCTTCTCGAAGGAGATCACGCGCGCCGTGATATCGGATAGACCCGGACCTACACCGAGCACGGTCGCATAGCCGGCCCCGTTGTTGTCCACCCGCGCCACCGCACTGCTGCTGCTGGTCCAGTGGAAGTCGACATTGGCGAGCGGCTGGTCGTCGCCGTTCCCCGTATCAGGCGTCCCGATCAGGCGCCAGGCGCGCGCACGAATCGTCATCTCGTCGCCATCCAGCAGCACGAGCGCCGGCGTCTCTATGGTGACGTAAACTTCGGGGCTGTTGTCGGCTGGGAAGGCACAAGTCACGCCGTTGAGCGCTGTTCCAAGGATTACGACGAGGGTGGCTCGATAACGACCGCGCATCCAGTCCAATCCGTGACTTGAGGACCGAACATACAATACGCGGCACAGCCGTGCCATACTGTGACGGACAACGACTTACAACGTGCCTCTTCGCTTCAGCTCCAAGTATTTCGCCACCACTGCCTGCGCCGCGCGTTGCGGTGTGACATCAATCACCAGGACCCCCGCCCGTCGCATGTGCCCGAGTGCTTCTTCGCGCGCGTGCAGCAGCTCTTCAGCCGCCGCTTTGCGATATGCGTCCCGAGGCTGCTCGGGTCGCAGAGCGGCCGCCGCATCCAACTCGGGATTGCGCAGCGTTACGGCGAGCGGCAGGTGGCGGGGCCGAAGCGTTGCGACATTGGCGACGACCGCGTCCGAGGCGAAGCGATCGATGACGTCGGTGAACAACACCGTCAGCGCGCGCTTGCGATTGCGCGCGGCGAGATAGCGAAACGCGCCGGGATAATCGGGCTCGACGAGCCTGGGCTGTACGACCGCGAGCACATCGAGCACACGACGCACGCCGGCACGGCCGCGCTCGGGTGCCACGAAGTGTTGCACGCCGTCGGCGAACGTCATGACACCGACGTTGTCGTCGTACTGCGCCGCCGCGTACGCCAGCTCGAGCGCGGCCTGCACGGCAAAGTCGAGGCGTGCGACACCGGCGGCGACCTCGGCCGTCATGAGCCGTCCGGTGTCGAGCACCAATAGGACCTGCTGCCGGCGCTCCGCTTCATACTGACGTGTGATGACTTTGCGGCGCCGGGCGGTCGCTTTCCAGTCGATGTGTCGGAGATCGTCGCCGGGCACCCACTCGCGCAGCGATTCGAACATTCGCCCCTCGCCCAGCTGACGCACCGGTTTGGTGCCGGCGTCACGGCGCCGCAGCGCTTCGGCAACCGACGCGCGCAGCCGCACGGAGGCGAGGGATGGGTAGACCACGACTTCCCAGGGCATATCGAAGCGCATGCGACGCCGCCCAAGTCCGAGTGGGCCGATGCTATCGACAAAGAAACCGCCCGTGGTTTCCCGACCTCGCCGCACCGGCGCGACCGCCACCGTGTCTCGCTGCGTCGATTGCGCCGGCACGTGCAGCGCGCGGGGCGGCTGGGAGCCGCCGAGAATGTCGGGCCGAATCTCGCGCACCTGGAGCCGCGCCGGTCGCGCCGAGCCATTCGTCCAGCGGTACGTCACCTCGCCCGCGTGGCCGACCGATAGCGCCGGAAGCGGATCGCGCGCCACCGAGACCAGAGCGTCGGCTGCCGCGCGATTGTCCGGACCCGTCGCGGCGACGCGAACGGCCAGCGTCGCGTCGAGCCAGATCAGCGCAATCAGCACGAGATCCGCGACGAGCATGGCGTCCAGCGCCCACGGTACCCAAAAGCCGAGAAATCCGATGATCGCGAATGCGGCACCGACCGCCAACGCGCGCGGCGTAAACAACACACCGCCCACGCGCTGCCTCGGGACACCGAGGAAGTACCAGAGCAACACGAAGGTCGTGTTGACGACCGCGACAATGAAGAACGCTCTCATGGTCAGGCGGTCGGGGCTTCGATCCTGTCGAGAATGGCCTTGAGCGCCTGATCGGCGGTGACGCCTTCGAGCTCCAGCTCTGGGGCGACGCTGACTCGATGCCGCAGAATCGCGGGCGCGAGCTGTTTCACGTCGTCCGGGATGACGTAGTCGCGCTCCTGGAGCAGCGCGGCCGCGCGGGATGCCTTTAGCAGGGCGACACCGGCGCGGGGGCTGGCCCCCAGGGTGAGCGATGCAGCCTCCCGCGTGCCCCGGACGATCGTGGTGATGTAGCCCGTGATCCTCGGCTCGACGCGAACGGCGTCCGCAGACGTGCGCAGCTGCTCGAGGCCTCGCGCATCGACCACCGGCGTCACGCCGTACGTCTCGGTGCGATCGGCCTCGAAGCCCTCGACGTAGCGGGTCAGGATGTTCTGCTCGACGGTGGCCGCGGGGTAGCCGATCTGCACCTTCGCCATGAAGCGGTCGAGCTCGGCCTCGGGCAAGGGATAGGTCCCCTCGAACTCGATGGGATTCTGCGTGGCGAACACGGTGAAGGTCGACGAGAGCGGATGGCTCCTGCCGTCGACCGTCACCGTGCGCTCTTGCATTGCCTCGAGCAGCGCAGCCTGCGTCTTGGCCGGCGCCCGGTTGATTTCATCCGCGAGCACTAAATCGGCAAAGATCGGTCCCTCACGGAACGTGAACTCCTGCGTTCCGCCTCCGGTCAACATCGTGATGCCGGTGATGTCGGCCGGCATCAGGTCTGGGGTGAACTGGATGCGGACGAAGCGCGCGCGCATCGCGAGCGACAGCGTACGCACCAGCAACGTTTTCGCAGTGCCCGGCACGCCCTCGAGGAGGACATGACCGCGCGCCAGCAGACAGACCAGGACCTCGCGAAGGGCCGCGTCCTGCCCGAGGACAACTCGCTGCAGCGCTTCTAGTATTGCTCGCGCGTCGTGCGCGGGCGCAATTCCTCCCACACGTCCTCCACAGCTTGAGCAGTTGCGAGCACGCGACTGCCGTCGGTTCCACCGCGTTCACGAAGGAGATGCCGCAGCCGCCGAACCGCGGCGCGTCCTTCCGGACGTCGCATGGCGAGCTCCAGGGCTTCGAGCCACGGCTCCGTATCCCCGCCCCGGCTCACGCTAAGACGCCGCTGCAGGCCGGCGACGAGGCGGCGGACCGCCGTGCCCTCATCCTGAGCGCTCTCGAGTCCGGCACCTAGTGCTTCGAGGTGTTCGAGAGGAGAGCGGCGCCGGCGTTGCACGACCTCGCGTGCCGGGCCGAATCGCACGGCCATCACCGCGAGCCACACGAGTCCGATCGCCACGATCTGCAACACCGCCCAACCCACCGGTGAGTGCCGGAGCCAGGCCCAGGTGAGCGACGTGACCGAATGCTCGTCGCGGCGGAATCCTTGATGGTACTCGTCCACCACTATGCGGCCGCGCGCACCTCGTGGCGACGTCAGCAGCGGCAGCAGGACGAGCGGCACATCGGTGTCGCGCCAAATGCGATTTGTGAACCAGCCTCTGTCGGATGCAAGCGTGATGCTCCCTCCCCCAGGATACCAGAGTCGGAGCAGTACCGGCCGCCCGGTGGCCGCATACAACAAGGGCTCGCGTCGCTCCGCAACGAGCTGCGCGCACGAATTCGAATCGGGTTGTTGCTTGACGAGTCCCTCGAGCGAGCGCCGTGGCGCCTGCGTGGAGTCCTTGGGTTGCAGCTGCAGAACGCGCGCTACCCGCGGCAAGGGCCGCATGCCGGCCGGCGTGCTCACATTGACGCTGTCGTCGGTCCAACGATCGGGCTCCAAGCGCCACCCGGTGCAGCGCAGGATCCCGCCGCCGTGGCCGGAGCTAAGAACCGCGCCTCCCGCTCTGACGTACGCTATGACCTGTTCGAGTTCCTCGGGTTGCAACGGCACCACCGGATTGAGCACGACCAGTAGTGCCGGCGGCCGAGAAGTGTCGGCGTTAAACGCGAACAGCGCCGAACGCTGCCTCTGCACAGGTCGACCGAGGCGGACGAGCACCTCGTAGACGGCCCGGCTCCCATCCGGACCCGTGAGGAAGGTCGACGTGCGTTGGTCGTCCGCCGGCGGCTTGGGAGTGCGGTTCCCTGCCCAGACCGCGACGGCGATCGCCACCGCGAGCAACAGCGCCAGCCCGATCTCAAGCCGGGACGACATGCTTCGTCAGTTGCTGCGCTGCTTCGCCGAACGCTCGATACTCGGCTTCCGCACACGGCACCGCGCCGAACAGGTGGCGATACAGCGCCGCGATAAGCGCGCTGAATGAAGCGCGTCCCGTGTCGTCCAGGCGCACTTCCCATAGGTACTCGGCCGGTGTCTTCGATGCGTGGAACTTCAGCGCGTGCGCGCGGTCCAGCTCCAGGACGACGGCGAGGAAACGGTGACCCAGCGCGTCGACGTACCGGCCGGCGCGTGCGAGCTCCTCGGCGCGAGCAAAATGGCGCGCGGCGTCGTGGATGATCCCGCCGCCACCGGCATCCGTAAGCGCGACACGCGCCGACTGCCGAGTGACACGCCAGATGACATACGCGATGTGGGCGAGCAGGAGCACCAGAATGAGCGTGAGCGCAACGAGCAAAGCGTTGAAACTGATCGGATTGGTCTGTGAGAAGCTGTCGATCCACTCGAGGAAGCTGTACCACAGCTGTTTGAGCCAACGCAACGGCTCGCGCCGCGCGACCCACTCGTAGTCGCGTTGCGCGAACACGGTCTTCACGACCCGACGCACCGAATCGGCGGGGATCTGAGTGACAGCGTGCACGGCAAGAGTTGGCGGTGCGATCAGCGCACGGCCCCCCCTGCTCCCAATTGCTCGCTGAGCACCTCGAGGTCAAATGCCTCGCGACGGACGCGCAGATCGTAGTACACCAGCGTCAGAACGCAGGAGAACAGCGGCGTCAGCAAGATGGGGAGGGCCGCGGAGAGGATCTCGATTGCCTGGCCGAGCATGCGCGCGTCGGGAGTGAGCGCGGCGCCGAGCCCCCCGATCGCGATACCCGGGACGAAGACGACGACCATCGCGACCAGGAAGATGAGAAAGATCTTGAGCTTGAAACCCCGCGTAAGGTCCCACGAGCGACCGAACGAATCGGAGGAGGCGTTGAGCTCTTCGAGCACGACGACCGGTGTCGTGACCGCGTATCCGCACGCCACGTACACAATGAACCAGCAGCCGGCCACGATCGTGAGGAGGACGGCGAATAGCCCGGCGCTCCCTCCCGTCGCCACGCGAGGGAATGCGATGGCTGCGAAGGCCACGATGACCACGGCGATGATTCCGATCAGGAGACCCTTGCCAAGACCGACGAGAAAGAGCGGCATGATCTTCGAGCCTCCCATCGCGAGCGCGTCCGACAGCTCGGGGCGCCGGCCGAGGTAGGAGTCGGCGATGATGCGGATGGCGGCGGCTGTGAGAAACAGGCCGGCAAAGTAGCGGATCACATTAACGAGAAGCGCGAGGACAATGTGCTGCTCGGTGCCCCCCGCGAGCTCGAGGTAGATGGTGAGCGCCACGGGAAACCAGAGCGTGATGATACCGACCTTCATGAAAAGCAAAAAGTGACGGCGGAAAATCGTGAGCGCGCCGTCCAGAATCTCACCGATGTCCATCGGCTTCAGGTCGGCCATGTTTCGTCTACCTCAGTATGCGGGATGGCGGTAAGATGAGTAGGTGACGCCTTCCGCGCGAGACCTCGATCTCGACCTCCGCCAGCACCACGGCGTCGAGACACCCGAGCATGTCGACGTGCACTTCGAGCTCGCGGGCGTGGGCTCGCGGATGGCCGCGGCCCTTCTCGATCTGTTCCTGCTGTGGGTTTCGATGATCGGCCTGCTGATCATTTACTCCTGGCTCGACTTCTTGCGCGGACTGGCCGGTGGCTGGGCTACCGCGCTCATAGTTCTGCTTTTGTTCCTGCTGTTCTGGGGCTACTTCACGCTTTTCGAAGCCCTGAACACCGGCCGAACACCAGGCAAACAGGCGCTCGGCATTCGCGTCGTGATGGACACAGGACGGCCGGTAACCGCGGGCGCGGCCGTGG
>JBIOXD010000114.1:0-31786 GCA_044869265.1 Gemmatimonadales bacterium
AGCATCAACCGCAGCAGGGGCGCCGCAGCTCCTCCAGCCCGGAGCCTCGAGATTCCCCCGATCAGATCCCCAAGCACCGCGTCCATCGTCGGCCCCACGCGGTGCTGTTCATCGCTCGAACGCGGGAACGACAGTGTGACCGGCCCCCCGTTGTATCCGCTCTGCACACGCTCACGCGAGCGAGCCACGATCAGACGCGCCGCCGCGGCGCTCGCCAGAGAGTTGTCGTCTTCGCGTTGCGCCGCCGCCCGCAGGGAGGGGACTCCCAGGGCCGCTAGCGCGTGATCGCGCAGGAAGAGTCGCAGCAAGTGGAGAAGATCCGCGACGCGGTTGTGGATCGGCGTGGCGGTGACGAGGAGGATTTCACTCCCAACGACGAGGCGCGCCAACGCGCGGTAGCGATTCGTCTCGGGATTGCGGAAGCGATGGGCCTCGTCGACAACAAAGAGGCGGACGGTTGGACTGTTGGACTGTTGGACGGTTAGACCGTTTGACCGTTGGACCGTTGAGATACTGAGAGACTCGTGAGTGATGATCGGCGCGTCGTGAACTCCGAACCGGCCCAGGAGGCCGCGCCATTGCGGCACCAACACCGCCGGGACGACCAGCGCGAACGGCTCCGTGCGCGCGAGGGCAACCGCGAGTGCGATGTACGACTTGCCAAGCCCAACTTCATCAGCGATGAGCGCGCCGCCGTGGCGCGCGATAATCGCGGTCAGCCGGTTGGCCGCCGGGATTTGGTGTGGTGCGAGCCACGAGGGCCACGATCCCCACGCCAGCGGTGTCCCGTCGAGCAGCGCCCGCGCGGCGGCGCTAGCGACCGCGCGCGGCGACGCCTCCCCCGTGGCCTCGAGAGCCATGGTGAGCGGCTCCTCGATGGGGACGAGGTGCTCAGACAGAATCCGCGGCCAGAGTGCGCCGGTCGGCAAGATCGAGTTGGAAGACATCGGCAATGAGGTCGTCGGCGGGCTCGCGGTCGGCGCCGTGCTCGGCGAGCTGATTCCACACGGCGGAATCGTGCGGTGGAACAGGCAGACTCCGGATGACGCGGGCATTGAATCGGCGAAATCCACCGCGCGCGGGATCGGCGACGAGACGGGCAAGCGCGGTAAGCCAGCGCGTGTTGAACAACGCGGCGAGCGCGGCCGCGTCGCAGGCCTGTCGCGTCGCGATTCCGTAGACGGTGTTGAGGGGGACGATGTCCCGATCGAGGACGGCAGCCGCAAGCCGTTTCCCGATATCGGACCAAACAACGCGAAACGGGGCGACGCCCAGGCGAATTCGAAAGAGCTGCCACACCGCGCCGCCGCGATAATCCGCTCGCCGCCGTAAACGATCCTCGTGTGGTGCGAGCAGCTCGCGGAGCTGCTCCGGAAGCCGGTTGAACGGCTTCCCGTCGGGTCCATGCGTCCACGCGACGAAACGGCGGGGCGTGCAATGCCAGGGCCGAATGTCGCGGCCGCGAGCAGCTGGTCGAGCGCCCGGGCACTCGCGGTCCAGGAGGAAGACGTCATCGGCTCCGGTTTTCACGCCGAGCTGCGGCGTCCAGCGGTCCCCGACGGTGGGGAACTCGGATCGAAGGCGTCGCGCAATGCGGTCCGGTCCGGGAGAGAGGATCCACGGGCCGGCGCCGAGCTGCTGCTGCGGCAGGACCGGAGCATCAGGCTTCGGGCCGAGCGTCGTGGCAGCGACCTGATTCGCCGCGGGGTCTGCCCGGGTCGCGACCAACACCATCGGATAGACCGCCGCGCCGAACGTCTGAGAAGCCGGCTCGGGCAGCGGCGCGACGCGCTCGATGTTCGTGCTCTGAACCAGTCTCAGGCGCAGTGGCTCCGCATAGCCACAGCTGCCGAGCTTCGCCGGAACGAGCATGGCTACCGTTCCCCGAGGCCGCGCAAGCTCGAAGGCACGCTCCGTGAACGCAACGGCAAGATCGGGGAGGTGCGCGAAGCCTTTGAGACCGTTCGACCGCCAGCAGGAGTAGCGCATGGCCAGCGTTTCGCGCACGCGTGGCGCCAGCCGCTCGGCACGAACCCATGGTGGATTGCCGATGACGAGGTCGAATCCACCATGACTGAGGACATCCCCCAAGTACGACTCGAAGCAGAAGAATGGAGCGGCGCCATCACGCCGTAGCTTGCGACGCGCGGCCCGAAGATCACGCAGACTGGAGCGCAGGCGCTCGAGGCGGACGCGTTGATGGGCGGCCAGCCCTCTGTGGCGACCAAACAAGTCTCGCTCTCGACCGAGATTCAGGAGTTCTCCAATGGCCGCCTCGAGCATGGCGATGCCGTCATTCAGCAGCCGTTGCGCCAGCGCCGCCTCCGCGCTGTTGAGCTCCGCCTGCGCGGCGCGTTTCCCCGGCCCCGCCAGCTCAAAGAGCCGCTGCCGGGCAGTCGTCAGTCGTCGCGTGTCAGCCATGCTGGCACGAATCGCCCGGCCTCCAAGAGACGCGGCGAGCGTCAACGGATCGAGCAGCGCGTCCCCTTGGCGCACGTGGCCATCGAGATTCGGCAATGGCGCGATTGACCCGACGTCGACCGTCTCATCGTCCGCGACCAGTGCGAGCCAGAGTCGAAGCTCGCTGAGGCGGACCGCAGTCGGAGTGAGGTCGACGCCGAATAGTGAGTGCGCGAGGACGTCGCGCTTGACCGCCAGCGCCGGTCCCTCGCCCGCGGCTCTCCGCAGCGCGACCAGCTCATCGAATGCCCCGAGGAGGAAAGCCCCCGAGCCGGCCGCGGGATCGAGCAGCGTGAAGCGATGCAGGAGTGGCGCTCCCGCAGGAGCGACGCCGTCATGTACCCAACGCGCCGCGA
This sequence comes from Gemmatimonadales bacterium, assembly GCA_044869265.1. Lineage (GTDB taxonomy): Bacteria > Gemmatimonadota > Gemmatimonadetes > Gemmatimonadales > GWC2-71-9 > 20CM-2-65-7. Next base: position 2,817 of record JBIOXD010000114.1, read on the forward strand.
TCGCCGCACTCAGCCCAAATCGGGCGGTGAGCGCAGCCTCGAGACCGGCTTTGACGATTTCGCGAACGAGCGATGCGGGCGTGTAATAACTCCCGCTGGTGCGTCGCTCACCCGCCTCCATGACTCCCTCAAAGACACGGCCGAGCATGTCGGGGGCGACAAAATCGCCCGCATCGTGTTCTCGGGCGGAGAAGTGAAATCGCTCAAAGAGATCGTCGAAGGCGGTGCGCCAATCGGCATTAGACCACTGAGCGGGGCCATGCTGTCGCTCCAGCCAGGTGGTCTCGAACAGGCCGCCGTTCAGGAACGGGATATTGCCAAGCGTGCGAGCCGCCCGGCTGCGCCGCTCCAACGGCCGGTTGAGAGCACCGAAGCACAGGGCATGGAAAAAGGAACGATGAAAGTGATGCCGGCTCGACAAGGCGCGATCGAGCAGGCGCGAGACGTACCGTGTATCGCCATCGAGCCAGCCCTTGGACTGGATGAAATAGAGGAAGAGCACGCGGGTCAGCGCGGTTAGCGCAAGCGCGTGCCGGTCGGTCCGTGAGCGCGGCGTCGTCAGGCGGTCGGTCAACCGGTCGAGCGTCTGGCGAAACGCGTGGAAGAAGCGCGGGGTGATCCCTTCGCTCGCGAGCACCTCGCTGACACGCAGCGACAGGGCGAGCGCCGACTCGTTGGGGTTCGGCGCGAGGCGTTCCAACGTCGCGAGACTCGCCCCCGAGGGACGGGGCAGGGCAATCGTGGCGAGGTGCAGGCCCCCGGGGGAGGGCCCCGCCGCGCAGACGAGCCGGCGCGGCACGCCGCCTAGCGAGCAGACAAAGCCCCGTTCCGCACTCGCGGCAAGTCGTCTCGCTGCGGCTCGCGCCGCCGCTTCCGGATCCGTCGCAGCCGTCGCGAATACCCGGAACGCGCCGTGGCGCGCGATCAGGGCCGCCCTGGTTATTCCCGCATCACGAGCGCGTTCGCTGCCGAGCCAAGCCTCGGGCGGCACCTGCTCGGATGCGGGCGTGTAGCCGAGCGCCACAAACAGCTCGCGGATGTCTTCGATCTGCGCTGTGCGGGTGAGAATGTCCCGCAGCACCTCGAACTCCCCATGAAAGAGGAGCTAAGGTGGGGTTGGCTGGCTGCGGGTTTGGTATCGAGTTACGGCGAGGCGGTACGAATTACTGCGTGCGCAGTACGCCGTGCGCCGTACGCCGGAAGGCCATCCGGCGCACGGCTCACGTACTCTTTTTCAGTCTGATCTCCCCATTCACGGTGCTCAAATTCAGCGTCCGCCCGCCGTTCCCGATGGTGCCGCGGAGCCGCCGTGGCCCAAACCGGCCAGAGATCGTCAGCGGATAGTCGGACTCGATCTCGCCGTTCACGGTACTCGCGCGCACCTCGGTATCGAGCTTATCGGGCAGAAGCAACGTGATCCGACCGTTCACCGTGCTGAACTCGAGCTCGTCCGTCCAGTTGGCGCGACCCATCTCCACATACACCGATCCATTCACGGTCGACGCCTCGGCCAGGCCGGTCGTCGTGACGCGCACGCTGCCGTTCACCGTGCTCGCTCTGACGTCTGCCTTCAGGCCTTCGACCGACATCTCGCCGTTCACGGTACTGCCGGTGAATAGAACGCCTGCGGGGACCTGCACCTCGAAGTCCACCGTGACGTCGTTGTCTTCGGTGCTCGAATGCCACCGATCGCCCGGCTCGCAGCTGTTCTCGCGTCGGGCGCGCCGGGGCGTGGGGTACACGGCGCAGATCGTCACGCCATCCTCATGCTCCACGACCCGGATCTCGACCTCGTCGGGGTCCGAACGGTGCGCGTGTTTGGCTGCGGTCACGACCGCCTCCCCACCGCTCGCGGCTACGGCGCGGACGTCGCCATTTACGCCTTTGACCTCGAGCCGCTTGCCGGACGCGATGCGGCCCTTCCAGTTGAAATCCTGTGCCGTCGCCGCAGGGACGGCCACAAGAGCCAGAGCCGTCACAATGAAGGGAATCCGCATCGATACTCCTTTTTGCTAGTGCGAGGACTGACGACTGTAGACCCGACTGTAGGTGCGCGCGTACATGCGCGCGTAAATGGGAGCGTACTCACGGGCGTAGCGCGGGGCGTATTCGCTCGCGTAGCGCGCTGCGTACCTGGCCGCGGAGCTGACGGTCTCTTTCACGTTCACGTCGAAATCGAAGTTGAAATCGAAGTCATAATTCGAGTCATGGTTCTTGTTGTGCTTGTTGTCACTTCCGCGGGCTCGTTGCACCTCGCCGGGGCGCCGCAGCCGGATATCGCCCTGGAACGACTCGGCTTCGAGTCGCGCGCTCCCAGTCCCAAGCTTGAACGTCCAGCGGCGCCTTCCGGGGTTGCTGGTGACCGGCAACGGAAAGCTCGCGTCGATCTCGCCGTTCGCTGTCGCGGCCGTGATCGTGACGTTGGCGCGCTCCGCGACCGTCACCGTGATATCCCCATTATGAGAGCTGAAGCTGTATGATCCCCCGTCCGTGACCGTTCCGTCGTAGGTCACGTCGCCATTGATGGTGGCTGCCTCGACGCTGGATGACTGGACCCCCAGCAGAGTCACTTCTCCGTTGTTGGTCTCCACCCTGAGCTCGCCGGAAACGTTGGAGAGGCTGACATCCTCGTTTACCGAGTTCACCTCGATACGGCCGGACGCATCCGCGAGTGTCACGGGGCCCTGTATCGATCGCAAGGTGATGTTGCCCTTCCCCCCGCGGACATTGACTTCGCCGTCCACGGTTTCGGCGCTGATCGGGCCGGTGACCCCCTCCACGGTGATCTCGGCATATGTGCCCGACAACCTCAGGGGCGTGGCTTGGGGCACGGTGATTTCCATGTCGGTCACCGTGGGTGGCCCTTGGCGGCTGCCCGACTTCACCGTCACGGTGCTGCCGACCAGAGAGACTTCGACCCGCCCGCGGCGGCCATGCTCCGCCTGCACCCTCATTCGATTCTGGTTCCATCCCCGCACAATGATGGCCCCGCCAAAATTGTTGACTGACAAGCTCGCGCCGGCCGGCACGGCGAACGTCGTGTCTGTTTGGGATTGCAAGGCCAGTGAGGCCACTGCCACGGCGGCCAGCGTGATCAGCATTCCTATCCTCCTAGGACTCTGCCACGAGCGCGTTGATGCGTCGAAGCAGCTCCACCTTGCGTCGCATGGTATTCGCGAGGTGGAGATTCAGGTAAGTATTCCCGGGATCGCGCTCCAGCGCGACTCGCGCTTCTGCGATGGCCCGATCGATAACCGCGAGATTCTGCCGCACTACGCGCACGGTGGCCGTATCTAACTTGCTCTCGTTGCGGGCCAGCGCGTCCTGCAGCTCAGCGACGGCCACGTCGGTCGGCGATGTCCAGGCTACCGACGTAATTGTCGCCCGCTCCCGTTTGTCAGCTACGCTGGTGGGCCTCAGCGCCATCCAGACGCCGCCGCCGGAGACGAGAACGAGCGCGATGCTCGCGGCTAACAACTGCGGGACGGTCAAACTAAACCGGCGGGAGCCGCTCACCCCGGGGCGCCGCCCCGGGGTCAGCCGCGCCGCGTCTGCCGTTATGCCAGCCCGGATCCCAGCCCAGAGATCGTTCGGCGGCTCGCGATCCTCGAGCGACTTCGCGTGCGTGACCACCTGCCGCAACTCGCCGAGTATCGCATAGCACTGCCCGCACGTCGCGAGGTGTGCCTCGAGCGCAACGCGCTCGTCGTTGCCGAGCTCGCCGTCGAGGTATTCTGAAAGCCGATTAGTCCAGATGTCGTTCATCGATCCAAGTGCCTCCGCAGCGCCATCCGCGCATGATGCAGCTGCGATTTTGATGTGCCCGGCACGACGCCGAGCATACGCGCGATCTCCTCGTGGCGATACCCCTCCACGTCGTGCAGCACGAACACCTGCCGTGCGCCTTCAGGAAGCCGGGCCAGCGCTTCCTCGAAATCCATCGACAACTCGAGCGTCACCGGCTTGGTAGACACATCGTCGAGCGGGTCGTCTGCTGCGATGAACCGGCCGCGTTCGACCCCTACGCTCTTGCGTCGCGCGAGCACAACGTTCACCGCTAACCGGTGCAGCCATGTCCCGAATGCCGACTCACCCCGGAACGTCGACAGCTTCTGCCAAGCCCGAATGAAGACATCCTGCGTCACGTCATCAGCCTCATCGGCGTCGAGCATGCGTCGCACCAGGGTATGGATCCTGGCGACGTGGGTGCGATACAGGCGCTCGAACGCGGTGGCGTCCCCGCTTGCAGCGAGCGCCGTGTCGGCCGCTATTGAATCAGCAGTCAGAGTATCCTCGAGCACCTGTCGGGGCATGCACGGAATTGGATAGCCAAGTGCCGCAAAGGGTTGTAATTAAGAGTTTCTTCATGGAGAATAGGCTAAGATCACCGTCATGACTCCTAACGTCTTTGCCGTCATTGGCATCGGCCTGCTCCTCGGTTTGCGGCACGCCTTCGAGCCCGACCATCTTGCGGCAGTATCGACACTTGCGACCCGTCCGGCAGCCCGGTTCTGGAGCGCGGCTCGTCTGGGCTTGGTCTGGGGCTTGGGGCACACTACGACGGTTGGGGTGGTCGCGTTGCTCATCATTGCGCTCGGCGTGCGCCTACCCCACCGGCTTTGGACCGCCGCCGAGCTGCTTGTCGCGGCGCTCCTGATCGTGCTCGGCGCCACGGTTATCTGGCGGTACGTCCGGGGGCGCTGGCATATCCACGCACACACCCACCCTGCCGCTCAACGGCATTTCCATCTTCACAGTCACGCGAGTGACGCAAGCCATACTCATGCCCACGCCGGCTTCGATGCACGCCGATCACTCGGCTTCGGTGTTGCGCACGGACTCGCGGGGAGCGGCGCGATCGCGGCGCTGCTCGTCGCGACGGTGCCCGGTCCAACGTTCCAGCTTCTCTATTTCGCGGCGTTCGCTGCGGGAACGATTATCGGCATGCTGAGTGTGTCGTTGACGTTGTCAGTGCTCGCGCGCCTGGCCGCCGAGCGCGGTGCGCGCTGGGCGACGATACTGCACGTCGGCGCTGCGGCCGGCAGCGTCGTCGCCGGTGTGGTACTCGCGCAACAAGTGCTCATGCGCTCGTAAGCATTATGACGTTTGGCGCGGCGTGTGAAATTGCTGCGCCACCGAGGACAACCCGTCCGACCCAACGGACAGGCCCGTTGTGCTCGCGCTTCAAAAGCCTCAGCAGAATCGAGCTTTCTCAAACGCCTGACATGGCACGCGTCTTCCATTCCGCTTTTGCGGAACGCGAACGCTTCCGCAACCAGCACAATCTCACCGGAGGGTACCCATGCCGTCGTTCAGATCGGTCGTTCTCGCATTGTCGGTGATCCCAGCATACGTCGCTGCCCAGGATGCGAGAACAGAGCCAGGCGGCCAGGAAACAAACGAATTCCATGCGGGGCAATGGGCGCTGCAGTTTGGCGCCGGGACAGGCGGCGGGTTTGGACTGGCGAGTATCGGCATCCTGAAGTTCACGAGTCCCCGGTCCGCCTGGATGCTGCGGTTCGACGTCAATGCGGAGTTCCTGCAGGGCCAGACCACCGACGCATTCGGGACTTCATCAGACGTCAAAGATCACGCTGTGTTTTTCGCGACCGGTATCGGGAGACGCTTTTATCAAGCGCCGCGGCAGAGAGTCCGTTCCTTTCAGTCGATTGGCGTGCTAGGGAGCTACACCAGTCAGAAGCAGACGTTGGGCAGCGGCGCCACGTTCTCATTTAGACGATGGGCTGCCGGTCTATTGGGTGAGGTGGGGGCTGGTTATTGGGTGACGCCGAACCTCAGCCTCGGCGGCACCGCGAGCCTGTCGGCGGGCTATTCGGAGCGACACAATGTGAGCGCCGGGAGTACGACGAGCCAGGTCGTTACCGATGAGAGCGGCTGGTTTGTGTCAGGTGTGAATCTCCAGCTGATCATTGGGCTCTACTTCTAGACTGGTGGCGACGTCGTCGGCAGCGTTGACCGTCGTCGGGGATTGCGCCTATGACTTTTGGGGCGCTCCGAGTTGCATCGGGGTGCCCGACCGGGCAGACTCTGCAATCCTCTCACAAGGTCTGCCAATGCCTCACATCAAATCGCTCGCTGCGGCGTTGCTGATTCCGTTGTCTCTCTCGGCACAAGATCCCGTTGCGGAGGACTCGAGTCCGTTCCACGGCGGCCAATGGGCGATGCAGTTCGGTGGTGGAGTTGACCTCTTCAGTCTCGGCGTGCTCAAGTTCACAAGCCCGCGCGGAGCGTGGCTACTCGACCTATCGACCGACGCATCATTCCTCGATGCCAAGGAGACCGACCAGGTTGGCACGACCACCAGTGCGGATCGACAGTTCATCGGCGTCAGCGCGCGACTGGGCCGCCGCTTCTATCAGGCGCCCGGTCGCCGCGTCGTCTCGTTTCAGACGATTGCGCTCGAGGGCGGCCTCAATGACCAGATGATCGATTTCCCCGGCGGCAACGTGCGCCAGACTACCACATACTACGGCCTGAATGGTGAGCTCGGAGGGGCGTACATGCTTACGGGCGGCGTCAGTGTTGGCGGGACGGCGAGCATTTCGGGGGGCCGCTTCACAACAAAACGCCACGATCCCATCAGCACTCTGAAAGGGGATGGCTGGTACATCGACGGCATTCAAGTACTGTTCGCGTTGGCTCTCTACTTCTGAGAGTGGTAGACGCGTCCGCGCCTCGAATTGCGGGACCGGATCATGTCATGCCTTGTCGCGCGCGGAAACGACGACGGCGCTCGCGAGATGACCGGTGACGTTCGTCATCGTGCGAAACATGTCGGAGACTCGGTCCAATCCCATCAGAATGCTGAGTCCCGCGATCGGCAATCCTGTCGCCTGGAATGCAGGAAACAGGCTGATCACGCTTCCCGAGGGCACAGCCGCGACGGTCAACGACGCGAGGAAAACCGCCACCCCCGCCTGCAGCATGTGCCCGAAGCCGAATTCAATACCGTACAGGCGCGCGACGAAAAGTACGGCGACGGCTTGAAACAGCGCGCTCCCGGCGCGGTTGATGCTCGCCCCAAGTGGGAGCACAAAGCTGGACACGGGGCGGGGGATCTGCAGGTCCTTGTCGGCGGCGTCGAGCATGTTCGGCAGAGCCGCCATCGACGACGTCGCCGAAAAGCCCATGAACATGGACGGGAACGCCGCGCGCAGGAAACGCGACGCCGAGAGCCGCGCGATGAGCGCGACGCTCGGCAGGTACACAACGGCGATGAACACGAGCAGGCCGACGATCACGGCCGCGATGAACCATAGCATGGCACGGACGATCTCCCATCCGTACTGCGCTGCGGTCGGCGCGACCAGCGCAAAGATCCCGATGGGCGCAATCACCAGAATCCAGTGGACGATCCGGATCAGCGCATCGGTCGCGGCCTCGGCCAGGTGAATGAGCGGGGTGCGGCGCTCGGGAGCCAGCGTCGCGGTCGCGACCGCGAAGATCGTGACGAACACGATCACGGGCAGCAGGTTCCCCTCCGCCGCCGCTCTGAACGGATTGGCCGGGACGAGCTGCACGATGAAGTCGAGGCCCGACGGGATCGTCGCGCTCGCGCTCTGAATCGCCGCGAGATCGGTCGCTTTTGATTGCAGTACGGCTTGCTTTTCCGGTGACACGGCCGTCTCCGGCAACATGATGCTGCCGACGGCAAACCCCAGCGCGATCGCAATGATTGAAGTGGACCAGAAGAACGCGAGGGTGCGCACGACCAGCCGGCCGAGGAGGCGCAGCTCGCCCAGCTTGGCGAGTCCGGCAAAGAGCGCCGTGGCCACGAGAGGAATGGCCACCATCGAAAGGAGATTCTTGAAAATGACGCCGACCGGCTGAAGTGCGGTGAGCACGTTGGCGAGCGCCGGATGATTGCGCTCCGCCAACGCGGCCGCGATCAGGCCGATGACGAGCCCGGCAATGAGCCCGATTCCCATCCACAAGTGGCTTCTCATCCGAGGTCGGCTATTATACCGCCATGCCAGACAACACACACGCGCAGGTACGAACTCCGAAATGGGCGCTCATTCTCGGAGCGTCGAGCGGTTTCGGCGAGGGAGCGGCACGGGCGCTCGCGCAGGCGGGCTATGATATCGTGGGCGTCCACCTCGACCGCAAGGCGGGACTCGAGCACGTCGCCGAGATTCGCCGCGACATCGAGCGGCTCGGCCGGCAGACGCAGTACTTCAACATCAACGCCGCCGACGAAGAAAAGCGCAACGAGGTCCTGGCCGAGCTCGTGAAGCAGCAGGTCAATGTCGCCGTGCTGCTCCATTCCCTCGCGTTTGGAACCCTGAAGCCCTATATCGGCGACGACGTTCTCACCAAGGCCAACATCGATATGACGCTCGATGTCATGGCGCATTCGCTCGTGTACTGGTCGCAGGGAGTGGTGAAGCAGGGATTGATGGGGAAGGGTGGACGCATATTCTCGATGACCTCGTCCGGCTCGACGCGCGTGTTCGCGACCTACGGCGCGGTCTCGGCGGCGAAAGCGGCGCTCGAATCGCACACCCGACAGCTGGCCCTGGAGCTCGCGCCGCGCGGGATTACCGTCAACGCTCTGCGCGGTGGCGTCACCGACACGCCCGCGCTGCGCAAGATCCCCGGTAACGAGAAACTCATCGAGATTGCGACGAAGCGAAATCCGCATCATCGACTCACCACGCCGACGGATCTGGGAGGCGCGATTGTGGCGCTGTCGCACCCCGGCGCGGACTGGATTACGGGCAATGTTATCAACGTCGACGGTGGTGAGGAGGTATCTGCCTAGGGCTTGGGGCCTGGGGCCTCGGGCCTAGGGATTATGACCACGCTGGCTGTTGCACGCCGCAAGCTTCGAGAGTATCACCCTGTTGATATTCCGTTTGAAAATGGAATGATCGCGGCAGCCGTCTCGGTGATTCTCCGGGACGGCGATGAAGGATTGGAAACGCTGTTCATCCATCGCGCAGTGCGCATCGGTGACACGTGGTCGGGGCAGATCGCGTTTCCCGGTGGGCGCCGTGAGCCGCGCGACGCCGACCTCCTCGCCACCGCCATCCGCGAAACCCACGAAGAGATCGGGGTCGATCTCACATCGGCCGAGCGGCTCGGCGTGCTCGACGATCTGCATCCGCGAACGCCCGTTCTTCCGCCGGTCGTTGTGCGTCCATTTGTATTCGCGTTGACATCGCGACCATCAATCGTGTTAAGCATCGAGGTGCAAGACGCCTTCTGGGTCTCTTTCCGGTCGCTTGCCGCTCCGGGAGTCCCAGGGGAAATCATTGTCGATCATCCCGGCATCCCCCGTCGAGTCCTCCCCGCATATACACTCGGTAAACGCACTATCTGGGGGATGAGCGAGCGCATTCTCACGCCGCTAATTAGCCTCGTTTCTTAGTTTACCAAAATCCACATCTTTGCTTGACATCATTTGAGAATTAGGCTAGCCTAATACCCTGTCTGGTTGACAGCAATCAAGCGAGGTCAAAATGAGCGAGCAGCTCACACGCTCTGTCGAGGACTATCTCAAGTCCGTTTTTCATCTCACCAATCAGGGCGGATTCGCCACGACCAGCGGTATCGCCGGAATGCTCGAAGTCGCGCCTCCGTCGGTCAGCGGGATGATGAAACGTCTGTCGGAAACGGGGTTGATCGAACATGTGCCGTATCGCGGCGTGCAGCTCACGCCGCAGGGCCGGCGCGCCGCCCTCCAGATGATCCGGCGCCATCGCATCCTCGAGGTCTATTTGACGACCAAACTCGGTTATGACTGGGGCGACGTTCACGTCGAAGCCGAACGGTTGGAGCACGCCGTCTCCGACAAACTGATCGAGCGCATGGCTGTTGCGCTGGGGGAGCCGCGCTACGACCCGCACGGCGCGCCGATCCCGACAGCAGCCGGCGAGATCGAAGAAGCCGAGCTCGTCACTCTGGCCGATGTCCCGGTCGGCTCCACCGTCGTGCTCCGACAAGTTGGCGATGAAGACCCAGACCGGCTGCGATATCTCGCGGAGCAAGGATTGACACCTGGAGCCCGACTGGCTGTGATCGAGCGCCAGCCGTTCAACGGGCCGACGACCGTGCGTCTCGGGATGGAAACTCGAGTCGTCGGGCGGGAGCTGGCTGGATTGTTGTGGTGTGAGGAGGTGGACAAGTGAAGCGGATCTCGCGCCGGCAGGCGCTCAAGCGCGGCTTGTTGGGGATCGCGGGTGCCGCTTCTGCAAGCTCGGTCGCGCGCGCGTCCGCCCTCGACAAGAGCGCGCATCCCGATCCTCACGCCCTGATGACGGGGGGCATCCCCGCGGGGGCGGGGCTCGATCCGCTGAAGTTCCTGCGTGACTTCGATTACGGCACGGTCTCGCGTCGTGCGAATGGGCAGACGGTGCGTGAGTATCGCATGATCGCGATGGATCGCGAGCTCGAAGTGATGCCCGGGGTGTTCTACCCGGCCTGGACGTACAACGGCCACGTCCCCGGTCCGACCCTGCGCTGCACCGAAGGCGATCTGCTGCGCGTCCACTTTCACAACGCGGGCCGGCACCCCCATTCGATCCACTTCCACGGTTTCCATCCGGCAAACATGGACGGCGTGTTCGAGCAGATCGATCCGGGCGGGACCTTTGTGTACGAGTTCGAGGCGAGTCCGTTCGGGCTGCAGCTCTACCACTGCCACACGATGCCGCTCAAGCGGCACATCGCGAAGGGACTGTACGGCGCGCTGATCATCGACCCCAAGCGCGGCCGCCCCGAGGCGGATGAAATGGTGATGGTGATGAACGGCTTCGACGTGAACTTCGACGGCGAGAACGAGATCTACGCCGTGAACACGGTGCCGTTCGCCTATCAGGCGAACCCGATCCCCCTGCGCCGCGGCGCCCTGAATCGGATTTATCTCGTCAACGTGCTGGAGTTCGACCTGATCAACTCGATGCACATCCACGCCAATTTCTTCCACGTGTATCGCACCGGGACGTCGCTCCAGCCGCAGGACTTCACTGATACGATCAGCATGGGACAGGGGGAGCGTCACATCATCGAGTTCACCTACGATCAGCCCGGCAAGTTCATGTTCCACGCCCACCAGTCCGAGTTCGCCGAGCTTGGATGGATGGGATTGTTCGATGTGCAGGACAAACCACTCGTATGAGCCTGATTCGACAGGCTGAAGCCTGCGCTCGGCACTGCAGTGTCCTTAAGGACAGTGTTAGCCGAGCCCACGCTTTCAGCGTGGGGATTCCATGAATCGACAGACCTGGCTCTGGTTCTTTGCTCCCCTGGTCCTTCTGGGCGTCTTGGCACTTTTCGTGATCAAGGGCGGCACACTCTCGCGCTTGGCGCGTGGCTTGCCGCCGGTGGAAGAGCTGAGCGTCGACCGAGTGCAGATGACCGCCGGCCATATCATCGTCGACGTCGTCAATGGCGGGCCAGATCCCGTCACCGTGGCGCAGGTGATGGTGGACGAGGCGTATTGGGCGCACACCATCACGCCGAAGCGCGAGGTGGGTCGGCTGGGACGGGCGCGCATTGACATCCCGTATCCGTGGGTGGAAGGCGAGCCGCATCAGGTCAAGCTCGTGACATCGACCGGGGTCACGTTCGATCACGAGATCCTGGTGGCCGCCGAAACCCCACCGGTTGACGGCCGCTACTTCCTCGTTTTCACGCTGATCGGGTTGTACGTCGGCGTTCTGCCCGTCGCGATCGGTATCCTGTGGCTGCCGTTTCTCAAGCGGCTCGAGCGGCGGTGGATGCACTTCGCGCTCGCGCTTACGGCCGGCCTGCTCCTGTTCCTTGCCGCCGAGGCGCTGCACGAAGCGCTCGAGACCGCAGGTCGCGTGGCGGGAGCGTTCCAGGGAATTGGTCTGGTGGCGATTGGGGTGCTCGTGACCTGGTTGCTTCTGCAAGCATTCTCGGGAGCAGGGAGCAGGATGCAGGGAGCGGACCCAAAGGCTCAACGGCTACGCCTCGCGTTCTTGATTGCCCTGGGCATCGGGCTCCACAATCTCGGTGAAGGGCTGGCGATCGGCTCGGCCTACGCGCAGGGCGCGGTTACGCTCGGCGCCTTCCTGGTCGTCGGCTTCATGATCCATAACACGACGGAGGGCCTCGGCATCGTCGCGCCCGTAGCGCAGGACGACCCGTCGTTGAAGAAGCTCGCCCTCGCGGGACTGTTAGCCGGCGGCCCGACGATCCTTGGCGCCTGGTTGGGTGGAATCGCCTATTCGCCGATTCTCGCCACGCTGTGCATGGCCATCGGCGCCGGCGCCATCCTTCAGGTCCTCGGCGTGCTCTATCGAGCCGTCGAACAGGAGACGGGGAGCGCGGGGAGCGCCCTCTGGACGCCGCTGAACGCCATGGGCGTGGTGGCAGGTCTGGTACTCATGTACGGCACGGGATTGCTCGTCGCCAGCTGATCAACCGGATTGGGAGCCTGACGGCGCGCGCGCGTGCTCGAGAGCCTTCAGAATTGCGTTGAGCCGCCGGTCCCGAGCCTCCCGCAGAAACTCGATCTTCCCTTTATAAGCCCGCTCGGTCCCCTGAATCAGCGTGCGTTGCTGGTCGGGGTCGAGCTGTGCCCAATGCGCCAGCTGCTGCCACCAGCTCTCGAAATTCGCGAGCAGGTGCTGCACGAAGCTGCGGATTCCGCCTTCTCCCGCCCCCAGGTGGTAGGTGAGGTGCGGTCCCGCCGCCGCCCACCCGATGCCCGGTCCCAGTGATACGGCACGGTCGAGATCGTCCACCGAGATGACACCCCGCAGTACGAGATCGATGCTTTCACGCCACACGGCGGCCGCGATGCGGCCGATCACGTATCCAGGAACCGCCTTCTTGAGCACAATGGGATGGCGGCCGAGCGCTCTGAGGTATTCGACCGCGCGCGCGATGGTGGCGGTGGATGTTCGCCCTTCCGGCACCACTTCGACGACGGGGATCAGCTCGGGCGGGTTCAACGGGTGAGTCACGAGGCAGCGGTCCAGGCGCCGCATTCGGCCGAAGATCTCGGTCGGTGCGAGGCCACTGGAAGACGAGCTTATCAATGGTTCCCCGCTGGCCGCCTGCTCGATGGTCGCGAGCAGTTTTTGCTTGGCGATCACGTCTTCGTGAATGGCTTCGATCACCCAGTCGGCGTCCTGGATTGCCTCGGCGAGAGACTTCGCCCGGACCAGGTCACGCAAGCCCTGCTCCACGATCGCCTCGGGGGCGCGGTCGAGTGCAACGAGCGCCCGCGCGCGGCGCTCGATCTCGATAGATGCGCGCTCCATGTTTGCCGGATTCACCTCGAAGATGGCTACGGTCCAGCCGGCTGACGCGCAGAGTGCTGCCCAGCCCACTCCGATGTCGCCGGCCCCGATTACGGCGACCTTGCGGGGAATCGTCAGACGAGCGCCTCCTGGGCTTCCGGTGTGCTGGGCGTGGTTCCGCCACTTGAGGGAAGGACGCGCTCGAAGAGCAGCCGGCGCACGGGAGCGGGAAGCACTTCCATAGCGACGCGCACGAACGATCCCCGGGGATCCAGCTTGGTCCGTCCCCGGCTCTGGCCATTCCCGAGGTCCACTGTGACGCGCAGATCGCTGTACGTCAGCACCTCAGGCTGCAGGAGGTAGGCGATCGCCAGGACGTCGTTCACGACGGCGCCGTCGAGTCCTTCCTGCTTGCGGTGGAACTCGACGTAGAACCGCAGCGCATCATGGAGCCACGGCGAGCTGTACGCGAGTCGATCGACTTCGTTCCCCTTCACGATGAGCCGGCGCGTGACATCGAGACCGATCATCTCGGTCGGAATCTCGGCCGCCAGCACGGTCGCGAGGGCTTCGGGATCGCACCAAGCGTTGAATTCCGAGAAGCGCGTCTGATTACCCGCCGCCTCGATGTTGCCGATCATGGCGACATGCCGGCTGACCTTCTCACGCACCAGATCGGGATTGGCCCGCAGGGCGAGCGCGAAGCTCGTTACGGGGCCGAGGGTCACCAGCGTCACCGGATCCGGCTGCGCCTCGAGGAGCCGTTCGAGCGGCCGCACGTAGTCGAGAATCACGCCGGCAGGCGGTACGTCGGCATAGCCGAGCCCGGAGGGGCCATGGGTATCGGCGGCGACGTCGAGCTGGCGCTTGAGCGGCCGCCGGGCGCCGATCCCGATGGGGACGCGACGCTGCGGGACCCGCCTGAGGATTTCGACGCAGTTGCGGTAGGCGTTCTCGACGACCGTGTTGCCGTAGGAGATCGAGATCGCGCGCACATCCAGCTCGGGCGAGTTGAGCGCGAGCATGATCGCCAAGCAGTCGTCGATCCCGGGGTCCGTATCGATGACAACGGGGAGTGAGTGGGGCGTGGTATCGGCAGAGGCCGAGGGAGTTTGCTCTGGCACCCTCTAGGTTAGGAAATTCACTTCGGAAGTGCAAACGCGACGAGGGCATCGCCCGCGCCGAAGGGGCCGCCGCCGCCGGCGGCGATCACGACGTACTGCCGTCCCCCCGCCTCGTAGGTCATCGGGGTCGCGCGCGCCCCTGCCGGCAGGTCCGCCTTCCACAGCTCGCGGCCCGTCTCGATATCGAACGCCCGAATCGCGCGGTCGAGCGTCGCGCCGATGAAGACCACTCCCTCGGCGGTCGTGATTGGACCGCCAAGATTCGGCGATCCGGGCGCTCCGCCCATCGTTCCCAACGGAACACTCCAGGCAATTCCACCAGTGTTCAGATTCACCGCCACGAGCGAGCCGAAGGGTGGCGGTGTGCACGGCAAACCTGTGGGGCCTAGAATGAGCCGCCGGCGCATGATGTAGGGCGTGCCTCGCATGCGCGTGTATTCAAAATCAGTGATCCCGCGGCTCGCGTCGGACCGTCGCATGCTGTCCGCGTTGAACCCTTCGGCGCGGAAGAGCTGCACCATGGCGGGAATGCGATTGACGGGGAGAACGGCGATCGCGCGATCTTCGTCAATAGCCACACCCCCCCAATGAGCGCCGCCGATATTTCCTGGTACGACGAGGCTTCCCTGGAGACTCGGGGGGGTGAACGGCCCGTCATTGCGCAGAGCGCCCAGGATCTCGCGGCACGCGGCCTGTGCTTCGGGCGTCGGCCCCCACGCGTCCGCGGCTGAGTATTGAAGAGGCGAGAGTGGCGGCGTCACGGCGGTGAATGGCTGTGTCGGAGATGCGACCTCGCCGGGGACAGTGCTGGGGGGGACCGCCCGTTCCTCGACGGGGAAAATCGGCCTTCCCGTCCTGCGGTCGAGGACGTACAGCATGGCCGACTTTCCCGCTTGGATGACCGCGGGAATCCGGACGCCCTGCTGAACGACGGTGACCAGAGCCGGGGGCGCTGCGATGTCGTAGTCCCAGATATCGTGATGGACCATCTGGAAGTGCCACACGACGCGTCCCGTGGCGCCGTGCACCGCGACGATCGAATTGGCGTAGCGGTTCTCGCCAGGGCGCATGCCGCCGAAGTAGTCGGGCGCCGGACTCGAGGTCGGGAGAAACACCAGGTTGCGTGCGGAATCCACGACGATGACCGACCAGACGTTGGCGGCGCCCGTGTATCGCGCGCTGCGGCCTTGCCAGGTCCGGTACGCCGGATCGGCTGAATCCTGTGGCACGGGATCGAACGTCCACCGCAACGCTCCCGTACGAGCATCGAATGCGCGGACCTCACCACTGGCCGGAGCGAAGGTGGTGTTGTCGGCGACGGCGGAGCCTACGATGACGAGATCGCCCAAAACGGCTGGTGGGGACGTCACTTGGTAGAACTCGAACTCGAGCGGTGGAACGCGCAGCTCCGTCCGCAAGTTCACCACACCCACTGAACCGAAGAACGCGCACGGCCGGCCGGACACCGCGTCGAGGGCGATCAGCTTCGCGTCAATCGTGGCGGCGAAAACGCGGCGTGCGCACGGGCTCCCGGCCGCCGCCTGGCCGTCGCGCCAGTACGCGACGCCCCGGCTCGCGAAGTCGCCGTAGCCGCGATGCGGATTGACGCCGGCATCATAGCGCCAACGTTCCGTGCCTGTTGCTGGGTCGAGCGCTGCCACGGTGCCGGTCGGCGTGATGACGTACATCGTGCCGTCGATAACGATCGGCGTGACCTCGAGCGCGGGTGGCCGGTGCGACATGGCGGACATGTCGGGCATGCCGGTGTGATACGTCCACGCGACCTGCAGCTGCGCGACATTGGCGCGCGTGATCTGTGTAAGCGGAGAAAACCGCGCTCCACCGGGGTCGCGGCCGTAAACGGGCCAGTCGCCGAGGCCCGGCGCTGAAGCGGGGGCGGGCTGTTGCAGGGCGAGCGTCAGCAGCAGTCGTGACAACATCATGGGCGGATCCTAACGGTGAGCACGCGGCCGTCGCGGGATACGTCGGCCTTTGGCGCACTCAACGTGACCAATGGGGACTCGACGTGCACCCCGCCCTGCGCCTCGGACACTTTCACGCTCGAATCAGCGCCGACGACCGCGCGCACAACCTGCGCATTCTGGTCCTGTACGACTGGAGTATTGAAAGTCGCCTGGAGCGCATCTCCCGCGCAAACTCGCAACCAACGCGTGTGAAGCAGGATGCCGGGCTCGACCTGCAAGAGATTCTGCGGATCGATGCCGCACAGGCCGAGATAGCGGCCCTCGACGGCGACAACGAGCTGCACGCCGGGTGTCGCGAGGATGCTGTCGACCTGCGCCTTGCGGATCGTGCGCAGACGTTCGACTTGCGAATCGGCAGCGGTGCGCAGTTTCGCGATCACGAACGTCGATTCCGCCTGTCGCCTCAGCGCAAGCTCTTGCGAGCGATAGCCTGAGGCGTCGGCCAAAGCATCCTGAAGCGTCTGATCTTGCTCGATGAGTCTGGTCTTCCAGGCCGGTCCCGCAAGCGCATCGAGCAGTATGCCGAGCGCCGGCCCTGTGGCGTAATAGCGCAGCCGAATCGAGCGCGTGACATCGTCGGTCAGCTTGTGGAGACCCGTCCGCTTGTCGCTCGCAAGCTGCGTGGCACCCAATCGATCGGGAAAACTGCGTTGGCGGGCGGCGAGCTGTATTGAGCGGACGAGCGTGTACTCCGCCAGCCCCTCATTCAGCTCGGCGAGCTGCTCGAACTCCGACAGGTCGGCGTCGAGCGCCCGGTGACGCGATTCGCGTACCGCGAGAAACTGACGGGCGAGCGTGCGCTTGCGCTCCTTGCTGGATGCCCGATCTGCCGCTTCGAGAATTCTGCCTTCCAGCGCCATACCGGATTCGTTCTGCGGATCGAAGACCGGATAACTGGTCACGAGAAAGGCGTTCTCGCCCCTGCCAAACTTGCGCCCCTGTTTCTTCGACGCCGTTTCGAATACATGAAACGCCTCGTGGAACGTGAGGCCCATCAATGAGGCGAGGCCCACCGAGTCGTTGACCACGACCTGCGCCGTCGGGCGTCCGTTGAGCTGCGTGCCGGTGCTTGCCGCACCGGGATCGCTCGACGATTGCCAGCCAGAGCCGGCAAGTCCATCGATAGGGAGAAAGCCCGCCGGGAGAGCACCGCGCCAGCCCAGAAGCAGCGTGCCTTGTCCCCGGACGACGTAGAGCACGGGAATCGTGTCGGGACGGAAGCCGGGCCAGATCGAGTCGCCCATCTGGCGCGAGAGCCGGCCGACCCATTCATGCGCGGTCGCGATGCGGCTGGTGACTTGGGGGGGACCCTGGAGGAGAAGAGTGAGAGCTAGGGTGGCCAACATAGGTGTCAGGTGTCGGGTGTCAGGGGTCAGGGAGTCGCGAGCTCCGTAGAAATCAAGTCGCGGAGATGGCTGAACTCGCTTTCTCCGCCGAATCCAAAAATGCGCTCGATGATGCGGCCGTTACGATCCAACAGCACGGAGTAGGGCAGCCCGCGGTAGTGGTAAGCCGCCTTCATCCGACCGCGGCCCACGAGGATCGGAAACGGCGGCCTGAATTCTCGCACGAACGCGCGCATTCCGCTCTCGCTGACGTCGTCCGAGATTGCCGCGATGGCGAAGCCACGGGTCCCGAACTGCGCATACAGCTCGGCCATGTGCGGGAACTCCTCGCGACAGGGGTCGCACCAGGACGCCCAGAAGTTCACCAGTGTCACCTTGCCGCGATAGTCCGCGAGCCGCACCGGTTTGCCGGACAAATCGGGCAGCGCGAAGGCCGGCTCGAACAGCGGACGGCCGAGTGTCGGTGTCTGCGCGAGCAGCGCGGCATGATCGAGCACGCGGATCCGCCCCCGGCGGTTGACGGCGATGGCCGTGGTCGGGGTGCCGAGCTCCTGGCTGGAGATAAGCTCACCCGTTTCGGTGTTGAGGACGTCGAGCCGCAGTGTCCGGGCTGCCGAGTCCGCGCCGCCGAGCACATAGAGGCGTCCGTCCGGCCCAACGGTCATCGCGATGTTGACGAGCGCATGCGCGACGCGCCGCTCCTTGCCCGGAATAAACTGCGGATCGCGCTCGGCGCGGATCAAACCGCGTGAGCTGTGCCACACGATGGACCCTGCCGCATCGAGCCGCAGGATCTCGTCGCGCACGAGCGGCGCGAAGTAGACATGCTCGCCCGACAGGGCGACCGCGCCCGCGTTCACCAGCTGGGCGAGGTAGCGAATGTCGGGAATGTGCGTGATCCCAATGCCGTACCGGGTACGGCCGAGTGTGTCGAGCTCCCACAGGAGCGGCAGGCTGCCATCTTCGGCGACGAACTGCACGAAGTAGGGCGAGCGAGCGGCTACGATGCGACTCTGATTCGTGGCGTAGAGCGATGCGGGGAAGGGGCTTTCCCATTCGCGCACCGGCTTCCCCGCGGTGTCGAACACCACACCTTCGCCCGTGCGTTCAGTGATGAGGAGACCGGGGGGGGAGCCGGGATACACGGCGACTGCGGCCGGACTCGAAATGCGCGGGTCGGTGATCGTCTTGACGACGTTGAGATCGCCATCGAATGCGATGAGCCGGCTGCGCGGCGCGTCCGGGGCCCAGGACGCGCCTCCCAGCCGCGCGGCGGGAGAGCGGCCGAGAAACAGCAGGGTAAACCCTGTGTCGACTGAGGGGCTACAGGCGCTCGTGGCGAGTGCAACGAGAAACAAGACCACGCGCAGTGGCAGGGTATATTTGCGGCCATGACCACGGACTATCGCGCGCTGATCGACGCGTTCGGTAAGGGATGGGAGCGGGGCGATGTCGATGCGATTGCCTCTGTCTTCACCGACGACGCGGTATTCATCGAAACGCCCTTCAGCCCACCCGATCGCGGCGTCGCAGCGATTCGCGACTACTGGAAGGATATTCCACTCCATCAGGCCGAAACCCGGTTTTCGTCCGGCGAGATTTACGTCGCGGGACCCTGGTTCGCCACGGAGTTCACATGCACGTTTCGCCGCCGCAGGACAGGTGAGCAGATCGACGCGAGGGGCGCGATTTTTTGTGAGACGAAAGACGGCAGGATTAGTGAGATGAGGATGTACTGGCACCGGTATGCGGGGGGGCGAGACGAACCGAAACCTTAGGATCTAGGAGACCGGTTGCCGACATAGCGCAACGCCAGCTCCATCAGCTCCGCGCTTCGCAGTCCACCGCGCATTGCGACATCCACCGCGGCTTCTTCTTCCATGCTTTTGTCGATCATTAAGTAGGGGATCAAGCCGGCTGAGGTTCGATTTCCGGAGTTGCAGTGCACCAAAGTCTTCCGTCCCTCGAGTTTCCTCAAGACCTCGTGCATCCGCTTCATGGTATCCGCTGTTGCAGCACCCTCCACAATTGGAAGATTGACGTACTCGAGGCCGGCGGCGCGGACGACGGCCGGCTCATCCAAGGGGCGGGGCTCCATGGGATCGCGGTTGTCGACGACGACTTCGCCGCCGGCGGTCTTGAACGCCTTGAGCTGCTGCTCGGAAGGTTGGCCCCCGGTAATCCAGCCCTCGATAGGCTCGGCCGCGTTCGCTAGGCCACGAAAGGCGTTGAGGAGTTGAGACATGTCAGAAACTCCCACGCACCACGTACCACGCACCACGCACCCTCATCAAGGCAACCACCCACCCGTAAACCCAGCGCGCTGTAGCCCTCGGACAATGTGCGCATTCCCACGCATCACGCGCCAGACGAATCCGGTCCGATAGTTCTCCACCATCGCCAGGATCGGGCCCTGATCGATGCCGAGGTAATCGACGTCGAACCAGCCGAGCTGCGGGTCGACGGTGCCGGTTTGCTGCTGTCCCACGGCGGTGAATGTCGGATTGAACGCATCCAGGAAGCCGAAGGTCGAGAAGAGCTTGTTGCCGTACCGTGTGCGCATCGCCAGCAGCGCCGGGATCGTGATCTCCGGCGCGAACGGAACGGCGCCGCCGACGGCCGTGGGGCAGATGGTGCCGTCGTCCGGCTCCTCCAGGGATGAGGCGCCGCGCGCGCGATAGGTAAAGAACTGACGGCTGCGCCCGCCGATCGACAGCGTCTTGTTGGCGGGGCCGTCACACGCGGTCAGTCCCCAGATGTCCGGGCCATAGTCACGCCAGCCGTTCGGATTGGCGATCGCGTACGCGCGCTGCGACAGCGTCGCCCGGCGCGAGTTCTCGAAGTAATTGATCCCGCGGCCCTTCATGTATGCGTCCTGGATGTCGCGAAAATCGATCCACACGTGCGAGTATTGGTGGCCGAACAGCGGCGCGAACTGGACGAAGTTCTGACCCCGATACGTCGCCCACTGATAGCCGCTCACCCACTTGCCCCACGTGCTCGTATCGACGGGATGCGTGGGTGAAGCGAGGGCGAGAACGTTGAGGATCATCGCCTCGTTGTAGCCGATCCAGTCGGCGTTGATGAAGCCACTTTCTGGATGCCAACCCATGCTTACGGCGGGCGGGCGGGCCTGCGCCCACGGCCAGTCGACACGGAAGTAGATCGAGTCCGCAAACGCGCGGATCTCCTTCTCGGTTGTGTCACTGCCCGTGTAATACGACTGCGCGAACAGAATCCCCGCGAGCAACAGCGACGTGTCGATCGTCGATAGCTCGACCGTCTGAAAGCGGTAGCCGGTCGACATGTTGAGGAAGTGGTAGTAGAAGCCGCGGTAGCCGGTGATGCTTGTTCCGGCCGAATCCTGTGGCGCGTTCCAGAAGAAGCGCAGCGTCGCGAGGGTGCGGGCGGCTGCGTCAGCCCGGGTCACCCAGCCGTGCTCGACGCCGATGGGATAGGCCGTCAGCGCGAAGCCAACCGCGGCGATGCTCGAGAATGAGGGTGTGGGCCATCGGTCCGGCGTCAATCCATTCGACGTCGGCGTCAGGTCCC
Organism: Gemmatimonadales bacterium; assembly: GCA_044869265.1. Taxonomy (GTDB): domain Bacteria; phylum Gemmatimonadota; class Gemmatimonadetes; order Gemmatimonadales; family GWC2-71-9; genus 20CM-2-65-7. Next base: position 24,062 of record JBIOXD010000114.1, read on the forward strand.
AGAACCAGTTGAACGTCTTGCGCTGCAGGGTGTCGAGGAACGCGGCGGTGTCGGGCGTGGGGCCCGGGCCCCCGGAGTTGCCGGAGCAGGCTCCGAGGGCCAGGGCAAAGGCGACAGTTGTGACGCGTTTAGCCGACCGCGTCAGAACGTGTACTCCGCCGCGATCTGCAGGCGGCGTGGATCGCTCACCAAGCAGCCCGGTTGACTATTCCCGGTATTGTAGCAGCCAAAGTTCTGGAAGTTGAACGCGTTGAACAGATCCAAGCTCACACCGAGCTGTGTCCCGCTAATCGGTGGCAGGTCCTTGCGGAACCTGAGGTCGACCCGGCGATAAGCCCACGCACCGACCACGAAGAAGCTGTATTGCGGAGGTGCAAATGCGCCCGGGAAGTAGGTTTCCCCAGGTATGCCACCGAAGCGCGGCGGGGTGCCTTTGTCGAGTCGCGCGCCGCTTCCCAGCGTCATGAGTCCGCTGAATTGGATTCCCCAGAGACGGGGGATGTCCATGATCCAGTTGGCCACGACACGGTGCCGCTCGTCATTCCCGCCGTTATCCGAATGCTTGCCAATGCCCAGCGTGTTGGGGAATGCGCCGGGGAACGACGACGAGATGTCGTTGAGGTTGTCGACACCCGCGATCGACCGCTTGGCGTACGTATAGGTAAGACCGCCACCCCAGCCCAACCCTTGGCCGCGGCGGCTGTAGGGCCGATCGAGCTGCAGCGCGACAGCGTCGTACCACGTCTTTCCATCGTTCGTGGAGTAGATGAAGTTGCGGAATCCATGCGCGCCGATGTTGAAGCTCACGCAGCAGCCGCCTGAGCTGTTCAAACCAAAATTGGCCCAGTTGTACGTGAACAAATCCGTGCCGCGCTGGCCCTGATAGCTGAGCGCAGCGACCCATGATCCGAAAGTGTGCCGCACCCCGACGTTGAACTGCTGCGACTTGGGCGGCTTCGCCTTGTTGTCGAGCAAGAACGCCTCGGGCTGTCCGCTGGTTCTCGCCAAGTTGCTGAGCACGCTGGTATCAGCGGTGAGATAGCTATCCTGCCATTGAACCCTATTGCCGCTGGGCGTGGAATCGGGGTGGGCAAACTGGACGATGTACGTTGGGCGGGCAAGCTTCTGGATTTCATCAACTGAAAAATCGAAGATCGAGCGATCGTAATAGAGACCCCACCCACCGAAGATCGTCCAGACGTTGTTCTCATCGAGCGCGTAGGCGAATCCAAGTCGCGGCTGAAAGGCTCCGTAAAACGGCTTGCGATTGCTGCCGGTGCTGGTATAGCGACTCAGGTCGAGAGGCGTCGGCAGCGAATCGTTGTACCGGGTGAGCGTGTCGACGACGTTTTGCGGCGTGATGTAATCGGTATTCAGCATGTTCGACTCGTAGTCCCACCGCAGTCCGAGGTTTAGCGTGAGTCTGGTCGAAGGGCTCCAATCGTCCTGGAAGTACGCGCCCACCTGAGTGTTCTTCACGTTAATCAGGCCGGCCCCTGATGCGTACGTCATGAGGAACGGATTACGGAAGTTGAACGGCACGCCGGTCGTACTATCGACGGTAAAGGTCCAACTGCCCGGATTGACAAACCGTGCGTACTCGAACTGCGGTGTCACGTTGTTGAGCTTCTGAATGTCGTACGAAATGAAGTCGACGCTCAAGCCAGCCTTAACAGTGTGTTGCGCGAGGGCGGTGTAGGTCAGGTCGTTACGGATCCCAACTCGCTTTTGCGCGAAATCTTGGACACTCAGGTCGCTGCCAATCTGCGGCGCGGGTTGGTTTGGAATATCGTAGATGCGCTGCCAAGTTCCGGGTTGGTTCGGTGCCGGGTTTCGCTTGAAACGAGAATAGTCGATCTTCGTCTCGTTGAGCCAGCCACCCGACACTCGGTTGTATTTGACTTGTCCGATCGTTACGTCCTGCCCGAAATTGACTGCGGTAGGAAAAGAGCGCTGATTGCCGAAGTCTCTGACATCCGTCTCATGCCGCGTGTTGAGACTGACCTCCGCGGAGGAGCGCTCGTCGATAGCGTAGTTGAGCTTGCCGAAGAGGAGCGTCTCGCGGAACGGTGAAGTGAAATTGCCGTTGTACTGTGCGAAGTTCACGGTGTCGAGCGCCGCGAAACCCGTGGGGGTCGTTATGGCAACCCGATTCGCGCGGTCCTGATAGTTCCCCTCGTACGAACCGAAGAAGAAAAGCTTGTTGCGCACGAGTGGACCGCCTGCGCTAAACGCCGTGAGTATGCGGGAGTAGTCCGGTTGTTTGAACGTGGATGGGTTCCCGGTCGCCTCCGCAATGCTGTCAGCAATGTGCTTGTCACGGACCTGGAACGAGTCTAGAGCCATCAACTCCTTACCCTGAAAGCCCACGAGCGCGTTTCCATGCCACTCATTGCTGCCCGACCGGGTGGTTGCGGTGATGATGGCACTCGACGCCTTCTGATACTCAGCTTTGAAGTTCTGGCTGATGACGCGATACTCTTGGATTGCGCCGCGCGGGAAGGGATTGCCGCGGCTCGCGTCCTGGCCGGCCACACCCCCCGCGGTCAGGTCGTTCTTGAGACTGGAACCGTCGACGAACACGTTTACCTGGTTGGGGCTGGAACCGCCTGCAGAGAAGTTCCGGGTAGATACCGAATTCACGCGATCCTCTGATGCAGTGACTCCCGGCGCGAGTCCCGCCAAATCGAGAAAGTTCCTGCTGGCGGTAGGAAGTTGCTGCAGCTGTTGCTGAGAGATATTGGTGGCGACTTCGGAGGTCCGTAGCTCGATTGCCGGTGTCGATTCGACGGTGACGGCCTGTAACTCGACGGCGCCCGCCTGGACCGTGAAGTCCGATATCAGCGTGGCTCCGACTGCCACATCCACACGGCGCTGCTGCGGCGTGTACCCAATCTTGCGGACCGCGAGCTCATACGTCGCAGGTGGGAGGCCCGGCAGGACATAAGAGCCGTCCGATCTGGTTGCGGTCGATCGCTGCACGCCGGTTGCGATGTTTCTCGCCGACACTTCGGCGTCCGGCACGCCGGCCGCGCTCTGGTCCTTCACATAGCCGCGAACGGTCCCTGTCGTGGTTTGTGCGTTGAGTGCTGGGGTTACAGCGAGGAGGGCGAAACCGAACATCCACAACAAACGATGGCGACACATTGCAATCTCCATGAAGATGAATCGGTTGCCATAAGCTTGTGACGACGGTTGGTGCGGCCGCTAGGCCCTTCGCGTGGTCGCGTTTTGCGCCGTACCTTTTCGGGCCACCATCCTCGAGCCGGAGACTCCGTCCCATGTTGCACCGTTGCGTAACCGTCGTCGTTGGCATGTGTTTGAGCGCCGCCGCCGCCCCCGCCAACGCGCAGAATCTCGACTCCCTGCTCGCCCGCATGACCCTCGAAGAAAAGCTCGGCCAGCTGAACCTGCTCTCCGCAGGGGGACAGAACGGCCAAGCGTCGGCACAGCAGATCGCGCTCGCGCGCGCCGGAAAGTTGGGCGGACTCTTTAACGTGGTCGGAGCGGAAAACACCGCCGCCGTACAGCGGGTCGCGGTCACGGAGTCGCGGCTCAAGATCCCGCTCCTGTTCGGCCTCGACGTGATTCACGGTTTTCGCACGATTTTTCCGATCCCGCTCGCGGAGGCAGGCTCGTTCGATCCGGAAGCCGTCCAGGCGACGGCGCGCGCGGCCGGACTCGAGGCGGCGGCCGCCGGCATCAACTGGACGTTCGCGCCCATGGTGGACATCGCGCGTGACCCGCGCTGGGGCCGCATCGCCGAGGGCGCGGGGGAAGACACTTATCTCGGCTCGGTCATGGCGGCGGCACGCGTGCGCGGCTTCCAGGAGAACATCTTTGCGACCGCCAAGCACTTCGCCGGCTACGGCGCTGCTGAGGCAGGCCGCGAGTACGCCGCGACGGAGATCTCCGAGCGCACGATGCGCGAGGTCTACCTGCCGCCCTTCAAGGCTGCCGTCGATGCCGGCGTCGAGACCATCATGTCGGCCTTCAATGAAATCGCCGGCGTGCCTGCCTCGGGCAACGCGTGGCTCACCGACACAGTGCTGCGGCGCGAATGGCGCTTTAAAGGATTCGTCGTCAGCGATTGGACCTCGGTCGCTGAGCTGATCCCGCACGGCGTTGCGGGGGGGCCGTCGGAGGCAGGGCGACGCGCGCTCACCGCGGGCGTCGACATGGATATGCAGAGCAGCATCTATGTGGACTCGCTCGCCGCCCTCGTGCGCGCGAACCGCATTCGGATGGCGGTCGTCGATTCAGCCGTCATGCGGATTCTCCGCGCCAAAGCGCGCATGGGACTGTTCCGCGATCCCTACCGCGCGCGCACGGCTCCGCCCATGGCGCAGACGCGCGCCCTCGCCCGCCGCGTCTCGACGGAATCCATCGTGCTACTCAAGAACGACAGGAACACACTGCCGCTCGACAAAACCACGTCGGGCATCGCAGTGATCGGGCCCCTCGCCGACAACAAACCAGAGCCGCTGGGCCCGTGGCACACGATGGGCCAGGCCGACGACGTCGTCACTGTGCTGCAAGGGATCAAAGCCAAGGTGCCGGCGGCCACGCAGGTGACTTACGCGCCCGGCGCCGGCATCGAGGACAGTTCGACCGCTGGTTTCGCGGCAGCCGTGGCCGCGGCCAGGCAGGCGAAGGTTGCCATTCTCGTTCTCGGTGAGCGCGGCGAGATGAGCGGTGAAGCCGCGAGCCGATCAGTGATCGACCTCCCCGGCGTGCAACAGCAACTGCTCGAAGCGGTCGCAGCGACCGGCACGCCCGTCGTGCTGGTCCTGATGAACGGCCGGCCGCTGACGTTCGAGTGGGCCGTCGCGCACGTGCCCGCTATCGTCGAGACGTGGTTCCTGGGCGTTGAAGCAGGGAATGCAATCGCCGATATCCTGTTCGGCGACGTGAATCCGAGCGGCCGGTTGCCGGTCACGTTCCCACGCTCGCTCGGCCAGGTCCCGCTGTACTACAACCAGCGCAACACCGGTCGTCCGTACGATCCGAACAGCAAGTGGAACTCCAGGTACCTCGATGTGCCCAACACGCCGCGCTATCCCTTCGGTTACGGGCTCTCCTACACGACGTTCGCCTATCGCGACCTGAGGGTCACGAACCCTCGAATCAGAGCGACCGACACCTTGGCGGTCAGCGTGACATTGGCCAACACAGGTTCGCGCGAAGGCACGGAGGTCGTGCAGGTGTACGTGCGCGACGAAGTGGGCAGCGTGGCGCGACCGGTGCGGGAGCTGAAGGCATTCCAGCGCGTCACGTTGAAGCCCGGTGAGTCGCGCGCCGTCACTCTGCGCGTGGCCGCTCAGGATCTCGCGTTCTACGGACTCGATATGAAGCGGGTCGTGGAGCCGGGCTCATTCCGCATCTACGTCGGGCCGAACTCGGCCGAAGGACTCGAGGGTCGCTTCGAGGTGGTCCCGTAACATGCTGCTCGTCCTCCTCGCGCTGCTCCAGAGCCAGCCGCAGCGGCCGCCCAACATGTGCTACGAAGTGTTCGTGCGGTCGTTCTTCGACAACGACGGCAACGGGATCGGCGACTTCCCCGGCCTGACGAAGAAGCTCGATTACATCGCCGGACTCGGCACCGACTGCATCTGGCTCATGCCCGTCGCGGAATCGCCGAGTTATCACGGCTATGACGTCACGGACTATTACAAGATCGAGCCGGATTACGGCACGAACGGCGACTTCAAGGCCTTCGTCGGCGCGGCGCACCGCCGCCGCATCAAGGTGCTCGTGGACCTCGTGATGAACCATGCGTCCAGCGAACACCCCTGGTTCAAGGAAGCGCTGCGCGATACCACGTCGCGCTACCGCAGCTGGTTCCTCTGGTCCAAGACCCCGGGGAACAACTGGCACAAGTCGCCGCTCCGCGACGAGTACTACTACGGGTTCTTCTGGAGCGGGATGCCCGATCTGAATTTCAACAATCCCGCAGTGCTCGCGGAAATGAAGAAGGTCGCCCAGTTCTGGCTGAAAGACATGGGCGTCGATGGCTTCCGCCTCGATGCGGTGCGGCACCTCATAGAAGAAGGAAACGAGGTCTCGAATACGCCGGGGACGCATGCGGTGCTGCGGGACTTCACGGCCTACGTGCGACAGATCGCCCCACGGGCCTACACGATCGGCGAGGTGTGGGACAGCATCGGCGCGATCCTCTCGTACTATCCCGATCAGCTCGAAGCCTATTTCGCATTCCCGATATCAGAGGCATTGATGGAAGCCGTTCGATCGGGGAGAGCGGGCCAGCTGATTCCCAATGTCATGCGGTTCCAGAACGCGCAGCCCGCGTGGCGCTGGGCGCCGTTCCAGCGCAATCACGATCAGACCCGCACGATGACTGCCCTCGGCAACGACGCCGCCGCCACGAAGCTCTCGGCCACGATCCTGCTGACACTGCCCGGCGTGCCGTTCGTCTATTACGGCGAGGAAATCGGCATGACCGGCGACAAGCCGGACGAGCGCCTGCGCACGCCGATGCACTGGGAGCTCGCGCCGGCCGCCGGCTTCACGAAGGGGAAGCCGTGGGAGGCGCTGCAGCCCGATTCGTTCACGGCCAACGTCTCCGTGGAGGATCGGGACACGACTTCGCTCCTCAATCTGTACCGGCGCCTGGCCCATGCACGCGAAACGAATCGCGCGCTGCGCACCGGTGCTCTTATTCCCATCGAGAGCGGCAACGACGCAGTGCTGGCCTATGTACGAAAGGATTCTTCCCACATGGCGCTCGTGTTCGCGAACCTGGGGCGTGAAGCCGTCGAGGGTGTCGCGCTGAGCTCGACCGACAAGGCCGCGGAGCCAGGCCGGTACACGCTGCGGAACTTGCTCGGGGGACCATCGGCGCAAAGCCTGGTCGTGGAAAACGACGGCCGGATTCGCGGCTACCTGCCACTGCCCGTGCTGTCGCCGAGGCAGGCGTACGTGTTCGAGATGGTTCGCTGATGGAGCGGATCCACCTCGGCGCCATCGACTACACGTTACTCATCATCTATTTCCTTTTCGTGCTCGGCATCGGCTGGGCACTGCGACGCTTTGTAAAGAGCAGTGACGACTTCTTCCTATCAGGCCGGTCGATCCCCGCGTGGATTGCCGGCCTCGCGTTCATCTCGGCGAACCTGGGCGCGCAAGAAGTGATCGGCATGGCGGCGTCAGGGGCCAAGTACGGCATCATGACCAGCCACTTCTACTGGGTCGGCGCCATGCCGGCGATGGTGTTCGTCGGTCTCTTCATGATGCCGTTCTATTATGGCTCGCGCGCGCGCTCGGTCCCGGAGTATCTCAAGCTGCGCTTCGACGAGAAGACCCGTGGCTTGAACGCGATCACGTTCGCGATCATGACGGTCTTCTCGTCCGGGATCTCGATGTATGCGCTTGCCAAGCTGCTGGAGCTGGTCCTCGGCTGGAGCTTCCACGCGAGCATCATCGTGACGGGCGTGATCGTGCTAGCCTACATCTTTCTCGGCGGTTTGACCTCTGCGATTTACAACGAGGTGCTGCAGTTCTTTCTCATCGTGCTCGGATTCTTGCCGCTGGTGCTGCTCGGTCTCAAGGACATTGGCGGATGGGAGGGTCTGACGAGCAAGCTGTCGGTCGTGGCGACCAACGCGGGGTTCGAGCCCGGCGCGTGGTCGCACTCTTGGAGGTATACCGACGCGCCCACGCACAATCCGATGGGAGTCGAGGCGTTCGGCCTGATCATGGGGCTGG
>JBIOXD010000115.1:0-2612 GCA_044869265.1 Gemmatimonadales bacterium
GCCGTCGCCGGAGTGCGGACCGCGCCCGCCGGCCTCAGTCGCGACGGCACGCCGACGGCTGGCAGCTCGGCGCCGAACGATCTGACCGCGAAAGTCACGGCCCTCGCCGGCGGCACGCGCGGGCTCCTGGCGCAGGCGTGGTGCGAGTGGCAGCACGTGCCGTCGCTGAACCCGCAAATCTTTGCGCTGGGGGTCAAAGAGCTGTGGGAAACGAAGCAGCCGCTCAACCGCGTGATCCACACCTTAGGGTGGCCGCTGCCGACCGACGCGTTCGGCGGCAGCTTCATCTATCCGCTGGAGCCGAATCTCGTCGCGCTCGGACTCGTGGTCGGCCTCGATTATCGGGACGCCGGTCTCGATGTGCACGTCCTGCTGCAGCGCTTCAAGCAGCATGCTTTGCTGCGGTCGTTGCTCGCGGGCGGCGAAATGGTGGAGTGGGGCGCCAAGACCATTCCGGAAGGCGGGTACTTCTCGCTGCCCGAACGTCGGGCGGGCGACGGCGTCGTGTTGCTGGGCGACGCCGCAGGGTTCGTGGATGTCCCCTCTCTCAAAGGGATTCATTACGCGATGCAATCCGGCATCTACGCCGCGCGGGCGATCTTCCAAAGTCTAAAAACCGGAGCCTCGCTGGCTGAGTACGACCGGCTGATTGCGAGCTCCTATGTTGCCGACGACCTCCATCGCACTCGCAACATGCGCCTGGCGTTCCGTGACGGCTTCTACTTGGGTGGGATCCAGGCCGCGCTTATGACGCTGACGGGAGGCCGGTTTCCGGGTGGTAGATACCGCATGCATGCCGATGCCGAAGTTGCAAAGACTCCGGGCTTGCGCCCGGGGTCAGACAACCAGGTCGGCATCAGTAAAGTCGATGCTGTCTTCAAATCCGGGAACGCGACGCGGGATACGATTCCCAGCCACCTCATCGCCAACTCAGCCGTGCCGGCCGAGGTCGCGCGGTTCTATGCCCACATGTGTCCGGCCGGAGTGTACGAGGCCACCGATGACGGCCTGCGGATCAACGCGCCCAATTGCGTGGATTGCAAGGCGACGGACGTGCTGGGTCCCCGCTGGACGCCGCGTGAGGGGGGCAGCGGACCGAAGTACAAACGGATGTAAACGCGTTTACTCGGGTCCGCCGGAGAACTCCTGGAGGTGGCGGCGTGCTCGCTCGACGAGTTTCGAAGTCGTCAGCGGCAAGTTGCGCTTTACCCACAGCATCGTACGCTGGGCGCTCGGGAAGCGTCGAGCACCATCGTGCTTCGTGGTCCCGGCCATCTGGGACAGCGAAATCCCGAAGATCTCTTTGCTGGCCCGATCGAGCGCCGCGCCAAACCGCTCGTCGTCTTCCGTCCCCAGGATGTCGGAGTGTGCGCGACCGATCTCCTCCAGAGGACCCGCGTACGATTCCTCGGACTGCATATCGAGCGTATAGCCGCAGAACAGTGAAAAGGTGTAGAGCTTCGCGAGGGCGTTCCACAATTCCTCGAGACGGATGGCGGCGTCCGCACTGCCAGCGTTCCAGAGCATGCTGCCCATCTCATCAAGAATCCGGACTCCCCGCCCGAACGGCTGGACGCGCGACAGCACGGGCACGATGGCGTCACGGAAACGCCGCGATTCGGGAACGCCGTCGGGCATGGATTGCGCCATGAACTGGTCGGCGTTGAGCACACCGAGCCTGCCCGCCTGGGACAGCGCGTCGGGATGAAGCTTGTTCTGGGAAAGTCGCGCCGTGAGCGCATCGGTGAGCTCGGGTGTGGCGATCACGACGACGCTATCCCCGCGCCGCAGCCCGCCCTCGACAAACGTGTACACGGATTCGGTCAGCGACTCGCTGTTCCGATGGAACTGTGCGATGTGCCGGCCAGCCGGTGCTTCGGCCAGGAGCGTCATGGCGGGTTACTGCAACCCATCGTCGTAGTACCGGCGGGCCCGTGACAGCACGGTCGCTGCGGCGGAAGGAAGATTTCGCTTCAGCCATAACATCGTTCGCTGCCCGCTGGGAAACCGGTGCTCGCCCCTACCGCGATGCCGGGCGAATCGAACCATCTCCGAGAGCGGGACACCGAACACGTCCCGGCTCGCCGCATCGAGGGCCGTGCGGAAGCGTTCGTCTTCCGGCGTGCCGATGATGTCCGAGTGGGTTCGCCCGATATCCTCGAGCGGCCCGTTGTAGGCATGGTCGTGATGCACGTCGAGCATGTAAGTGCAGAACAACGCGAACGGATACAGGCATGCGAGCTCGTTCCAGTACTGCTCGAGCGCGATGGCGGCTCCCTGCTTTCCTTCCTGCCACAACACATTCACCATCTCGCCATACGCCCGGGTGGTTCCGCGCCCGAACGCCTGTACCCGCTCGAAAACGGCGCCCAGGGTGCGCCGGAAATCTTCCCAGAGCGGTACGTCATTGCACATGAACTTCCGCAGCGTCAGCTCGGCATCGTGCAGCTCGAGCTGGCCGCTCTTGAGAAAGCGACCAGGATCGAGATCCTGCTCGCGCAGGCGCTCGAGGAACAGCTCGAGGTGCGCCGGCGTCGCGATCACAACAACTCCATTGCCGCGCCGCAGGCCCGTCTCCACATACAGCGTGACGGCTTCCGTGAGGGCCTGCG
>JBIOXD010000116.1:0-4195 GCA_044869265.1 Gemmatimonadales bacterium
GCCTCCGTGCCTCTTCAGGCGAGACGCCACGCGATCGGTGCGCCTCCATCTCGCGTTCGAGGTGATCGTGGAGCTCCTCCGCGATCTCGCGGTCAATCCGGCGTCGGCGGAGGAGTCCACGCAGAAAGGCGACGAGACGAGCGGTCACGAGCCCTCCTCCAGCACGCGTCGCATCGACTGGGCGAACGCCTGCCACGTCTCGGTCTCGTGCGTCAGGCGCTTTCGGCCCGCCCGCGTAATGGTGTACACGCGCGCCCGCCGGTTGTTCGCCGACGCGGTCATCTCGGATCGCACCTCGCCGCGCAGCTCGAGTCGATGGAGGGCCGGGTACAACGACCCCTGGCTCGTCTTGAGACCGTCCTTCGACATCTGCTGCAGGCGGGTCGAGATCCCCCAGCCGTGATTGGGGCCAAGCTCGAGGATGCGCAGGATGAGGAGATCCAGCGTGCCTTGGAGCAACTGCGTCTTGTTCACGGGTCGACCTCTCGGGATCCGAGAGGAGTGTAGATCCGTGACCTGTCGGAGGTCAAGAGGAGGGAGAGAGGGGAGATCCGCTGTCACACCCGGCGCCGCAGCGACATCTCAAGGGCAGTGCGCGAGACAGCTGCCGCCGGTGCCCTGCTTCTGGTCGCGTTCGGCATGGCGATCGGCGCCTCGGAACAGGACCCTGTCTTTTCGGAAGCCCGGGCCTATGAGCGCTTCATGGGCCGCTGGAGCCGGAGCCTGGCTCCGCTGTTCGTCGCGTTTGCAGGCATCGGTGACGGCGACAGCGTGCTCGACGTCGGGTCCGGCACCGGCGCGCTTACGGCGGCCGTCGCCGCGGCGGCGCCGTCGAGCCGCATCGTCGGCATCGATCCAGCGGCGCCGTATGTGGCGCTCGCGCGGTCGCAGCACGCGAGCGCGCGCGTCAGCTTCGAGGTTGGAGACGCGCAACAGATGCCGTTCGAGGCCGCGAGGTTCGACCGCGTGTTGTCGCTGCTGGTGGTCAACTTCATTCCGGACGCGCGAAAGGCACTTGGCGAGATGAAGCGCGTCACAAAACCGAAGGGCACCATTGCCGCTGCCGTGTGGGACTACGGGGACGGCATGGAGATGTTGCGCGTGTTTTGGGACGAAGCGGTTGCGCTCCATCCGACGAGCGCTTCGAAGGACGAGCGCAACATGCGGTTCTGCCGGCCCGGCGAGCTCGCAGCCTTGTGGCGGGAACTCGGCCTCGAGGACGTTGTCGAAGAGGGGCTGACGATCGAAACCCGTTTTGCATCGTTTGACGACTTCTGGACGCCATTTCTCGAGAAGCAGGGGCCGGCCGGCGCCTACACGGCGTCGCTTGCGACTACGGAGCGGGAGGCGCTGCGAATGCGCGTGCGGAAGCGCCTTCTGCGCGATGGTCCCGACAGAGCGATCACCATGCATGCCCGCGCTTGGGCCGTACGCGGGACCGTTCGCTGAAATCGCTTCCCCTTGACGGTCGACAACACAAACGCTCGACTCTTGTCGACCGTCAAGGGGAGTCAGGCGTGGGCAAACCGGTGGATGTCGTCCAGGGCACGGTCGACCTTCTCATCATGAAGGCGGTCGCTCTGGAGCCGTTGCACGGCTGGGCCATCGCGCAGCGAATCAACCAGCTCTCACAGGACGTGCTGCGGGTGCATCAGGGCGCGTTGTATCCAGCGCTTCAACGGCTCGAACGTGAGGGTTGGATCACCGCCGACTGGGGCGTGTCCGAGAACAACCGGCGCGCGTTTTTATCGCCTCACGAAGGCCGGCCGTCGACATCTGGCGCGAGAGCAAGCGAACTGGGAGCGGCTCTCGAGCGCCATTGCGCTCGTCCTGCGGACAGCCTGATGACCAGGCGTGTCTTTGCTCGCGCCATCGCCCTGCTGCGAGGGTGGTTGCAGCCCGAGGCTCTCGACGCGGCTGTGATCGCCGACGCCGCTTGCGACTGTGAACGCTTTACGGGTGCACCTTGTAGAAGTAGCAGTCGGCCGTGTAGGGCACTCTCGCTACTTCGCCAACGACACTTCCGGAAAATGTGGGCGCGATGCCGCCCACGGTATTCAGCCGTTGGATGAACGTGGTAGCCAGGAACAGCCCTGGTCCCTGGCTCGACACCGCTCTGAGCCGCAGCCAAGGCAGAGCGTTCGGATCCGGCACGCAAAGGTCGTCGAGCGATCGTCGCGTTCCCGATGCGCAGCGGCAGGGATGACCATGGTGAGCGCGAACAGTGTCAGTGGTGTCAACGACTTCGTCACGACCTTCTCCTCCGCGCGCAGGAGCGACGTGCGAACGCGCATGGTGGCATTGTCGCCCAAGCTGGCCCCCGGTTGCGCGAGCTACTGCCCTTTCAGCTTCCTGAGGATCCGGTCCTGAATCCAGTGCTCGTCCCACCACTCGATGGGGTTCACCATCTGGCCGCCGACCAGCATCGTGAAGTGCAAGTGGTCGCCCCCGGCCAGGCCGGTCATGCCGCTCCGGCCCAACTCCTGGCTCTTCTCGACCAGGTCGCCGACCTTGACGCCGAAGGACGAGAGGTGGCCGTAGAGTGATTGCACGCCGAGGCCGTGATCGAGAATCACGCAGTTGCCGTAGATGCCGAGGTCGGCCGCAAAGATCACCTTGCCGCGATTCGCCGCGACCACCGGTGTATTCGCGAACGACGCCAGGTCGAACCCGAGGTGGACCGTCTTGTCGACTTGCCGGCCCTGATACAGATAGGTCCTGAAATCCGCGAACGCGGCCTCGGCCTTCGTGTTCGTGAATGGATGAAACACGGCACCGCCCCACAGCAACTCGGGCGAGGTCTTTGTCACCATCGCGCGAATCGTCGCGTTGTTCTTCTGCCGCAACTCGCTGTTGATGGCGACGTACTGCTCAATGAGCGTCCCGGCCGGCTTGAACTCGGCCGTGCCGGTGAGGATCGCCGGGACGACCCGCCCCAGGAACTTGTCGTCAAGCACAATGGTGCTTTTCTTGAACGGTTTTGTGAAGGTGAGGTGATCGAACTCGCTGGTCCCTTCCTCGCCCGTTACATCCCGCGCAAAGAGCTGCATCGGAGCGTTCACGTCCTGGTCGTAGCGGAGGGCAAAGAACGCGACACGCACCCCGGCAGGATCGCCGCCTGTCGTCAACCCCTCGATCTTCACGCCGGTGATCGGGAAGCCCGGGTACTCGAGGTCACCGACTCGCACGCCCGACCCGACGTCCTCCGGCGTGACGCGGTAGACGATCATCTCGGAGCCGCCAAGGTTGATGTAATGCTTGGTCGAGACGACCGAGACCCGCGGCTTCTCGAGGCGAATCGTCATCTTCCGTGTCACTTCGGTCGTCAGGGTCCGAATGCCCCACACCTTGCGCGATGCCGTGACGATGACGGCGGCCGGCCCGGCCTGAAGCTTCAGCTCCGGCACCGCGGCCGTGCTTGCCACCATCTTCACGGTCGTCGATCCGGCGGGGGGCGCTGGAAGCGCCGTTCGCGCGCCATTTTGCTCGAACGCGAGCTGCACGTCCGCGGGTGTGGCTGAAGTGATCTGAAATTCAATCGGGATGGCGGCCCCGGCGAATTCGCCCGGTTTGGTGAAGGCGACGGACGGCGGCGTCTGGAAACCGGCAACCACGTAGGTGCCGGCGGCAATGACGATGAGGACCAGCAGAATCAGAACAAGCTTGCGCACTCAGGCATCGTACCAAACAACAACAAAGCTATTCGTATTTCAACGCCCGCATCGGATCCACTCGTGACGCACGGTGCGCGGGGATGAAGCCGGCGCAGAGCGCGACCAGCGCGAGCGCAACGGCCGAAAGCGCCAGCACCGCCGGATCGGCACCGGTCATCTGAAAGAGAATCGACTGCGCTCCTTTGCCGACGCCGAGCGCGCCGGCGAGGCCCACGAGCGCCCCCACGAGCGTCATGATCGCAACCTGACGCAGCACCATGCTGCGGACGCGGTCGGGCGAGGCTCCCAGCGCCATGCGGAGGCCGATCTCGCGCGTGCGCTGTGCGACGGTATAGGCCAGGACGCCATAGAGACCGATCGCCGCGAGGAGCGTCGCCAGAAACGCGAATGCCGCCGAGAGCGTCGTCATCATGCGATCGAGAAACGTGTTGTTGCGGACCTGCTCGGGAAGGGTCTGGAGCGCCTCGATGGGTAGATTCGGATCCAGCCGCTTCACGACGGCTGTGATCGCCGACGCCGCC
>JBIOXD010000117.1:0-11791 GCA_044869265.1 Gemmatimonadales bacterium
GCCGATAGTGGCGCCGATCTCTTCGAGAAATCCCTGCGCCAGCACGAGGATATCTTCCGGTCGCTCGCGCAGCGGCGGCAGCTGGATTTCGAATACGCCCAACCGGTAATAGAGATCCTCGCGAAATAGCCCGTACTGGTCCGCCTGTCGCGAATCGTACCGCAGGTCGCGGTCCCTCTGACTCTCACGTTGGCCGGCGGCGAATTAGCGGCGCAGGGCGGGCGCGAGACGTCGATCGGGGCCGGCGAGACCTGCCCGCCGCGGACTACGGAGATCCGCCCGCGGAGCTGCCTGGGCCCTGCCGGATCGGTGCCGAGCATCCTGGACTACCGGCCGCGCTCCACGCTCGTGGTCCCGAGCCATGCTGTGCCGCGGGCGAAATACCCGGCGATCGACTTTCACGGCCATCCACGGGAGCGGCTCGAATCCCTGGAGAGTCTCGCCCGGCTCGGCGCCGAGCTCGATTCGCTCAACGTGCGTCTGATGATCGACGCCGGGAACAAGTCGGGCGAGGCGTTGCGCCGGAGCGTCGCGACAATCGGCAGGTCGCCCGAGACGAAGGAGCGCGTGCGGGTCCTCGCGGGGATCGACTTCAACGGCGTCGGGCCCGGCTGGGCCGAGCGCGCCGTGGCCCAGCTCGAGACCGACGTCGCCGCGGGGGCCGTGGGGATCGGCGAGATCGGCAAAGGGTTCGGGCAGACCATCCGCAAGGCCGACGGCTCGCGCCTCGCGCTCGACGATCCCGCGCTCGACCCGATTTGGGCGGCCGCCGCACGACTCAGACTGCCGGTGTTCATTCACACCGGGGATCCGCAGGAGTTTTACCAGCCGCACGATTACCGGAACGAGCGTTGGCTCGAGCTGGCGCTCTTTCCCAGGCGGTACATCGGTCCCGAGGGGCGTCCCACGTTCGAGCAGCTGATGGGGGAGCGGGACAATCTGTTTCGCCGCAATCCGCGCACGACGTTCGTGGCGGCGCACATGGGGTGGCATGCGAACGACCTGGCGCGCCTGGGCCGGATGCTCGACGAGATGCCCAATCTCTATGTGGAGGTCGGCGCGATTCTGTACGACCTCGGCCGCCAGCCGCGTGCCGCGCACGACTTCTTCGTCCGCTACCAGAACCGCATCCTGTTCGGCAAGGACTCGTATCAGCCGGAGGAGTATCCGTACTACTTCCGGGTGTTCGAGACCCGGGATGATTACTTCGACTATTATCGCGACTACCACGCTTTCTGGAAGCTGTACGGGATCGATCTGCCGGACGAGGTGCTGAAGAAGGTGTATTACCGGAATGCACTGCGGATCACGCCGAGGTTGCCGCAAGGCGGGTGGCCGGAGTGAGCCCCCGCCCCCGCCGGAACTCCGTGCTCGAGGAGGTTTTCATGCCACGTGCGCTCTCTCTGGTCCTGACCCTCTTCCTGGCGGCCGCGCCGCCGCTCGCTGCGCAGACGCCGGACGACACGCTCGTCTGGCTCGAGGATGTGCTGGGGGCGCGTGCGATGACCTGGGTCGAGGAACATAACTCCGCGACGCTCGCCGAACTCTCCGCGGAACCGGTCTATCGCCCGATCTACGACCGCGTGCTCGCGATCTTCAATTCGACCGATCGCATCGCGTTTCCGTCAATCATGGGCGAGCAACTGTACAACTTCTGGCAGGACGACCGGCATAAGCGCGGCATCTGGCGGCGCACGACGTGGGAGAGCTATCTGTCCGGTGCCCCGGCGTGGGACGTGGTGCTCGACCTCGACGCGCTCGCGGCCGCGGAAGGAAAGCCGTGGGCGTTCGGCGGCGCGACCTG
This sequence comes from Gemmatimonadales bacterium, assembly GCA_044869265.1. Classification (GTDB taxonomy): domain Bacteria; phylum Gemmatimonadota; class Gemmatimonadetes; order Gemmatimonadales; family GWC2-71-9; genus 20CM-2-65-7. The sequence goes on from JBIOXD010000117.1 coordinate 1,805, forward strand.
CCTGGAACCGGCGTACCGCCGCTGCCTGGTCCGCCTGTCGCGCGGAGGCTCAGACGCGGTGGAGGTCCGCGAGTTCGACGCCGTCACTGAACAGTTCATCCCGGGCGGCTACGTCTTGCCCGAAGCCAAACAGGGCGTGGCGTGGATCGACGAGAACACCGTGCTCGTCGCGACCGACTTCGGTCCGGGCTCGCTGACGACGTCGGGCTACGCGCGGGTCGCGAAGTTGTGGCGGCGCGGCACACCGCTCGATTCCGCCCGGACGCTGTTCGAGGGTGTGGAGACCGACGTCTCGGTGGGCGTGGGCACGTGGCGCACCGCGGACCGGACTTTCCACCTCGTGATCCATCGCCCGCGGTTCTTCGAAAGCACCCGATACGTGTTACAGGATGGGCGGCTCGTGAAGCTCGATGTCCCGCTCGACGCCGACATTTCCCTGGTGCGCGACCGGCTGGTGGTCTACCTGCGCGATCCATGGGCCACGGGTGGACGCACCTATGCGGGCGGGACGTTGATCGCCACCGGGATGAACGAGTTCCTGGCCGGCAAACGCGAGTTCGTCGCTGTCGTGGCGCCCGGCCCCAAAGAGACGGTGCTCGATGTGTCCGAGACGCGGGACCACCTGCTCGTCAGCATGTTGAATAACGTGCGCGGTGAGCTACGGCGGTACGAATACCGGAACGGCGCGTGGACCTCCCAGTCGGTGCCGGCGCCCGAAATGGGCAGCATCAGCGTCACGGCGACGTCGCCAAACACCAACCGGTACTTCTTCACCTATTCCGGCTACACCCAACCCACGACCTTGTACCTCGGCGAACCCGGCCGCGCGCCGCGCGAAGTGCGGCGCCTGCCAGCGATGTTCGACGCGCGCGATGTCACAGTCGAGCAGCACGAGGTGACATCGAAGGACGGCACCCGGGTGCCGTACTTTCTGGTGCAGCGCCGGGGCGTGAAGTCTGACGGCACGACGCCGACGTTGTTGTACGCGTACGGCGGCTTTGAGATCGCGCAACGGCCCGGATACAACGCGACGGTGGGCGCCGCGTGGCTCGAGCGTGGGGGCGCGTACGTCGTGGCGAACATCCGCGGCGGGGGGGAATTCGGGCCGCAGTGGCACCGCGCCGGGCTGAAGGAGAATCGGCAGCGCGTGTACGACGATTTCCTCGCCGTTGCCGAGGACCTGATCCGCCGCCGCGTCACGAGTCCGGACCGGCTCGGCATCACGGGCGGGAGCAACGGCGGCCTGTTGGTCGGCGTCGCGCTGACGCAGCGGCCGGAGTTGTTCGACGCCGTGGTGATCCGGGTGCCGCTGTTCGACATGCGGCGCTACAACAAGCTGCTCGCGGGCGCGAGCTGGATGGCGGAGTACGGCGATCCCGACCGGGCCGAGGAGTGGGCGTACATCAGCCGGTACTCGCCGTACCAGAACCTGCGGGCCGGCCAGCGGTATCCGCGCGTGCTCTTCACGACCACGACGCGCGACGACCGCGTCCATCCCGGCCACGCGCGCAAAGGGGCGGCCAAGATGGAGTCGCTCGGTTATCCCGTGTATTACTACGAGAACACCGAGGGCGGCCACGGATCAGGCGTGACGAACGAGCAGCGCGCGCGCGTGGAAGCGCTCGTGTACACCTACCTGTGGAAACGGCTGGGAGACGGGGCACGCACGTCCCGCGGGACGCAGTGATCGACCGACGGCCGCGCCGCGTGGGGCCCGACGTGACAAGGCCCCCGCCATGGCGGGGGCCCTGCCGAGCGCAAGCGGCAATGCGGGGCTCAGGGGAAGAAGGGGAACAGCCGTCGGATCTCGGCTTCGTCCGGCTGGCGCCCGTATTCGCAGACCTCGAACGCCTCGGCGTATTTGACCGTCGAGGCCCGCTGCTGCCCGTAGCGCGCAGCCAACCGCGCGCGGAAGCGGTCCGCCGTCGAAGCAAAACGCGCGCTGAAGGCGTCCCGCACCGCTTTCTTGCGTGCCGCCCTGCCGGAGGGGTCTTGCGGCAGGCCACCCGCCGGCACGTCACAGCATCCCCCTTCGTAAAACTGCGACTCCATCGCCTCGACCACGGCCAGCTTCTTCTCGATCACGTCGTCGATGGCGACGACGATGTCACCGCTAAACGGGATCGGCTTCTGGAAGCGGTCCTCGGAGAAGAGGAAGACCGGGTTGCGACGGAGCGGCGGTACTTCGGGGCCAAAGAAGGGCACTTGAACCATATAGGCCGCGTCCATCACGAGCACGCCGGTGTACCGGTGGTCCGGGTGGTAGTCGTTGGGACGATGGCTGATCACCACGTCGGCCTGCCACTCGCGGATGAGGCGCGCGATCTGGCGTCGGTTCTCAAGCGTGACCATCAGCTCGCCGTCGTGGTTGCCGAGCACCTCCGTCTCGATCCCCAGGATCCTCGCCGCCGCGAGCGCCTCGACGCGACGGCGCAGGGCCAGTGGGCCGCCCGCGATGGTCGCGTGGCCGATGTCGCCATTGGTCACAGACACGCACTTGAACTTGTGCCCGCGCGCCACCCACTTGGCAGCCACCCCTCCCGCGTCCAGCTCGCAGTCGTCGGGATGGGCGCCGAACGCGATGATGCGCAGGCCGTCTATGGGCGCCTGTGCAGGTTGCGCGGCCGAGGAGGAGGCCAAAACCGCGATTCCCAGCATCGCGAGCGCTTGCAGAGCCTGATCTTTAAGCACGGCGGACCTCCTGTCGTTGTCGGACGGAGCACCGATGGTGGACTAGGAATGGAAAGTTGCTCTCGCTCCGCAAATAGTATGTCGGTGCCCTGGAGAACACCTGCTCGGCGGGATCGACCTGTACGCATTGAGCTACGCGTGCACCGAAGATGCACCAACCGCCGGTGCGACGCACGTCGTGCTGACGAAGCACCCGTCTTGACGCCCAGTCGAAGCAGAAAGGCCTCACCGCGCGAATCGCCGTGAGGCCTGACCTCAACAATCGGGACGGCGGGATTTGAACCCGCGACCCCCTGAACCCCATACAACTCAATCGGAGATTTCGTTGCCGCGTGCCTACGCGGATCCGCCTACGAAATATCCGACTTGCCGGCCCCGGGCTCACCGAAATATCCGACTTCAGGACCGACATCGTAGGTGGAATTGTAAGTGATTTGTAAGTCGCGGGAACCTTTAATTCGCTGGCGGAAGCGCTTTCATCATCGAGTCCACGATTCGGTCCAGCTCATTCGCCATGCACCGACGGAAGCGCGAGTCGCTCGGGTGGATGTTCGGCAAGATCTGCCTGCACGTGCGGGCGCGGCGCGCTCGATTCACCGCATTCGTCGAATCCGTCTCCCACGCGGCCGTATTCCTGACGCACCGAAGGAATCGCTGACGATCTGATAGGAGAGATTCGCAGGCGTGTGTCGCCGTGCCTTCATCCGGCCGCTTAGCATGCTGATCATCTATCCCCGCCGCTGGACGACGGAGGTCTCTGATTCTTTGTTTGGCACTCAATGAGTCTGCATGCCGATTCGAAGGCAAAGGGCGATCGTACGTACCGAGTTGAACCACGAACGCGCATGTATCCAGGTCGATCTCTGAATAACGTCCTGCAACGATCTCCCCTCTCTTCACGGTATATCCATACTCAAGCACACACGCGCCGCTTGCATCGTCGCGACGACCCTGGCGGATTAGCTGCGAATCCGCGTGGAAGCGGGGGTTGTCAGGGGCTCGCTGGACGCGTGGGCCCATCAGAAGGGACTTTTGGCTGGTACTCTGAGCAGTCGGTGGACCACTCTCCGCGCAACCGATGGCCAGCCCAAGAGCCAGTATACGTAGAAGGATTTGCTGCTGAGTGGGCAATCGATGAGACGCGGCGATTCTGAAAAAGTAGATCTGCAGCATAGGCCCCCCAAACGCACCGTTAGGTGGCAGGCCCAGAGAGCAACGTTCGTACACCAATTATCGCGAACATGTTCCTCTCGTCAAAGTCCTGGTTCTTCGGTAAACAGTTCAAGGTGCGTGACCCGATAGAAACAAGCCCCCGTCATGCCTTCGAACGGTCAACGAGTGTAGCGACACCCGACGCGATCGCTGAGAACCAGAAATACAGCGGTGCCGTCAGGAGGATACCCATTGCAGCTCCCACGATGCCAATCACCAATCCCTGTCCCGCCTCGTCAGCCCGACGACTCGTGAGACTGACGAAAACCACAAGCAGGGTGCGCCGAGCCGCGACGCGCCGCATCAAGGAAATGATCGATGTCGTCGCCCGGTATTCACCCGACAACGCGCTCGTGATAGTAGCCACCATGGTCGGCGCGCTGATGCTGGCCCACGCGGTCGACGACCCCAAGCTCTCCGAGGCCCTGCGCGAAGCGTCCCGGAAGCACTTCGACCCCACCGGCACCTAAGGTCTTTTTTTTGCATCAGGATATGATGTTCATCATATGACGAGGTACGATGATCATCGACCAAGGTCTGAAAGGCAGTCATGAAAGCGCTCGCCATCCGTCGTTACAAGGCTCCGATGGAAATGATGGAGCTGCCGCGGCCCGAACCGGGCCCGGGCGAACTGCTGGTGCGCGTGCACGCCGCCGGCGTCAACCCGCTCGACTACAAGATCCGCGACGGCGCCGTGAAGGTGCTGCTCCCCTTCTCTTTCCCCCTGATCCTCGGCACCGATCTCGCCGGCGACGTGGAAGCGATCGGACCAGGGGTCACCAAGTTCAAGCTCGGCGATACGGTCTATTCGCGCCTCGACAACGACCGCATCGGCGCCTTCGCCGAGTATGCCTTGGTGCGCGAAAGCGCCGCGGCGAGGAAGCCCGCGCGCCTCGACTACACGCAGGCCGCGTCGCTTCCGCTGGTGGGACTTACCGCCTGGCAGACGCTGATCGAAATCGCGCGGCTCAGGGCGGGCCAGAAGGTCCTGATCCATGCCGGCTCGGGTGGCGTCGGCACCTTCGCCATCCAGCTGGCCAAACACCTCGGCGCGCAGGTCGCGACTACGGCCGGCGCCAAGAACCATGCGCTGGTGAAGTCTCTCGGCGCGGATGTGGCCATCGATTACCAGACGAGCCGCTTCGAGGCGGTGGTCAAGGATCAGGACGTGGTCCTGGACACGCAGGGGGGCGGCACGCTGCTCCGCTCGTTCGAGGTGGTCAAGCCGGGCGGCGTGGTGGTGACAATCGGCGGCCGGCCCGACGCCAAGTTCGCGCGAGCCTGGGGCCTCAGCCTGCCGCTGGTTTGGATCCTGGGGTTCCTAAATCGCAGGGTCGATCGTCTGGCGCGGAAAAGGCGCGTGCGCTTCGAGTACGTGTTCATGCGCGCGAGCGGCGAGCAATTGGAGCGATTGGGAGCGCTGGTGGAACAGGGTGTCATCAAACCGGTCCTAGACAGGATCTTTCCGTTGGAAGCCGCGGCCGAGGCCATGTCCTACGTGGAATCCGGCCGCGCCGTCGGAAAAGTGGTCATTCGCGTCGCGGACTAGGCTTTGCCACGATACTCTTGCAGAGCAATATGATCATGCACCAACAGTCCCGCGCGGGTTGAAGCAGGGCCGTTGCCAACCACGCGAGGCGTCGTTATCATGACTTCATGACAAAGCGTCATGATCGACGGTCCGGGCGCGTCGCTGAGCCGGTGCAGGTCTACCTCGATCGCGACGACCGCGAGCGGCTCCAACGCCTGGCCGAGCGATTGGAGGCAACGAAGTCGGACGTGCTGCGTCGAGGCCTGGCAGCGCTGGAATCCCAGGTGCGCCGGCCCTCCGCTGCTCCGCCCGGGTTGGCGCCGGCGCTTCCGACGTTCAGCGGGAAGGGCCTGCAGGCGGGCGTGGATCTCGATGACTCGGCGAATCTGCTCGATTTGATGCAGGAGGGCGATGCGCCTCGCTGACGTCAACGTGTTGGTGTACGCGTTTCGGACGGATGCTCCCGGCCACGCGGCGCACCGCGGTTGGCTCGAGGCGCTGGTCGCTTCGGACGAAGCGTACGCGGTATCGGATCACGTGCTGGCTGGATTTCTGCGCATCGTGACTCATCCTCGCGTATTTCTGCCACCGACCCCGCTCGAGTCCGCCATCGCGTTTACGACGGCGTTCCGCGAACGACCCAATGCCGTGCCGGTACACCCGGGGGCACGCCACTGGGGCATCTTCACGCGGTTGTGTCGAGCGGTGAATGCGCGCGGCAACCTCGTGCCCGACGCGTGGCTCGCGGCGGTGGCGATCGAATCGGGCTGCGAGTTCGTCACGACCGACCGGGACTACGCTCGCTTTCCCGACCTGCGCTGGCGGCACCCGCTGGACGCACCGCGGTGAGGTTGATGCCGACGGACTAACACCATGCCGTTCGGTTCGTGAGCATCCTGGCCGAAGCCGGGCGCGTCCGGGCTTCCCTTCCCGCCACACTTCCGGCACACGGGAAGTGGTTGCTGCGAGTCGATCGTCCGTGTGAAGCCACCCGTCGCGCAGCACGTTCGCCGTCTCGGCCGGCTTCTTCCAGTATCCGCGCATCACCTGCGGCCTCCGGATGAGCAGGTCCCCTCCCTCACCGGGCGGCAGATCGCGCGTGCCGGCCTTGACGGCCCACCTACACGATTCTCCTCCCCCGAGTCGGCTCGTCCAGCTTACGCCCGAGCCTGAGCGAACCCAGCACGTGATGCCATACCGGGTTGAGACGCAGCTCATCCTCGGGCCAGAAATCGAACGTGATGAGGCATTGCACGCCGTTCCCGCGCGCGAGACAGACGCGCGAGCGGCACTCGCGATGCTCTCCCGGGTCGACCACGCGCAGCTCGCACCACGCGAGACCCAGGCCGTCCCGGCTCGTCTCACGCACCGGCCCGACGGAGATCAGGTCCCGCTCCCCATCGTCCACGACGTCGATGAGCAGCTTGGCGAGCGGCAGCTCGGTCCAGTCGATCGGAGGAATAGGCAGGCAGGAGACCGCGAGCACGCAGCGACTGTCCTCGGTCGTCACTCCGTCGCGCACGTTAATCTGCCCACCCTCCGACGCGGGCTCCAGTGTCCATTCCGCGGGGAACTCCAGCAGCACGGCGCCGCGGTCGAGCACCAGGATCTTGTGCCCCGGCGTCGCCGTCCAACCGTGATCGTGGGGGAGCCGGTACTCCTCCCTGATCCATCCCATGCCTATGCCGGCGGCAAGACGTCGGCGACGGGGATCACGAGTGGCTCAGTCGCCCCGTGAGGAAGCCAAATGAGGCGCTCGCGCTCGGTCGTGGGGACGCTCGCCTCCGGAGTCCAGATCTCGGTGGCGCGGCCGTCGATATCCACGATCCAGTACCCGGGCACGCCAAACTCTTGATAGGCGCGGCGCTTGGTGAAGCGATCGTAGCGTTGGGTCGAGGGGCTCAGGACCTCGATCGCCAAGAGCAGCGTCCGGATCCGGGTCCAGTCGAAGGTGCGCGCCTCATCGATCGCGACGACGAACAGATCGGGCTGGACCAACACATCGGGCGCCCAGGAGATGTCCGCGGGTGACGTGAGGACCTGCCCGATCGGATACCGGGTAAGGTATGAGTGCAGCCGGACCATCAGCTCGGTGATGACATACTGGTGCGCGTACCGCGGGGCGGGCGTCACCAGCAGCTCGCCGTGCACGGTCTCGTAGCGGTTCCCGTCGTCGGGGAGGGCCCGCACCATGGCGGCGGAGTAGTAGATCGGGGCGGCCATGCCCATATGATCGGCTCGGCGGTCGAGGGGGCGCAAGACGGCACGCGCCAATGTCATGGCGCGGGGAGGGACGTTCGGTATCAAAGGTGTGCGCGCTGAATCAAACGCACGCGCACCCGGCGCCACTCGAAGGTGGCGTGTTCGGTGAAATTGCTCATTCCGAGTCCCTCGTCGTCGCTCTGGGCGTGTGCAACTTGAGCTTCAGCACCGCCGCGTAGCGGCGGAAGTCCGCGTCGGTCGTATAGATCGGCGCGCCGTAACCCGACGAGACTGCGCAGATGAGCAGGTCAATGGCGCTTCCGGCAACTCCCTTGGCGCGACAGCGATTGAAGAACTGCGCCGCTCGTTCATAGTGGTCGGTGGTGATGGGCAGGTCGGGAAACGGGCGCAGCGCGGCGCGCAGGCGCTCCCATGCCCGGTTGTCACGCACGCCCGACAGGAGCTCTTGGCGGATGGGGCCGACCAGGTGGGCGTCCCCGGCGCGCACCAAGCGTTCCCATTCGCGGACGTGCCGCTGGTCGGCGGCGTTCAAGTCGCGCGGCCTCCGGCGCAGCGCGAGCGACCAGATCGGTGTGTCGACGAGGATCAAGAACGCCGCTTGCGGTGTCGCAGCGGCTTGTGGTCGTACCCCTCATCGAACGGGATCTGGCCTACCAGGTCGAGGATCTCGCGCTGGCGACGGCGGCGCACGTATTCGCGGAGCGCCGACGTCACCGCTTCCTTCTTGGTGCGATGCTTTCCGACCCGCCGGGCTTGCTCGATGAGGGCGTCATCGAGGGCAAGATTGGTCGCCAAGTGAACACTCCGTGATCAGGCTACACAAAATGTTACACATACAAGGTAGAGCGGCAATCCCGGCGCTTGAGGGCCGAGGATGCCTACCCGTCCGGGACCACGTACATTGGCGTCAATGCCCTCCATCTGGCTGGTCGAGCGGACTCACAGCCGCCGCTTTCCCTTTCGGGTGTCTATCGAGCAGGACGGGCGATTGTTGCTGGCCGTACGCGCGCAAGCGGCCTGGCCCGGCCCCGGCCAACACATCTTCTGTCTGCGCGAGCGGGAGCTCGATCCGGCGGAGTCGCTCGAGGCCGTGGAACGGGTGCCAGTCGCCCATCTGGCGCGGGTGGGTCGGAAGCTCGTGGTGACGCTGGACCGGGCGCAGCGCAAGCGCTGCGAGTTTTTGACGGTCGAGAAGGCGCGCCGCGACGGCAGCGGCGGCTACCAGCAGGTATTCTTCCGCACCGAGTCCGCCATCCGGGCCCATCGCTCGCGCAGCCGGGTCGAGCTGCGCGCCGCTCCGTCCGGCCTGACCGTGGTGATCGATTCAGCCGAGCGATATCCGTGGCGCTTTCCGGGAGCTGACGTGCGGCGCCGCAAGCTCCCGGTCGGCGACTACGGCCTGCTCGCGGGAGAACAGCTGCGAGCTGTGGTGGAGCGAAAGAGCTTCGACAACCTGCTCACGGACATCGGCGCGATTCAGGCGCTGCACCAGCAGCTCGCGGACCTGGCGAGCACGCCCGCCGCCGCGCTCGTGATCGAGGCGGACTACCGCGATTTTCTGGACCCGGCGCGCCTCAAGGGTCGCTGGCCGGCCGCGCATCTGGCACGGGTGCTGGGGGAGCTCGCCGCGCTGCACCCCACCCTTCCCATCATCTACGCCGGGAACCGCAAGCTGGCCAACGCCTGGACGCGCAATTTCTTCCTCGCCATCGGTGCGCGAGACGCTGGGCCGGACCCGCAACTCGTCCTCGACGTCGTTCGCCGCTACGACGAGGAGCCCCGCACCGCCGGCATCGATGAGCAATGTCGGGAGGCGGCGCTGCACCAGCTCATCCAGCCGTTTGCGTTCGCCGACCTTGTGGCGCGGTTCCCGGACGTGCCCGCGACCCGGCTGCGCCGGCAGCTCGACCAGTTGAAGAAGGAAGGGCGGATTCGCCGGATCGGGACCGGCCGCGGCGCCCGGTGGGAGGCGGTCGGAGCCGGGTGACTCGCGTCCGGCGCTGTCCGAGCTAGCCGCGGCGTTCGAGCACGCCTTGCGCGTGGCGACGCCTTCGAATGCCTCCGGCTTGGTCGAACAGCAGCGCTACGTTCAGCACCTCGCGCGGTGATCGCGCTGTTCCACGCCTCGTAATCGGGACGGCGGGATTTGAATTCAACGGCTCCCATGCGGAGCCGTTGTTTTTTCAGCACTTATGGGTTTCCAAAGACCGCATTGGCACGCATCGGCAGCGATGGACCGGCAAACATTACGGCAAACATTCGAGTCACAGTTTGGTCCGCCGATAGGTGAGCAATGGCAACGCCCGAGCCGACCCATTGAACGGAGTAGT
>JBIOXD010000118.1:0-34182 GCA_044869265.1 Gemmatimonadales bacterium
CAGCATTCCCTACGTGCATGTCGCTGATGCGACGGCGGCGTTTGCGAAGGCCTTGGAAGCCGGTGCCGAGGAGATGATGAGCCCCACGCGCGTCATGGAGGTGTCACTGTTGCGATCGTACGAGCGCTCGGCGAACTCTCGTTGGCGCGGGCTGCGCTGTGGGGCTTCCTGGGTGCCGCGGCAATCCCCGCGTTGACTGGGGCGGACGTGAGCATGGGGTTGATCAGCGGAAGTCTCGGGGCGTTGTTTGCAACCGGATCGATAGCGACCGCTCGACGCCGGCAGCTTTCGCGAGGTGAGTCGCCGCTCCTGGGCGGAGGACCTCTCGATCGCCGGGATCCTTTGAATCGACGCTGACGACGATACGTCATCTGAGGTAGAATTGGCGTTCGTCGCGGGCCGTGCCGTTGCGCGCTTCCACCGGTTCGAGGAGATATGTACGGTCTTATTGGAAGAATGAGAGTGGTTCCCGGACAACGGGATGCTCTGATTTCGATCTTGATGCAGGGCACCAATAGCATGCCCGGCTGTCACAGCTATGTCGTTGCCCGAGATCCGACTGACGCGGATGCGATCTGGGTGACGGAAGTGTGGGATGACCAGTCGAGCCACCAGGCATCCCTTTCTCTACCTGCCGTCCAGCGGGCGATTGCAAGAGGAAAACCGTTGATTGCGACGTTTGCGGAACGCTTCGTCACGGAACCGGTGGGCGGTCACGGACTCTCGAAGGCCTAGAGTGCGGCATGTCCCTCTGATCCTTGCGCTGCTCGGCGTCGGTTGGTCGCGCGCCGCCGAAGCACAGTTCGCAACGGTCGGCGCCGGTCTCCTGGTCAGCAAGCGCCCATCCGAGCCTGTCGCGGAGCTTCACGCCGAAGCTCCACCACTCCTGTCCGCACGTGCGTACCTGACCCTCTCCTGGACTGACGAGAGTGCCAAGCCCACGGTCATCACCGCGGCCGAGCGCCCCGTGCTGAACACGAAGGCGACCATGACCGGTATGGGTGCGGGGCTTCTTTGGCTGGACGTGAACGACTACCGACCGTACCCCATTGTCGTCAGCTCGACTGTAGTTCCTCTGCCGCTGCCCCGAACTGCGGTGGTGGCGATCGCGTCCACCCAGCCGTTTCAGGACTTCGAGTGGTCCCTGGTCTTGAAAGTTGGCGTGACTCTCTGGTTCGTGCGGTAGGTTTAGACCAAGGAGGTCGCATGGGGAGTCGCTGGAATTGTCGCCCAACCATTCCACTAAGCCACGTTGAGTTCATATGGAAGCCTTGATCCGTGAACGCGCCGTTCCAATCCTGCCAGGTGACGATCTCACCGTCGCGAAGGATTTCTACGTCAACAAACTCGGCTTCCAGGTCCTGTTCGAGGCCACAGATGACGGCACGAGCGGAATCATGGGGCTCGAGCGAGGCACCATCGAGCTCACGATCGACTGTCCCATGTCGGGCCACGGTCGTGCCACGTGCGCATCGCTGCGCGTAAACAGCGCCGACGCTTATTACCAGGAAGGGCAGAGTAAAGTGGCGATTCGGCGACCTCCGATGAACGAGCCGTGGGGAGGCCGCACGTTCGGATTTACCGATCCATTCGGCAACACGCTATTCATTATCGGTCCCGTCGTTCACGATGGATGACGATGGCATCGGCGTTTATCCTGTCCGCCGCGCTGTTGGGTTCTGCGGTCACGGTAGCTGGGGACACCTGCTCCGCGGCTTCATTGCTGCCCGCCTATTCGCATAACGACTACCGCAATCGCCGGCCTTTGCTCGATGCGCTGGAGCTCGGATTTCGAGGTGTGGAGGCGGACGTCTTTCCAGTGGCGCCTGATCCTGGGGCTTTAGGTATCCGAGGCCGCCGCAACCTCCAGCGTGTACGCGAGCTCTGATAGTGACCCCAACGAAATATCGAGGAAGCGTCGAAACTCATTTCGCCCCTTCCGCGCCGCTTCACCACGAGCGCGGCATGAAACCCGAAGGTTGGTGGCATCGTTTGGAGTGCGCTCTGGCGGCGTAGCGCGACCTGGGCTGCGATGAGCTCACGCGGTAAGATTACGGTTATCAACGTTCCAGCGTCGCGCCACAGTACAGGCGCACTCCGTTTACGGTAGGTCGACAAATGAGCAAAGGACGAGGCCCTCGGAAGCCGAAAACATCGATACCCAAGTCGTCCCCGATCGAGGAGGAGAAGGTTGAGTTACCGGCACGGCGGCCACCCACCGTTGTCCGTGCTGAAACACCGCCGCGCTCGCCGCGAGAGCTGCAACGGTCGGCGCTCGTTGAATTCGTGGAGACGTGTCGCGCCGCGGTCCTTTCGCTGCTCGATCTCGCGGATGCCGCGGCCGAGGCCATCACGAGACGGACCGGTCCCGGCAGCGCATAGCAACGTGCGAAAACTGGTATCCAGCGGCAGTCCCTACGAACCGAAGGTTGGAATCTCGCGCGCCGTTCGTGCCGGCGCCCTCGTGACCGTCTCGGGAACCGCGCCCTTAGGGCCCGACGGGAAGGCCATGGGGAAGGGAAACGCGGCCCTTCAAGCTCGCCGCTGTCTGGAGATTATCGCTGCTGCTCTCGAGAAAGCCGGGGCCTCCTTGCGCCACGTGGTCCGCACCCGAACTCTGCTGACGCGCATCGAGGACTGGGAGGCGGTCGCCGCAGTACATGGTGAGTTCTTTCGCGACATTCGCCCCGCCAACACGATCATGCAGGTCTCGCGTTTCATTGATCCTGACTGGCTGATCGAGTTCGAAGCGGATGCGGTCGTCGACGATGAGAGCGCCGCCTGATACGGAGCCGAGACTCGAAGCTCGGGACCGAGCCAGCTTGCTAAAATGAGATCCTCACTCCCAGCGCCAACCCGCCATCGGGCGTCGGGCCCGCGCGCAGTCCCTGCAGAGGTACCGTTGCCCAGGTGGTGGTCTTCGTCTGCGATCCCATGAATGCCCCCACCAGGACACCTGCGACGCTGAGCACCGCCACACGCTTATCGACATTCGGCGACACCTCGTAGGCGAGACATGGGAGTGTAGTGCAGTCCCCATTTTCGTCTACCCAATTCGGATCGGCGATCGCGGCTAGGATGATGCCGGCGAGCAGGCCGAGGGCCGCGCCTTCGGGGGTCATCCGCCGCTCACCACGCACGTCGAGCCGGGTAACCGAGTTCGCCGGGACGATCGTCTGAAGCCCCTCGGCGTCCCCGTCAACCTTGACGACCAGGGTGTCGGACTCCCACGACACGAGGGTGCCCATCAGCCGGCCACCGTGGCTCGGCGCGTCGAACCGGATCCGCGATCCCGGCTCGAGTCGGGGTGTTTGCGTGCACTCGGCAGGGCGCAGTAGAGCCAGGAAAGCCGGCCACCAGACGACCGCGACCAGACGGCGCATGACCGTGGGTCGAGCACGACCCGTGCCGGACCAAAACCGCCGCCCGCGCGGCCCCAATCCCCATGGGCTGTCTCGCGAAAGGGACGGCCGTGTGCTGATGACTCGCCGGACCGCGTTAGACAGCGTGATCTATTTCGGGTAGAATCCCGGCGAGATGGCCTTCGGGAACAAGCTGGTGCTGGTTGGTCTTGTCTGTTCCGCGTGTGCGGCGGGACCGCACCCTCAAAGCGAGCTCTCCGCGCCGAGCTGCACGGTTGTTGTGTTCGATCGGACGCCGCACTCGCTGGAGATCCGGCTGGGCGTCGGTGCATTCACTAGCAGTCCCATCGGCGCGGTGAACCCGGGAGAGCTGCTCACGTACTCGGCTCCCTGCGCACACGGAAGCATCTGGGTCACCGGGATTCCGATCCCATCGCAGGTCGGTGCGCCGGTGAGCTTTCGTTCGGTGGGCGGATGGACCGCATTGGTCCCCGGCGGCCGCGCTCACATCGCGTTGGAGTGGCCTTAGTGTTTCGTTGGCTCGCGCTGGCGGTTCTCGTCGGGTGCCTGAGCATTTCGGGCTACTATCGCCGGCGCGCGCATAAGGAGAGCGGCGCGATTCCGCGCAGTCAGGAGGCGTTGGGACTGCGTATTGGTCGATCCGTAATAGCGCTGCCGCTGTTTCTCGGAATCTTCGCGTACATCATCAATCCCGGCTGGATGGGATGGGCGGCGCTTCCACTGCCAACCTGGCTTCGCTGGATCGGCGTGGTCATGGGCCTGCTCAGCGTGCCGTCCGCCTACTGGGTATTCACGTCCATCGGTCGGAACGTGAGCGAGACGGTTTTGACCAAGCGGGATCACGCGCTTGTGACGGTGGGGCCGTACCGGTGGGTCCGTCATCCGCTGTACACGACCGGCATGGCGCTGCTGCTGGCGATTGGTCTGATGGCGGCCAATTGGTTCATTCTAGGACTGACGCTCATTGCTGTCGTGGCGTTGCGATTCGGCGTCGTGCCCATCGAGGAGCGCGAGCTCATCGCGAAATTCGGGGACCAATACCGCAATTACATGCTGCGCACCGGCCGTTTCCTGCCCCGGTTGGCCGCTGCCGTCACCCTGGGTCTCTGCGTCACAACACAAGCCGCGGGGCAGCAGCTCACGCCCGCCGAGCGCGCGCGGATCGACAGTGCAGCGGTGGCGATCGTGACTGCCACCGGCGCGCCGAGCGCTTCAGTGGCGATCGTGCGCAGCTCGCAGATTGTGTACGAACAGGCGTACGGCAACGGACGCATAGCTCCAAACACCGCGGCGCGCCCGGCGATGCGCTACGCCATCGGGTCGGTGAGCAAGCAGTTCACCGCGACAGCGATTCTCCTGCTTGTTGAGGAAGGGAAGCTCTCGCTCGACGATCGCGTCGCGAAGTGGTTTCCGAACCTCACACGCGCAACCGACGTGACTGTCCGGCAATTGCTCGCGATGACCTCTGGCTACCAGGACTATTGGCCGCAGGACTACGTCTTCACCGACATGCAGCGGCCGGCAACGGCACAGCAGATCGTGGACCGCTGGGCCGGCAAAGCGCTCGATTTCGACCCAGGCACCGAGTGGCAATACAGCAATACGAATTATTTGATCGCCGGGGCGATCGTGGAGCGTGTGGGGGGAATGCCGTTCATGGACTTCCTGAAACAACGCATCTTCACACCGCTCGCGATGACATCGGTTGGCGACTTCGATGCGGGTCCGTTGGGTGACACCGACGCGGGCGCGTACCTGAGAAATGCATTGGGGCCGCTGCGGCCCGCGCCCAAGGAGGGGAAAGGGTGGCTGTTCGGGGCCGGCCAGTTGGCGATGACGGCGCACGATCTTGCGCTGTGGAACATCGCTGTCATGAGGCGATCGATTCTGAAGCCGGCGTCCTACCAGGTGCAACAAGCGGAGGTTCTGCTCCGGGACGGCACGGCGACGGGCTACGGTCTGGGTGTCGGCATCAGCGCGCCTGGAGGCCGGCGCCGGATTTCGCACGGCGGCGCGGTCTCGGGCTACACCACGAGTAACCGCATCTATCCCGACGACAGCGTCGCGATCGTCGTATTCACGAACATCTATCCTGGCGCCGCGGGCGCACCGGGACAGATCGCGGAGCGGATCGCAAGCGTCATATTCGCACGGGCCGACACGGGAGACGCGGGTGCGACCGCGGCCGCGCGCCGGATCTACGAGGGCCTGACGAAAGGCACGATCGATCGCGCGCTGCTGACGCCGTCCGCGAGCGCCTACTTCACCGCGGAGGTGCTGTCGGACTACGCGGCGAGTCTCGCCCGCCTCGGATCGCCCAGCGAGTTTACCCTGACCGATACGTCGCTCCGTGGGGGCATGACAATTCGCTCCTACCGGATTCGCGCCGGTGACGTGGTGATGGACCTGACCACGATGACTCTGCCCGACGGACGCATCGATCAATACATCATCTCCCGCGCGGGATAAAATGGTCGACCGGCCACTCGTCAATGTCGCCATCCTGAGTCTGGGACTCGTCATCGCAGGTGCGTTCGTCGGGGGCGGGTTCGCCCGCGGGCGCGAACGCGACCGCTTTGTCACGGTGAAGGGTGTCTCGGAGCGGCCGGCGCGAGCCGACCTCGCGCTGTGGCCGCTCCGAATTCTGGTCTCGGGCAACGATCTGCCGGCGGCCTATGCTCGCCTGAACGGCCAGGTCAGGATGGTCCGCGCGTTCCTCAGCCGCAACGGCATTGACACGGCGCTAGTCGAAGTCCAGCAGTTCTCCGTGTCCGACGCCACCGCCAATCAATTCCGATCGCTCGAGATGGGTAGTCGCTACGTAATTCGGCAGACCCTCATGGTGCGCTCCACCGACGCGGGAAAGGTCGCGGCGGCCAATCAGCGCGTGGGAGAGCTCGTGCAAGCCGGCGTGGTGCTGTCGTCCGGTGAGGAGTACGGTGCCGGTGGTCCCACGTTCGTGTTCACCGGTCTCAACGCCATCAAGCCGGCGATGATTGCCGAGGCGACGTCGCGCGCGCGGGAAGCCGCGACCCAGTTCGCGAACGATTCGCGCAGCACGCTCGGCGGCATCCGCCAGGCCGATCAGGGGGTGTTCGTCATTCTTCCGCGCGATCCCGCGCCCGGCATACAGCAGGAAAGCCAGATCGAGAAGACCGTGCGTGTCGTCACCACGGTGCAGTACTTCCTGCGCGACTGACGAAAGGACCGATCCCTGAATCTTGCACCCCTCATACCCGTTGTCGCCATTCTGGCTTGGGCGGCTATCCGGATTGCCAAGATCACCTCCGCGTCTCGGACGGGATCACCTCCCGCCGAGGTCACTGGCCGGGTCGAGGAGCTCGAGCGCGTCGTGCAAACGCTCCAACACGAGCTTGCGGAGACGCAGGAGCGCCTGGATTTCGCCGAGCGCTTGCTCGCCAAGGGCAGGGAGGAACGTCGGTCGTAGGCTGACGTGCTCACGAGCGATTGCGCACCCTCATCACGCTCATCCTCCACTTTCTCGTGCCTGGGGGCCTGCTGTTGGGGCAGACCACGCCGTCGACCAGCCCCGCGCCCGTGCCGTGGGCGCTGTGGGGGACAATCGCCCCGATCGGCACCCATACCGTCGGCGGAAAAACCGCGGCCTTCGCCATCACTCTCCAGCGACGTCAAATCGTGTACTCCATCCGTTTGGCCGGAGCCGAAGGCCCACCGTGCACCGCTAGCGACTGTTGGCCTGATGCGATGGACTTGTCGGCATTAGTAGGTCTGGGGAGCTCACTGGGGGCGCCAATACACATTTCGGTCGCCGGCGGGATCGGAGCAGTGGGCTTTCGGAGCGATGGCGGGGTAGCACTCAGCGGTGAGGCGCAGGCCTCGCTGCGGCCGACGCGCGTGCTGGGATTGGCTCTCTATGGGTTTGCAAGCACGATGGGCCCGCAGTGGGGCGCCGCCCTCGGTCTTCAAGTTGGCCGGTTGCGATGACATAATTACCGGGAGGGTCCATGTCGCTTCGCGCCTTCCTAATTGTCCCGGTGGTGACCCTGGGACTGTTCGCCGGTCCCAGTCCGTCCTCCACGTCAACGCAGCCCGTCACGCTGCGCATCGAGTGGCTGAGTCAATTCCACCACGCCCTCAGCGTTACCGTGACCACTGGTGTGTTTGGCGACGAACGCAAGAGAGTGCAGCGGCCTGAGACGGTGCTCCACCCGCCGGCCACCATGGAAATCGCGGATTCGATCGGGAGAGTCCGTGTGGTCGTGGCAGGATTTGCCTCCGTGCGTGTGACCCTTGTCGATTCTGCGGCGCCCGGGGATTCCCTCGTGTCGATCGGGCGCGACATCACGCTGTCACGGAAACCGAAGGGTCGCTTCGCGAGAGTGTGGACTGCTCAACACCTCATTCCGTAGGTCTCATGATGTCGAGCTGAGGCGGCACACATGCCCCGCATCCTTCTGTTGCCCTGATTCTCATCGGAGGAGCGCGCTCTGAGTCTCACCGCGAAGATCGTCGACATTACAACGCTCCACGTGGACGCTATCGTGAATGCCGCCAATTCCGGTTTAGCACCGGGCGGTGGCGTGTGTGGGGCTATTCATCGAGCGGCAGGCCCGGAGTTGGCGCGTGCGTGTGCTGAGGTTGCTCCGTGCCCGACGGGCGAAGCCCGCCTGACTCCCGGTTTTCGACTGCCGGCCCGTTTTGTGATTCATGCCGTGGGTCCGATTTGGCAGGGCGGCCAGCGTGGAGAGCAAGAATTGCTCGCGTCCGCCTACCGCAGCTCGTTGCAGCTGGCCCGCGCAGAAGGATTGAAGAGTATCGCGTTTCCAGCGATCAGCACGGGCATTTACGGATATCCGCTTCGCGAAGCCACCCACGTGGCGGTCGCTACCGTCAGAGGGGAATTGGCAGACGCAAGTTCGATCACTACTTCTCCAGACCTTGTCTCAAAGCGCGCTCTACTTCATCACGGGATCCCCAGGTGCCGGCAAGACAACGCTCCTCAGGCGTGTCGTGGCGGACTCTTATCCCCGTTTGTGGACCGGCCACGTGGATGCGACCGGAGCGCCCGGTCGTGGAATTGAGTGGATAGAGCTCGCCACGCACCCACCGGCAGGATCGCCCCCATTGCTCGTTGTGGATGGACAGGAGCGGCCTCACACAATGCTCGAGGCATCGCGGAGAGCCGGTCTCGCGGCGTTTCACATTGTGCTCGTCGACTGCGATCACGGAGAGCGGCGTCGCCGACTGCTCGAGGATCGACGCCAACCGGAGCTGGACAATCGCGACGTATACTGCTGGGCTTCATATCTTCGAGGCCAAGCGGACGCGTTGGGTCTCGAGGTGCTCGACACAACCGGTCAGGATGTAGCGAACTCGGCGGCGGAGCTGGCTCAGAGCATTGCCCGATTTGCGGAGCGAGCGGGGGTGAAAGATGCTTCGGACCGCGCAGGGTAGCGCTGATTGTGACGGTGCGGCAGGTATGGCGGGTATTGTACGAAGGATTGGTGCCGGAACGCTCCTCACATAGAAGGTACTGGCATGCCTCGCACTCTCCTTATGGTCTTGCTTTCATCGGTGGTCCTGATTGCATGCGACGGGTCTGCCGCGCCAAGCCTGCCATGTGCGGATCCAGCCCCGCTTGAAGGGCAGTTCGATCCACGAGCCCCCGCCTACATCGTCGTCTTCGAGAGCGGTGTGAGCGCTCGCCAGGAGACAGATCGCCTGGCGGCAGAGTACGGATTCACGCCGAGATTCATCTGGGAGGTTGCGCTACAGGGGTTCAGCGCCGAGCTCACGTCAGAAGTCGTGGCAGCCATTCGCTGTGAAGGATCGGTGCAATACATGGCTCACGACGGCGTCGTTTCGATCGACCGGTAAGGCGTGTGGAGCGTCGAATGCGTCTGCGTGTTCTGATCTTCCTTTTTGCGTTGCCTGCGCTTGCCTGCGAGAGCTCACTCAGTCCGGAAGCCATCGCCGGGACGTATGTGTTGCGTCGGGTGGACGGCGATCCGCTCCCGGCCATCCTGTATGTCAGTGACCATTCGCGTGTGCGCGTGTTGTCTGATACCCTGGCCTTCCGTGCTGATGGTCAGGGCACCCGCGCGACACTGCTGGAGATCGAACCGCTGAACAGTGAACGGCCCAACGAGCCGTCGGCTATGGGCACAACCTTCAATTTCCGCATCGTTGGCACCAGCATCGAGGTAGCATTCTACTGTCCGCCGAATGCCAACTGTGTGGCACCACCGCATCTCGTCCTCCGCCGGACCGACGGCGGCCTGATAGCGGTCTCGGCGTTGGGCATGCGCACACCGTTGGCCTACGAGCAGACCGCGCGCTGACTGATCTTCTCGCCTTCGCCGGACGCAGAATTCAGAAGACGCAGTAGATTCCTTTCCCGCAGCTCGCAGACTCGAGCTGCGCGGCCCCCTCGGCGCGCTGATCGGCGCACTCATCCGAACGGAGAAGTCCTAGTGCCGTGGTTCGTGAACGTCGCACCCTTCATTCCGATTCTCGCGATGATCCCGCCATCGCTGGCCGCGGTGTGGATAGCCAAAATGTGGTTGAAATCTCGCGGCAACAGCGCGGATCTGGCCGCGCTGCGCGACGAAATCGCGGAGATGCGGCAGGTCCAGGCGGACATGCAGGAGCGCGTCGACTTCACCGAGCGCATGCTCAGCCAGGTTCGCGAAGCACAGCGTGACCTTCCGCGGGGATCGTAATCGATCATGCCCGCGCGACCCTCGAGGACTCTTGCGAGTCTCTACAGCAATGAGACAGGCAGGACCTACCGCCTTGAGCAACTGATCGGCAAAGGTGGGTTCGGGGAGGTCTATCTTGCCACGCCCACACCACTCGGGTCGGTTCCGCCGCGCGTGTGCGTCAAGATCAGTTACCGGCTTGCCAACTGGCTGCGCGAAGCGTACTTCGCTGAGCTGCTTTCGAAGCAGCGACGGGCCCTCACCGTTTTCGACCGGTTCGTGCAAATCGAAGGGACTGTCACGCGCTACTGTCTGGTGATGGAGTACGCGGAGCACGGTGACCTCGGCACTTGGCTGGCGACAAAGGGCGGCCAGTCGGAGAAATTCGTGCGGCACGAGATCGCCGCGATGTTGGAAACGCTCGACGTGCTGCACCGCGGCCAGGCCATGCATCGCGATCTGACGCCGTTCAACGTGTTTGTATGCGACAACGAGTGTCTCAAGTTGGGCGATTTCGGCATCGCTGCCCACCAGGCCAGCCGCCGCGGCGTGACCGCCGATGCCTTCAATCCGCTCGGCGCGCCGACGGAGATCGCGTGGGGGAAGGTCCGCAAGTGGCAACAGCGCGACGACGTCTACCAGGTGGGACAGCTTATCGCCATGCTGCTCCGCGGCGATGCGCACAGCCCGTTCCGCACCCGCGACGTGCGCAAGCTCGGTTGTAGCGATCATCTCAAAGAGGTCATTCATCGCTGCCTCGGCGCCAGAGGCAAGCGGTATGAGTCGGCTGGAGAGATGATCGAGGCCCTGCAGCATCCGCCCAAGCAGCTGCACAAGGGGGTCGTCAAGACGCTCAAGGGCCGGCGCGTATCCTTCACCGGCTTTCTCAAGCGTCCGCGGCGCGAGGCCATCAAGGCCGCTACACGCTCCGGTGCTGTGGTCCAGCGCAGTCCCGGCCCGTCGACAGATGTCCTCGTGCGCGGCCGGCCCAACGCGCTGCAGATCGCGGGAAAAGACGCGGGGTTGAAATTGATGGAGATCAGACGTCTCGCCGACCGGGGCCATCGCGTGACCGTGATCGGCGAAGCGCAGTTCTGGAAGCTGGTGAAACGACCTAGCGCTTCCGCGCGATAGCCCGCGCCGGCGCGCCTTCGTGGCCCGCCACCTTCATCGGCAAGACGATCACATCGTAGTCCCCAGCCTGAACGGGCCGGAGGTCGAGCCCTTCCACGATCGGAATGCCCCGGCCAAGCAGGATCTGGTGCGTCCGGGGGGCGGGTGCTCCGAACTGCTCTGCGGATATGTAGTCCACACCGACCAGTAGGACGCCGGCGTCTGCCAGGAGCTGCGCTGCATCCGGCGCGATGAAGGCAAAGTCGCGATGGAACGCGGGCGAATCCATCCACCCCCGCGCCGAGCTGCGTGTCCGGAAGAGGATGCGCTTCGCGCCTTTCCAGTCGTGCCGGTTCAGCTCAGCGGCATCGATTGATTGTACGCCATCGGCGACGTCGAGCACCCGCGCCGCGCCGATCAAGGGATTCAAGGGCACCTCGTTCACTGGGGCTCCGGTCGCGATGAAATGCATCGGCGCGTCGATGTGCGTGCCGCTGTGCGCGCCCATCGAATAGACCGACAACGTCAAGTTGTCGCCTTTGCGCATATCCTTGAGAAAGTCAAACTTCATTGGCGCGTCGCCTTCGTACACGGGTGTCGTCTTCGGATCGAGCGTCGCGGTCACGTCGATCCAGCCCTGAGCGGTCAGACCACCAGTCGCTGCTTCTCGCGGCGCGCATCCCACGAGCAGGCCGAGCAGCAGGGTAAAAACCAATCCCGCCACCCCGATGATCGTTTCTGCCACGGTCCACGTCTTCAGTGTTTGTGGTACGGTCATGTTGAAAAACTCCTTGATGAGCCAGAATCCGGAGTCATTCACGTGCGACAGGACGAGTGAGCCGGCGCCCGTCGCGAGGACGAGGAGCTCGGGTGAGGGGGCGAGGCCGGGTGTCGCGGCAGCGATCGGCGCGACGATGCCGGCGCTCGTCGTCATCGCCACCGTGGCCGAGCCGGTGGCGATGCGAATCAGCGCGGCCACCGTCCAGGCGAGTAGTAGAGGGGACGCGTGAGATCCCACCGCCAGATCGGCAATCGCCTTGCCGACGCCACTGTCCAGCAGCACCCGGTTGAAGCCGCCACCGGCTCCGATGATGAGCAGAATCGTGGCGGTGGGCGCAAGGCAGTCGTTGGTGAACTTGAGGATCTGATCTCGCGTGAAGCGCTGCTTGTATCCGAGTGACCAAAACGAGAAGAGCAGGGCCAGGAGCAGCGCGACGATTGGGCCGCCAATGGCATCCAGCGCGCGTCGCACGGGATTCGTGGCGTCGAGCAGCACATCGGCCGTGCTCGCGAGGAGCATGAGAATCACGGGCAGAAGCACGGTGAACACGGCAATCCCGAAACTCGGAAGCCCGCGGTCTCGCGCGGCCGTCGCGGCCGTCGCGGCCGTCCCGGCCGTCTCGCCCGTCATCTGCGCGGCCATCGGGTTCTCGGCGGGAAGCGAAATCCGGGGCGAGACCCAGGCGGCGAAGATAGGGCCAGCCAGCGCGGCAGTAGGAAGCCCCACGAGTATGGCGTATGCGATGGTGAGCCCGAGGTCAGCCTGAAAGGTGACGACGGCCAAGGTGGCCGCCGGGTGTGGCGGAACCATGCCGTGCACGACCGAGAGTCCGGCCACGAGCGGTATGCCGATCTTCACGAGCGACAAGCCGGAGCGACGCGCAATCGTGAACACCAGTGGAATCAGCAGGACAAAGCCGACCTGAAAGAAGACGGGGATGCCGACGATGAATGCGACGAACATGATCGCCCAGTGCACGCGCCGCTCGCCGAACAGATCGATCAGCGTGGTAGCGATCCGGGTCGCGCCTCCGGACTCGGCCATCATCTTGCCGAGCATCGTCCCGAGGGCCACGACTATGGCGATGAACCCCAGCACAGCAGCGACCCCGTCCTGAAATGACTTCACCACTGTGCCGAACGACATGCCCGCTACGAGTCCCAGAGCGAGCGACACAGAGATGAGTGCGACGAACGGGTGGAGCTTGAAACGCGCGATCAACACGATCAACGCGAGGACGGCGACGGCCGCGTAGAGCAGGAGCCGAGTCGTCGGGCTCATGTCGACCGCGCCACCAGCTCGGCGACAATCGCGTCAGGCGTCGCGCCGATATCGCACACCCAGGCACCCTCGTCGGGTGCCGGCTCCTCGAGCGCAGCGAGCTGGCTGTCGAGCAGCGCGGCGGGCATGTAGTGGCCGCGGCGTTGCGTCATGCGCTCGGCGAGCAGCGTCCGGTCGCCTTTGAGGTACACAAAGCGCACCGCGGCGTCGCCCGCGGTGCGCAACAGGTCCCGATAGGGCCGTTTGAGGGCCGAGCAGGCGACGACCAGCCCTTGGCCGACGCGCTTTGCGTCGCGAAGGCACGCAGCGATTGCGCGGAGCCAGGGGCGGCGGTCTTCGTCGGTCAAGGGAATTCCGGCCGCCATGCGCTCGACATTTGCGGCGGGGTGGAGGTCATCCCCGTCGATGAAGGGCACGTCGAGCGAGCGCGCGAGCTGCGCTCCGATGGTGCTCTTCCCGGAGCCGGCCACACCCATAACCACGTAGAGGCCGGTGTGCACAGGTGGGCAATCCTATCGCGCGACTGCAGTTCGGGCTATGGAGCGCCAGGGGGTTCGGGGGGGTTCGGGGGGTTCGGGGGGTTCGGGGGGTTCGCGCCGCGCGCGACAACGCCACAATTTCACAGGCAATTCAGACAGGCGAAGCAGGAGCGCAACGATGCAACTGGCGATGATCGGGTTGGGTCGTATGGGCGGGAACATGGTGCGGCGTCTGGCCCAGGGTGGGCACGAGCTCGTCATTTACGACCAGAGCGCGGACGCGATCACCGCACACGGCGCGAAAGGCGTGAGAGCCGCACGAGATCTTGCCGATGCTGCACGCCAGCTCGCGCCGCGTCGAGTGGTCTGGCTGATGCTCCCCGCCGGGGCACCGACTCAGAGCACCTTAGAGCAAATCGTGCCGCATCTCGCGAAGGGGGACATCCTCATCGATGGCGGCAACTCGAACTTCCGCGACTCGATGCGCCGGGCTGAATCGCTCAAAGCGCGGGGAATCGAGTTCGTCGACGTCGGGACGAGCGGCGGGGTCTGGGGACTCACGCTTGGCTACTGCCTGATGATTGGCGCCTCGCGCGCTGCGTTCCAGCATTGCGAGCCAATCTTTCAGACGCTGGCGGCGCCCGAGGGGTATGCCCATGTGGGCCCGCCGGGCGCGGGCCACTACGTCAAAATGGTGCACAACGGCATTGAGTACGGCATGCTCCAGGCGTATGGCGAAGGCTATGAGATCTTGCAAGCGTCCAAAGATTTCAAGCTCCAGCTCGGGCAGATTGCCAAACTGTGGAACCACGGGAGCGTGGTCCGCTCTTGGCTGAACGAGCTGGCGGAGCGGGCGTTTGCCGGCGACGAGCGGCTGTCTGGCATCCGCGGCTATGTGGAAGACGCTGGCGAAGGGCGCTGGACTGTCGAAGAGGCGATGCGTCTCAACGTGCCGGCCCCGGTCATCACCTTGTCGCTCCTCGCGCGTTTCCGCTCTCGCCAGGAGGAATCGTTCGGCGCGAAGGTCATTGCGGCCCTGCGTCGGGAATTTGGCGGTCACGCGGTCAAGACCGACTGAGCTCTGAGATGTAACTTAGAGCATGCCCGACGACTCGAAGACACGACTGCGTGCGCTGCTCCAGGCCTACACCGAGCGCGCCGCCAAGGAACCCCCCGGAGCCAAGACCACCAAGAACAGTGCGGACCGGCGGATGTGCGGTGAGCGCCTGCACGCCATCGTCCGTCCCGTGCTGGACGACTTCATGGCCGAGCTCAAGAACGCGGGGCACGAGGCGTCCGTCCGTGAGCACATCGAGCGCGACGACGCGTATCCAAGCGTCGCGCTCTCCTTCACGCCGCCCGCCGGGCTCGCCTCCGCTGTGATCTTCCGCTACGACCCCCGGCACGGGATCGTCGTGCAGCGCGAGGTCAAGGCAGCGCCCTGGAAGGGGCGCCCAATCACGGGAACGGGAGACCGACTCGGCACGATCGGCATCAACGCGGTGTCCGCGGCGTGGGTCGAGACCAAGACGCTCAGTTTCATCGAGGCGGTCCTCAAAGCCAACTGATGTCGATAGTCCAGCAGCGTCTGGCGAATCAGCACATCACCCGCAACGAGCTACGCGATCCCGCCAGGCTCGTGTCCTGGCTTGGCGCGGTGCAGGCCCAAGAGTTCGGCCCGGCGAAATGGGGGCTCGGCTTGCGTCTCGGCCCTGGGATGACGGATGCGAAGGTGCAGCGCGCGGTCGATGCGGGCCGCATCCTCCGTACTCACGTCATGCGTCCTACCTGGCACTTCGTCACACCAACAGACATCCGGTGGATGCTCGAGCTCACGGCACCCAGCGTGCACCGCCGCATGGCGACCTATGATCGCCAGCTCGGTCTCAATGCATCGATCTTCAATCGCGCCGGGAAGATCTGCGAGCGGGTGCTGCGCGACGCCAACTTTCTGACTCGACAGGAAGTGGGCGCGCATTTCACCCGCGCGGGCCTGCCCGGGAAGGGGTGGCACGCCGGCCACATCATGATGTACCTCGAGCTGGAAGGCGTGGTCTGCAGCGGCCCACGCCGTCTCAAACAGTCGACCTACGCGTTGCTGGACGAGCGCGCCCCGAACGCGCGGCGGCTGTCCCGCGATGACGCGCTCGGTGAGCTGGCGCGCCGGTACTTTCAAAGCCACGGACCCGCAACGCTGCGCGACTTTGTCTGGTGGTCGGGGCTGCCCACACCCGAGGCGAAGCGGGGACTCGAGATGATCCGGGCGGTCGAGGTGCAGGTCGATGGGAAGAGCTACTGGACGCTGGGCACTCGTGCCCGTCAGCGACGCCCGCCCCGCCCGCCCCGCCCCCCCCGCCCGCTCGTGCATCTGCTGCCGATCTACGACGAATTCCTCGTAGCCTACCGTGATCGGGATGCCGTGCCGCACGGGAGCGCGATGGTTCCGTCACAGCGGGGTGGGTACGTACAGTTTCAGCATGCGCTCGTCATCGGAGGTCAAGTGGCCGGGACGTGGCGTGCCAAGGCGCGCGACGACCGGGTTGACGTGGCCGTGATACCGCTGCGCCGGCTGACTCCCACCGAGCGCACCGCACTGCGACGGACGCTCACCCGCTACCAACGCTTCCTCGGCGTGCCCGTTTCGCTCGCGGGCACGGGCGCTTGATCTAGATTCCATGCATGAACGAGCCCGCGCGCTGGTCCATAGCTCCCTACTTCATCGTGGACGACGTCGTCACCACCGCGAATTACTATCGCGACAAGCTAGGCTTCCATTACGATCGTTTCTGGAACGACCCACCCTCATTTTGCATGGTCAAGCGGAGTGGCATCGTCATCATGCTGTCTGAGCTGGAGCAACGGGGGGTGATGCGGCCCAATCACGTCGTGGATCCGGAAGGCGGCGCGTGGGACGCGTACATCTGGATCGAGAACGCCGACGCCCTCCATGCCGAGGTCAAGTCCAAAGGCGCGAAGATCGTTCGGGCCGTTTTCGACCAACCCTACCGGTGCCGCGATTTCGAAGTCGAGGACTGCAACGGCTATCGCTTGTGCTTCGGGCAGACTATTTAGATGGCCGAAGCCGCTGCTCACGCTGCCGCGATCGCTCAAGCAATCAAGGCGTCAGGTGTCGTCGTTCGAGTCGATCCAGGTGCATTCATGCGCATCCTGAATCGGATGCAGGATCCGCTAATTGTCGTCGCGCGGGGAGGCTTTTTTCAGCGCGGTTGGCGCTATCTGACCGTCTACAAAGGCTTGGCGTTCCACACGAAATGCCCAGATCCCCTGCTTTTGCCAGGGCGAGCGGAAGTCATAGAAGCGAACACGATCTGGGTACCTACCTAGGTTCATAACCTTGCCGACCGGCGTTCGCCGGGTATAATCGTGGCCCGCGCCCGTTACAGGATTCAGCCAGGGGAGTCCTATGGTCGCAGCCCGCTCGTTGTCCCGCGGCGCCCTCGTCGTCCTCCTCGTCACCGCTCCCGCGGTATGGTACGCGTGCTCAGAGCGGGAGGCTCCGGCGGGGCCGTCGTTCACCGCACCGCTCATCAGCCCGGACTTCTTGCAGGCGGTCGCGATCCAGCGGCGCCACACCGATGCGCTGCTCGCGATTCGCGGTGTGGTCGGCACCGCGATCGTACGCCGACCCGACGGACGTGCCGAAATGGCGCTGCTGGTCGAGCGTGCCGGCATCCCTGGTTTGCCTCGTGTGCTCGACGGCGTGCCCGTCGGCGAGCGCGTGACCGGCCGGCTCATGGCTTTCAGCGACCCGACACAGCGGCAACGGCCGGCCCCGCTCGGCTATTCGGTCGGGCATCCGGCCATCACGGCGGGCACGATCGGCGCGCGGGTGCGCGACGCACTTGGCCGCGTGTACATCCTGTCCAACAACCACGTCCTGGCGAACTCCAACGGCGCGAGTGTCGGCGATCCGGCCTATCAGCCGGGACCGTTCGACGGCGGGACGAGCGCTGATCAGATCGCGACGCTGAGCGACTTCCAACCGATCTCGTTCGCGATCAATGGCAGCAACACCATGGATGCGGCGATCGCCCAGTCCAGCGTCGATCTGCTCGACAACGCGGTGCCGTCCGACGACGGCTACGGGATGCCGAATTCCACGATTTACGGCGACGCGGACGGCGATGGGGTCTTCGATGATCGCAATGCGCTGCTCGGTCTGAACGTGCAGAAGTACGGACGCACTACGCGGCTGACGCACGGCCAGATCACCGGCGTGAACGCGACGGTCACGGTCTGCTATGCGGTTTCGGGCATCACGTGCACCAAGACCGCGCGGTTTGTCGATCAGCTGATCATTTCGCCGGGCGGCTTCAGCAATGGAGGAGACTCGGGCTCCCTCATTGTGACGGACGACGAGAACCTGCATCCGGTAGGGTTGCTGTTCGCCGGCAGCGCGTCCGTGACGATCGCCAACCGGATCGACCTCGTCCTGAACCACTTTGGCGTTACAATCGACGGCTCGTCCCCTCCACTCCCCGGTCCACTGACGGACGTGGCCATCACCGGCATCACCGGACCGAGCTCGCTCGTTGTTGGTAACACGTCCAACGTCAGCGTGACGGTGAAGAACTTTGGCAATCAGGATGTGTCGAGCTTCGACGTGATCCTGACCGACTCGACCGACAATGTCACCGTCGGCACCCAAACCGTCGGCAGCTTGGCCGCAGGCGCCGTAACCACGCTGAGCTTTGCGTGGACACCGGCCACGCCGGGCGACCACCTGCTGGTGGGCCGGCATGCGCTGAGCGACGACAAGCCGGCGAACGATCAGCGCACCGCCACCGTGCCGGTCGCGCCGCCGATCACGGACATCTCGGTCAGCAACATGAGCGTCTCGGGTCCGGTGATCGAGGGGCACGTCGTCACCGTGACGGTCTTCATATCGAACACCGGCAATCAAGCCGTGAGCAGCAGCGTGGACGTCTCCGTGGAAGACTCTACCGACGCCGTGATCCTGGGTACTCAGTCGATCGCGGCACCCGCCCCGGGAGCCAACTCCGCCGTCACGTTCAGTTGGGATCTGACGGGCGCCTCAGTCGGCGTGCACACGTTGGTCGCCACGCACAACGTGAGCGACGACAACGCCGCCAATAATCGGCGCACGCTCGCGGTCAACGTGAATCCGAAGCCGACGGACATCGCGCTGACGGGTATCACGGCGCCCGCGCGCGTGGGACAAGGGGACACCGCTCATGTGCTCGTGACGGTGAAGAACGTAGGCGAGGTCGACGTCGACACCAGCATTAGCGTGGTACTGACCGACGCCACGAACGGCAATGCGGTGATCGGCACGCAGGCCGTGACCGGGCTCGCGATCGGCGCGTCAGACACCGTGGACTTCCCGTGGAATACCGCCGGTGCGGCCACCAATGGTCACACGCTCATAGCGACACAGAAGCTGCCTGATGCCAATGCGTCGAACAATGCGATCGCGATCAGCGTCATTGTGAATCCGCCGGCCGATATCGCCGTGACCAGCGTGAATGCGCCGCCCTCTGTGATTCAAGGAAGCACGGCCACTATCGGCGTGACGGTACAGAATGTCGGTGGGCAAAATCTCGCGGCGAGCTTCGATGTTACGCTCACGGACGCGACGACGGGCGTAACGATCGGGACGCAGACGATCACCGGTGGCTTGGCGGCCGGCGGGAACACCACGCGCACGTTCAGCTGGAGCACCGCAGGCGCCGCGATGGGCAGTCATACCCTGGTTGCGACGCAGAGCCATGCGGATGGGAACAGCGCCAATGACCAGGCGTCGTCGACGACGACGGTGAGCGCGCCCTCAACCGATATAGCGGTGACCGCGCTGAGCGCACCTGCTTCGATAGGGAAGGGCGGCACGGCCACGATCACCGTAACGGTTCAGAATGTCGCCGTGCAGAACGTCAGCTCGAGCTTCAACGTCGTCCTGACTGACGCGACGGCGGGCACAACCATCGGCATACAGTCGGTCACAGGTCTCCCCGTGGGTGCAAGCACCTCGCGCGCGTTCAGCTGGAACACCGCGAGTGCGGCCGTGGGGAATCACACGCTCGTCGCGACGCACACGCTGACCGACGATAATCCCGCGAACAATCAGCGCTCTGCGACCGTCAACGTGACGCCGCAGCCGGCCGATCTCGCGGTGGTTGCGATCAGCGCGCCCGGCCAAGTCACCGTCGGCGACACGGCGCCGGTCGCTGTGACGGTGCAGAACGTGGGCGGGCAGGACGTCACCGCCAGCTTTGATGTCGTCCTCACCGATGGGACGGCCGGCGGCATCACGGTCGGGACCGAAACGATTGCCGGCCTTGGCACGGGCGCGAGTGTCACGCGCACGATCAATTGGAACACCAGTGGCGCGGCTATCACCGGACACATCCTGACAGCGACGCAGAAATTCCCGGACCCGAACTCCAGTAACAACGCACGGGCGATCGCGATCACCGTCAGTGCGCCGAGTGTCCACGTGGGTAACCTCGACGGCTTTGTCACCAACCAGGTGGATACATGGTCTGCGAATGTGCGCGTCACGGCGCACGATTCGAAGCACAATCCCGTGAATGGCGTGACCGTCCGCGGCAGCTGGAACTCCGGACCGGAGGTCCAATGCGTGACCGCCACGATAGAAGGCGTCGGACCGGGGACCTGCTCGCTCGTGCTCGCGTCACTCCCGATCACCACCCGGACGGCCTACTTTGGGATGAATGGCCTGACGATCGCGGGGTATACCTACAAGCCCGCGTCCAACCATGATCCGGACGGAAGCAGCAACGGCTTTGGAATCTTCGTGAGGCGCTGATGGCTGGACGGGGTGGCGCCATCGTGCTGGCAATTCTGGCCGTCGGGTTGGCGTCGTGTTCCGGACCTCCACGGCCCCCTGTGCAGGGAGGGGAAGAGATCGTCGTGCCCAAGCGCAGCATCGATGAAGTGCTCGCCAATTACCGCGATTCGCTGATGACCCTGCCAAGGGTGGTGGGAACCGCTATCTCGCTCTGCGAGCGCGGGGAGCGGTGCATCAAAGTGTTGCTGGACGATGCCAGTCCGGAAACGCTCTCCCGGATTCCAACCCGTATCGAGGGCTACCGAGTCGTCACGGAGGTATCCGGAACGATCCGACCCCGCTAATGGCTGCGGAGAAGCCGGATCTGGACGCCGCGGTCGCACGCTACTACGCCCAGGCTCCCGAAGAGGAACGCCTCAGGTATGGCGCGGCCATCCTGGAGGAGGCGCGCACCCGAGAGCTGATTAATCGTCACGCACCCGACCCGCCTGCGGTGGTCCTCGATGTCGGCGGTGGGGCGGGGGCGTATGCCTTCTGGCTCGCCGGCCTCGGGTACCGAGTGCACCTCGTCGACGCGTCACCGCGGCTCATCGAGGAAGCTCAGCGCCGCGCGGCAGGAAGACAGCGCCCCCCGTTGGCATCGGCGACGGTCGGCGACGCGCGAGCACTCGACTTCCCGGATGGGGGCGCCGACATCACCCTCCTCCTGGGCCCGCTGTACCATCTCACCGACCCCGCCGATCGCGCCAAAGCCCTCGCCGAAGCGAAACGCGTTCTCAAACCCGGAGGCTGGTTGTTCGCAGCGGTGATCTCGCGGTGGGCGTCACTCCTGGACGGCCTGGTGCGCGACCTGTTCCAGGATCCCCGATTTGTGGCCATCGCTACGCGCGATCTCCACGACGGACAGCATCGCAATCCCACGGATCGACTCGACTACTTCACGACGGCCTACTTCCACCGCCCTGCGGAGGCGGTCGAGGAGGTCCGCGCCGCGGGTTTCCACGATCCACGCATCTTTGGGATCGAGGGGCCGGGATGGCTGTTGTCGGACGCCGATAAGCGGATGGAGGATCCCCGACGTCGGGCGGATCTGCTCATGGCGGCCAGCGTGACCGAGCGTGAACCATCGCTGAGCGGCATCAGCGCGCATCTGCTGGTTGTGGCGCAGAAACCAGATTAATCGCGCGATCGGCGTAGTCGCGCGCAAACTCCGTGTCGTGCGTGGCAATGAGTAACCCGCGCCCTTGTTGTGCAAGTCGGCGGAGAGTCGTGCCAAGACCGGTGCGGCGCGCGGCATCGAGCGCGGCGGTGGGCTCGTCCATGAGCAACAAGGGCGGATCGAGGGCCAATGCGCGCGCGATCGCCACTCGCTGAGCTTCACCTCCTGAAAGCTGCCGGGGCCACGCCGACGCTCGACTCCCCACGTCCAGCCCGGCTAACAGCTTGCGTGCCACCCGCTCAGCCTCAGAACGATTCTGGCCGAGTACATGCCGCAGCGCCAGAGTGACGTTGTCGAGCGCCGTGAGATGTTCAAACAGCGCATGCGTCTGAAACACGAGTCCCACACGCCGGCGCAGCGGCCGGAGCCGGGCCTCGGCGGGGATCGGTCCGGGGCCGAGGGCGAACCCATCCACGATGACGTGCCCTGCGTCGAACGCCTGCAGCGCCGCGACCACGCGAAGGACGGTAGTTTTGCCGACGCCGGACGGGCCCATCAGCGCGACGATCTCGCCACGCCCGACGGCGAGCGAGAATCCGCGTACGAGATCGCGCGAGTCGTGGCGAACGCCGAGGCCGTCGATCGTCAGCAACGTTGTCAGGAGGATCGTCCTCCCCAGCGCCGCTCGAGGCGCCGTGCCAATCGTGAAAGTGGGAGGGACATCGCGAGGTACACGATCGCGCACAACAATCCCGGAACGACCCAACTCCCGACGTTGGTCGCGTAAATCGCGGTCTGCTTCGTCAGCTCGACGACGGTAATGACCGAGACGAGCGAGGAGTCCTTGAGCAATGCCACGAAGTCGTTCGTCATCGGCGCGAGCGCGTAGCGGAGTGCCTGTGGCGCCCGCACCAGTCGCAGGATCTGGGCTTCCGACAAGCCGAGCGTGCGACCGGCTTCGAGCTGAGGTCGCGGGACCGCTTCCAGGGCACCGCGATAGATCTCGGCCTCGTAGGCCGCGTAGTTCAGGCCGAGGGCGAGGAGTGCGGCGAGAAACGCGGGCAGGCGCACGATGCCGGCGAGGCCGTAGTAGATGACAAAGAGCTGAAGCAACAGCGGCGTCCCGCGAACCAGCTCGATGTAGCCGGTCGTTACGATCCGCAGCGGCAGTGGTCCGTACAGGCGTCCCGACGCCAGTCCAAGACCGACGAGGACGGCTAACGACATCGACAACACGGAAAGCAGCAGCGTGACGGCGGCTGCGCGAGCGAGGGACGGAAGGTACGCGATCGCGCGAGCCGGCGCGGCGGCAGCATCCCCGTCCCGTCCGGCCGCCGTTCCCGGTCTCAGCACGCGCTCGAACAGCGCGCCCTGGCTGTCGTCCCACACGTGCCAGCGGCGGAAGATCTGCTCCAGGGAGCCGTCGCGCATCGCTTCCCGGAGCACCGCGTCGATCGAATCGCGTAGGGCGGAATCGGGACGCGCCAGCACGCCGACGTAGTGGCCGCTCGCAACGGCGGCCGGCAGGATGACGAATCTTTCGTCCCCGTGCGAGGCCGTCCGACTCAGCGCGCGTTGCGCGATGATGTGGTCCAGCAGCACGGCATCAAGTCGACCGGCAACGAGGTCGGCGTAAGGGTGGACATCGTCGTCGTACGAGACGGGTATGATGCCGGTCGAATCACGCGCCGAGAGGAGCAGGTCGTAGGCGATCGTCGCCCCGAGGGTCCCGACGCGGCGCCCACGCAAATCGTGCAGACTGCGAATGCGATCCCGATCTTCGGTGCGAACGGCAAGCACCTCCCGGAATTCGAAGTAGGGAAGGGTCACGGCGTGCCGGGCGCGTCGCACCGGTGTATCTTCGACGCCGGAGAGACCGAGCGTGAAGTCTCCTCGCTCGACCGACTGATCGATGTTGGCCCACTGGACTTGGACGAATCGGGCGGCGCTTCGGCTCAGCCCCTCGGCGATGCGCGCTGCAACCTCGACATCGAAGCCCCGGACCGTGGAGGGATCACCAGGGTCGGCTTCGACGAAAGGTGCTCCGCCCTCCGCATCGCCGCCCCACACGAGGACGCGCGATTGGCCGTGCTGAGTGAGCAGACCGAGGGCGATGCAACAGACGCAGCCGATGGCGGCGCCGGCGCCGTTCATGGCGCACCAGTTTGCTCGCTCGATGGGGAATCGCAAGGTGTGAGGTGAAACCGGTCGCGCGCGCTCAACGTCCAGCTAGGTGACCCGTGCGTATGATGCCGCGATGAGATTCAAAGCACCGATTTGGCCATATGTGGCGCTCGCGTTGACCGCTCTCAACGTCGCTGGAGCGGGCTATGCCGTGGCCGCTGCCGAACCAATGCATGCCGCGGCCCACGTGGCGTTTGCGTTCGGATTCGGGTGGTGGGCATACCGGCTGCGCCAGCGTCGCCACGAGGACACGCTCGAGACCGAGTTGCGTGACACGCTCAAGGATCCGCTCGAGCGGCTGACGATGCTGGAAGCGGATGTCTCGAGACTGCAGCAGGAGTTGAGCGACGTCCAGGAACGCATGGACTTCACGGAGCGGATCCTGGCCCGGCGCACTGGGGCCTAGGCCCCAGGCCCAGTCCTTCCGCGTCGGCGAAAGCCAGACGAGTATAGAGCATGCGCCTGATCGCGGCGGCTCTCCTGATAGCGGGCAACGAGTTCTACTGCGCGACGTCACCCACCGTGGTGGCATTCGGATTCTGTCCCGACAATAGCGTCACGGTGCACGTGGCGCCGGGAGTGAACCCCGTGTTTTCCTGGTCGCCGTCCTGTGGGATCTCGGGTCTCACCGTATTCGTGGAATCGGATGTGACCGCTCTGTGGACCGTGTACGGCAGCGCGTCAGAAAACGACAATCCCATCGAGTCCGGCGTGCGATATGGTCAGACGCCAGCGGGTGGGAGGACCGTGACCGGGCCGCGGCAGCTGCAACGTGGCGTTGCGTACCGGGTGCAGGTCCGCCGCTTGATCTGCGAGCGTGGGTCGCCCTGCTACGTGACGGCCGCGGGTGAGACTCGGTTCCAACCCTGATGCGCATCGATGATTCATTCACGAAGGCTCATGACCTGGCGATGCGAGGCCGCTGCGATTGCAGTCTCTCTGCTGGTCGCCGGCTGCAGTGACCCGCTCTCGTTTGGGGATGTCGCCGGCAGCTACCAACTGGGCGGTGTCAACGCGAAGGAGCTGCCGTACCTGTTAAGGGCAACCGTCGATTGCGACCAATGGATCGCAGAAGGGCAGCTCATCCTGCAGGAGAGCGGACAGTTCACGCTGACGTTGTCGGGTCCTTGGGACTGCAGTCGATCAGGCGGGGTGAATCAGATCGTGGGATGGGGTTTCCCAGGGACCTACACGATCGACGGTGCCGGACTCCATTTCCTGTCCCCACTGCCCCCGTCGATTGGCGGTTTTTTCGAGTTCACGGGCGTCGTCGGTCCGCTGCAGAGGAGTATTGGCGTCCTGGATCTGGAGCTCTCGTTGATGACGCCGGTCGATTTGGCATTCCGCCGTTGACAGAGTAGCCTTGCCCGCGTGATTCCAGCGCACCAAGCCCTGGCGCGGCTGCGCGAGGGCAACCGCCGCTTTGTCGAGAGCCGTCAGGGGCCGCCGCCTCGTCCCGGCACGAGCCAGCAGCCATTCGCGATCGTGCTCGGCTGCTCCGACGCGCGCGTACCGGCTGAGCTGGTATTCGGCCAGGGATTTGGGGACCTGTTCGTCATTCGCGTCGCGGGCAACATCGTCGCGCCGTCCCAGGTGGGCAGCGTGGAATTTGCCGCCGAGCTGTTCGGCATTCGCTTGGCCGTGGTGTTGGGACACACGCAATGCGGCGCGGTGATGACGACGCTGGAGGTACTGCGGCGGCCTAAGGGAACCGAGCCGGCAAACCTGCGCGCCATCGTGGATCGAATCCGTCCCGCCGTAGAGCCGCTGGTGGTTGCGGGTGATAAACAGGGCGCTGACGTTGTGGCGGCCGCGGTTCGCGCCAACGTCCGGGCGTCCGTCGAGCATTTGCGACACGGTTCGACGTTGCTCGAGCGCCGGATCGAGCAGGATGGCTTGCTGGTGGTGGGCGCGGAATACTGTCTCGAGACGGGCGCGGTGGAATTCTTTGATGGAGCACTTGGCGCGTAGATCATGGCATCACGCGCGGCATCGCCGGCACCGATCATTCGAACGATCGCGGGACACGAGGTCACAATCTCGAACCCCGACAAGGTTCTCTTCCCCAAGCCGAAGTACACGAAGCTGGACTTGGTGAACTACTACGTGGACGTAGCCGAAGGCGCGTTGCGCGGGGCCGGCGGGCGCCCCAACATGCTCGTGCGCTTTCCGAATGGCGTCGCGGCGCCATCGTTTTACCAGAAGCGTGCTCCCGAGTCGCGGCCTCCCTGGATCGAAGTCGTGACATTGCGCTTCCCGTCCGGTCGCACCGCCGATGAGGTCGTGCCGCGGGACGCCGGGTCGCTGGCCTGGCTGGCAAACCTCGCCTGTCTGGAGCTCCATCCGCACCCCGTGCGCGCCGAAGACCTGGACCACCCGGACGAGCTGCGCGTGGACCTCGATCCCGTCCCGGGAATCAAGTGGCCGCAGGTCCGCGAGGTTGCCCAGATTGCCGGCACCGTTCTCGACGAGTTCGGCCTCGTCGGTTGGCCCAAGACCTCGGGCTCCCGCGGCATGCATCTGTTTGTGCGCATCGAGCGTCGCTGGGGATTCGATGAGGTGCGACGCGCCGCCCTCGCGCTGGCGCGGGAAGTCGAGCGTCGCGCACCCACGCTCGCGACCAGCAAATGGTGGAAAGAAGAGCGTCAGGGCGTGTTCGTGGACTACAACCAGAATGCCAAAGATCGCACGGTGGCTTCGGCCTATTCCGTCCGGCCGACGCCCGATGCCCGCGTGTCAGCGCCGCTCAGCTGGGATGAGGTGGACGCGTCCGACCCGGCCGATTTCACACTCGCCACAATGCCCACGCGATTTGCCGAACTTGGCGATCGGCACGCGGAAATGGACCGCCATGCGGGTTCATTGGAGGGGTTGCTCGAGCTGTCCGGGCGCCAGGAGCGGCAGGGGCAGGGCGACGCGCCCTGGCCGCCGCATTATCGCAAGCAGCCTGGTGAGCCGCCGCGCGTGCAGCCGTCCAAGGCCCGCGTGCGAGCGGAGAAATTTCCACTCATCGAGGTCAGTCAAGGCAAGGACAAGAAGGAAGCGCTTGCGGGTCTGGCCAAATGGAAAAAACGGCACCCCCGCGTCGCGAAACATCTCGAGCCCGCCGATGTGCTCGTCGATCAAATGCGCGGCCGGTCGTCAGCGTGGTACCGTATTCGGATCAACCTCCAACACGTTCCGGAAAAGCTCAGGCCCCCCCCCGCCCGCCCCGCCCCCCCCGCCGCGCCCGCCGCGCCCGCCTCCCGCGCGGCTCCCCGCGCGCGCCGAAGACCTTCTCCAGCTCGTAAGCCGGAGTGACCTCGAGCTGATCATAGCGGCAGTCACTGGCCTCCTTGTCGGGGCGCCAGCGTTGGAAGACCGTTGCGTGGCGGAAGCGATCGCCTTCCATGTGATCGTACTTCACTTCGCAGACGCGCTCGATGCGCAGCGGTTCCCAGGACAGGTCTTTTCCGGCGCTCCAACGGCTTTGCCCGCCCGGCATGCGGCTCGATTCCGCTTGGGCGTCCGCCCATTCGCGCCAGGGATGGTTCAGCAACGCGGTCTTGCGCAGCGGAGCCAGCTCCTTCACGAGCTGCTTGCGCATCGCCATGGTGAATGACGAGGTGACGCCTACGTGTTGCAACATCCCGCCGTCGTCATAGAGACCGAGCAGGAGTGATCCGACCGCGTCCTTCCCGCTCTTGTGCCACCGATAACCGGCGACCACGCAGTCCGCAGTGCGGGAATGTTTGATCTTGAACATGGCGCGCTTGCCGGGCTGATACGTCGCGCCGGCCGGCTTCGCAACTACGCCGTCGAGGCCGGCGCCCTCGAACCGCTGCAGCCAGTCGACCGCGAGGTCGTGATCCCGGGTCACGGGTGTCAGATGCAGCGGGCGGCGCATCTTGGCGAATAATTTCTCGAGCTGTTTGCGGCGCTCCTCTTGCGGCGCGTTCATCAAGTTGGTGCTGCCGGCCGCGAGCAGATCAAACGCGACAAACGCGGCGGGCGCCTTTTTCGCCAGCATCGCGACGCGCGACGCAGCCGGATGCAACCGCATCTGGAGCCCGCCGAAACTCAGCCCGTGTGGCGTCGGCATTACGATCTCGCCGTCCACCACGACACCGACGGGCAGTTGCTCGAGAAAGACCTCGTGCAGCTCGGGGAAGTAGCGATCGAGCGGTCGCAGATCGCGACTCTGGATGTACACCTCGTCCTTGCCGGGCCCGCGGAACACGATGGCACGAAAGCCGTCCCATTTTGGCTCGTACAGAAAGTTGCCGTCCGTGGGGACGGCATCGGTGAGCTTGGCAAGCATCGGCTCCACGGGAGGGGGAACCGCCAATGACGGGGAGGGGGGGCCACTGCGTGGCATGCAATAAAGTTGCTCAGGCGACCCCTCGAACGCGATAATGGTTACTAGCCAACGATGACAGACACCCGCATTCAACAGGTCATCGACCTGATGGCTCGTTTTGCCGAGCAGACCGGCGAGGGGAAGCGCTACCTCTGGACCGATGCTTTTGCGGTGACGAACTACCTCGGTCTGGCTCGTGTGACGGGCGAGCAACGGTTCATCGACCTCGCCCGCGCGCTGATCGACCAGGTGCATCAGGTGCTGGGTAGACACCGTCCGGAGGGTGGTCGCTCGGGATGGATCAGTGGGCGCTCCGAATCAGAGGGGGCTGCGCATCCAACGGTAGGCGGTCTCCGCATCGGCAAGGCAATGGATGAGCGCGGCCCACACGAGCCACCCAACGAGCGTCTGGAATGGGATCGCGACGGACAGTACTTCCACTACTTGACCAAGTGGATGCACGCGCTCGATCAGACCGCTCGCGTCACCGGAGATTTGTGGTACAACTGCTGGGCACGTGAGCTGGCTGCGACGGCGCATCGCACGTTCGTGTATACGTTGCTCGACGGATCGCGACGCATGTACTGGAAGATGAGCATCGACCTGACACGACCACTGGTGCCTTCCATGGGCCAGCACGATCCGCTCGACGGGTACGTGACGTATCTCCAGCTCCTCGACACGCCGCTTCCACCGGATTCGTGTGCTGCCTCATCGCTCGATGCCGCGATTGCGGATTTCGCATCGATGCTCGATCTGAACCGGCTCGCGACGGATGACGCCCTCGGCATCGGTGGTTTGTTGATCGACGCCTACCGCTTCGCCCAGCTCGGCGACGGTCGCGACGAGCAGCTGCTGGAGGCGATTCTTGAAGCAGTGCTCGGCGGTTTGGACGAGTTCGCCCGCTGGCACCTGCAGACGCCCCTGCAAGCCCGCCGGCGGCTCGCCTTCCGGGAGCTCGGTTTGGCGGCCGGCCTGGCCGCGATAGCACGGCTGAAGGAGATCGCTCCCGAGCCTCTACGTCCGCTGATTGGCGAGTTGGAGCGATACGCGCCGCTGCGGAATGCGCTCCAGACATTCTGGTTGCAACCTGAGAACCAGCGCACGGACACGTGGCACGAGCATGTCGATATCAACACGGTGATGCTGGCCACAAGCCTGTTGCCGGACGCGTTTTTGACGCTCCATCGCCCCGGACAGACGCCGGCCGCCAGCGAAGGGGCGGGGGAACGGGAGCGTTTCAACTCTCAACCCGAGAGGGAGC
Source organism: Gemmatimonadales bacterium (assembly GCA_044869265.1). Lineage (GTDB taxonomy): Bacteria > Gemmatimonadota > Gemmatimonadetes > Gemmatimonadales > GWC2-71-9 > 20CM-2-65-7. The sequence continues at coordinate 29,457 of JBIOXD010000118.1, forward strand.
AGCGCGGGGACGGGGAGGGGGGGGAGGAAAGGGGTTCTCGTCAGACGTCGCATACCGCTTAGCTTTAGGGGCGCATGATCAGACGTTTCTCCGGTATGACGCTCGCCGTCGTCATTGCCACGGCGTGCGCCCAGAACTCCGCCAGCCAACAACCCGCTCCGGCGCCGCAGGTTTCCAAACCTGCCGCGGGCCCACGCGCCCAGACGCCGTACACGAAAGCGGACGTTCATTTCCTTGCCGGGATGATTGGGCACCATGCGCAAGCGATTCAAATGGCGGGGTGGGCGCCGTCGCACGGCGCGAGTCTGGCCGTGCGCGTATTGTGCGAGCGCATCGTCGTCGCACAGACCGATGAGATCGACTTCGCGCAGCGCTGGCTGCGCGAACGCGGCCAGTTCGTCCCGCCCGCTGATCCCCGCGGCCACGTCATGGAGGGGATGGCCGAGCCGATGCTGATGCCGGGCATGCTCACGCCAGAACAGATGAAGCAGCTCGACAGCGCGCAGGGGGCCGAGTTCGATCGCCTGTTCCTAACGTTCATGATTCAGCACCACCAGGGCGCGATCACAATGGTGGAACAGCTGCTGGCGGCGCCCGGCGCGGCGCAGGAAGGCCAGATCTTCAAATTCGCGGCCGACGTCAATGCCGATCAGACCACCGAGATCAATCGCATGACTCTCATGCTTGAAGACCTCAAACGGAGCTCTCAGTGAAATCCCGATTCGTATCATGTTTCGTCGTCGCTGCATTCGCGGTCGCCGGCTGCTCGAGCTCGGGATCGTCGTCGTCGTCGGGTTATTCCTCGTCCGCCACGCCCGCGCCCACCAGCACCCGCGCGCCGAACCCCGATCCGCGCGTCGGTTTGCGCGCCGGGTGGTTCAACGCCGCCCAGGCTTCGTGGAACATGCGGCTGGTATCCAACACACCGCCGTCGCCCGATTTCATCAATCGCAGCGACCCGGGGGATTTCCGGCTCGTCAACTCGGACCTGTCGTTCCGGGGCAACTACGTTATCCAGGGCAACTACTCCGGGGTGCAGGTCTGGGACATCTCGAATCCGAAGATCCCCAGGCTCTACAAAGCGTTCGTCTGTCCTGGGTCACAGAGCGACGTGTCGGTCTATCGCAATCTGTTGTTCGTGTCGGGCGAGGCGTTGAATGGACGCACCGACTGCGGCACTCAGGGAATCCAGGATACGGTCGATCACCACAGGCTGCGCGGCATCCGAATCTTCGACGGCACCGATCTGGCAAACCCCAAGCTCATCACCAACGTGCAGACCTGCCGCGGCTCGCACACGCATACCGTCGTCACGTCGCCAACCGACACGAGCAACGTCTACATCTACGTCTCGGGGAGTGCGCCGGTCCGCTCGCCGAACGAGCTGGCTGGATGCTCGGTCGGCGCGCTCGATACGACTCCCAACACTGCACTCTTCCGAATCGAAGTCATTCAGGTTCCGCTCGCGAACCCCGAGCAAGCGCGCATCGTCAGCTCACCCAGAATCTTTGGGGGTCTCGACGCGCCGGCACGTCACGGTGACGCGCCCGAAGACATCGCGGAGTACAAGCGTCAGGTTGATTCCGCGCGGGCAGCGGGAGGCCTGGTGATCGTGTTCGAAGGTGAAGACGTCATCATCGGCCGCAACTTCACCACCTGGGCGCTCGACAGTATCGTGAAAGCCCGCGGTGGCACGGGCACGCCCACCGGCGCCGATACCGCGACCTTCCGCGCCAACGCGCAGACGATCTTCACACAGCGCGTTGAGGGGAACCGGCGGCGGATGGGCATCGGACCGAGGAGCGGCCCGACTCAGTGCCACGACATCACGGCCTATCCTGCGATCGGCCTGGCGGGTGGCGCCTGCGGCGGATACGGTATGCTGCTCGATATCCGCGACGTCGCGAATCCGAGGCGCGTCAGTGCCGTATCGGATTCCAACTTCTCCTTCTGGCATTCGGCGACCTTCAACAACGACGGGACCAAGATCCTGTTCACCGACGAATGGGGTGGAGGGGGGCAGCCCCGCTGCCGCAGCACCGACAAGCCGGAGTGGGGTGCCAACGCGATTTTCAACCTGCGCGGCACGACGATGACGTTCACGAGCTACTACAAGCTGCCCGCGGTGCAGACCAAGTTTGAGAACTGTGTGGCGCACAACGGCACGCTGATTCCGGTGCCGGGTCGCGATGTCATGGTGCAAGGCTGGTACCAGGGCGGCGTCTCGGTGTTCGATTGGACCGATCAGGCGAATCCCAAAGAGATCGCGTACTTCGATCGTGGGCCGATGGATTCAACGAAGATGGTCGGCGCGGGGTCGTGGTCGGCCTACTGGTACAACGGCTACATCGTGAGCTCCGAGATCGCACGCGGGCTCGACATCTTCGAGCTGACGCCCAACGCCTTGCTCACGCAAAACGAAATCGACGCCGCGAAGCTCGTGCGGTTCGACTATCTCAATGCGCAGAATCAAGAGAAGCTGGTGTGGCCCGCGAACTTCGTCGTGGCGCGCGCCTATCTCGACCAGCTGGCCCGGTCGAACGGGCTGCCCACCGCGAAGATCAATGCCGCGCGCGACGCGCTGACCAGCGCCGAGCGAGCGTCGGGGCAGGCGCGTCGTGACGCGCTGAATCAGCTGGCCACGCAGCTCAACACGGATGCTCAGGGTTCTGCCGATCAGCCGAAGATGCAACTCCTGATCGGTGTGGTGCGCGACCTGGGCAAGTAAGGTGCCGCAGTTGACGAAGCTGAATGGCGGGGCTCACGTTCTCTCGTGAGCCCCGTTCGTTCTTCCCGCAAGCGTTACCAGGAATTCGTTAAGGACTACAAGCAGCGGCGCCTCGACGAGGTAGCCGAAGCTTCGGACGGTGGGCAGCCGCCGACCAAGCCGCGCGAACCGGGTGGGGGGCCGACGCGGCGGGCCTATATGCGGGGGTACCTGCGCTGGCTGCGGCCACACCGCAACGCACTGGCCATGGTTTTTGTCCTGGCCCTGGCCGTCGCCGCCCTCCAGATGATCGAGCCGCTGTTCATTCGGTTCATCATTGACCGCGTGATCCTGCATCAGGATCTCGATCTCAGCACCCGACTCAACCGCCTCAACCTCACCGGTCTCGTCTTCCTCGGCGTGATCATCCTGTCCCATGTGGGCGGCGGATGGAAGGATTACCGGCAGCGGCTCCTGAACGTTCGGGTGATGCTGTCGCTGCGGCGGTCGCTCTACGAGCGGCTGCTGCACCTGCCGCTGCCTCGGCTCTGGGAGATGAAGACGGGTGGTATCCTGTCGCGCCTCACGGGCGATGTCGAGACCACGACCGGCCTCCTCCAGATGGCGATTGTATCGCCCGCCATTTCGGCCATTCGCCTGGTGATCGCGATCGGCATCCTGATCGCGCTGAACTGGCAACTGGCGCTCATGGCGCTGGCGATTATTCCCGGCGTGATGGTCTTGAGCCTCATCTTCGTCCGCCGGATCCGTCCGATTTACCGGTCGGTGCGCAAGGACGTGGAGGTCGTGGATGGGCGCGTGGGCGAGACGTTTTCCGGCATTCGCGTGGTGCGCGCGTTCCGGCAGGAGATCCAGGAGCTGCTGAGCTACATGCTTGGCCGGCACACCGTACTCCGCAAAGAGCTGTTCGCGCATCGCCGGGAGCTGTTGCTGTGGACCTCGTGGGGCCTGCTCGAAGCGGGAATCAGCGTCGTCATCGTCTGGTTCGGCGGCTATCTGAACATCGTCGGCCGGGCGAGCGTCGGCGACATCATGGCGTTCCAGTGGTACATGTTTCTGCTGCTGAATCCGGTCTGGCAAATCGTCAACTCGTTCTCCGAAATGCAGCGCTCATTGGCCGCGATGGAGCGCGTATTCGAAGTGCTCGCGATGGAGGACGACAAACCCGATCGCCCCGGCGCGCGGGACGCGCCGGCCGTCGTGCGGGAGCTGCGCTTCGAGAACGTCACCTTCGAGTATCGCGAAGGCCAGCCGGTGGTGCGGGATTTCAGCGTGACGGTCCCCGGTGGCTCGGTCGTGGCGCTCGTCGGTCGCAGCGGCGCCGGGAAGACCACTGTGACGGACCTGGTGGCGCGGTTTCACGATCCGACGCGCGGCCGCCTGTTGCTCAATGGCACCGACATTCGCGACTTGCGCCTGCGGAGCTATCGCGACCTCCTGGCGATCGTGCAGCAGGACGTCTTCCTGTTCGACGGATCGGTGCGAGACAACATCGCATACGGCCGCCACGATGCCACCGACGCCGACATCGAGGATGCCGCGCGCCGGGCCAATGCACACGAGTTCATCGTCCGGCTCCCGAGCGGCTACGACACGTTCATCGGCGAGCGCGGGGTGAAGCTGTCGGGCGGCCAGCAGCAACGGCTCGCGATTGCCCGCGCGATTCTGGCGTCACCGCAGATTCTCATTCTCGACGAAGCCACCAGCAACCTGGACACCGAGAGCGAGCAGCTGATTCAGGCGTCGATGGCCGATCTGTTGGCCGATCGGACCACGTTCGTCATTGCGCACCGGTTGTCGACGATTCGGCGGGCCGATTTGATCCTGTTGATGGAGAACGGTGCGGTCGTGGAGCGGGGGACTCACGAAGCATTGATGCGCGCGCGGGGGCTGTATCACGACATGGTTCGACGGCAAATGGAAGCACAGGCGCGCGAGGGGGACGAGGTGCTGCGGTAGGCGGTCGAAGGCGGTCGAGAGCGGGCGAGGGCGGTCACC